>CAZMOK010000035.1:2850-29597 GCA_964567785.1 uncultured Bacteroidales bacterium | reverse complement strand
TTTTCTCGTTCTCGTATTCAGCTTCGAGAACGGCGATCAGGTTTTTGTTGTCTTCAAGGAAAATATTTTCTTTTGCTTTTTCTTTTAGTACATAATATTCAAGAGCTCTTTCATAATCTCCAAGCTTCCTGAATGCATCATAAACTGCATAGTACATCCAGTTTATCGCTTCGGCATAATAATAATCACGGGTAATACTTAAATAAAATGGCTCTCTGACTTCAGGATCATTAATTACTTGTTTTTCCCGGTCTTCCTTTGCTTTTTTTATCCCATCCATATATATTTTAATGGCAGCCGGATAATCACCGGAATCTGCTTTAAGCTTTCCTAATTTTCTATAAATCAACAATGTCAGCCAATTTCTACCAACCGAGGTGTCAACAGCATGCTTTGCTTTATATAAATAGTTCAAAGCGGTCTTTGCATCTTCCCTTGTGTTTAGTCGCAGGTAAGCATTGGCTATATTATTATAGATACCAGGGTTGAAATCATCACCAAAATCAAAGGATTTATCCAGTTCAATATATTTTAAATTCCAGTCAATGCTTTTTTGGATAAGTTTATTCAGTGAATCCTTCTTTACCTTGTTTATCAAATAAGCATAATTCCTGTTAGCATTATAACCTTTGTATAAGTATATCGTAGAAAGCTGACTTGTATCAGGTTTCTTTTGTAATAAATTCAATGCCTGGTCCAGCCATCGGTCGGCCGAATCAAATTGATGTAGCAAAGTATAATATTGACTTACGGTATACATTGCACCGATTTTAAAACGCTGATCAGCTATTTTATCTGTAATGTAATACAGTTCTTTCTCCTGTTCCAATGCTTTTTCCAGTCTCCCTGCCCGCCAGTTTAACAGTGAAAGCCTGTCGTAAGTGAGTCCCTTTTCCAGGCAGGCCTCAACATCTTCAAAAATCCTGACTGCAATTAAATAATTCACCACTGATTCCCTGATACTATCCAGAAAGAAATAGCCATTCCCCAGGTTGAAGTACCCTGTGGCCTCACCCTTCCGGTATCCCAGTTTTTCAGACAGTTCAATTGTTTGACGGGCCAATGAAATGGCGCTGTCCGGATACACGTGACAAAGACGGAATGCCATGGTGTTCAGTGCATCGATTTTATCTTCGTCTTCTAATTCAGGCAAAAGACCATTCAGGCTGTCAACATTGATAGCCGTTAGTTCCATAAAGGTCTGTCCGGAAAATGATAATGGTAACAGTAGAAAGAAAACAAAAAAGATTGATTTTGGCATCACCTGGCTCCGTCTGAATGGATAACTAAAGATATGAAAAATGAGGGGCTTCATGCAAGCCTGGTCACATTGGGAATGCTGATAGAACAGCCGGTTAGATTGCGCGGTGTAGGAGATTACACGATATTCAATTTCCGAGGGGTGGCTGATTTCGCTCAATCTTCTACGTCGTGTAATCTTTTACATCGTGTAATCTTTCTGATTTCTCAGGCTATTTTATCAGAATATTTCTTTATTGAATTCAGTTCATCACCTTTTTCCTCGTACTCTTCCTCTAAATCAAAGTCATCCTGCAAACCAAGCCAAAACTTGGCTGAGTTCCCGAAATAATTGCTCAACCTCAGGGCTGTATCAGCGGTAATCCTTCTTCTGCCTTTAAGTATCTGGCTAATTCGGGTTTGTGGGATTTTCAGGTCTTTCGACAGCCTGTACGCAGATATGTTGAGGGGAACAAGGAATTCCTCCAATAAAACCTCGCCCGGATGTATGTTTCTTAATTTCTGCATTTCTATTTCCTGTTTAATGATAATCGATAATAGTTACTTCAAAAGCATTTCCGTTTTCATAGATAAAGATGATCCGCCATTGATCGTTGATCCTTATGCTATAGTAATTTTCTTTATCGCCCTTTAGCTTTTCCAGGTGGTTCGAAGGAGGTATCCGAAGATCATTGATATCGATCGAGTTATTGATCATTCTGAGCTTCCGCCTTGCAATACCTTGTATCTCAACAGGTAGTTTCAACGACCTGATACCATTCCAGACTTTTTCGGTTTCTTTCGAGCCAAAGGACTGTATCATAATAACGTAGTACGTTACTAACGCCAAAGATAAGCAATTAGTTTAATGAGTTTAAGAATCACCAGCATATTTTCAATGTATTTTCTCATATAAGATACTTTTCCATTTATCGGCGAAGAGCCAAATAATACCTGTCGATAAGCAAAAAAAAAATCAAGAATTGACAATTTCACATTTGACCCCTGCCTCCACCGGGGCAGGCAATTGACAATTATATTCTGCCACTCCTACGGAGTTTCCCGGGATAATAGATATGCCCGCTCCGTAGCTACCGGTGTGTCGTCACCTTCGGCGACTTTTTACTATGACGGTTCTGTTTTTGATTAAAGACAAATTGCCCACTCAATGAAGTCCCGGCAGGGACGAAAGACCGGTAATGGAACGGAAAAACCTCATCATCCAAAAGAATCCCGGAGGGATGGCAGAATGATTGCGCGATGTAGGAGATTGTACGATTGCGCGATATTCGAATGATTGCTTCGTTCCATATACCCGAAACTGTCCATGGCATAACCTCTTGAATCTCGTTTACAATTTATTGAAAAGCTCGATCAGCTGGTTTTTCTTTCTCATAGCCACCGGAACGTGGGTGCCGTCGGTGAGGATAACCGTCCCGCCATCGGCCTTTTCGTAGCTCTGGATAAACGAAAGGTTGACAATGTGCGACTTATGCAGCCTGTAAAATCCCTGTTCAGACAGTATGTCCTCGTACTCCCTCATTGTTCCTGAAACAACGATCTTCCTGCTTTCGGCAAGAAAAAAGGTGGTGTAATTTCTGTCGGCCTCACAGCGCATGATCTCCGTGACCGGGATGAAATGAAGCTTATCGGCGGTCCGTAAGACAATACGCTTGCTCTGTGAAGGTTGAAGATTGTTCGACAATTCCGCGAGCTGAAGGTTCAACTCCTTCAGGATCTGGCTTTCGGCCTTTGCTATTGCCTCTCTCAGGTCTTCCAGCCTGACCGGTTTCAACAGGTAGTCGAGGGCGCTGAACTTGATGGCTTTCAACGCGTATTCTTCGTAAGCGGTGATAAAGATGATCTTGAACGTGATCTGCCCGAGTTCGTTCAGCAGGTCAAAAGCATCCCCATCCTTTAACCGGATATCAAGCAGTACCAGCTCGGGGGAGTTTTTTATAATGGCTTCCAGCCCTGTCGTTACCCCATCTGCGTCACCAACCACTTCCATATTGGGAAAGTGGTTTTCCAACAGTTCCCGCAGGTTTCGCCGGTTGTTGGCTTCATCGTCAACTATGAGGGTACGGATCATAGATGGGTATTAGAAATAAAAAAAAGATTGCGGCGGTCTTCTTCCCGGTTGTCGACCTGGTCCTTAGCAAACATAAAGATAAGAAGATCAGGAGCCTTATGCAAGGAGTGGGAGAAAAAGCAGTGCTGATGGTTGGGGCTTATTGATTGCGCGATTTAGGAGATTGCACGATAGCGCGACATTGTGCCGACGCTGAGGCCTCCGCCAAAGGCTATGGCCACCGGAGGAAGCTTTAGCACAAGCGTTCGAAGGATGGCTGATATCGTGCAATCTCTTAAACGAGATATACAACACTGACATCTCAATCAAAACGATGTGTTACCGACTCTGGTTCGAGGTGGATTGTGGCGTGGATGTTCAGCTTATCAAAAATACTGTTTTCAATTTTGGTGGCCAGTTCGTGCCCCTCCATGATCGTCATTCCCGGGTCAAGTTTTATGTGAAAGGTCAGCTCCTTATGGTTTATATAATTATGAAAATGGTAATGATGGGGTTGTACGTCTGATCGACTGTGATCACTTATAATTGATTCTATTTTTCCGATCAGTTCGGCGGAAGGTTTCTCTCCCAGCAATTTATTGGCTGCCTTTCTGATTATATCATATACCACGTAAAAGATCAACAAAGCAATGATGATTCCCAACACACTGTCTATCCACCAGAAATATTGATTTAAGAATATACCAATCAAAACCACTACGGAAGATATGGCATCAGTCCTGTGGTGCCATGCATCGGCTTTCACAGTCATGCTTTCACTCCTTCTGCCCAGGTAAAAAGCATATTGCGTCAACCCTTCGTTGAGGATGATTGAAACAACTATTACAACAATGGCAACCAGGCCGAATTCAGCACTTTCTTGATCCGACAGTTTTCTTATGGAATCTACGAGAATGTCGTAAGCAATGGCAGCAAGAATAAAACCGATCAAGATGGCTGCTATCAGTTCCCATCTTCCGTGTCCGAAAGGGTGCTCTTTATCCGGCTTTTTGGCTGCCAGCCTGGATGCCACAATGACCACAATGGAACTTAGGGAATCGGACAAAGAATGCCATGCATCAGCAATCAGTGCAACTGAGTTGGATACTACCCCTGCCCAAATTTTTAAGGCAAACAGAAGAACATTTGTTAAAATCGATGCAAACCCTTCAAGGTGGCCTGCCCTTTTTTTATCCATAATATGCTTTAATTACATTCTTTAACCTCATTTCTGATTGCCCGGTCCTTCCCGGACCGATGATGCCCCAGTTGATTTTTCTACCCATTTATTTTACAAATTTAAAAACCTTGTTATTAAAAAATGGGAATAGTTTGCCAGGAATTGGAAACTGATAAGGTTCGGGACCTTCAAAGAATCCTAAAGGGTTCATATCCGTGGGCTGAACGGTGAACCGTTCTTCGCATCCTACCAATTGGAATTGATCCAGCAGCGAGTCAATCTGAGCCCCATAGCCATTGGTCTTTGCATGATATTCTCTGCGGGCTTTGCGTGGAATAAAATGCTGATTGCTATTTTATGATTTGGTTGATGTTGTTTCTCGCAAAGAGCGCAGAGGTGAAGACGCAAAGAGCGCGGAGACTGATCATTTATTTAAAAGATTAAAGAGATAGAATCATGGAAGACATTACTTACTTCGTGCAATCTTTTCCTAACTGTTGCCATAGCTGTCATCCATCCAAAGGGGGTGCGTTCCGGCACAAAGGTATCCTGAATAAAATAACCCTGGCTTAAACCTAACTGATTGATTTAATTAACATACCTTTGCACCATGAAACCGGTGTATTGGTTAAAGAATCATATCGCCATAGTACTTGTTGGGATCTTCATCTTTCCAGTTGTATTCCAACCGGTTCACGTTATATGGCATCAATCCCCCGGTTCGTGTATCGAACACCAGTGTTGTAAGGTTGAGGCAACAGAGAGTACCTCATTGCCGGGAATGAAATTTGAATCGCAAGATGATGAACATTGCCCGATCTGTGAATATCAGTTTCCTGTAAAAGATCTGCCAGAAGCCTTTCTTTTCAGGCCATTCACGCCTTTGATACATTGCTCTTTAGAAGCGCTTGTTATTGATCTGGCCTTCCCGCAACCTAAATCAACCAAAACTCCCCGCGCCCCGCCTGCCTTCATTTCGTGAAGAGACATCTAATTTCTCAGGTGGAATAATCTAATCAGTCTAAATATGAGCAAATATTTCATGCTTCTGGTATGCATGAATATTCTTTATGTTCTGTCTTTCGGACAGGCATCTTACGTGCTTAGTGGTCAGGTGGTTGACGAGAAAAACATGACCCTGACCGGGGCGTCTGTTATGTTATATCCGGAAGCAGCCGGAACCGTTACAGATGAGGAAGGTAATTTTGTTATCCGCAACCTGACTGAGGGCAGCTACACCATCGAAGTGTCTTTCATCGGATATCTTACCCTGTTCGATACCTTGATGATCGAGGGCAATATGACCTATACTGCCCGGTTGAAACAGAAGACTGTTAGTCTGAATGAGGTTGTGGTGGCAGGTAATTATGTGGATTACCGGAAAAAGGAGGAATCGCTCAACATTGAGATCGTAAATGATGTTTACCTGAGGCAAAATATGGGTGGAAGCCTCATGACCTCCCTTGAGAGGCTGCCAGGGGTATCGGCCCTTAGTATTGGTTCAGATCAGTCAAAGCCGGTTATCCGCGGACTTGGCTTTAACCGGGTGGTCGTGATCGAAAATAGCATCAAACATGAAGCCCAGCAGTGGGGATTGGACCATGGCCTGGAAATTGACCAGTACGCAGTCGACCACGTTGAAGTGATCAAGGGACCGGCTTCACTTATGTATGGATCTGATGCCATTGGCGGGGTGATCGATATGAAGAACCGGAACCTGCCTGCGAAAAATACCTTTGGAGGGACAGTGGACCTGACAGCTAAAACGAACAATGGTCTGCTGGGAGGATCAGTTTTACTTTTTGCCCGGAAAAACTGGTTCTATGCCAATGCCCGTGCAACTATCCTGAACTATGGCGACTACAAAGTCCCTGCCGACAGCATAGATATCTATTCCTACCGTGCCCCATTGAATAACAACTATTTAAGGAATACCGCCGGGAAGGATAGAAACCTGCATTTAGACTTCGGTATTTTGCAAAACAGGTTTCAAAGCAAATTTTATCTAAGCTACATAAACAAAAAGAATGGTTTTTTTGCCAATGCCCACGGCCTGGAACCCCGGAATGTCGATGCAGAATTGCATGATAAGTCGAACAGGGATATTAATTACCCTTATCACACTGTCAATCATTTCAAGGTTATTAGTACCAGCCAGTACAACTGGGATCTTACAAAACTTGAAATTGACCTGGGTTACCAGCGTAATTTCAGGCAGGAGTGGAGCCAGTATGTAAGCCATGGCTATATGCCTCCAGTCTTTCCCGATACGTTGTACTTCGACCCTGACCTTGAAAGGCAGTTTGAAAAGCATGTGTACTCGGCAAACCTTCGGCTTTTATACCAGCTAACGGAGAAAACCGAATTGAGAGCAGGGCTTTCCAGCGAGTATCAGGACAACAGGATAGACGGGAGGGGCTTCATCATACCTGCCTTCGACCAGGTAAACCTGGGTGGATTTGCCTTTGCCAGGTATAACCTGTCAGCAAAAAGTGTTGTATCGGCCGGTATCCGTTATGATTACGGAAACATAAGGACGTCAGAATACTACGACTGGTTCCCATCGCCGGTGATAGAAAATGGGGATACAACCATGGAGAACCTGCAAAGGGCAGAATACATCAATCGCAGGTTTTCGAATGTTTCATGGTCGGCAGGATATACTTATAATTCCGGAAGATGGATGATCAAATCAAACATCGGTAAAAGTTTCCGGATGCCCATAGCCAAAGAGCTGGCGGCAAACGGGGTCAACTACCACCGGTTCAGTTATGAGATCGGTGATCCGGACCTGTCACCCGAAATATCCTACCAGCTTGATTTAGGGATTGAATATACCTCCATGAAGTTTGCAATAGGAACTACTCCTTTCGTGAACTATTTTACCAATTACATCTATCTTAACCCTACCTCTGAGTTCGACAGGCTCTACGGGAACGGAAACCAGATACACGAGTACACGCAAAGCAAGGTGTTCCGGTATGGGGCTGAGATACATGCACATTACGAGGTGTTTGAGTTCCTTCAGCTGGGTATTATCGGCGAATATGTTTATTCAGAACAGCTTTCGGGCGTGAAAAAGGGCTTTACCCTGCCATTCTCACCTCCGGCTTCAGCTATTCTCAATCTTAAACTTCAAAAACAAAGGCTGAATTTCATTGAGGATGCTTATTTCTCTTTTGATTACAGGCTCACTGCCGCCCAGAACAACATAGTGCCCCCGGAAGAAACCACTCCCGGGTACCAGGTTATCAACCTGGGGCTGGGTGGCGGTATCAAAATTAAAGATCAAAGGATATTTGTCTCAATGCAGGTTCAGAACCTATTAAACACTAAATATTTTAATCACACCAGCTACTACAGGCTGATAAACGTACCCGAACCGGGCCGGAATTTCATTGTAAATGTCTCCGTCCCGTTTTCAGTAAAAATGAATAAGTAAATCAAGTAAAAATTTTAAAAGACAAAAAGATGAAAAGAAAGATCAATTTAATCGCTATTATATTTATTGCGGGCCTGGCCCTGTATTCATGTAAAAAAGAGGATGAAGATGTTCCCCAACCTACAATCAACCTTACGGAACTGGGATATGATAACAACAAAATCGGTATTACGGGAAGTGAATTGCATATTGAGGCCGATATTGTAGCAGAAGGAACAATCGATAAGGTTATGATAGAGATCCATCCAGAAGGCGAACATGGAAAAAGCATCACGATAATTTTGGATGAGGATGAATGGGAAGTTGACACCATGTATACAGAGTTTTCAGGTCTGAAAAACACAACCTTTCACAAACATATTGATATTCCGGCAACTGCTGATACCGGTCATTATCATTTCCATTTTGCTGTAATCGATATGGAAGGACAGCAATCCTATGTTGAGGAAGAATTGGAAATAAAGTATCCGGATGATAATGTTGCCCCTGAAATCACCGTCTCAAGCGCACCTTCAAACAACCAGGTTTTCAACAATGGTGAAACTATCAGTATCTCGGGTACGGTGAGCGATGATAAAGCTTTAGGCGGCATGTACATAGGCCTGGTGAGGGAAGGCCAGAACCTAACCGATGAGGAGGTAAATGCTACCAACACCATCACCTTGTTGCATACTCATGACTTCGACAGTCCCACAACTCACAATTTTTCGGCAAGCCTGGCTGTTGGGGCCAATTTCGACAACAACATCGAGCCGAAAGAGATCACGGGTGATATTGCATGGCAATCTGATAATTACTACATTTTAGTGAAATGTAAGGATGCTTTTGGTGGAAACTGGACATTTTCCACACATTATCCAATCGTGATTAATTATTGATTTGATTAGAAAACGGGCAGGCCGGTTGACTGGCCTGCCCAAAAAAACCAAAACGTATGAAACTCGCCAGAATCTTATTCATCTTCACGGTATTACCATTGGTGTTCGTCTCATGTAAAAAGGATGAAGATGTTGACACAGAAAAACCGGTGATTGATTTAACTATCCAGGATGCATTCCCCGTGAATTGCGATACATTGCACTTTGGGGAGAGTTTTAACCTCAAGGTACTGTTCTCCGACAATACAGAGCTGGGATCATACAGCATAGAGATCCATCATAATTTCGACCATCATTCGCACAGTACAGAAGTCACGGAATGTAATCTTGACCCAATCAAAGACCCGGTCAACCCGTTCACCTTCATCGACGATTATGATATTCCCGGAGGTCTCACGGAGTTTGAAACCGGTATTGCTATTTCAATCCCTGAGGGGAACAATGATGGCTTGTTTGACGAGGGTGATTATCATTTCTTCATAAGCCTGACCGACAAAGAGGGGTGGTCGACACAAAAGGGATTGAGCATTAAGATGTTACAGCGGTAGGCACCTGCTTCTCCTGGGCTGAGTAATGTACTTCCGTCTTTCCAGCCATTGCGTGGAATAAAATCCTGATAGCTATTCTGCAAACTGATTATTGTTTCACGCAGAGAACATCCGGTTAATTCTCAGGAAAAGCATCAGCAGCCGCCAAAGGTCCCATTTTATTTATCTTTGGCTCCCGGTAATATTCAATTTGATCTTATGGAAAACACAGACATACAGCAGTTTATAAAAGAGATAGAGTTATTTAAAGGACTAACAGAAGATGAACTGAAAAAGCTCTCCGAACACATCGTCGAAGAAAGCTACAATGCAGGTGATCTTTTGTTCGAAGAGAACGGTCCGCGTAAAGACCTTTTTCTTATTTACAAGGGAGAGGTTGAGCTCTTCAAATCCAATGTATATGGTGAGGAAAAGCGTCTTTCCTATTTCAAGAAAGGGGATTTCCTGGGTGAAGGCAGTTGGTCGACCGACAGCAAACACTCCACCACCGCAAGGGTTACGGAGACTACACACGTATTGAGGGTCCGCAAGGATTTTTTCCTGCTGAACGGTGAAGTTGCATTGAAGATCATGTCCAATGTGGCACGGGTCATTTCCCGCCGGATGAGGCATGCAAACAACCGTGCGGTGAACGTTGCTGCACAGTATGAAGCAGGTGAAACACGTGAGGAGTATGATCTTCTTGGATACCGGAACATACCCAAAGAGGCGTATTATGGCATACAGACGTTACGGGGGATGGAAAACTTCAATATTAGCGGTGTCTCGCTTAATTTCTACCCCGAACTTGTGGAGGCACTGGCAATCGTGAAGATGGCGGCAACCCGCGCCAACCAGGAACTGGGACTGTTGGATGACGGGATTGCATCGGCTATCATCCTTGCCTGTATCGAGATAAAAAATGGAAAATACCAGTATCATTTTGTTGTGGACATGATCCAGGGGGGCGCCGGTACCTCCACCAACATGAATGCCAACGAGGTAATTGCAAACCGGGCACTTGAGATCCTTGGAAAAGAAAAGGGGGAGTATGAATTCTGTCACCCTAACAACCATGTGAACCTCAGCCAGTCGACAAACGATGCATACCCCTCTGCCATCAAAATCGCACTTTACAACAACAATCAAAAACTGATAGAGACGCTCAAACAGCTTATCGAATCCTTCACCAAAAAGGGCGAGGAGTTTGCTGATGTTATAAAAATGGGGAGAACGCAGTTGCAGGATGCTGTTCCCATGACCCTTGGCCAGGAGTTCAGCGCATGGGCAACAACCCTTGAAGAGGAGGTGGAGCGACTGGAAGAGAATGCCCGTCTGTTCCTGGAGGTGAATATGGGGGCAACGGCTATTGGCACAGGCATCAATTCGGATCCGGAATATGCCGATAAAGTTGTTCACCACCTCAGAAAGATCACAGGCCTTGACATCCGAAATGCATATAACCTGGTGGAGGCAACACAGGACACAGGTTCCTTTGTGATGTATTCATCAGCAATCAAGAGACTTGCAGTAAAGCTTTCCAAGATCTCGAACGACCTGAGATTGCTTTCGTCAGGGCCCCGGGCAGGTATCAATGAGATCAACCTTCCCCCTATGCAACCGGGCTCATCCATCATGCCCGGGAAGGTAAACCCTGTGATCCCTGAAGTTGTAAACCAGATCGCATTTAAAGTGATAGGCAACGATCTCACTGTCACCCTTGCCGCCGAAGCAGGCCAGCTCGAGCTCAATGTGATGGAACCGGTGATCGTACAGAGCATACTCGAATCTACCGAAATGCTGAAATCAGGAATGCTGACCCTGAAACACCGCTGTATCGACGGCATCACCGCCAACAGGGAGATCTGCCTGAAAATGGTGCAGAATAGCATAGGGATCGTTACTGCCCTTAATCCTGTGCTGGGATATGAAATATCATCCGCATTGGCTAAAGAGGCTCTTGAAACGAACAAAGGGGTGTACGAATTGTGCATTGAAAAAGGACTGCTTTCCAAAGAAGAGCTCGATATGATCCTTTCGCCCGAAAGGATGATCAAACCTCAAAAGATGACGGGAAAACCTTAGGCCTAGTACTCCCAATCCAGCCCGTATTCATCACTGATGTCCAGTGGCGGCATGGGACCGTCCAGCGGCTTTCCATCCTTAACATACCAGTCGAACCAGTTGATCTGGCGGTACACGACATCGATCTGGCCCACCTGCTTCCGGTTGCCGTGCCCCTCGCCGGGGTATTGGACCAGCCGTACGGCAGGGTGATCATTCATTTTCATGCGGCGGTACAGTTCCAGGCTTTGTGAAGGATGCACCCGGGGGTCATCAGCCCCGCCAACGATCAGGGTTGCCGTTTTGCTTTTATGGGCATGGTAAACAGGGCTCCGTTCCAAATTCATCTGCCACTGCTCTTCCAGGGGCTTGCCGCTGTGTACGAGCATCTCTTCCCAGGGAATATCGGTGGTACCGCGCTTGCTGATCACATTGCTGATACCCACGAACATGCACACGGCTTTCACATAGTCGGTATAATAGGTCGCAAACCAGGCTGCCGCATATCCGCCGTATGAACCTCCGGCCATGCCAACCCGTTCTTTGTCGGCGCCCTTTTCGGCCACAAGGTAATCAATGGCATCTGCCAGGTCGTCAAACTCTTTTCCGGCAGGGTCCATGAACCCTTCCATGCCAAAGTCAACACCGTAACCGGTGCTGGCCCGGTAGTTTATGTAAGCTGCCATATACCCTTTCCCGGCCATCACCTGCCCTGGCCTCGAGTACCGGCTCAGCCAGCCGTTGCTGTGATGGGCTTCCGGTCCGCCGTGAACATAAAGTACCAGCGGATATTCCTTTCCTTCTTCATAGCCAACGGGTTTGATCAGCAGCCCTTCTATTTCCATGCCGTCCCGGGCATCGTAACGGATCACCTCCTGCTCTCCGAAAACCTTATCTTTTAGCTGGGGGTTCAGGCCTGTCACCTTGTTCAGGTCTCCCTTTCCGTCCCAGGTATAAATGTTGGAAGGGTCGTAGGGTGTATTACCTGTAAAAACGAAGAGCTCGAGATCAGGCGTAAACAGGGGTGTGCCGAAAATTATGCCTGAGGTCCGGGAATCCAGCATCACCGAGCGCTTTTCTTTTTTCAGTGAAAGGCTGTACAGTTTTGGATAAACCCCTTCACCCGAATAATACATCAGCTCATCGTTTGCTTTCCATCCCACCCATTCAATATGGCCCCTGTAGTTGGCCGGTGTGTGATTTGTGATGGTTTCATCCTCCAGGGAATAGGTGAACGCCTGGCTTACCGCATGATCATTGATGTTCAGGGCCGAGGCAAAAGCCAGGTGTGTGCCATCCTCATTAAAGACATAATTGCCAAGTTTACCTTCGTTCCCTACATCAAAAACAACTTCACCGCTCGTCAGGTCCAGGATCTGAAGCTTGCGGAACATGTAACGGTAATCGATCAGGTTCTTCTCCGAACTTGAGAAAGCGAGCCACTTTCCGTCGGGGCTGAACCCGAAGTTCCATACATGGGTGCCCCGGAGCAATTGTTTTTCCGCTGTTGGATTAAAATTATCATCGAATCGCAGGGTATAAAGCCGGTTGTTTTTCAGGTTTTCCTCGTAAAAGATAAAACCGTACCCCCGTTTTTCAAGCTCCAGCTCCCTCTCCGATTTCGGTTCCCTGGAAAGGTACGCCATACCCTGTCCGTCGGGATGCCATTTGAAATAATTCACATCGTTATCAGCCTTCGTCAATTGAATCATTTCACCTCCGGCAGCAGGCATGGCCCAGACCTGGGTGTGCCCCTCTTCCGTCTTATATAAAAACGTAATGAACGAACCGTCGGGACTATATTTTGGAGAGCTCCCTTTTATGTCTTCATCGAAAAGCGGGACGGATCCATTTGATGTCAGATCCATTTTGAAGTATTCCCTGTGTGCCGGACCCGCCTCTTCATTGGGCCCCCTGGGGGTCAGCACTGAATAGATCAACTCTGTACCGTCGGGTTTTAAATCATAGACGTAGCCTCGTTTCAGGCCAAGCAGTTCAGCCGGTGTGAGCACCGACTGGCCGAAACTTATCTGAAAGGTGTGCAGAATAATAAAAAGGAACAGCACTGAAGTAAAATTGATTATCTTTTTCATGATATTCTAATGATGATTACCTGTTAATTTCAGGCCGAAAATAGAAAAAAAACGGGGAATTGAGCCTGTTTGTTATTCATCATTGTCTTATGCAAAAGCGATATCCGGATCAGCAATCCGGGCCAGTTTCAGGTTGATGTAATAATGATGTAATAATTTATGATCATTATTATCCCGAATAATCAGATATTGAGCTGCTGAAGAAAGAACACTCCAATGAAAATGAAACATACAGTTATACTGGCCCTGATCTTGCTGATGAACACAGGCATAAGGGGCCAGCTCACGATTGATGAAAAAGTGGACAGCCTCCTGAACCTGATGACACTCGATGAAAAGGTAGGACAGATGGCCCAGGCAGAGCGAAGCGAACTTGAAAACATCAATGATATCGCCACCTTTGGGCTGGGTTCCATATTGAGCGGAGGAGGTTCATCGCCTTCACCCAACAACCTGCAGGCATGGGCCGACATGTATGATAACTTCCAGGAAACGGCTCTTCAGAGCAACCTCGGGATTCCCATCATTTACGGTATTGATGCCGTGCATGGCCATAACAATGTTTATGGCGCCGTGATCTTCCCCCACAATATTGGCCTGGGTTGTACCTGGAACCCGGAACTCATTGAGGTTGCAGGGCAGGTTGTGGCAAAAGAGGTGGCAGCGACCGGGATCGACTGGACTTTTGCCCCTTGCATTGCTGTTCCTCGAAATGAGAGATGGGGCAGAACTTATGAAGGGTTTGGGGAAACACCCGAAATACAAGGGATCATGGCACAGGCATCCGTAACCGGTTTGCAGGGCAATGATCTGAGTGACAGCGAAACCATACTCGCATGCGCCAAGCACTATGTAGGCGACGGGGGCACCACAGATGGCACCGACCAGGGAAATACAGTTGCTTTTGAAACGGTACTCCGTGATATCCATATGGCGGGATATATCGATGCCATTGAATCGGGCGTGGGCTCAATCATGGCATCCTACAATAGCTGGAACGGTGAAAAACTGCACGGACATGATTATTTATTGACCGACGTCCTAAAAAATGAACTGGGGTTTGAAGGTTTCATAGTGTCCGACTGGAAAGGTGTGGACCAGCTCGATGAAGATTACCGGGAAGCGATAAAAAGGGCAATAAATGCCGGTATTGACATGGTGATGGTCCCCGACAGGTATGAGGTATTCATTGGACATCTGGTCAGCCTGGTGGAAGACAACGAGGTAAGCGGGGAGAGAATTGATGATGCCGTATCGAGGATATTGAAGCAGAAGTTTTTACTGAACCTCTTTGATGAACCGTTTACTGACCCTTCCCTGGCCGCTTCATTCGGTTCGCAGGGACACAGGGATGTCGCCCGGCAGGCAGTAAGAGAATCTGTTGTCGTCCTGAATGCCAAAAATGATGTGCTCCCTTTGCAAAAAGATGAACAGACCATACTCGTTGCCGGTTCACTGGCCGATGACCTTGGTGCGCAATGCGGAGGATGGACCATAACGTGGCAGGGCTCAAACGGTGATATCACAGAGGGAACCACCATCCTCGAAGGAATACAGAAAATTGCCGGAACAAGCGAGGTAGTGTACAGCCCTTCGGGCGATTACAACGACCCAGCTGATGTGGCTGTAGTGGTAATCGGCGAAAAAACACCCTATGCCGAAGGTGCCGGGGACAGAACAGACATTTCACTTGATGATGAAGATCTGCTGCTTATAAACAGGATAAAGGCAAAAGGAATCCCGGTCGTT
Organism: uncultured Bacteroidales bacterium; assembly: GCA_964567785.1. GTDB lineage: Bacteria > Bacteroidota > Bacteroidia > Bacteroidales > JAGOPY01 > CAZMOK01. The sequence goes on along the minus strand of CAZMOK010000035.1, from coordinate 14,354 downwards.
GCACTGCTGGTTTCAGGGCGCCCTATGATCATCGGAGACCTGTTACCATTTTCAGATGCTTTCCTGGCAGTGTGGTATCCCGGGACGGAGGGCGACGGCATAGCCGAGGTCCTTTTCAGTGATTTTGGACCCTCCGGACAACTTACCCATTCCTGGCCCAAAAACATGGACCAGGTACCCGTAAATTATGGTGACTATGCTTATGACCCCCTGTTTGATTACAAGCACGGACTTCAGCAATTCCCTGCCGGCACATCAAGCGAAGCCCTTTTCCCATACGCTGCTTCAACCAACAGTGAAGGCGACCGGATCATACTCACCCTCACCGATGCCGTTACGACATTGAATCATGAAAATTCAGAATTCGAAGTAATGATCGATAACACTGCAATACCGGGCATGATAAATGAAATAACCATATCAGATATTGATGAGAGTATCCTTTACCTGGAATTGAACTCACAGGTCATTGAGGGAGAGGACATTTCCCTATCCTACAGCGGGAATGGGATATCCTCTTTAAACCTGGGCCTGGAGGCTTTCGCTGATCATTACGTGCATAATTCGGTGGGTAGCGGGATCGGCGGGATCAATGAGGTTCCGGGAAAAATTGAAGCTGAGAATTATTTCGATATGTCAGGCGTACAAACAGAACCTTGTTTCGATACAGGAGGGGGATTGAATGTGGGGTATATCGAGCCGGGTGACTGGATGAAATACCGCGTGGAGGTAATGCATTCAGGGATATACAGAATAACCGGAAGAATATCCGGCTATGAGCCAGGCACACTTAAATTATCCTTTCATGACTCGACAGAAGCTTACCTGGATTATTCCTCAACGAACGGATGGCAGAACTGGGAAAATTTTACTGCAGAAATCTCCCTTGCTGAAGGAACCTGTATATTGGAAGTAACAGCCAAGCAACCTGCTTTCAACATCAATTATTACCAGCTTGAACTAATAGCCGGCATTAACGGGCCCGTCCCTTCTGTCAGCGACATAAGGGTCTGGCCGAACCCGGTAAGGTCGGAATTGCACCTCGACTTTTCAAACAGGGCCAGCGGTGAAGTCAGCATCAGCCTGATCGATATTACCGGAAAACTGACTCAAAACCTTTTTAATGGCAGAATAAATAAAGGGTTCAATTCCTTTCGTTTTTCCATTGACCCGGGATTGCCTGCCGGGTTATATTTTATCGAAATAAAAGATGAAACGAAGAGATACTTCCGGAAAGTTATAATTGATTAAAAAATTATTAGAAACCCTCTGATTTGTAGAACGAACTCCTCATGACCGTAAAGGAAGTTCAACATTCTGGTCACTTCATCTCTTTATCGACTTCGGTAAAGACCCATCCTTTCTCTTTGACTTTCATGTGACAATCGATGCAACTTTGCACTTTACCTGATGCCATAGGCTTACCGTCGTCTCCATTTACCGCTTGCCACCTATCTCCAGCACATAGCACCCAGTACCGGACGAAACAGAATACAGACTAAGCGGATTCCCGCAGATTATTTCAGGGGCGATCCAAAACATGGATGGCAGACTTTGACAGGACTGACGTTTGTCAACAGCCTGCAGTCTGCTCTTTCTTGTTTCACGCAGATGGTAAAACAAACCATAAGACTGTAAATAAACACCTTATATTTTTGTTAAACCAATAAATAATGTACCTTTGCACATCAGATTTGAGATTCTGCGCAATTTTTCCTAATTCCCTCCGCGCAATTAGTAATTATCGCAATCTTTTTTAAATCGATCACTAAAGCACAAAACCGAAAGGTTTTAGTAACCCTTCGGTCCATGACTAATATTAATTATTTAACCTATTAACTATGAATATTTATGTAGGAAACCTTGATTATAAGGTTACAGAAGAAGATCTGAATGATTTATTCAGCGAGTTCGGAGAAGTAGAATCTGCCAGGATCATCACAGATAAGTACAATGGCAGGAGCAAAGGATTTGGCTTTGTCATCATGGAAGATAATACCGAGGCAAAATCAGCCATAGACGGTTTGAACGGTAAGTCCGTCAACGACAGGGAGCTTACAGTAAATGAAGCCCGGCCACGAAAAGACAACTACTAGGAAGTTTCGCAAGATTATTTATGAAGTCATTTAATATTGGTACTCTTAAGATACCTGTGCCAATCATCCAGGGCGGAATGGGTATAGGGATCTCTTTATCGGGGCTTGCTTCGGCAGTGGCTAACATGGGGGGTGTTGGTGTAATCTCCTCGGTTGCGATCGGCCTGGTTGAGAGCTCTGCCAATACAAAGTATCGCCAGGGCAATATCGACGGGCTCAGGAAGGAGATCCGTAAAGCCAGGGAAATGACTAAAGGTGTTCTAGGTGTAAATATCATGTCAGTCCTGAGCGATTTCTCCGACATGGTACGGACCTCAATTGAGGAAAAGATCGATATCATATTTGCAGGAGCCGGACTGCCGCTCGACCTTCCCTCTTACCTGGGGCAGGGATCAAAAACAAAACTGATCCCCATCGTTTCATCCGGACGGGCTGCATCCATCATCGCTACTAAATGGAAACAAAACTATGATTACCTGCCCGATGCATTCGTTGTAGAAGGTCCACTCGCAGGTGGTCACCTGGGGTTTAAAACTGCAAACCTTTCAAATAAAAGCTATCATCTTGATCAGCTTGTCGAAGATGTTTTAAATGTAACCAGGGAGATCAGGGAGAAATACAGGATCAATGTACCGGTCATAGCTGCCGGGGGTATCTATAGCGGAAATGATATGTTCCGGATCATGAAAAAAGGGGCATCAGCGGTTCAAATGGGAACCCGTTTTGTCGCCACTGAAGAGTGTGATGCGTCAGATGAATTCAAGAATGCGTTCATCCAGGCAAGTGAAACGGATATACAGATCGTAACCAGCCCGGTGGGAATGCCGGGAAGGACTATTTTCAATAATTTCCTGCAGGAAGCCCATGAAGGTAAAAGGAAACCCCTTTCCTGCAATTACCGCTGCATTAAATCCTGCAATCCAAAAACCGCACTCTACTGCATTGCCAAGGCGCTTCATGCGGCCTATAAAGGAAATATGGCTGACGGATTTGCATTTACAGGTGCCAGTGCTGCCCTTGTTAAGAAGATCTCCACCGTAAAGAAGGTTTTTGAGGATCTTAAAAAGGAATATCAGCAGGAAAAAAGTTTATTAAAATAACCTGTTGAACCATTACAAAAGGACAAAAAGACCTGCTTTTTAATAATCCTTATTAATGCTGATACTTTCCTTCATGGTAACCCTGAGGCTTCCCTTGAATTAAGGATACATGGATCGTAGATGCATGTTTCTTGTGCCATTAGTGAACGAGGAATTGAGCGTCATTCTGAGGTCATCTCCTGCAAGTGGTTCCGTCCCGGCCCCTTTCACTAAGCATAGTCCTTTCCGTATACCACCGGCATGCGGCCTTCCATGAGTTAATATTATGGATTAGGATGAAACATGGATTTTCACCGGCACCTGTATAAATTTTAAACTTTCAGGGGCATATTTGTGTTTATTCGAAAAGAATCTCGTTTATGCCAGGACTATTGACAGTGGATAATACTTCCGGGCTTGATCCAAGGGATTTCATTGAGGATTCCGGCCCACTGTACCATGAATTTCATTTTCATTCGTGGATTCACGAACCATGGAATGCTGCCTCGTCGCTCTTCTTCCTGGTACCGGTTCTATTCTGGATCTGGCATTTGAGGGGCCGGTACAGGAGATACCCCATGATCACACTTTTTCTGCCGCTCTTATTCTTTAACGGCATTGGCTCTGCCACTTACCACGCCTTCAGGGCATCCGACTTTGCTTTAATGCTAGACTGGATGCCGGCTTTTATCATGAACCTGTTGTTATGCTGGTACCTGTGGAACAAAGTGCTGAAAAGGCCTTTCCTGGCAGCTCTTATGGTGGTAGGGTTCATTACTGCAGCCATCTTTGCTATCTTTGCTTTTGCTCCCCTCATAGGAGGACTGGCTGCCAACCTGGGATACCTGATGATAGGCCTTTGCCTGCTGATCCCATCTGCCATCTATCTTTTCAGGACCAATTTCTTCAAATGGCATTTACTGATAGGAACCTTCGTCATCCTGGGGCTGGCCCTGTTGTTCAGGAGCCTCGATCATCCCACTCCGAATCCGTTCCCGGAGTTTTTACCGCAGGGGACCCACTTTTTGTGGCATTTTACCAGCGCCTTTGCCGTGTTCACCCTGGGATTCTATTTTAAGCATGTAAGGGACAGGGAACTTGAGATGGAACCCGCCTATCAGGCAGTCAGGACAGGGAGATAGCACACGAAAACCTGATGGTTAAATAAAAGGGGGCAGATATTGATTGCGCGATGTAGAAGATTACGCGATTGCACGATATCTGAAGGATTTCGTTCAATCTTCTACATCGCGCAATCGCTCAATCGTACAATCAATTTACAACCCCCACTGCCTTCTCTGCTTCTTCTATTAAAGGCTCACCGGAGATCCTGTTGCCTACGGCCTGTTGCATCCAGTATTGCGGGATGATCCGTCCCATGGTAAAGATGCGGTTGACCTCACCGGCAAAATTCTTCCCGGAAATTGCCTTTTCAAGCTGGAAGTCGATCAGGTGCCCTATGGGATAGGCCGACAGGTACAACGGGTTGTCGATCATATGGGAATAGATGGCCAGTATGGGCTCGTCCTCCATCCCGAACACCGGCGCATAATACTGGTTCCACACCTTTTTTGCAATGCGGATCACAGCTTCTTTCAGCTCCGAAGGGTTGGCATCCGGGTTCTTGTACATCCATTTCCATACCTCCATATCCACCAGAGAAACACCCATGATCTCGTAGCTCGACCAGAAATTATCCAACGCCATCATAGCCTCTTTCTCCGTCGATTCCTCAGTCAGTCCCAGCATGTCCAGGTCGCGTTTCTGGAACATGAAGGCAAGCGCCTCGGTGAAGGAAGTATTGGGGACTCCTCTCAGCATGTAATAATCCACATCGTGCAGGGTGATGGTCTGCTCAACGGTATGGCCAAACTCATGCATGGCAATGTTATAGCCTTTGTAGTCCATGCCATTGCCGCTCACACGGGTCCTGAGGTGTGCCGGGAACTCCCTCGATTCGGCACCCCAGGCATGCCCTGCACCGCGGGCAGGGTCCACCTGGATCCTGCCTCCGATGCTTTGCGCTTTTTCATTGTCCCAGCCCAGGTTCACAAGTAAATCAGGAAGGTCTTTTTCAAATGCTTCACGGGTGGGATATTTCTGTTTGACAATACGGTCGAGCTTCTCTTCCGGAATGGCGCTCCGGGCCTTGAAACCGTCGTACCAGATGTCGAAAGGCTGAAGGTCGCGGCCCAGTCTTTGGCTTATCAGCGCACCTACTTTTTTCACCGTTGAGGAGGAAACAAAATCCCTGAAAAGTTTTTCCACATCTTCCTGTGGGATCTCGTAATCACCTTCGAACTTCCTTTGGATGAAATTCTCATAATGCTGGTAATAAGCATCAAGCTCCTCCTGTGCCTTGAAATTGTTCAGAAGGTATTGATAACGCGCATCCGGCTCGGGCTCGTACACAACCGTATTGCCCTTCGCATCGGTTACCACATTTTCGTAAGGATCCCAATAGTAATTATCGGAATTGATCACTTTGCCGGGAATGCTCTGGTCGATGATGCGCTTCATCACCTGGTATATCATTTTCTGTTTCTCCAGGCCATCCGCTTCCGCATAATTCGATTTCAGTTCATCCCTCAGCCCCCAGTGGGTTATCAGCTTCAGGTCTTCCGGGAAAAATGTCCCGCCTTCCTGGTCGGTCAATTTCCCCATATAAATATTGTATTCCGAGATATAAGTATCGGAAGCTGTTGACTCGCCGGCAACCTTCTGAAGGAGCCTGGCAGGCGGACGGGCAGTGTACATCCCTCCCATGCGGGCATATGCCCATTGCTTCCTTGTCCATTGACCGGCCTTTTCAGTCATCTGCTCCAGCGTATAATAAGGAAAATTCAGTGTTACCACAAAAGCGATCTTGTTGTTGAAAAAGTCCTCGGTAAGGTGGGCATACGGGCTGTAGCTCCCAAACATCAGGTCGATGCTGCGGATCTCACCCATATCCAGGTGAAGCTTCTGTTTCAGGTCCTTGCTGATCTTCAGGAGGCTTCCGTTAATGGTTTCGAAGTTCCGGCTCAGGCTTTTGAAAAGCCCGTCCAGTTCCTCCTGGTCAGCCATGAAGTTCGAGAGGCAGAATTCCCTGAAATCTTGAGCCGTCCCATCGTTTTCGCGCCATAGTCCGGCGGTCTGCTCCACGCCCTTTTCGATCCTGAAAAGGGCTTCTTCACCGTATTTTTCCTTGAGGGCTGATACGGTATTCTGAATAGTTGGCTTGTCAATCGGGCTTACTTCCATAGCATTCTTATTTTCTTCCTGTTCGTGCATGGTACATGACATCAAAGCCATCATTACCAATGCGGTCATGATATAAACCGTTCTCTTCATAATAAAGTTTATTTATCGTTATTATTCCCTGATTACGAGTTCTCTTGCATCTCCAACTGTAGTTAAGATACGTACAATGTAAATGCCTTTTGACAGCCAGGAGATATCAATTGCCTCACGGATGGGTTCCGCTTTCATTAGCGATCGTGCAGCAATGTACTGATTCTTTTGTAATTCCCAAACTTTTGCAATGATTTTGTTTCACCGGGAGTCTGTAAATTTATTTGAAGTAAAAGCAAAGAAATTAATGAAGGAGAATTTTAAAACTTTGAAATTCAACAAACAATACAGCTATTAACAATTGTTGATAACCCTTGTGGATAGTGCGTTAATTATTCAGACAAAAAATACTTGATTTGACCGGAGGCTTTGTTTTACATTTGTTTCATCAGGTGAGCGATAAAAGACTGGCTCAGACCTGCAGGAGGTAGACAACGCTAAACCCTCGGGTAAGGCAGAGTCGAACTCTGGCCCAAGCAACGATGCGTCGCAAGACAATTCTGAGCAAGGGAGCCCAAAGAGGCAAAACCGCAAGGCAGAACCTCCAAGGGTGCGCAGCGAAGAGCTGAGGAAACGGGACGCCAACCGCAAGGAAAGCAGAACTGATCCTCGATCCTGAAACAAAAGTTCCGCAAGGAACCGGAAACAAACGGATTAGTCATATAACCGTAGCCTGACGTCTCTCGAAAGCTTCGGCTGACGTTAGACGAGCGGGAATCGATTCTCACGGATTGGTTCCCGCTTGGTTTTTATACGGACCTTTCGATTTCCCAATAAACTTTCTGAGTCTGGACAAGATACCTTATTCCCTTGAATAAGATTATGGGTTATAGTGTTCAAGTGTTCGGGTCTTCCTTCGCTTCGCTATGGAGGATAAATGTTCGGGTGTTCAGTAAACCGTAAAATGTAACCTGTAAATGGCTCTTGTACGTGTCAGTTAAGTTTTACTACTTTCACTGTTTGGGCTGGTTTTGCTCCCTTAATTACCTTCAGGATATACATCCCGGCCGGCCAGGAACGGGTATCAATACTCTCCTTACCGGAAACCGGTATTCTTTGCTCCATTAAAAATCCCTGCATGCTATAAACCTTCACCTTAATTCGCTCATCAGAATAAATCACCAACTCATCCCTGAAAGGATTTATGACTTTAATGTTGACACCCACGCTGTTTGTGCCAATGTAGGTCGATGTATCCCCGTAAATGGTGCAATCATACGCCCACGGATCAAGCTCCACCGGATCGCCCGGGATCAGTTCCTTTCCCTCAAGGCCGGGATAATCAGGTCCGTAGCGCAATATCTTGAACTGTGAGATATCATGTGGAGTGCTCCCCTGCGAAATACGGCCAAATATATTTACGGGACAACGGTACCTCCACACAAGCTCTTTCTCTTCGTATGTGACTTCAGTAAAAATACCGCCTTGTCCTGCGCATATCAAAGTGTTACCGTTTGGCAACCGTTGTGCGCCTGAAATAGTGCTGCTGAACAATTCCTCACCGGCATATATCCAGTCATAAGAAACAGGTCCGTAAGGATCTTCTCCCGGGTCGGTGTACACTCCCGGCGAATCCTGGGGAGGATTGAAAACTACTACAGAAGATTGCTGGTAACTATCTTCATTATTGAATACCGAGATCTTTCCTCCGTCAGTATAATCGGCAGGTATCCAGGCCGGATCGTGCATATATCTCAGCATCTGGTCATCTTCTCCTCCTCTGTCATAAGCTTCGGGATTGCCCCATCGATATAGCAGATCACCGCCCTTTCCATATATCCCTCCTGAGCTGCCTGCCGCTTCTTCTGTTGTAGTGCTGTGGTCGATAATCCAGGTCTCACTGTAATTCCTCGGGGAGATGAGTACCTGGTCCAGTTCGGCATTGTATTCAACGCTGTTCACATGCAACCAATCGGTATTGGTTGCCGGATTGGGGTCATCCGTATAATTAATATCTATTTTCCCGGGATGATCGGTAACAACACCATAGTTTTCCTTAGTGGGATCATAATCCTGGATAAGATGGTCGACTGAATTCCACTCCCAGACAATTTCCCCTTCACCGGGGTCCACTTCCATTATACTCTCCATCCATAATTCATCCGAAATATACAATGGGTCTTTACCCATGTTAACAGCCTCCTGAGGGGAATATTTTTCCCATACGATCATTAAGAAATTGCCATTGGGCAACGGTTCTACATCGTGGTGCTGGTGATATTCCTCGGCATGGTATTCAAATTCCCAAAGCAGGTCACCTTCCCAGGAATAACAATCAACCAGGCCACATCGCCCGCCTGCCTGGAAATGGTAGGATTGTATCACCCCGGTGCGGAGTAAATTTCCATCTTCAAGCAGGTAGGCCATATGACTGTTATGGTTGCCGCACGACCAGCTTTGAACCTGGTAACCACAATTATCGATCAGATAAACATGCCTGTGGTTCATAGGGGCAAAGAGGGTATAACCGTTGTAAGCCAGGCTGTCGTTAAAAAACAGGCCAACCGTCTGGGTTTGTGAATAGCCTGATCCGGCGACAAAAGTGAGCAGTATAAAGAATATCAGTCTGTACCTCATCAGGATCAGTGGTTTATTATGAATTTACTGCTCACCCTCGATGAAGCTGCTTTCACCTGAAGCATGTATATGCCGTTTTGCATGTTTTCTAAAGAAAAAACATGATGGTTTTCTCCTTTCGGCATATGACCTTTGAAAAGTAACTTGCCCCTCCCGTGAATATCAGTTAAATTGATGGTGCCCTCAGCAGGCTCATCAAGTGAAAAAAGCAGGGTAATAGTGGATGAAGCAGGATTTGGGAAAACAGTCATCCCGGCTATCGATGATCTTTCAACAATATTCTCAAAACAACCATCATTCCCTGTTGTATCAGTAATTGAAAAATAATAGGGGCTGATGGAATAAACGGAAGGATCGTCCATATTTGAAACCCGTACCCGGTACCGGCACCCAATTTCCGTATCCACAGGTATGGACCATTTGTAAGCGCCGTCGCTTCCGGTGGTATCCAGAACTGTCTGCGAGGTATCGGTAAGCAATTCAATGACTACGTCATCAGCGAAATTATCTTCCCATTCAATGAAGTGTTCAAGCCCGTATTGCCATTTAACTTCAGCAGCAGGTTCTAGAACGGTTATACCGGCCCCGGTCGAATGGAACACTGAAACATCCGACCAGTCGCTTTCGAGCAGCTCTTCATAATCCTCCACAAAAGTCTTGACCCTCCAGTAATAAGAAGTGTTGTTTTCAACCTCGACATCAACATAAGTTTCAGACAGGCTGTCACCCTGGTAAACAATATTATTGAATCCTGTGTCTGTTGCTATTTCAATGGCGAAATACGTAAACAATCCTTTTGGCGACCATTCCAGGCGCTGCACTTCAGAGTGGTAAACCTCTGACCCATTCCCTGGGGTGTTAAGGACAGGTGAATAAGCAACCGGTTGCAGGTCATCATAGCCGAAAACAAATTCAGACCGCTGGGTGCTGTCGAGGGTGAAATCCGCAATGATGTTGCCGGTCACAAAATTATATGTGGTATTTAAAGGCACAAATTCTCCATCCCCTTCAGTTTCCCTGAAATAAATGGTTATATCGCCAGGGTTGGCCAGGTCAAATATTTCAACATCAAAATAGATCTTTCCGCCGAAATAAAAATAGGCAGGATCCATTGTCACCCTTTGTGCTGTCAGTCTGGGATCTTTTCCTTCAAAATAGGGGAATTTCGGTGCCTGGTCGAACGTTGCAACGACAACCTCATTATAGCCTCCACCTGTCATCGAGGTCAATTCCACTTCTATGCCGGTGTCAAGGGTATCCCCCTGCAGGAATTCATATTTATTCCCGAGGCCCAGCTCGGTAACAAGGGCTTCGGCCACTTTCCAGTCGCCCATGGGGAACCTGAAGGCCCTGTAACTTTCAACTTCAGGGTTGTCAAAATACACCTCGAAAAGGATGTTCCCTTCAGGATCAACTTCCGTGCAGGTGGGTATGGTATCCCCGCTGGCACCTCCCCACCCGGTGATGGTGTTGCCGTTTGGCATGCGGTAAGCATTGCCCCTGTGCCAGGCCCCTATCGGCGTGGGATAGTTATACGTCCAGATCAGTTCGGCAGTTTTGTTCTCTTCGTCGATCTTGTATTCATGTACTTCAGAATCCGGGTTATTGGGCCCCCTGCCAGCATTGTCATAAATCAAAAAATTACCGTTCTTAAGCCGGTAAAAAGCATGTCCGGTAACCTGGCCCACCCCGGTGGTGCTATCTACCCCAATAAAATCAAATTCGTTTTCATTGCCTCCCAGGTGCCACATGATCTCACCTGTTTGCCGGCTTAGCTTCTTGGTGAAACCGGGGGTGGCAAAAATGATATTTCCATCTACATCCATATTTATGGTATTCAGGTGGAAAGCGCTCACTGTCTGCCTGTCAGCCCGGCGCCAGTCATATTCCTCCGGGGCATAGTGGTCCCAGCTCTTCCACTGGAAAACAACTTTGCCTTCATCATCCAGTTCCTGGATTATGCCACCTGATACTTTAGCATCGGGGTACCCTCCGTCAACTATACCGCTCAAATCCATCTGCGTCATATAGTACCCGAACATTAAAACGTGGCCGTTTGGCAAAATCTGGAAATCATGGGCTTCGGCGATGTACCCGTTCTTCATCTGGAACGATCCGATCTCATTCATCTCCTGGTCGAGCAGCATATGGACACAATTGCCTCCGCCTGTATAGGTATGATGCGATAAAAACTGTGCATAGGTAAGCAACCCGTTGGGCTGCATCTTGAAATCGTAGGAATAATCATCCTGTAATTCTTTATAATTCTGAACATTGCCCTCGTTGTCGAGCATGAACACATAATACCCTACACCACCTACATCGGTCGAAACTGTGAGAAAAACACTCCCTTCAGCAGTTTCCCCATATTGATGAACCGTGAGCCCCGGGAAATCATCGGGAAGTTGTGAGTAACTTA
>CAZMOK010000035.1:0-2750 GCA_964567785.1 uncultured Bacteroidales bacterium | reverse complement strand
CCATATTGATGAACCGTGAGCCCCGGGAAATCATCGGGAAGTTGTGAGTAACTTACCGTATAAAAGACAAAAACAAAGCCGGTAAGCAAGAAAAGTAATTTGTAGTTCATTTTAGTGGTTTTAGTGATGCCAATATTATTCAAAAGTAGGCACTATATTACAAAAGCAGGCAGGTTAAGTCAGATTACTTTTTTCCATTACTTTTATCACTGGAAAAAATGTTAAAGTTCTTGACATGAAAAACTGGTTTTCAGGTCATTTTTCAACTTCCATCACAAAACTGCAGGTGCAGGGCAGCGGTATGGCCGTGGTCCTGATCCTGTTGATAGTTGGCCTTGCTACAAAAGAGGATGTTTACTACAAGATAAGCATAGGGGCCCTAGTGTTGAACATGATCTTCCCCATGTTCTTCTACCCTTTCGCCATATTCTGGTACGGATTGGGAAACGTGCTTGGGTCAATCGTTTCGAGAGTGCTGCTCCTTGCTATTTACCTGGTCGTCCTGCTTCCGGTTGCCCTTTTCAGGCAAGTGACGGGAAAAGACCCGCTTTTGCTGAAGAAATTCAAAAAAGGACCCGGAACCGTCATGAAGGCACGAAACCATTTGTATGAAGCCGGTGACCTGGAAAAACCATTTTAAGAAAATAAGTGATCATATGGAGTTCTTGAAAGACATGTGGGGTTACCTTAGGGTGCGAAAGAAATACTGGCTGGTGCCGCTCATACTCATTTTACTGTTGTTCGGCTTCCTGATCGTATTCACCAGTGGATCGGCGGTAGCACCTTTTATCTATACGTTATTCTGATGGAGTCTGGACAATCAACTATACTAACCTGAACTGTAAAACACTACCTGTTAATGCCTGAAGCGATATTAGGGATATCAGCCTTTTACCACGACAGTGCGGCAGCGATCCTTGTCGATGGGGAAATAGTGGCTGCTGCACAGGAAGAACGCTTCACAAGGAAGAAACACGACTCTTCTTTCCCTGCCAATGCCATAAAATACGTTCTGGATGAATCTGGGTTGGATTGCCGTGACCTGGAAGCCATCGCATTTTATGAAAAGCCGCTCATCAAGTTCGAGCGACTGCTGGAAACTTACCACGCCTTCGCCCCCAGGGGCACCAAAAGTTTCCTTTCGGCAATCCCGGTATGGATCAAGGAAAAGCTTTTCATGAAAAAAATGCTCAGGGATGAAATGCAAAAATTTTGTCCCGGCAACCATCAATTCCTGTTTCCCGAGCACCACCTGTCGCATGCAGCAAGCACTTTCTTCCCCTCCCCTTTTGAGGAGTCTGCCATCCTCACTGTGGACGGCGTTGGTGAATGGGCAACCTCCACCATTTGCCATGGGAAGGGCAACAGGATCGAGATTAAAAAGGAACTCGACTTCCCTCATTCTGTAGGGTTGCTCTATTCGGCCTTCACCTATTACACCGGATTCAGGGTGAACAGCGGGGAATACAAGCTGATGGGGCTCGCGCCTTACGGTAATCCGGGGTCGGCCCGCCTCAAAGAATTCAGGGAAAAAATACTGAATGAGATCGTTGATATCCGTAACGACGGCTCCATACTTCTGAACATGAAGTATTTCAATTTCGCAACCGGGCTGAGAATGTGCAACGACAGGAAATGGGAGTCTCTGTTCGGCATTCCGCCAAGAAAGGGGGAGTCGGAGCTGACGCAGGATTATATGGACATGGCCCTTGCCATCCAGCAGGTGACCGAAGATATTATGCTTAAGCTAGCCGGAACCGCCAGGGAGCTTACAGGTGCCAGGAACCTGTGCCTTGCCGGAGGGGTTTCCCTCAACAGTGTGGCGAACGGGAAGATACTGGCATCGGGGCTGTTTGACGACATGTGGATCCAGCCGGCATCGGGGGATGCAGGGGGCGCCGTGGGTGCTGCTTACGCAGGATGGCACATCTGGAAAGGAAAAGACCGCAATTCAATACTTCCGGGGGATTCAATGAAAGGGGCTTACCTCGGGCCCGGATACACCGATAACGATATTAAAAAAGTAATACGGAAGTATAATGCCAATTTCCAGCATTTCCCTGATTTTGAAGAGCTGAAGAAAATTGTTGCCGGGCACATAGCCAACGGAAAGGTGGTTGGCTGGTTCCAGGGAAGGATGGAATACGGCCCGAGGGCACTGGGCAACCGCAGTATCCTGGGCGATGCAAGGGACCCGGAAATGCAGAAAAGGATGAACCTGAAGATCAAATACAGGGAAGGGTTCAGGCCGTTTGCACCCACGGTACTGGAAGAGGACATACAGGATTACTTTCAGCTCGACAGGCCCTCGCCTTACATGCTGCTGGTAGTGCCTGTGAATGAGTCGAGGCGTAAAACGTTACCTGAAGGATATGATAACCTGGAGCTGTACGAAAGGTTGTACCACGAGCGCTCGGATGTCCCTGCCATCACCCATATTGATTTTTCAGCCAGGTTGCAAAGCGTAAACAGAAATACCAACCCACGGTACTGGGAAGTGATCAACGAATTCAAAAAACAAACCGGTTGCAGTGTTATCATCAACACCAGTTTCAATGTAAGGGGAGAGCCCATTGTATGCACACCGGGTGATGCGTTCCGTTGTTTCATGAGGACCGAGATGGATTACCTGGTGCTTGGTGATTTTCTGCTTGAAAAGGAGCAGCAAAAGGACCTCCGGAACACCGAAGACTGGAAAGAGGATTTCAAGCCGGACTAACAAAAAGTCCTGCCCATAAGCCTCGTCAAAA
>CAZMOK010000034.1:22187-29778 GCA_964567785.1 uncultured Bacteroidales bacterium | reverse complement strand
TCAGTCGTCAGTCATCAGTCGTCAGTCATCAGTCGTCAGTCATCAGTCTTCAGTTATTAGCGGAGCGAAGCGATATTGGGATCGGCAGTAAGCAGTCGGCAGTCAGACACAGTTATCCGGTAAAATAAATTAAGGGTTATTAAAAACCTCCCGCAATTATGAGGGATCTTATTGTAGGCTATCTATGGTTAATTTGCTTAGATTTGTCTGGAAAAATAAATATATGTAGATGAAAAACAGGGTATTTCTACTTTTTATAACAATCCTGACCCCTTTTCTGCTAATAAGCCAGGCAGTTGAAATCACACCTTTTGCAGGCTATATGTTCGGTGGTAAAACAAAATTCATTCAGGGTGAAATCAATTTCCGCGACAACCCCAACTTTGGTATCGTTTTAGACATACCGGTTGAGCGGGTGGGATCAGTTGAGGTATTCTGGAGCCATATGGATACCCGGGCCGAATGGAGGCCTTACAAGCAATATCTGCCCGAATTCGATCCGGCTGATTATGATGTTAGCATCGATTATTTCCAGGTAGGAGGGCTAAGGGAAGGAGATCTGGGCACAGGCATTGTTAAAGGCTTTGGATCACTGACATTAGGAGCGGCCTATTTGAATGTGAAGGATCCTGGTGTAGGGGATGTATGGAGATTTGCTGCTACCCTGGGCGGAGGCATCAAGATATACCCGACCAATCGTATCGGGATCAGGCTTCAGGGAAGGTTGCTTATGCCCATGTACTGGGGAAGCGCCGGATTCTATGCAGGTATAGGAACCGGGGGCGGAAGTGCAGGGATAAGCGTCAACACCTATACTCTCCTTCTTCAGGGTGATCTCACGGCCGGTCTGATCATACGATTGGGAGACTGATCCCTTCTTAAAAAGCAAAAAGATTATCAATTAACCGGAAAATGCACATGAATTCTGCCAGGTTTCTTATTTCAATGTTGAGTGTACTCATAATTCTGATTTATTTATCAGGTTGCGGATCCTCTACTAAAGTAACAGGATATTGGAAAGAGCATCCCGACAAGTCTTTTAATTTTGAAAAAATTGGTATAATCGGCATCTCAAAAAATGCCTCGGTGAGGAAAACTGTTGAAAATCATCTCGATGTTCTTCTTACCGAACAGGGATTCAACACAGTGGGTGGTTTTGCCTTCTTACCTCCGCAGGCAACAGAAGAGAATCTTACCCTTGAAATATTGCTCAAATTACTTGAGACAGAAAAGGTAGATGCTGTTCTCACTGTTAGTCTGCTAAAGGTACAGGACAGCAAGCAGTATGTCAGCGGCAGTTATTATTACTATCCCTGGACCGAAGCCCCTTTCAATGATTATTATGGACAAATGAGGAATTACCTTTACGCTCCGGGATACTCCATCGAGTCGCGTTCCTATTTCCTGGAATCAAACCTTTATACATTTCCAGAAGGTGAACTGATCTGGTCTGCACAGACCAAATCTACTAATGTCAATGAACTCGACAAGGGAGCCAGGGAGGTTGCCCGGGCGATTGTCAGGAACCTCATCACATCTGAAACAATAACACCTTTAAAAGAACAATAATAATCTCCCGGTAAAAAAAGCTTTCCCTTTACTCCGTTTTCAGATTGCTATCTATGTCCAGATTAATTATATTTGACCGCATTAAAATACAAGTCTTAACTAAATGTTGATAACATGAAAAAAAGTTTACTCTTACCGTTCATACTTCTGATCAGCATTTCGCTGATTAATGCTCAACAATTGGAAAATCCTTCATTTGAGGATTGGGAAGATGTCGGAACCGTTAGGGATGAACCTGTTAACTGGAGTTCCCTGAAAACTACAGATAACTCTTTCGTCAATTCAAATGCCCCTGTAGTATGGAACAGAAGTGATGATGCGCACAGTGGTGAATCGTCGCTCTGGCTGACCAATATAGAAACATTTGGAATTGTTGCAACAGGCATTATGACGAATGTCAGGGTACACGGTTCCTTCGAAACTGATGAAGGCTACGTTTTCACCGACCCTGAAGATGAGAGATGGCATACCGTGTTCAATCACAGGCCCGACAGCCTGGTTGGCTGGTATAAGTTTTTTCCGGAGCCGGGTGATTCCTGTGTGGTTACCTGTATGCTTCACAAAAGAGAGGGAACACTGCCCGAAAATGAGACTATTGAAAATGTTGTGGCCAAGGCCGAATTTAAATCCAATGGAGAAACGGTGGATGAATGGACAAGGTTCTCTGTCCCTTTTGTATATGTTAAAGACAGCGTTCCCGATTATATCATCATTACGCTAAATAGCGGAAATCAGTTGAATTCAGTAAATGGAAGCATCGCCTATTACGATGACCTGGAACTGATCTATGAGAGCGGTTCAGGCATTGATGAGGGAGCAGTGGAAACGGATGCCATTTATGTTTACAACAATTCGATCCGTCTCGATAAAATGGATGATGGGGAATTAAAGGGCTCAGTGCTGAAAGTGTACAACCTTAACGGACAGAAACTGCTCGAAATAGAGGTGACATCTAAAAGCATTGCACTGGATAAACAATTCATAGACAACAATATATATGTTGTTGTGCTGAACACAAAGGATAAACTGTACACACGGAAAGTTATGATAAACTGATGTTTCTGACCTTTTCAGGAAGGTCAGCCGCCTAATTGCCACTTCTATTATGAGATCGATCAAATTAGGATCATTGGTCCTTTTCCTTAGCCTAACCTGGTTTTCGGTGAATTCACAAAACAGTACTTTTTCAGGCCGCATACTGGCCGAAGATACAGGCGAGCCACTGGTAGGTGCACACGTTAAGATAAAATCAGATATCTCCCAGGGAACTGCCGCCGACATTGAAGGAAAGTTCACCCTTATTGTTGATCCCGGCACCCATACATTTGTTTTCACTTTTACGGGTATGCAGAAAGACAGCCTAACCCTAAGCTTCACCCCGGGGCAGGTCATTGAAAAGGACATCTTGTTAACACCTTATGTCAGCACACTTGAAGGCATCGAGGTAAAAGTGGGGAAATTCGACAGGAAGATCGAGGAAATTACTGTATCGATGGAGGTATTGAAACCCGACCTGATCGAAAACAAGAACACCACAAACATCAAGACCATCCTTGACTACACACCGGGGCTCAATATCCTGGACAATGAACCACAAATAAGGGGTGGCAGCGGTTTTACCTTTGGGGTGGGAAGCAAAGTAGGTATCCTGGTCGACGGGATGCCCATGCTTTCACCGGATGCAGGCAGGCCATTCTGGGATTTCATCCCTGTTGAGAACATTGAACAGATCGAGGTGGTAAAGGGATGCGCTTCCGTTCTTTCAGGTGCCAACGCACTGAGCGGGGCAATCTATATCCGTACAAAATCACCGGGACTGACCCCGAACACAAAGATCAAAGTATATTCAGGTCTGTATTCCTCACCAAAATACAACTACATGAAATGGTGGAATGATGTGCCATATATTGGCGGGGCTGATTTTCTTCACACGAGGGTTGAAAATAATCTCGATATTGTGATCGGTGCAAATGTGCATTTTGACCATGGCTATATTGGCGCCCCAAAGCCGGGGCCTTTCGTGGTAGATACTGTGAGCAACTTTTCCGACGATGAGGTTTCAACTGAACGCTACCGCTTCAACTTCAGGTTGCGTAAGAGGTCTGAAAAGATCGAAGGGCTCAATTTCGGGATCAATGGTAATTACATGCACCACAAAACAAACATGGTCCTTGCCTGGCTGGATGATTCTGCGGGTTTCTACAGAGGCTACCCGGGAGCAATGGCACTTCAGAACAAAAACATGTTCTACCTCGATCCCTTTCTTAATTTCTATTCTAAGATCGGGATAAGGCACAGCTTGAAAGCACGGGTATTGCATAATGCCGTCAGCGCCACCAACAACCAGGGAAATCGTTCTACTCTCTATTTTGCCGATTATAATTTCAAGAGGGAATACGATTTTTTGAAAGGCTTTGCATTTGTTGGCGGTCTTTCATTCCAGTACAACGACGTCCAATCAAGGTTGTACAGCGGTTCAGGAACTGAACGAAACAAGATGTATAATCTTTCGGGATATGCAGAGCTGGAGAATAACATTTTCGACATAATAAACTTTTCCATAGGCGCCCGGCTTGAATACTTTTCACTGAACGACTCAGTTACCGATCTGAAACCGATCTTCAGGGCCGGTGCCTCCATTAAAGTGCTACAGGAAACCTATGTGAGGTTATCCATAGGACAGGGCTACCGTTTTCCGACCATCGCCGAAAGGTATATAAGGACCAACCTGGGATCATTCGCAGTTTTCGATAACCCTGACCTGCAGCCTGAACATAGCTGGAACGCCGAAGTTGGCGTTAAACAAGGGTTTAAGTTTGCAAATTTCTTCGGCTACCTTGATATCGCCGTTTTTCAGCAGGAATACAGGAACACCATTGAGTACCTTTTCGGCTTCTGGGATTCGACCTATAATTTTGCCCTGGCAGGCTTTCGCTTCCTGAATACCGGGAAATCAAGGATAACAGGGATCGATATCTCATTGAACACAATCGGAAAGGTAGGCGAAAAAGGAGATATAAAAGTACTCTTTGGTTACAATTATATCCTGCCCAAGACACTTGAGCCGGATTATGTATTCGCCAAGGACTACAATCCCGGGGGCTCTTCTGAATTCAGTTATGAAACCACAAGTGTCGATCCGGGCAAGAATATCCTGAAATACCGGTTCCTCCACACCATTAAAGGTGATGTTGAATTTAACTATGACAGATTCTCTACAGGTATAAGTGCCAAATATTTCAGCAGGATCGAGAACCTCGACAAAGCCATTGCAGATTTTGAGAAGGCAACCGGAAGCACCGGGGGCACACTGCAGCCCATTAAATACATGGATTATTTCTACAATCATAACAATGGTAACCTTATTCTCGACTTCAGGATAAGTTACCTTTTCGCCGGAAAGCATAAAGTTTCAATAATAAGCAATAACCTGCTGAACCGCTGGTATTCACTAAGGCCATTGAAGGCCGAGCCAATGAGAACCATCATGCTGCAATACCGGGTTGAGTTTTGATCTGATCCATTTATTATGAACACATTGCTGCTTACCAAGATAATTGCAACGCTGGGACCAGCCTCCGGTGATAAAGAGATGATCAAAAAGCTTATCGGAAAAGGGGCCAGGGCTTTCAGGATCAATTTTTCCCACGGTTCATTCGATGACCACATCCGCCTGGTTGAGAATATCAGGGAAGCCATGAAGGAGACGGGTTATCATGTGGCCATTATAGGCGATCTGCCAGGTCCTAAAATAAGGATTGGTAAAGTGGCAGAAGGTGGCATAATGCTGAAGACCGGTGATAAGGTTATCTTCACTGAAAAAGAAACGCATACGGATGCTTCTGAAAACGATCCGGTCTTTTCTACAAATTACCCGGGCCTGATGGATGAAGTGATGCCCGGGGAGCCCGTACTTCTTGATGACGGCAATGTAAGGCTGACAGCCGAAAAGATCACTGAAAGCAATGGGAACAGGGAACTTCACTGCTTTGTGATAGAAGGTGGCATCATAACTTCCAACAAAGGGGTTAACCTTCCCGAAACAAACCTTAAAATATCCGCACTTACGCAAAAAGACCTGGATTGCATTGATTTTGCGGTAAAACACAAACTCGATTTTCTTGCATTGAGCTTCGTCCGAAAAGCTTCCGACCTTGTTGAACTAAAAAAGATACTGATGGAAAAAGGAGTCAGGCCGGTCGACAGGTCATACAGGAAAAGGGCTGAAAACGACACTACCTTGCTGGAAGGTGACTTCGAGGGCTTCATTCCGGTCATTGCTAAAATTGAGAAACCACAGGCATTGTCAGATTTGGATAATATCCTCGGCGAAACAGACATGATCATGGTTGCCAGGGGTGACCTCGGGGTTGAAATGGACCTTGCGGAAGTTGCTATCCACCAGAAAGAGATAATAAAGAAATGCCGGCATTACGGGGTACCGGTAATAGTGGCCACCCAGATGCTGCAAAGCATGATCAACGAAGCAGTTCCAACAAGGGCTGAAGTATCCGATGTTGCAAATGCAATTTTCGACGGTGCCGATGCAGTTATGCTTTCGGGTGAAACAGCCATTGGAAAACACCCCCTTGAAGTAGTGGACATGATGAACCGCGTTATCAGGAAAACCAACGACTACATGCTCAGCCGCGAAATAGAGCAGTCGGCGCCTTCATTCGACAGGGGCATTGAAAAACGATCTGCCGCAATAGCTGCCGGTACCAAGACGATCATTAAGGAACTATCGGCGGGGCTTATAATTGTTTGGTCCGAGCTGGGTGGCTCGGCAGTCTTTCTCTCTGAGCAAAGAATACCCCGCCCGATCATTGCCTTTTCCCATAACCGTAAAACCCTTTGCCTGCTTTCACTGTTATACGGCGTAATCCCGGTTTTTCTTGAAAAAACGGAAGATGCCGCTGAGTTTTTTAATAAGGCTACGGAAATAATCAGGGAAAAGGATTGGGAAGAACCCGGAAGGCCCCTCGTATTTGTTCACAGGGACCCTTTTCACCAGGTTGGCCTTACCAATGAGATCACTATAAAGTATCTTTAGCGCAAAGCGGTAAGCGTGGAGATGATCCTCCAGGTGGGAAGTGGCAGGAAACAATGATTTGAGTGTTGGGGCCAATTTTTAAGGAACAGAATCGTATATTGTTTTTTTGATAAAGTCCCTTTTTTCGATCATATGTTCAACAAGCCTGAACTGGTTACGGGCCCGGATCAGGTTGTGCTCCTTGCCGGATACCTTGAAATAGAGGTCGCCGCTCAGGTAATCGGTCAGGAACCTCAATCCTATTATAAAAGTTATATATGCCGGGGCGTCGATGAACAACGCTATTTCATTCCTGGTTAAAAAGCCATTCACACACTTAAAGTAAGACCGTGTAAATGCCTCGAAAAGGTTGGTATCAAACCCAACCTTACGGAACTCCTCCTCATCTTCAGCAGCGGTTGAAGCCAGGGTCCTGAGTGCATCCCCGTAATCGAACTGAATATATCCCTTCATCAGGGTGTCAAGGTCGATAAGGCTGACTGCTATATTTTTATCGTTGAATAAAATATTGTTGAACTTCGTATCATAGTGGACCGGACGCTTTGGGATCCTTTGTTTCTCAAAAGACCCGAAATATGACTCCATCGATCCTTTCTGTTCTGCAGCAAAACCTATAAGTTCTTTTGCGCCTCCGGCGCGATTTTCAAAATTTAAGCCCAGGGACAATTCAAATTGCTTCCACCTGAAAGGGAAATCATGGAAGTTCGGTATGGTCTCGTGAAGATCTGCCGGAAGTTCACGAAGGGCAAAATGGAATGACCCTATGATCCTGCCCGCCTCACCGGCCATTGAAAGGTCTGCCGGATTTTCATAAGTTCTCGTGCCCCTGATATGTTCGTAACAGCGCCAGTAGTTTCCCTCTTTATCTATCGTAAAATCTTCTCCTGTATTGGTTTTTATCAGTCCCGGCCAGGTAAAGCCAACCTTCCCCCTGTTGCTTATGAAGTTGTCGGCTGTGCTGATGTTCTC
>CAZMOK010000034.1:0-22087 GCA_964567785.1 uncultured Bacteroidales bacterium | reverse complement strand
TAAAGCCAACCTTCCCCCTGTTGCTTATGAAGTTGTCGGCTGTGCTGATGTTCTCCAGAATTGCCGGAATGTTTTTAAAAACATTACCGTTCAACCGCTGCAGGATGTATTCCGGGTACTCCCGGTCCTCCAGGTAAATGCGGTAAGTATCATTAATGTGGCCGGTATGTACCGGTTCGATATGAGAGACATCTCTGTGAAAAGGGTATCGCCCGGTGATCTTTTCAGGTCCCAATTATTATTTCCAGATGGGTAAAGGATAGGATCCTGACTCAACCAGAGCTGCAAGTTTTTTCTCAACCTCAGGCTTATCTTCTCTGTAAGTCATTCCAAACCATTTTTCACTGGTTTTCAATACCGGGATTTCAACCGTACCCGATTTTATCAGCCGGTCTATTACATCAGGCAGCAGGAATTCGGCCTTCATTTCGTTTGAGTTTTTATCCAGGAACTCAAGCAGATCCTCTTCCAGGTACTGAAACAGGGAAGGCATGAAACACCACATATTCATAGAAACAACAGTGCTTTCATCAATGGGTGTTTTTTCTCCGTTTTCCTCGTATTCAGGGCCTGAAGGGGTTTTATGTATTTTAAGCCTTTCCTTGATACCCGTAAGCAGGTTTTTTTCACTAACAAAACATTCGGCCCTCGACACATGGCCGTGGTCAGAAAGAGTATTATTCAGGATATATCCTACCAGGGCGTACCTGCTGTGAAGCAGGTTATCCAGGTCGGAAAGGAAACCGGCAGCAAGCTCATAGGATTGCCTTCCGTAGAAATCGTCGGCGTTGATAACAGCAAATGGCTCCCTGATCTTGTCTTTTGCAACCCAGATGGCATGGCCTGTGCCCCAGGGTTTTTCCCTTCCTTCAGGCGGCTCATAGCCTTCCGGCAGGTCATCGATTTCCTGGAAGGTATAGTCAACCTCAATCTTATCCCTCCACTTTGAAAAGAATATCTCTTCCATATCCTTTTCTATATCCCTCCTGATAACAAAGACCACTTTCCCGAACCCGGCGTTCAGTGCATCATAAATTGAATAATCGAGTATTGCCTCACCGGATGGTCCCACGCCGTCGGCCTGTTTCAGTCCCCCGTAACGGCTGCCTATCCCTGCTGCTAAAATGAGAAGTGTTGGTTTCACGTTTTGAAGTTTACGAATTTCTGCAAAAATGACTTTTTTCGTTCAAACAGCCCACTATTTATTTAAAAAGATATCCCTCAAGGGACGACGTCTCATGGTTTAGTTTCACTAATCCCTTGGAAAACAATAAAAATTTGCAAAAAATGAGACGTCGTCTCTAAGGTTTCCATTTTTTTACCCGGTAGCCGGCCAGTGAATAATAAAGTATGAACAAATACGATGGTATTGCCACCCAATAGGCCTGCTGGGTGCCGGCAACATCCGAAACATAGCCCCAGACCAGCGGCAGTATGGCGCCGCCGGCAATGGCCATGATCAGTAATGCTGAGCCTGTTTTGATGAACTTTCCCAGGTTATGGATAGCCAGTGGCCAGATGGCAGGCCATACTATCGCATTTGAAAGGCCAAGCAAGGCAACAAACAAAACGGAATAAGGGAGTTGCAGTTCCACCTTTTTCAGGGTCATCAGGTCGATGAAAGAAAACTGGGCCATTGAGGAAGGAGGGGTGAAAATGGCGATCAAAGTAAAGATTATACCTGACAATGCGCTTAAAGCCAGCAGACTGCGCTGTGAAATTATCTTAGGGATAAGCAATATGCCGAGTATATAGCCCAGTACCATTGCCACGAGGACCAGCGAGGTGTAGTATTTGGCCGATTCAATAGGTACACCTATCGAAAGTCCGTACCTGATTATGGTATCCCCCGCAATTACCTCCACTCCAACATAAAAGAACAGGGCCAGCGCACCAAGGATAAGCCATGGGAACTGGAAAATGTTCGACTTGTCCCGGTTTCCGGTTTCTTCTGCCGATTCCTCCTGTTCACCTTCTATTTCGGGCAGGGGCGCAAAGCGGATCAGCAGTCCGAGAAGGAACAAAACAATTGCCATTACCAGGTATGGCCCGATAACCCTTTCCGCCAGACCGTCGAGGGCCAGGTTGCGTGCCTGTTCGCCAAGTCCTTCCAGGCTTTTCAGGAATTCGTCCCCTTCTTCGAAAATAAAATATGCCAGCACCAGCGGTGCAATGGCACCCGCCACCTTGTTGCAGATCCCCATTATGCTGATGCGCCGGGCTGCTGTTTCCCTAGGGCCTATTATGGTGATGTAGGGATTGGAAGCGGTTTGTAAAATGGCAAGTCCGGTGCCCATGATGAAAAGCCCGGTAAGGAATATCCCATAGATACGCGAATACGCTGCCGGGATAAAGACAAGGCTCCCGATCGCCATTACCCACAATCCCACCATCATACCGTTCTTGAAGCCGGTCTTTTTCAACACCCATGAGGAAGGCAATGCCATTACCGTGTAGGAAATGTAAAATGCAAAGGCGACAAAAAGCGCCTGGAAGTCAGTCAGTTCGCAGGCGATCTTCAGGTAGGGGATCAGGATCCCGTTCAGCCAGGTAACGAATCCGAAAATGAAGAAAAAAACACCGATTATCGTAATCGAGATAACATATTGCTTTTTGCTTTGCCGACTAAAAGATCCTGATTCCATATCTGTTTATCTATTAGAATAATTAATTGATTATTATCTCATCAACAAAAAGCCAGGCTTTTTCACCTTCCCCGGCATGTCCCTTCGGACAGGTGCCGATATTTTCTATAAGCACTTTTATGTAGCGGGCATCCGTGGGTTCTTCATTCAATGTGGCAGTGAATATTTCCGGCCCTTCCGCCCGGTCGGCCGGGGGTATAGGCTGTATTCCAAACTCTTCCCATTTCCAGCCGTCTTCCGAAACAGTGACCGTCACCTGCCTGGGCAAAAATATCCAGACATCAGGGTTGTTCAGGAGTCTGGCCTGTACTTCCCTGATGGACCGCACCTGGCCAAGGTCAACAACCACCTCGGCATCAACACCTTCAAAACCCTGCCAGAAGGGATTCCTGTACCACCTTGAACCAACTCTTCCGTCCACCAGTGCCTCTTCCTTCCCTGCCGGATATTTATGAGAAAACATAGTGTTGTAACTCACGTTTCTGCCAAGCCCAAGATGTGAAAAGAGCTGATCCTTCCTTTTGCCTACAATGCGGTCTCCATCCATGGCAATTACCTCCAATATCCCTTCTCCCTTGATCTCTACCGGGTTTCCATCATATTCCCGGGACTCAAAACTGCCATTTCCTTCAGTATCAAAGAAAGAGTACCGTAGCTCAGCATCGTTAATGGGCGTGTAAAGCTCCACCATAAGGTGATGAGTCCCATCGTCAATTGTAGTGTTCGGCCAGATATCGGGCACAAGCCGCATCTCGTCGAACCACACGGTCCCCTTCGAAATAAGTTCCAGCTCAGGGCTGACTTTTACTGTTGTAACTTCATCATACAGGTCTATCCCCAGGTCATGGCGCTCCCATGATCGGCCCGCATAAAAAGTGCGTTTTGCAATATTGCCTGCCCCCCATTCAAACTCAAGCGGATCCTCCGGAAGCACCCAGTAATGAGGTCCCAGGAATTTCTTTTTCTTCTCAAAATTATTCACAGAACTTCCTGTAATCGCGCTGATGCTCAAAGTGTAAGTCCTGCCGGGCTCAAGGGTAACATTATAGAACGACAGCCTGTTTCCTTCATTCTCTGCAGGTGTGTTCAGTCTGAGTGAAAGATTGCCATTGAGCACTACACGGGGGTCAGTAAAATACGTGGCCCCTTTGTCCTCTCCTGGATGTGCATAGCAGGCCGAAGGGATCCCCGGTGAGATGTTGTTCTCAAATCCCGGATCAGCCAGCATGTTCCTGAATTCAGGATGGTTGATGTTCTCCCTTATCATCTTCCTGTAAATCCTTATCCCGTGGCCGTCAATCATATCCTCCAGGCCATTTGAGGTTATTTTCACTTTTCTGTTTTCATATTCCACCTCAGCAGTTGTTCCCTGTTCCAGGTATCTGCTTTGCAATGTCAACAGTGAAGGTTCCGGAGAAGAATTTACCGCGAGGATGATCAGCTCGCCCCTGAAAGATACGGCACGGACTTTAATTTCATCTCTATCAGCTACCACAACTTCAGGAATACCAAGCAGAAGGGCAGGTCCTAGATCTCCGGCCATGAGGCTGATCTTCCCGGCCTCCGACCAGGTGGCAGTGGATTTAGGGAAACCGTTCAGTCCTTCCCTGATAAAATATTGTATTCCGGAGGCCCCCTCAGTAATCGCCAGCCACGTCATGGCACCCAGTTCTTTACCTGTGGGCTCCCGTTTCCACCATTCATTACCCCCAAAGGCCTGGGGCACCATCCAGAGAGGCTTGTCATGACGAAATTGCTTCATGAGGTTATCAGCAACATCAGATACTTCAGACACCTTACCACCGGGTACAGGATACGGGTCAGCCATTACAATGTCCATGGCCTCTGAGTATTCAACAGCCCTATCGGGTTCCATAAAAACCATTGAAACAGGGTGGTACGGATCCACTTCCTTAATCACCCGATAGATATCTTCAAGATAATCCGGTGAGACCCCTTGTCCGAAAGGTTCATCAGCGATGTACCAGGATAAAAGGGCCGGATGATCGCGAAAGTATTCAATCTCTTCCCTGAGCATATCCATTTTTTCTTCTGACGGTCTTTCACTGTCGTGGGAGGAAGCGACTCCTCCGCCACCTGCCACGCTGCAGACATTGAAATTTACCATCATTCCCAGTTCTGCACACCGGTCCATGAATTCCATCCGCTCTTTTCTGCTTTTTTTGTCGACTTTCCAGTAAGGTGAAACCATGTTGAAACCCTTAACGGCCTCCTCCTCCAGCAGGGTAGGATGCACCGGCCAGTAGGTATAAAAACCGAAGGGAAGCAAGGGCAGGCCGTAACTCACCAATCCTCCGTGCACCCTGTCGATCTTCACTTCATTGTATTTCCATTCCAGCACTTTAACATTCACTTTCCTGGAATCCACCCACTTCAGGTCTTCATAGAAAGATACAGTGACCTCGTTATCACCTTCTTTGAACTTTTCAAGAGAGACCGGCACTGAATTAAGGCCTCCGGCCTGCACAGCTACCTGGCGTGACAGAAAACTATGCTCAAATGCAAGGTCAATCCTTATATCCTTTGCTTCAAGGCTGGCAGGGATGTTTACAATGATCTCGCCAAAGTTTTCCGAGGTGTAATAATCAAGCCTTGAGAAGGCATAATATCTTGCCGGATCAAATTGTGACCGCGCCAGCCCTGAAATTATCGATAATATTAGGATAAGTGTTGCTGTGCGGGTATTCCTGTTCTTCAGCATATTTTCTATTTTATAATTCAATACTCAAATATCAGCTCTTAATTTTCCATCCACATTTTGAGTGTTTCTATCGTTCTTTCTTTCAAATCCCCCGGAAGGTTTCCAATACGTGTAAAATGGCTCCCAGAAGGCTTGACTATTTTCACCACACCGGGATTTCCCGACCATTGCACAGCCGTTGCCGACCAGGCATCCCACTCACCATATACCAGCATAAGGTTTGTGGCTTCGTGGCGCACATAATGATCCACTCTTCGCATTGTTTCAGGATTAAAAGTGCAGTCAACCCCTTCCGGACAGGTAAATGCAAAGGTATTGTCGTCAAGGGCCTCTATGAGTTCTCCGAAAGGCTCCAGGTCATATCCGTACATACCGATTTCTGTGAGCGCCTGGTAGAAGAAGGGATGAACCCTCTCAATTCCCTGGTCAGAGACCCAGTCGATCCCTGCCACCCTGTCGATATGGTCCATCCAGTCTTCTGCATTGGTCCCCTCCCCGGGGATAAAATCAGCTTCACAGGGTGTAAGCCCCCACTGCCAGAAGGCGAATGAGTATTCCAGGACCATGAGTTCAAATGCCTCCTCAAGGCCCACCGAATAGGTCAGTTCCTTCTTCTTAGCAAGCTCTTCAAATGCTTCAAGGCTTTCTTCCCTGTTTTCAAGCACCCTTTTCTGGAAATCGAATATCAGTTTCCTGCAGGCAGGATCGCCCACATTCTCAAGGAACTCGTACACACGGAGGTCTTCATCAGAAAAGTTCAGGGGCGCTACATAAGCGAGCGTTGCATCCACATCGCCGGGGTATAAGGTCCTGTGAAACAATGCCGTTTGGCCCCCCTTGCTAATGCCTGTGCTCAGCCACTTGCCCTCATAAACCGTCTTCATCAGTCTGACGATCCTGTGATGATCTGCAGCGGCATTGGCCACAGTAAGATAGGTCCAGTCAGGATTATCAGGCCTCGACCGGGAAAAATACCTGTGCTCGACCACTATTTCGTTGGCATCCAGCAAAAACCCCGCTTCACTTCGATAATCTGGCCGTTCAGCATAGTCTGCAGCATACCCTTCCGTCACGAAAACAACCGGTGCTTCAATGCTTTTATGGCAAACAAAAAAACGTTGCCTGAAACTTCCTGCTTCAGGATCAGTATGATCAAGAGGCTGGCTGATAAAGACTTCATATTTCTCTGTGAAGGTATTACCGGTCTTCATTTTATTTATCTCAAGGCCCGGAATGTTCCTGAGCGAAGCGAGCAAACTGAAGGTTTCCTGCGACAGGGCATTGGCAGTTATCAATATAAAGAGGACAAGGAAACTTTTCCTTCTCATCCTCACCATCAGCTTTAAGTAAAAGGAACTCATTTTTTAAAGCTATTAAGATTATAAACTCTGGTATGCTGCTCATTGGGGTCACCTTCCCGGTCTATCGGGATCAGCCTGAAAAACAACTGGTACTTCCCTGCAGGAAGCCTGTATTCAGGTAACGGTTTTGCGCCCCAGCTATCGTTGCCGCCAACTCCCATTTGCTCGAGGTCGATATTCAATTCAATGAAATCATTCCTTTCAAGATCCACTGTATGTTTATTGGCCGAAACTGTATAATCAAGGTCATCGATTGAATAGGGCAGTGCCGAGACAGACACTACCGGCATTCCAGACACGATGATGCCGGTTCCTTCGTCATCAGTCAAGGAAATCCATCTTACATCAGTCCTGGTTCCGGTCTCCTGGGGCCTGATGTAAGGGAAATAAAGCTCATCAACCGTACTTTTATACATTCCCACATATGCTGATGTGTTTCTGTCCTGATAATTCTCATGTGGCCCGCGTCCCAGCCATTCAACCTGACTGTAATCTTCACGTATCCTCATGGTCACTCCATAGCGGGGTAGTTCAGGAAGTTCTTTAGCGCCTGTATCAAGCATGGTCTTCACAACAACCTCGCCGGTTCCGAGAATGGCATACAAAACTTCGTATTCATTGTTGATGCCATCAAGCCAGTATTGCACCCTCACCCGGATCTCATGCGGAGTGAGTTTTTCTATACTGAAATTCCTTACCTGCCACTTCAGGCTTGCCCTTTTCCAGATATCACAGCGTTCAGGCATCCGGTTACCAAAATCATTGTCGATAGGGGCCCTCCAGAAATTAGGAAAAATGCCTCTCTTGAGGAACTGCTTTCCGTTATATTGGTATCCGGTCATCAATCCTGTAAGAGTATCGAATTCTATGTTTATTCCAATACCTGTTATCCTGACCTTTTTCCTGTTCTTACTCCATATGATCTCCAGCATGCCTTTCGGGTCAACCGGTTGTTGCTCCACATACCAGGGCATTCTGAACTGTTCGGAAGCAAGTTCAGGGCTTTGGGCCATCATAACCCTGGGGTCATATCTTCTTGCCGCAAGGTTCAGGAAATATTCAATACCCGGTTCCGGATCCAGTCCGGGCAGCTTGAGAAAATATTCCCTGGTTTCACCGGGCAGTATTTCCGGTGAAGTTATTCTTCCCTGCCCCATAACACGGCCGTTACCGGTGAGCATCCATGTTATCTCAACATCATCCAGGTCTTTAAAATCATACTCATTTTTCACTGCAATAAGCCCTTTATCCAGGTCCAGGGCTTCGAATGTAACATACTGGTAGATCCTTTTCACTTCTGTAAGCGCAGGGTGCGGGGTCCTGTCGGGGTGCACGAGACCGTTAATACAGAAATTACTGTCGGAGGGAGTGCCCGGAGGGCCGAAGTCACCACCGTAGGCAAAGTATTCTTCTCCGTCTTTATCTCTTTTCAGAAGCCCCTGGTCCACCCAGTCCCAGATAAATCCTCCCTGAAGCTGATCGTATTTCCTGATGATATCCCAGTATTCTTTCAGGTTTCCGTTGCTGTTGCCCATTGCATGAGAATACTCACACAGTATGAAAGGTCTGTCCTGGGTTTCAGATGCGTATTTTTCAAGGTATCCGGGCCCGGCATACATAGGGCAGTGTATCTCTGTGTTGTGGCGCAATTCAGCCCTTTCATATTGCACCGGCCGCGAGGGGTCCCTGTGTTTGATCCAGTTGAAGCACGTGTCAAAATTGACACCGTCGCCAGCTTCATTGCCCATCGACCAGATCACAATGCAGGTGTGGTTCTTGTCCCGCTCTACCATGCGCTGCACACGCTCCAGGTGCGCCTTCATGAAGGCCGGGTTGTTTCCCAGAGTTTTATCGGGATGATACCCCATGCCGTGTGATTCAATATTTGCTTCATCTATTACATACAGACCATATTCATCACACAGTTCATACCACCTGGGATCGTTGGGATAGTGACTGGTCCTTACCGCATTGATATTATTTTGCTTCATAAGGAGGATGTCTTCTATCATCGATTGCTCGCTGATCACATGTCCGGTTTCCGGATCATGCTCATGCCGGTTCACACCCTTAAGCAGAATCGGCTTGCCGTTGAAAAGAAACTGCCCGTCTTTTATTTCTGACGACCTGAAGCCAAATCTTTTTGCGATAGTTTCCTTCACTACACCTGCTTCGTCCATGATATTCATAACCAGGTCGTAGAGTTCTGGCTTTTCAGCCGACCATTTGCGGGGATTGAGAATTTCCGACTCAAAATGAAACATTTCCTTATCCCCTCCCCTCAACCTGATCTTCTCTTTACTGAAACTCAGAACCGCCTCTTCCCTTTCGTAAACAACAACTTCGAGCAGGTATTTCTTCTCAGTCTTTCCCGAGGGATTTGAAAGCATCACATCCAGATTGAATAATCCGTCACGGTATTCATTCACGAGACCGGCCCGGAGAAAGTAATCACTTACATGCAGATTGTTCCTGGCGTATAAGAACACATCCCTCTCAATGCCACTTATTCTCCAGAAATCCTGGCATTCAAGATAGCTGCCATCCGACCAGCGGTATACTTCAACTGCAAGAAGGTTTTCGCCGGGCTTAACATATTCCGTTATATTGAATTCAGCAGGCAGCTTGCTTCCCTGGCTGTAGCCCACCTTTTCGCCGTTGACCCATAAATACATGGCCGACTTCACAGCACCAAAGTGCAGGATTACCTGTTTTCCGCTCCACTCTTCAGGAATTGAGAATTTTGTACGGTACGACCCAACAGGATTATGATCTTTCGGAATGGAGGGGGGGGCAGGATCGGCGGTAAACTCATACGCCCAGTTTACGTAAATAGGGACACCGTATCCTTCTAACTCCCAGTTGGATGGCACTTTTATCTCATCCCATGAACTGTCGTCGAAACCTTTTTCGTAGAAATTAACAGGCCGGCTGTCGGGGCGGCTTACCCAGTTGAATTTCCAGTAGCCATTCAGTACTTCCACAAAGGGCGATGCTTTCCAGTCTTTTTCAAGTGCGCTCCTTTCATCAGGATAAGGGATCATGGTGCTGTGCGGCAGCATCTTGTTTATACCGATGATTTCCGGTGTCTCCCAGTGGCTTTTATCCTGGGACCTGGTTCCCGCTATGAATAACAAGGCAGAAAGGAGAAACACTATCTTTTTCAACATACTTTATGAAATAGTAAATAATAAATAGTAAAGAGTAAATATGGTTTTATGTATTGGTTTAATGATTTTAAGTATGTATGCAAATATCCGAAAAAAGCAAGTAATCCGAGCGATACTTACATCTTATTGAATAATAGACAGGCACCATCTGAAAAATCTTCAAAAAAAATAGCCGGCAATGGATGCCGGCTATTGCAATATAACTTTTGAAAATTTAACGGATTTATTCAGCCAAGTCATTATTAAATCCTAAAACGCATTGAAACGTAAGAGGTGGTTTATCTAGATATTCAAAAACTATAGCTACAGTTATTAACACTTATACAACGGTGTAAGTTGTTTATTATTAATGGTTTTAACTCTTTTTAACTTTCTTCTCCTCCAGTGTTTCATCTCACATTTTTCTTTATGGCAAGTGTTAATGACAAAAGCAACAGGGGTAAAGTAATTATCATGCCACCAACTGCCCCTGTCGACAGTGAAAACCAGAATTCGCTGCCTCCGCTGAAGACAAGAAAAGGCAGAAATCCTGCCACTGTTGCAATGAGAGTTAGCCCGGAAGGTCTTGCTTTTTCCAGAAATGCCCTGTAAAATGCCATAAGACTATTAGTTTCATTCCTCAGGCAAACCTGGTAATTATACAAAATATAGATTGCTGAATTGACTGATAACCCGGAAACTATAAATGCCGCTACAATTCCGCCTTCGTTGAAATGTACTCCGGTTAAATAATACGAAAGGAACACCGAAGAAACCGAAACAGGAATGATGAATATGATTACCAGTGATCTTCTTACAGACCCGTATAACACAGATATTATTGTGAGAATAAGGTAGATGAGTGCAGCTAAAGCAAAATAGAGCTGCCTCGAAAGCTCTCCCCTGCCGGAAGGCTTTTTTATGGTTATCGAGAAACCGGGCGGCAGGTCCACATTCCCTGAGTTGATCCTTGAACTCAGAAAAGCCTCTCCTGCTCTTTTATTCCCAAGGTACGACAAACCAAAGCGCCTGATATATTCCTGGTCTTTCTTGTAAACAGACCTGGTTTTTATTACATTTCCGGGACCTTCCCCTGAAATACCTTTTATGAAAGATCCTTTGCCTTCACCTGATTGTCCCCATAGCAACCCCTGGGGCAGATCCAAATTTATTTTAAGCACACTGAAGTCGTTATTGTCGAAAACCGGGAAGTTCAGGTTGGCCGGCAAGATAACCTGTTCCTGCATTAATAAGCTGTTTTGCGGGCTTTTCAGGATAATTTCAGGATATCTGTGCCCTTCTTTGAGATTTTGACCCGGTGTTAAGGATATTATGTTTTTGATCCTGGGATTGATCATCACTGAATTAAAAAAGTCTTCAACGGCAATATCCAGTTCCTTCTGGTTATAACCTTTGAATTCGAGCATGTAATCAACATTAAGGCTCTCATTGGCGTGGTTATGCAAAGGGTTGCCCATCCCGGTGATACTCCACCGCAGCTCGCCCGATCTCATAAGATCCCGGCTTAAAATTGCCCTGAAATGCACGGCGTCAGTAATAGTAGGAAACCACAATGTAACAGTAGCACCATCGTTATTATGAACTTTAGTCTGGACCCGGCTTTCCCATATCGGCTGGCAGGCCATGTACTCAATCTCTCCTACTTTTTTCCTCAGTACATCATAAGGCAGGCCGGATTTTGATTGCAGGTTCACTGTTAAATAGCCGGTTTTTTTCTCTTCTGTTACCAATCGCTTCTCAACATAATAGTCAAATAACCTGTATGCCCCGCCCATTACTTTTTCTGCAACCGGCAATATATTTTCACGGTAAAATGATGAACCAAGAGTTTTATTGAATATACCGCCTGAAACACTTTCATTATTAACATTGGATGGGACCCTGTGAATTGGCAATCCTATGAACAGAATAAGTAAAGAGATAACGGGAAGCCTGCTTGCCAGGCCAAGCCGGAAAAACCACAACAACAGTCTATATCTCTTATTTCCCGGCTTACAGGACACCGGAATCTTTCCACTTTTAATTGTCTGATAGATAGCGGGTAACAGGAAGAGAGACACAAAAAAAGAGACGACCAGGTTAATGATTATAATGAACGCCAAATCGATGTGAACGGCCGATCTGATCTCAGGGACCAGGAAGATCAACGAAAGGGACGCTATGGTTGTAAGGCTCGCTGTCGCCATGGGCAGGATGATTCCTCTCTGCCCTTTCGTGTGAATATGATCTGTCATCATAACTGCATTGTCAAGGATAAGGGTAAAAGCTACGACCAGACCCGCCAGGGAATAAATATGCAAACCCGTACCCATAACAGCCAGCACAAGAAAAGAGACCAGCATGGTGGCCATAAGACCTGAAAGCACTGTTATTAGTAATCTCAAATCACGGTAGAATAAAAGGATCAGAAGAAGAAAAACGGTCATTGTAAAACCAATTCTTGACACCTGGAGAAATATCTCCTCTTTTATTTGCCGGGTACTGTTTTCGATGATCAAAATTTCAGGGTCGCCGCTACCGGAGGCTATTTCCTTGATTTTCTCAATAACTCTCCCCGAAAGAATAAAATAGTTGGTTCCCTTTTCGGGTATAACCTCCATTTTAATTGCCTTCCTGCCTCCGTATCGGTACTGGCAAGGGGAATAGCTTTCTTTGACACCTGAAGCCCGGGTTATATCGTTAAGGTTGATTAACCGGCCTGACCTGCTCTGTATTGGGAGATAATGTACATCCTGGTAAGAATGAGAGGAATAACTGTCAAAGCCAATAGTTTTACCTGTAAAATGCTGCCTCAATTTATCAGCCAGTTGAGCGGGCGAGATATCATAAAGCAGTAATGAATTATAGTCAAGCTCTATATGCATCTCCCTCACGGGGATCCCGGTGAGCATAACATTTTTGATGCCCGGTTGGGATATGATCTCCGACCGGAGATATTCAGCAAAATAATTCGTTCTTTCGAATCCTTCATACATCATTATCAGCGTCAGGAACGGCCTGGCAGTTCTGCCGCCCGTTTCAAGGAAACTGACTTCTGCTTCATAATTCATTCCGTTCGAAATTCTTTCAACACTCTTTAGCACTTGTTGTGTATGAAAAAGGGCCGAGGCTTTATCAGCGCCCTTTTTTAGTTCGATCCTCAGTGTTGCACCTGACTTACCTGTGACAGATTCGGTGCTTCCGGCAAAGTCCCTTGTTAGCAGCAAGCCTTCAATTTTTGAAATTACATCTCTCTCAAACAAAACAGGGTTCTGATCAAAATGAGAAAATGATATTTCTATCCTATTGGTTTGTTCAGCAGGGGAATAGCAAACAGGAAGAAAGGGAATGCTCAAAAGACCGGACAGAGACAGACCAGAGAAGATTACAATAATCGAAAATGAAGATAACCGGTTAGTGCCTTTTGCTTTTATGCCTGTATCTTTTTACTGGGTTTGGGATCATTGATCGGTGGAAAGCGAAAAAATACCTGTTGATAAATGAATTATTTTAACCCCAAATGCATAATTTTTATCAATACCCTCATTATTAGTACATTTGTAAAAAAATTATTAGTTGGGCTACATCATATCATCATCCTTATTTGTATACCTTGCCCTTTGTTTTTTAATATACCATCTCGGCAGCGGTAAGAAGATCGGCGGATGGAAACTCGGGCTTATCAGCCTGCTGGCCACGCCTGTTACCGGCTTCATAGTTTATTTCTTTTCGCAGGAGAAAATGATCGTGCTGGAGGAGAGATATGTATGCCCGCAATGTAAATATGAATTCACACAGCCGTCAGAGTTTTGCCCTATCTGCAGCACTGCGGGCCATAAAGTGCCACTGGTCCCTGAAAAAAGGAATATGGTATAGAAACAAAAAACCCGGGGATAACCCGGGTTGAAGAAGCGAAATCTGTGAGAAAATCTGCGATCCTCCTCACATATTGGGTTTAATATCTTATTCCTAAGGTCAACATTATGTTGTTGGCTTTGAACGTGTTATTAACAGGATTGGTATATACCTCATCGGTAAGATAGAGGAAATAATCCTGTTTGGTACGGCTGTGGACATACGCGAGGTCAGCAAAGAATACTTTTGTACGGAACCCGATGCCCGCAGAATAAGTAAATGTTTCCCCGTCATTGATGCCCGATTCATAAGGGCTTCCTGCATAACCAAAACCACCTCTGAAGCTGAACACCTGGTATCTCCATTCCGTTCCTACCCTGAAGTTATGAGTGCCCCTGTAGCTGTCCCTGATTATGTCGTTCTGCACTCGCATCTGGTCATTAAACCTGTTGTTATGGTCCTTGAGCTTCCCTGCACCATAGTCCCTGTATTCATAATCAAGGCTGATCAACCCCTGCTGGCCAAAGATAATAGCTGCACTGCCTATCGCCCTGAGTGGGGTTTCCATGCGGTAGTCGAAATTTCCATCAGGTGATGCTTCGTAATAATTATCTCCGTTATCGAAGAACGACTCCATAGTTGCCCAGTAATAATCCTGCATACGGTGATACCAGGTAGGTGAATGGAATGCAGCACCTAGCCTGAGCCAGTCGGTGACCCGGTAGATCATACCCAGTTTAAAGGTAAATCCGTTACCCCTTGTTTCGAGATATTCCCTCCTGTTGAACTGTTTGAAATCAAAGATCGTATCGGCCACATCCGTTTCCCTGTAGGTGGATGTCTGGGTGTACCTGATATATGGCAGGGCGAAGGTCATACCGATATAAAAACGATCGTTGTAGTTGGTGCTGACGCTGAAAACCCACTCGTTCATTGAGCCCTTTGTCTCTATCGTCTTTTCCTGGAGCACCCCGCCATAGGGTACAGGGGTGTAATAACCATAATTATTGGTGTCTCCATATATGTCGAGCAGGAAAGTCCACCAGGCAAGGCCAAGGTCAAATCCGTAAGCGGGATCGTCTTCAAGTGATTCAAACGGGATCTGAGGGGGGCCTTGTACCTCGTTCAGGTATGTATCGAGAAAACTGTTATCAGGGTTAGTTCCCTGCATGTATATCCTGTTGTTAAAGTCTTTGAGCCTGTTGAGCCCCACTGAGAACTGTACCCTTTTAAAACCGGAGCTTTCACGCGGCGATAACGCTTTGGAAGTATAGACCATCCCGACATTGCCAAGATGGAAATTACTCCTGCTGTCGCTGCCGAAAGATCCATTGTAAGAAGATTCTGTTTTTTGCCAGAAAACCGCAGGTGTGATGGTTAGTTCTGAGGACTTATAAAGCCCGAGTCCGGCCGGGTTAACACTTGCAACTGTAAAGTCGGCACCCAGGGCGCCAAATGCACCGCCGGTCCCCATATACCTGGCCGTACCTCCAATATTGGTCCGGGAATATCTCAGTACATCTTCAGCAAATTGTGCAGACGCTGCAAATCCCACAAAAAACGACAGTGTCAGTATTAAAGTTATCCGTTTCATTTTGTTTTCTTTTTCTGCCGGAAGGGGGTACAACAAGCCCCTTCCGGCCAATTTCACCAGTAATTATTGTAGATAGTAAAGAACTGTATTATATCCGGCCTGTGCCGGTTTCAACTATTTCCTCCCGCCGCGTGAACTTGAGCTGCTCGAGCTGGATCTTGTTGAAGTTCCTGACGACCTGCTGCTCGACCCGGAAGAACGGTTGTACGACCTTGAAGGTGCTGAATAACTCCTTGTGTTCGATCTTGAAGGCGCCGAATAGCTCCTTGAATTCGAACGTGATGGGGCTGAGTAGCTCCTTGTGTTCGAACGTGAAGGCGTTGAATAGCTTCTGCTTTGCGATCTTGAAGGAAAGCTGAAAGACGAACTCCTTGAAGACGATCTTTCTGAGCTGGTTACCCTTTTCCTTTCGGGGGTAGCAACGTAAGTCTTCCTGGTTTCGCTGCTGAAGCCCCTGGTGTTCTTACTTGAAGGGCTTGTGTATTCCCTGCTGGAAGGAGTGGTCCTTACCTTGGGACTTGTATATGATTTAGGCTTTTTATACTTCTGTTCAGGAAGATCTATTCTTCTCGTGGCAGAGGAGGAAACACTTTCCTGTCTCTGGCTTGTCCTGACATCAGAGCGGGATGCAGATGGCTTCTCATAGGATCTACTTGCTGATGAGGGCCTTTCCCTAGTGATATCGACCTTCCTGGTTGCCTGGCTTGAACCAGCATCCCTGGAAGCACCGGCTTCTCCTGTAACTGCTGAACGTTCAGCAGTGCGGGTGTTCGCAGCGCGGGTTTCAACAGGCCTCTCCCTGGTAGCTGTTGCTGCATTTCCCTTTTCGGCTTCACCCGAGCCAATTTCGGAGCGCTGCGCCCTGCTAATGGCTGCATCCTTTGAACCGCTGCCTGTATTCTGAGTACCCGGATCCCTGAAACCTCTTTGAGAAGCAAAACCGCTTCCGTCGCTGGACCTGCCTACCGAGGTTCTCGGACCATAATACCTGTTGCTGCCATAATCCTCACCGGAGTAATAACCACCGCCGCCGGCATAGTATCCATCCCAGTATCCGTGCCAGTAGCTGCCTCCGTAGTAAGGAGAATAGTATCCTCCCCAGCGGTAAGGCGAATAGTAACTGTAATATGGACGATACCAGTACCAGGGCCTGTACCACGGATCGTACCATCCGTAACCGTAGGGGTAACCCCAGTAGCTTGATGCCCATCCAAATCCAAGCCCAAAGCTCAACGAGACTGAAGGCCTTGAGCAACTGTAACAAGGTGTGTAGCAGCCAGCTCCACAACCGTTGTAAATGGTGGTACCGTAATTGTTAGGGTTTCCGCTATATTGATAGCTATCGGTGTAATAGCCATCGTAATAATCGAATCCCTGGCTTGTTTCTCCGAACCTTTTGATCCTCGAGGCATACTCGTAGTCATAGTATCCTTCGGAATCGAAATCATCCGAGGAATATTCAGAGGAATAATAGTCCCCTTCATACTGAGAGGATTCAGTAACAGGATCGGAACTTACCGTAACCCGCTCCTGCTTGTAGACCTTGGTCCCGGGCTCTCCAACAGCGTAAACTTCGTCGTAAGGTGCCGAGGTTTCATAAGTGGAAGAACAGGAAGCAAGGAACAATGTCGCTATGAAAAGTGCAAATAAAGACCTCATCGTTTTACCCTCCCTTGATTTAAAAGTGCTGATATTTAAGTTTCTGTTCATTATTATTAATTTTGCCGCTTATCGACATTTAAAAAGTTGCAAATACTATACCAAAATTAAAAATGGCTAAAGATTTTACTTCTAGAAACCAAAATTATGCCCAGTGGTACAACGACCTTGTCATTAAAGCCGACCTTGCCGAAAACTCCGCGGTAAGAGGCTGTATGGTCATTAAGCCCTATGGTTATGCTATCTGGGAAAAGATGCAGGGTGCCCTCGACAAAATGTTCAAAGATACGGGACACGTAAATGCTTACTTTCCTGTTTTCATACCTAAATCGTTCTTTAGCCGTGAAGCCGACCATGTTGAGGGTTTCGCCAAAGAGTGTGCCGTTGTAACCCACTACAGGCTGAAAAACTCGCCCGACGGCAAGGGAATTGTCGTTGACGAGGATGCTAAGCTTGAAGAGGAACTCATAATAAGGCCCACTTCCGAAACCATTATCTGGGATACCTATAAGAATTGGATCCAATCGTACCGCGACCTTCCTGTACTGGTAAATCAGTGGGCGAACGTGGTAAGATGGGAGATGCGGACCAGGCTTTTCCTCAGGACCGCAGAATTTCTCTGGCAGGAAGGGCACACAGCCCATGCAACAGAGAAGGAAGCAGTTGAAGAAACCTTCAAGATACTTGATATTTATACTGAATTTGCCGAAAATTTTATGGCAATGCCTGTACTGAAAGGGGTGAA
Organism: uncultured Bacteroidales bacterium; assembly: GCA_964567785.1. GTDB lineage: Bacteria > Bacteroidota > Bacteroidia > Bacteroidales > JAGOPY01 > CAZMOK01. Next base: position 4,357 of record CAZMOK010000034.1, on the reverse strand, counting down.
ATCACCGAACGAAAGGTTTGCCGGTGCTGTGGAAACCTATTGCATAGAAGCTTTGATGCAGGACGGAAAGGCCCTCCAGGCAGGCACTTCGCATTTCCTGGGCCAGAACTTTGCCAAGGCCTTTGATGTTAAATTCCTGAGTAAGGAAAATAAACTCGACTATGTCTGGGCTACATCCTGGGGAGTATCCACCAGGCTTATGGGGGCGCTTGTAATGTCGCATTCCGATGATAATGGCCTCGTACTGCCTCCCAAAATGGCCCCTATCCAGGTAGTGATCGTGCCTATCTATAAAAAAGAAGAACAGCTCAACGCCATTACAGAAAAAGCGGTTGCGATAAAAAAATCACTGGAAGCTAAAGGTATTTCCGTAAAATACGACGACAGGGACACTCATAAGCCCGGGTTTAAATTCAATGAATACGAATTCAAGGGCGTGCCCGTAAGAATTGCCATCGGCCCCCGCGACCTGGAGAACAACACTGTTGAGATAGCTCGCAGGGATACCCTGGAGAAGGAAAGTTACCAGCTTACCGATCTGGATATCAAAATTGAGAACCTTCTCGACCAGATCCAGTCGAACCTATACCAAAAGGCCCTTGATCACAGGAACGATCATACCAGGAAAGTGGATTCATGGGATGAATTCACAAGAGAGATCGAAAAAGGCGGTTTCCTGCTCGCTCACTGGGACGGGACCGGTGAAACCGAAGAGAAGATAAAAGCAGAAACAAAGGCAACTATCAGGACCATCCCGATAGACGGCAGGACAGAAGAAGGAAAATGCGTATACAGCGGCAAAGTTTCTTCTCAAAGAGTGGTTTTTGCCAGGGCTTACTGATCAAAAAACTTAACCTGATTGGCCTCTATGGCATGATCAACTTCTGGGATTTGTAAGGTGCAGGAATACGTCCCAGTAATATTCCCTGTCCATATCAGTCCAGTGTATGATCCCTGCATAATACTGGTAAGTCTGGAGAAGATTGTACACTGAAAGCAACACCACAAGGCCTATTAAGGCATTTTTGACTTGCCTGTTCCTGATATCAGTTAGCAAAATGCCCAATAGAAAAATAAAGAGGGGCATGTACTCAACCATAACCCTCGAAGAATAACTGCCTCCGTAGTACCATTGATGCCAGCTGGCCAGGATGTATATTAAAATGATCAGGAAGAGGGTAATCAGCATTGCCCTGGTACGGGAACGTTTCCATAGAAAGAAAATCCCGAACACAGAAACAAAAGTGACCGGTGTGTAAACCCACAACCCTTTACGGTAGCTTACCAGGAAACTGAAGAACCGGCTGTTCGTAAAATCAAACCCGTCGTCACCATATGAGTACACAAGAAAACTCCCGGTCTGTAACTTGTAGATCAGCAGTTGTATAAACACAACTCCCAGGAAGATCACTACGCCGCCAGTTAACCATTTCCAGTTACTTCTGACCAGGTATTCAAGGCTGAATCCCGAACCTCTGAGCAGGAACGGGATGAGCAACACAATCAAAAGATTCACCGGCCTTATCAGTGTAATGAGGCCGAGCGACAGGCCGGTAAGCAACAAGAGTGCCTTCTTCCCGGTATTGGCAAATCTTTTTACCGAAAAAAGGTACAGCGAAACAAATGCAAGTGAGTAAACATGCGACATAGACGGCTCATAAACAGCATAATAGAATACATTAGTGCCAAAAACCATAACAAGCAGCAAGAACGACCTCAGTGAGAGTCTAAACCCCTCTTCCTTCAGGTAACGGTCAAACAGATATAAGGCGAGCAGGAGATAGAAAAGGGAAGCAATATTTATGAACAGAAGATAATAGTACGAATAACCATCCCTGTCGTACGAGCTAAGTACGGTAGCCAGGTCTGCTAAAAGAAAAAAAGGCAACTGTACCAGGGCTGTCCCTGCATAAAACTTATTTATTGTATGGCCATCCCATTCATTCCTGTAATCAAAACCGAAATTGCTCAGTTGATACTTCTCATAAATATCCTCAAAAAAGCTGAAATTCAGTTCATTATAAATAAACACAGCCGGCAGGTAGGCATAATAGCCATTTCCGTCAACATTGATGATCCTTCCGGCACGTCTTTCCTCCCAGTTGATATTTGATGAAACCCAAACAAGTACAGTTATTGCAATAAGGTAAACGACCCTGTGAATAAGTTGCTGCTTTCTGTCTTTCATCAGAATTATATTATGAAAAGTAACCTGATACTATCATTCCAGCCTGATAACTTTTCCTTCCCCGGTTATGGCGGCTTCAATCCGGGGATCACCCAGGTAATACACATTGCCTGTGTTTTCTATAGTAACCGCCAGTAATTGAACCGACCTGACGATGCAGTTGTTCGGACTGCTCGAATACATGTATGTAAACTGAGTGGTGTATTGTGAAAGGTCGGCAGGCCCGTAAGCCTTTGAACTGAGGAAATTGATCCAACAACTGCCTTTTACGAAAAGGTCGGCCGTACCTTCATGGATATAGAACTTTGATTTGAACACTTCAACGTTCAGGTCTATTCTTCCGGACCCCTCCCAGATATCAACCTGTATGGAATCATTAATGAGGGTATTGGCAGTAATGACATCCCCTGTTCCACGGTACACGATGGAATCGAGAGACATTACATCAACATAAACTTTGATGGGGGTATCAAAGCTTCGCATCCAGTTACAGGTGTTATTATTCCTGATAGTGAGTGCGTTACCTGAAACATCTGTAATAATCCCTTCCAGAAGGTTCTCGCCTGTTTCTACCAGTATCTTACAATCTTTGCTTTTCTGATTAAGGATCATATCAGGATCATCAAATATTTCAATATACCGGATATCCCCTCCCTCTCTCTCTTCGATAACCACTTCTCCGGCACCCTTAAAACATCCGGCACCTTCCTTCTGGCAGGACAGGTGAGCCAGCAGAAGGGAAAGAAGCAACAATCTCAGTATGATTTTCACCATATCAATAATAATGAAGGTCAAATTTATATCCTATACCGAGGGCAACGAAATCGGCCCTTGCAAAATGAGCTTTCAGCGTAAAGTTCGCAAATAATTGTTCATTGAAGTAATACTTAAGTGCCAACTTCTCATAAATATCGCCCTCACTCCTGTCCTGGCCTGCAATATAGGCGCCAACATTGAATACCATGGCCATTTTGGAGAAGGAGAGCTCGAATGCTGCTGTAAGGCCCGTCTTCATGACTTTATAAAAGGGACCGGGGATCTCATTCCTGCTCTCCAGCACTTTTATATCGGATTCGTCATAGCAAAGATCCAGACCTATTCCAAACTTGCTTTTGTAGCTAACGGGTCTCATAATGTTAGCGAAAACGGTATAGACCATATACCTGTTCCCCTGTCCAAGTACCGATTCCACATCCTTGGTCGTGAGAGCAAGGGAAACATCCAGTTGCAGTGCTTTTTTGCCGTCAAATTCAAAGGGTATTAATTCCGGAAGCAGTTTCTGTTTTTTATATTTATCCCTGTCGGATAACCTATAGGCAACAGCAAGGTTCAGAGATGGCATGTTGAGCCCGTAATTGGGGGTTTTTACCGTGCCGTTTGAAAAATGCACCAGGCTGAGGCCGCCCGATACCATCCACCTTTTACCCTGGTCCCATCTTAACTCAAAAAGCAGGTTAACAGCGCCGTTTAAATGCGACCCTATGGCAAGGTTTTTTGGGTTGTCCGTCCTGTGGTACCTTTCAGTCAGGTATCCCAAACCAACGCCTAACCTGAAATTGAAAGTAAGTGGCTTGCCGCCTGCCAACGGGAAATTAATGTATGGGAACACTGCATGTGCATTCCCTAGCGCTTCAACCCCTCCAAAACCGGTATACCAGTACGAAACCCCTATCAGGGGATAACCATACATGAACTCCCAGCGTGTATTGCCGTATGTTTCCTTGAGCAGGCTGACTTCAAAAGCAGGATAATGTTTTCTGAAATTCTGCATTTCAAGCCTGTGAGCAAGGGTCCATCCATAATACATCCTGCCTTCAAAGATCAGCTTTGACCCCTCACTTTTGATCTTCCGCTGTGCATTTAGGCAGAGCGGGATCGTGAGGAAAAGGATTACGGAAAAGATAATGATTAAGGTTTGAGCCCTTTGCCTATCAGGCAGTGAATATTTTAATCCTATGTTGACTGACACTTAGTGATCTGAAAATAGCCATGAGGCATTATGGTGAATCCAATATCTAAACCCAACTATCAGCAAATGTAGTAAAATAAAAGTGGGTAACTTCCCGGCCCCGGCCACATCTTAATTGGTTACATTTGTTGTATAAAACTTACCCGATGGATAAACGACTTTCTGAATTCAAAAGATTACTCGATATAATGGATGAGCTC
>CAZMOK010000033.1:0-29851 GCA_964567785.1 uncultured Bacteroidales bacterium | reverse complement strand
TGTCTTCCAGATGTCTTCCAGATGTCTTCCAGATGTCTTCCAGATGTCTTCCGGAAGGCATCTCATTAATCAATGAAAACCTAAAAAATACCTGTCGAAATCAAAGTTTTTTTCTGGATGTCATCCGTTGTGGTTAACTTCGCCAGTGTAAAAAACTCTCGTTAAAATGATAAACCTTAAAGCAGATATTCAAAACGTCCTCGATTTTGTGCCTCTCAAAAATATCGAAGGCCTTAAAAGCGGATTGCAATCACAATATCGAAAGCTCTATAAAAAAACCGGTAAAGGACAAGGCTTCCTGGGATGGGTTACCCTCCCGTCCGAAACCAGTAGTTCGCTTATCGAAGACATCAATAAAGAAGCAAGCAGAATAAAGGAGATCGCAGATATCTTTGTTGTCGTGGGTATCGGTGGATCATACCTCGGAGCAAGGGCTGTTATTGAAGCTCTTGACCACCAGTTTTCTTCATTGAAAAAAAAGAGGGAAAACCCCCTGATCGTCTATGCAGGACATAATATCGGCGAGAACTACCTCTCTGAACTTCTTGAAATTCTTGATGAACGCGACTATGCACTTACAGTTATCTCTAAATCGGGGACAACCACAGAGCCTGCCATAGCCTTCAGGATACTTAAGAACCACATCGAAAATAAATACGGGAAAAAAGAGGCGGCCAAGAGGATCATAGCTATAACCGATAAAGAAAAAGGCGCACTGAAAAAACTTTCCGATAAAGAGGGATACAAAACTTATGTGGTCCCTGATGATGTGGGCGGACGTTATTCCGTTATGACACCCGTGGGGCTGCTCCCAATAGCAGTAGCAGGTTTTGATATTGAGAAGCTTATTGAAGGTGCCGCCAATATGGAACATTTCTGTAAGGAAAAGAACACAATAGTGGAAAATCCGGTGCTGGCTTATGCCACAGTGAGAAATGCACTCTATTCTTCGGGCAAACCTGTGGAAATACTGGTCAATTATCTGCCCAATATGCACTATTTTACCGAATGGTGGAAACAGCTCTATGGCGAAAGTGAAGGTAAGAACAGTAAAGGGATCTTCCCGGCAGGAGTGAACTTCACAACTGACCTTCACAGCATGGGACAATACATACAGGAGGGTATGCGGATGATCTTTGAAACAGTTATCTCAGTAAAAAACACATCCAAAGAACTTAAAATACCATACGATGACGAAAATCTCGACAAGCTGAACTACCTGGCAGGTAAAAGGCTGCACGAGGTAAACCTGGTAGCTGAACAGGGAACGACACTTGCCCATGTAGACGGTGGCGTGCCCAATATCCGGATAGAAATCCCAGCCATTGACGAAATAAACCTTGGCGAACTTACATACTTCTTTGAAATTTCCTGCGGTCTCAGCGGCTATCTTCTTGGGGTAAACCCATTTGACCAGCCCGGGGTGGAAGCATACAAGAAAAACATGTTTGCTTTGCTTGGTAAACCCGGTTATGAAAAGGAATCGGAAAAAATGAAAAAAAGGATCGGTTCCTGACCGTATTCCTTTTCAATAATCTCACTCTACTATTATGAAATTTATCGACCTTGTCAACAACCGGCAAAGTGTCAGAAAATATTCTGACAAGCCGGTGGAAAAAGAAAAAATATCCCGTTGCCTTGAAGCAGCAAGGCTTGCCCCTTCAGCAAGCAATAGCCAGCCCTGGAAGTTTATCGTAGTGGATGATCCTGATTTGTTGCAAAAGGTGGCGGATAAAACAACAGGTCCGCTCTGGTCATTCAACAATTTTGTCCCCCAGTCGAAGGTCATTGTAGCTGTAGTAATAGAAAAAATGAAAGTGATAACCAGGGCCGGGGCAAAAGTGAAGGATAAGGAATATGCGCTGTTCGATATCGGGATTGCATCGGAACATTTCTGCCTCCAGGCTGCAGAAGAAGGACTGGGCACTTGTATGCTGGGGTGGTTCGATGAGCCCGGCGTGAAGAAGTTACTTAACGTCCCGAAAGAAAAAAGAATAGGTCTTCTGATCACGTTGGGCTACCCTCCTGATGATTACAGGCTAAGAAAAAAAACAAGAAAATCCTTTGATGAAATCGTAAGCTACAACCGTTATTGAAAGGTCATGTAGTTATACTCCCTCTTCATTTAGCAGCTTTTCAATAACCTTCGGATAATACCTGTATTCCAGCTCGTGAACTTTTTCAGCTATGGATTCGGGAGTGTCCCCTGATTCCACTGGGCATTCAGCCTGAAAAATTATCTCTCCTTCATCATATCTCTCATTTACAAAATGGATGGTAATACCTGAAACTTCATCGCCTGACTTCTTTACCGTCTCGTGCACTTTCATCCCATACATCCCCTTACCTCCGTATTTTGGAAGCAGTGCCGGATGGATATTTATGATCCTGTCCTTAAAGGTCCTGAGCAGATTTTCGGGCACCAGCCAAAGGAACCCGGCCAGAACTATCAGGTCAGTTCCGGTTTCAAGAAGTCTTTCCAGAATAATGTCGGAATGGTAGAATTCCTTCCTGTTAAACACCATAGAAGGCACTCCGAGCCTCTTTGCCCGGTCAAGTACTTTGGCATCCGGCCTGTTCGAAAGTATCAGTGCACACTCAACCTCATCACTTCCGGAAAAGTACCTGACTATATTCTCGGCATTGCTGCCGCTGCCGGAGGCAAAAATCGATATTCTCTTCATCAATGGTCAGATTTAAACCCTTAAAAATAGGAATATCAATCAACCTGGCCAATCTAAAAAATGTTCGATACCGGCTATCGAATCAGGATTCTGCTGTCAATCAAAACCTTGCAATTTATATTATTTGTATCTATATGTTTTTATATATTTGGTTCTCTGATTGTTACAAAGAGCCATTTTCAAAATTTTTATAAAATCATTGCATATTTTTCATAATTGTACTTTCTTTGCAGCCTGTTAAACTAAAAAAGTAAGGATATGTCAGACATTGCATCCAGAGTAAAAGCAATCATCGTTGACAAGCTTGGCGTTGATGAAAATGAAGTAACAGCTGAAGCAAGTTTTACTAATGACCTCGGTGCTGATTCTCTTGACACCGTGGAGCTCATCATGGAATTTGAAAAAGAATTCAACATTGCCATTCCTGACGATGCTGCTGAGAAGATTGGTACTGTTGGCGAGGCAATAAAGTATATCGAAGATAACACCAAATAAACTAACAATTCCTTCATGCATAAAAGGCGAGTCGTAGTCACCGGACTTGGCGCGCTTACCCCTTCAGGGAATTCCGTTGAAGAGTTATGGGATAACCTTAAAAAAGGCGTAAGCAGTTGTGACCACATCACCCATTTCGATGCTTCCAAACACAAGACCCAGATAGCCTGCGAGGTAAAAGGCTTTAACCCGCTGGACTATTTCGACAGGAAGGAAGCCCGGAAATATGACCTGTATGCCCAGTACGCTATGGTAGCTGCAGACCAGGCAATGAAGGATTCCAGCATTGACACGGATTCAATTGACAGGTCAAGGGCAGGTGTTATATGGGCATCCGGTATAGGAGGGCTCGATACTTTTGAAAAAGAAGTAGCCTATAATGCTGTCGGGGACGGAACCCCAAGGTTCAATCCTTTCTTCATTCCCAAAATGATAGCAGATATAGCCTCAGGTCACATTTCCATCAAATACGGCCTGATGGGACCTAATTTTGCCACAGTATCAGCCTGCGCCTCCTCGGCCAATGCCATTGTCGATTCGTTCAATTATATCAGGTTCGGGCTTGCCGACCTATTTGTAACGGGTGGTTCTGAAGCTGCCATTACTTTTGGCGGAATCGGCGGGTTCAATGGCATGAAAGCCATCTCTACCCGTAATGATGACCCCAAGACTGCTTCGAGGCCGTTCGACAAAGACCGGGACGGGTTTGTACTGGGTGAAGGTGGTTGTGCCCTCGTTCTTGAAGAGCTTGAGCACGCTAAAAAACGAGGAGCAAAGATATACGCCGAAGTTGCCGGAGGTGGCCTTTCCGCCGATGCGTACCACATGACCGCACCCCAACCCGACGGCGCAGGTGCAGTGATCTCAATGAGAAACTCCATTGAAGATGCAGGATTGAAAACAGACGACATTGACCACATCAATACACACGGCACATCAACACCCGTAGGCGATATTGCTGAACCAAGGGCAATAATAAACCTCTTCGGGGAACATGCATACGAAATCAGCATAAACTCGACCAAATCAATGACAGGTCACCTGTTGGGAGCAGCAGGCGCCATTGAAGCCATTGCTGCTATCCTCGCAGTTAAGAACGATTTTGTACCGCCAACCATAAACCATTTCACAGATGACCCCGACATTGACAACAACCTTGATTTTACCTACCACAAAGGGAAAGAAAGGACTATCAATGCAGCCCTGTCAAATACATTTGGTTTTGGCGGACACAATGCATCCATCGTCATCAAGAAATACGTTGAGTAATTCTTTTTGGATTGAGTAGCTTTACAAGTATCTTCGGCACCCCATCAGACAGACAATTCGCTAAGGCCATTAAAAACCTCTTTGGCTTCCGCCCGCGTAATATACACCTTTACAGGCTGGCTATGTGCCATAAGGCCGGGCCCTCAAAATACAACGGCGATACCGACCTGAACAACGAAAGACTTGAATACCTTGGCGATGCTGTGCTCAGCTCAGTTATTGCCGATTATCTCTACAAAAAGTTCCCCACCAAAGATGAAGGCTTCCTTACAGAGATGAGGGCAAAGATCGTCAGCAGGTCGCGACTGAATTCCCTTGCAAGGAAAATGGGTATCGATAACCTCATCTTTGAAGAAAAAAACGTAAGGACAAAAAGCAAATCCATATTCGGGGATACCTTCGAAGCTATGATCGGCGCAATATATCTTGACAAAGGATATAACGTTGCCCGAAATGTCATCATCCACCGCATCGTTGACGTCCATCTCGACATCGACAGGATAGAACAAACGGATATTAATTTCAAGAGCCGGCTGATAGAATGGGTGCAGAGGGAGAAAAAGGAGATAGATTTCCACCTCATCCGGGAAATTGGCGAAGGGTACGGCAAACAATATCTCGTGGAAATAATCATTGATTCTACCCCTTACGGTAAGGCCCAGGATTTCTCCATAAAAGCCGCCGAACAGCGTGCCGCAGAAATCACCTGCGAAATGATCTTCAACGGGGAAGAGGAGTAGTAATTTACCATTTACGGTTTACAATTTACAAAGTTGAGTGCAGCGGTTCCCTTGAAACGGAAGTGGCAATTATTTTGTCCCTAAAAAGATAAATGATTGCAATCTCTCAAAATTTACTCTCAACACTTTTTACTATCTTTCACCTTTGTTTCCTGTTAAACCAAAAAAAACCTGACCGATATGAAAAAAACCTTTCTGTTGCTCGCTTTAACCTTGACTTTTACATCATTGTCATTTGCTTTCCCCGGTGAAGTTCTCACAAAATTCAAGACACCAGGCAACTACGCAACCGGCCTCACATTCGACGGAGAATATCTCTGGCTGTCGGACAGGAAAACCGACCTCCTTTATAAAATCGATCCTTTCTCGGGAGAAGTGGTCTCCACCCTGCCCTCCCCCGGATACTGGCCCTCCTCTCTTGCCTGGGACGGTGAGTATTTGTGGTGCGCCGACATAAAAGGAGGCCAGGATGTAGAAGAAGATTATAACGGGATCATATATAAACTGGATACGAAAGACGGGACCGTCCTGAAAACGCTCTCCGCCCCTGCCAATAGTCCGGTAGGCCTTTGTTACGACGGAGAATACCTCTGGTGCATCGATAACAGGGCCGATAAGGTGATACAGTTCAGCCCGAAGGATGGAACCACCATCCGTTCTTTTATTGCGCCTTCACCTGACTCCCGCGGCCTCACCTTCGACGGGGAATTTCTTTGGACCAGTGACAGGAGGCATGATGAGATCTACAGGTTGAACCCCGAAACAGGCTACGTGATCCTTGTCACCGATTCACCCGGCGCCTATCCCAGAGACCTGGCCTACGACGGTAATGAGCTCTGGCACGTGGATTACCAGACTGACCATATTTATAAACTCTCAATGAAAGATAACGACCAATTTGTAAAAATGAACGAAAGAAAAGGCAGGGTTGTCTACACCCAGCAGATCAAGAATTTTGGCCCGGGTAAGGTCAAGGATGTTGATTTTCATCTGGCAGTGCCGACAAACCGCGACAATCAGGTCATTGACAAGGTAGGATACAGCATTGAGCCAACTGAATTTGTCACCGACCGTTGGGGACAGAAAACAGCTCATTACAGGTTCAAAAACATCAAGGCAGGTGAAACCCGGCTTGTTGAAATGACAACTGAAGCAACCAATTATGATGTAAGATATTTTATCTTTCCTGAAGAGGTGGGCTCACTCGATGAGATACCAGAGGACGTAACTTCTGTTTACCTTGAAAACAATGAGAAATTCCAGTACGACCACGAAACGATCAGGTCGGCAGTGAAGAAGGCTGTGGGCGATGAAACCAACCCGTACTGGATGGTGAGGAAGATATTCAATCATATTATTGAAAACATGTACTATGAAATGAGTGGCGGCTGGAACACTGCACCCACCGTTCTTGAGAGAGGCAACGGCTCATGTTCAGAATACACCTTTGTATTTATTTCGATGTGCAGGTCGGTGGGCATCCCTGCACGCTATGTGGGTTCTGTTGTTGTCAGGGGTGACGATGCCAGCATGGACGACGTCTTCCACCGCTGGGCTGAAGTCTATATCCCCAATTTTGGCTGGATCCCTGTTGACGGAAGCCGTGGCGACCGCGACTGGCCCCGCGACCAGGCAATGGCAATAGGCCATATGTACAATACTTTACTGATAACTACGCAGAGCGGAGGAGGCTCCGAAACAATGGAGTGGACCTATAACGCGAACGTTTTCTGGACCACCGAGCCGAAAACCTACGTAAACTTTGAGCATTTTGCCGATTGGGAACCCTATGAGTAAGAGTGTTAAGTGTTTAATTTGTGAGGAGATTGTACGGGGTTCTTGATCTCTCCCGCTGTTTGGTGCGGGGGTTAAAGAAATAAGATGTAGGATGTAGGATTTAAGATTTAGATATTTGATTTTGGAAATATGAATATACGTTTTGTTTTTGGCCTGGGGAGCTTGATACTCTTGCTCATGGCCTCCTGCACAAGTATGACTGAAAGATATGAAATAACATCACCTGACGGTGACATCAAGGCCTTCTTCCTCCTTGACGACGGTAAGCCTTTTTATGAAGTTACTTTCAATGATTCTATAGTTATTGAAAGATCCGAAATGGGCTTTGAGCTTGCCGATGGACCGTCTTTGAATGGCAACTTCATGATTGATGAGGTCATGATATCCTCAGAAAACAGGAGATGGGAACCTGCTTGGGGTGAATCGTCATCCTTCAGGGAAAGATATAACCGCAATTATTTCAGCCTGAAGGAAAAAGGCGAACCGGGAAGAAAGCTGGACATTGAGTTCAGGGTTTTTGATGACGGACTTGGGTTCAGGTATGTTTTTCCTGAAGATTCAGGCCTTGACACCCTGTTGATCCAAGATGAACTCACCAGGTTTCGCTTCAATGATGACCACAGCGCCTGGTGGACCCCCGGAGATTACAACAGCTATGAACACCTCTACCGGAACACTCCTGTCAGCGGGATCGATTCAGCCAACACACCTGTGACAATAGAGCTTCATGACAGTCTTTATATCTCGCTGCACGAGGCAAACCTGACCGATTTTGCAGGTATGACATTAAAAAGGGATGAAGAAGGAACAGCTACATTGAAAAGCCAGCTTGTTCCCTGGCCTGATGGCATCGGGGTTAAAGCTGGCATACCTCACCAATCCCCCTGGCGAACCATTCAGGTTGCTGAAACACCGGGCAGTCTCATAGAATCGGGCCTCATCCTGAACCTGAACGAACCCTGCGACTGGGAAGATGTTTCGTGGATCAAGCCCATGAAATACATTGGTATCTGGTGGGGAATGCATATCGATAAGTATACCTGGCACAGTGGTCCCAGGCACGGAGCAACCACCGAAAGGACAATAAAATATATTGATTTTGCTGGAGAAAATGATATCCCGGGTGTACTTGTAGAAGGCTGGAACAAAGGCTGGGAAAGCTGGCTGGAAGCAAATTCGTTTGATTTCATAACCCCGTACGAAGATTTTGATCTTGAAAAAGTGGCTGCCTATGCAAAGGAAAAAGGAGTTTACCTGATAGGCCATCACGAGACCGGCGCTAATGTACCAGTCTATGAAAAATACATCGACGAGGCTATGGACCTTTACCGGGATCTTGGAATAAGGGCGATCAAAACCGGTTATGCAGGCAAGATGAAGCCCGAAGGTTATTATCATCATGGTCAATGGATGGTGAACCACTACCGTATGGTTGTGGAAAAAGCCGCAGCGCGGAAGATCATGATCGACGCACATGAACCAATCAAGCCCACCGGTACCAGGAGGACTTACCCGAATATGATGACACGTGAAGGGGTGAGGGGGCAGGAATACAATGCCTGGAGCGAAGGCAATCCCCCTGATCATACAACCATACTGCCATTCACAAGGATGCTTGCAGGTCCGCTGGATTATACACCGGGAATATTCGAAGTGTTGTTCAATGATTATAAGGAAAAAGAACGGGTACAAAGCACAGTTGCAAAAGAGCTGGCCCTCTTTGTGGTTCTTTACAGCCCCCTTCAGATGGCCGCCGACCTACCTGAAAATTATGAAGGTAATCCGGCCTTCCAATTTATTAAGGATGTCCCTGTTGACTGGGACGAAACCCGCGTCCTCAATGGTAAAATAGGGGATTATGTAACTATCGCGCGCAGGGCGGATGATGAATGGTACATCGGCAGCATAACCGACGAAAATAGCAGGAATTTTGAGTTTTCCCTGGATTTCCTGAAAGATGATACGGATTACAAAGTCACTGTTTATGCTGACGGGCCTTCTGCCGATTGGGAAACCGAACCTTACGATGTTGAGATCAGGGAATTGAAAGTTACCTCGGCAGACACCCTTGAAGTGCGCCTTGCAAAGGGCGGTGGACAAGCCATCCGGATAGTTCCGGCAAAATAATTTACAGTTTACAATTTACGTTTTATAATGTACAAAGGAGTTATTACTGACACGCGAACACTCAAACATTTTATCCTCCATAGCAAAGCGCAGGAGGACCCGAACACCCATATATGAAAAAGCTTAAGCTATCACCGGAACATGCACCAGATTTTACCTTTATCGGTATAGCCTGCCATTTGAAGGATTATAAGATGGCATTTAACCTGAACAGTTCGCTGGGCTTGTCGCTCAAAAGGGTGTCAGACTTCACTTCTCCCGATCATACCGACAGATTGTATTCATTCTTTCAGTGTTATAACCAGGAAGAGAGGAAAAACTTTATGCTGATCTCTAACCATCATCCGGATGGCAAGCTGCTTCCCAAGCTAAAGAATTTTGATTTTTTCCTCGTTTCAGATGAATTAATAGCCACTTCAAGGCTTGAGTTCCTGCTCTCTAAAATTCGTAAAACAGAAAAAGTCCTTATGGCTGCAAAAATTGAGAGGGAAAAGCTGAAGGTATACGACCGGATTACTTCTGACCTGGAACTGCATTTATTGGAAAATAATAACTCACTCAGTGACTATAGTCACTGAGTGAGAAATTTTTTATACACGTATACAACTGGTATCCAATCATATGCACATTTACAACATCTTTTCTGATTGAATGCACTTTTTCAAAACAAAAGCAACATCTATTTTTTTGCATAATTTTCTTAGAAAACCCTTTATTCAAGCAGGTTTCAGGTTGGGTGTGAACTTAGGGAATTGATTATAACACTTTTTTTACTCAGTAACTATAGTCACTGAGTAAAAAGAAGAACAAAAAAATTAAAAAGCACTCTTAAACTGCTTCAAAAACCTGACATCATTCTCGAAAAATAACCTTATGTCATCAATCTGGTACTTGAGCATGGTTATACGCTCTATGCCCATGCCAAAAGCAAAACCGGTATACCTCTCACTATCGATATCACAGTTTTCCAACACCGCCGGATCGACCATGCCGCAACCGAGGATCTCCACCCAGCCGGTGTGCTTGCAAATCTTACACCCTTTACCTCCACAGATAAAACAGGTGATGTCCATCTCGGCCGAAGGCTCGGTGAACGGGAAATAGCTAGGCCTGAACCTGACCTCCGTGCCTTCACCAAACATCTCCCTGGCAAAATAATACAACGTCTGCTTCAAGTCTGCCAGTGAAACATCCTCATCAACATAAAGCCCCTCCACCTGGTGGAAAATGCAATGGGCCCGGGCTGAAATGGCCTCATTCCTGAAAACTCTGCCCGGGTAGATCTCCCTTAAAGGAGGTTTTCGCTGTTGCATGGCCCTGATCTGTACAGAAGAGGTATGTGTGCGCAATAAAATGTCAGGGTCCGCATCAATGAAAAAAGTGTCCTGCATGTCCCTGGCAGGGTGCTCGGGAACAAAGTTCAGCGCAGTAAAATTGTGCCAGTCGTCTTCTATCTCCGGCCCTTCGGCAATAGTAAAACCAATGTGCCCGAAGATATCCACGATCTGGTTCCTGACGATGGAAATGGGATGCCGGCTCCCCAGCTTTATGTAGTTGGCCGGCAAGGTAAGGTCCTGACTGCTGCCTTCCTCTGATCTCTCCGACTTAACAGCCTGCTGCATCTCATTGAACTTCTCCTGGGCAAAATTCTTAAGCTGGTTGAGGACCTTACCAAACTCCCTCTTCTCTTCAGAGGATATTTTTTTAAACTCCTCGAACAGCCCCGGGATAAGTCCTTTTTTGCTAAGGTACTTCAGTCTGAACTGCTCAACCTCTTCAGAGGTCTTTGCCTCAAAGGCTTCAATTTCCTTCCTTGTTTTTTCTATCTGATCTTTCATAAAAACCGGCCTGACTGCCAGAATAAATTTTTACTCAAGGATCTCTATCGACATGGAGACTTCCTTGATAGGCTTGTCCCTCTGGTTTGTAACAACATTGGCTATCTTGTCGATCACTTCGAAACCGGAAATGACTTCCCCGAACACCGTGTATGCCCCATCGAGATGGGGTGCACCCCCAACCGTTTTATAAGCCTGCCTCTGCTCTTCGCTGAATTCTGTTTGCAGACGCTCTTCATACTGGTCGAGAATCTGGTCATTCAAGACACTTCCCTGTACTATATAGAACTGGCTTCCGGAGGAGCGTTTTTCAGGGTTTACCCGATCGCCCTGGCGGGCTGCTGCGAGAGCGCCTCTTTTGTGAAAATGACCGGGACGGATCTCCGCTTCGATCGTATAACCGGGATCCTGCTGCCCGTCACCTGATGAGCCTCCCTGGATCATGAACCCGTTTATCACCCTGTGAAATTCCGATCCTTCATACCAGCCATCCTTGATCAGTTTGATGAAGTTGTCCCTGTGCTTGGGAGTATCGTTATAAAGCATGGCGGTCATATCACCATAATCTGTCTTAATAAGGACAAGTGTTTCGTTTCCGCTCTGCGCCATTAATGAAAAGTTTAGTGCCAGAAAAATGGCTGTTATGGATAATGCTATCTTCTTCATTGATCTGTTTTTTTTTGATTGTCAGGATTTGCAAAAGTAAAAAATTAAGGCGAAGCGCTTATCATTTCGATTTCTTGATTTCCTTCACGAAACACCTGCGGCATAATGGCTGGTAAACATCCTTTTCACCAAGCATTACCAGCGACTCATCATCCACCACCCTGTGCGAATACTGCGCAAGCTTGCCGCATTTCATGCAGATGGCATGGAGCTTGTCAACGTACTCGGCAACGGCAAGCAATGCGGGTATAGGGCCAAAAGGCTTGCCTGTGTAATCCATGTCGAGGCCCGCCACTATCACCCTCATCCCCATATCAGCTAACCGGCTGCACACTTCCGCAAGCTGGTCATCGAAGAACTGGGCCTCATCAATGCCTACCACATCAAAGTCGTTAGCATAAAGCAAAATCTGAGAGGAGGTGTGGACCGGGGTACTATGGATGGAAGATTCATCGTGCGACACAACTTCCACCTCGTCATACCTTTTATCAATAACAGGCTTGAAGATCTCAACCTTCAGCCTGGCTATCTGTGCCCTTTTAAGCCTCCTGATCAGCTCTTCGGTCTTGCCTGAGAACATGCTGCCGCAAATGACCTCAATCCAGCCGCTTTCGCGGCCGTCCGATTTATTCTCCAATATCTGCTCAGGCATTGTAAATTATAAATTAAATCATGCAGCGCCCTGTCTGCTTATTAAATCCCTGTTAATAATAAATACGGGTTTTTCAGGTTAAACCTCTATAAACTTCATACTTTTATAGGATTACAAATTTAAGAATTAAACACCCACAACAGAGACCCGGTAAAAATATGGACAAGGATTTCCTGAAAAAAGCCATTTCGGAGCAATTGCAAGCCATCAACGAACAACTTGAAGTGATACTTGAGCACGACAAAAGGATACCTCAAATAGAGCTGGATATCATCATGTCGTACACCCGGGAGTTTTATGAATATCTGTATGCCCTTAACAAGGAAAATTCATCGCTTCACAAAGATTTGAAAGAAGCCGTAAAAAAAGAAGAAGAAAGAAAGGGTACAGAGAGCCCATCCGTTTCAGAAGAAAAGCCTGCGATCAAAAATACCCATGGACCGGCAGAACCACAGGAAAAGAAACCGGTAAAGAAAGAAGATCTTCCCGTTGAACCTGAGCCTGAAGAAAAAAAGCCTGCTGAAATCAGCACAACCATAAAGGAAGCTGAGGAGAATAAGCCTGCAGAGGTCCCTTCTGAAATAAAAAAAGAAAAAGAAAAGCCAGAACCGGTAAATACAGAACCTGAAAAAGAAAAGAAACCGGCAGAAACAAAAAAGGATCTGCCCCAACCGGCAGAAAACAAATCCACGAAGGAGAAGATATCCGAACCTTCCGAAACCCTGGCCGATAAACTGATAAAAGAAGACAAGCCCAGGCTGGCCGACAAGATCCAGAAAAAAAGCCTTACTTCACTTAAAAAGGCTATCGGGATCAATGAAAAATTCCTTTTCATAAATGAGCTTTTCAGGGGTAAAATGGGGGAATACAACAAGGCCATCGATAACCTGGATGAATGTACAAACCTTAACGGCTGCCGGGAAGAGCTGGAAAAGTATGCCGGGAACTATCAGTGGGATCGCAAGTCGGAGCCTTTCAAGAAGCTGCAGTCACTGATCGTACAAAAATTCGAATCGTAATGCCCTTTTTGTTCATAAGACACCGTGCAGTATATTTAATCCTATTGGTATTTCCGGGCTTTTGGGCCGGGGCGCAGGACGTTGATTATGCCGGGGAGTTGATCTCGAAATTATGCTCACCCTCTTTTCATGGAAGGGGCTATTACAAGCAGGGTGACCTGAAATCGGCGAAGTATATAGCAAAAGAGTTCGACAGGAACGGGCTTGATCAATTCAACGGAAGCTGGTTCCAGGAGTTCAACGTAAACATCAACATACTTAACGGGGACGTATCAGTGAGGGTCGACAACGAAAAACTGGCACCCGGCACTGAATTCCTCGTGGCCAGTTCCTCCCCCACTTTGCACGGAACCTTTCCGGTTTACTGGGATGTAAGACCGGAGGATGATACTGTCAGGCACACAAATCCTCCGTCGGATACATACTTCCCGGTCACAAAGCAGGGCATAAAAGAACTGGAAGAAGACTTTCCCTACACAACCCCGGGGGCTGTCATAGTCAGGGACTCCGGCAAAAATATGTGGTGGCATGTCTCTAACGGCAGGATGCCCGGAGAACACTGCCTGGTCATCATCAGGTCCGACAAGATCAATAAGAAATCGGGACTGATCACGGTGAATGTCGATACAGAGTATGAACCGTCATACAGCACACGGAATGTAGCGGGATTTATACGAGGGACTTCGCAACCCGACTCTTTCATTGTATTCACAGCACATTACGATCACCTGGGAAGAATGGGCAAAGACACTTATTTTCCCGGGGCCAACGACAATGCCAGCGGTACGGCCATGATCACCGACCTGGCCCGCCACTTCTCACAGGAAGAGAACAGGCCCGGTTGTTCCATTGCCTTTATAGCATTCGGCGGAGAGGAGATCGGGCTGGAAGGCTCACTCTATTTTGCAAACAATCCCCTGCTGCCGCTCGAAAAGATCAAGATGTTGATTAATCTCGATATGGTTGGTACCGGTGATGAGGGTATCACAGTTGTGAATGGCTCCGTACTTGAAGAGGAGTTTTCCCTGCTAAAGCAAATCAATGAGAAGCAAGGTTACCTGAAGGAGGTCAAATCGCGCGGAGAGTCTTGTAACAGTGACCATTGCCCGTTTTACGAAAAGGGGGTTCCCTCTTTCTTCATATATTCACGAAGTAAAGTTTTCAATGAATACCACAGTCCTGAAGACAATCCGGAAAAACTGCCGCTAAACGGATACGAAGGACTGTTCAGGCTGCTGGTAGATTTCACGAAAGAGATATGACATGCCACGGCTTGTTTTAGTTCCCACTCCCATAGGAAACCTGAAGGACATCACTTACAGGGCTGTTGAAGTGTTGAAAAAGGCCGATCTCATAATGGCTGAAGATACCCGCACAACCGGGAATCTGCTGAAACATTACGAAATTGAGAATAAACTCGTCCCTTACCATCAACACAATGAGCATAAGATCCTTAAATCAGCAATAAGCAGGATCTTAAATTCAGAGGTAGTTGCACTTGTGACCGATGCCGGGACACCCGGAATATCTGACCCCGGCTTCCTTCTTGCCAGGGAATGCATCCGCAACGGCATAGAGGTTGAATGCCTGCCCGGGCCCACCTCCATCATACCAGCAGTAGTGCAGTCGGGCATCCCCTGTGACCAGTTCCTGTTTCTTGGTTTCCTCCCTCATAAGAAAGGAAGGAATACAAGGCTTGAAGAAATGGCAGAAATTTCAATGACGATGGTGCTTTTTGAATCCCCCCACAGGATAGTAAAGACCCTCAATCAACTTGCCGGTCACCTTGGAGAAGACAGGCAGGCCTGCGTATGCAGGGAACTCACCAAAATCCACGAGGAGAATGCCCGCGGCACACTCGGATCATTGGCTGATCACTTTGAGAGCAAGGAAGTTAAGGGAGAAATAGTTCTTGTAGTAGCCGGTAAAGCCTGATTTAAAGGCTTTTTGCAATTCTTGCTAATTTTTCTTCCCCGGAAAGTGTAACAGATGGACACCTGAACCTGTCTTATTAATATGAGACGTTCTTTGAGTTCAGATTAACCGCCAAAAGTTTGTCCGACACCGTACACAATTGTTTAAAGGTGTACAGTTTTCCTTCTCTAACATCAATGAACATTCCTCATAATAATCTGTTATGTAATGTTTTATGAACTTTGGCACAAGAATGGATACTTAAGTAATAACAATATAAAATACAGAGCCATGAAATTAACCATAAGCATATTTACAATAGTCATAATGATGGCACTGGCAGTAAATGCCGACGGTATGAGCCCACAGCTCGAAAATGAGCCCAATGTGGATGATATCCCCTTCAGTACGGAGGTAGTTGCCAGTACAACTCCCGATCATTCATTATTTACGAGTAACTGGGGCTTAAGCGAAGAAAATGAAGTGAATGACATTCCGTTCAACACGGGCATGATGGTTGCAATGAACCCGGGGTCGAACCCCGCGCTGTCGCTGAATGACGAAGCCTATGTGGATGATATCCCTTTCAATACCCGTAAAATGTATGTCGACCACTGCTTCTCTGATATTGATTGCTTCCCTGAGGAAGCTTATATTGAGGACATTCCGTTTGAAACCTCAGTGCTGGCCACTAATTCCCTGTTGAAAAGCAGTTCTATCAGCATGGAGGAAAATGAAAGTTATATAAACGATATTCCTTTCAATACAACAGAAGTCATATTCAATAATGCCTTTAACCAGATCTTTGCAGATTTTTTTGATGAGGAAAATGTTGACGACCTCCCGTTCAATACCAGGGAGATCTACTGCGAACATAATTGCTGCGGTGAAAAGAAGAAAATCCGGTTTTCCACCGAGGTATCTTCTGTTACAGTCACTTTGCCTGAATCAGTAAATACATTGATCAAAGAAGACTTGGATTACAACAGATTGATAAACAAAATAATGGAAAAGCTGGGAGATTCCTGGGTCACAGGAAAAAGCCTCACGCTTGACGGAAAGAAACTTTTCTATTACTCCCACCCTACTATAGATTTGTGATTAGTTAAACATTGTGATTGCAGTTTGAAAGCCCGGCAGCCCCACTGCCGGGTTTTTGCTATATTTGATCATAATCTTTGCATTATGAGCTACACATATGAATATCCGCGTCCCTGCGTTTCTGTTGACTGTATAATTTTTCGCAAAGCGGATGAAGACACTGAAGTATTGCTTATCAAACGACTTAACCCGCCTTACCAAAACAAGTGGGCCCTCCCCGGTGGCTTTATCGACATGGATGAAACACTGGAAGAATCTGCCAGACGGGAATTGAGGGAAGAAACAGGCCTCACGGGGATCGATCTCAGGCAACTTCACGCTTTTGGGGATCCGGGCAGGGACCCCCGGGCAAGGGTTGTAACTGTTACCTATTATGGCTTTACCACCAAAGAGAACTCTGATGCAAAAGGAGCCGATGATGCCAAAGAGGCTGCCTGGTTCAAGGTGGACTCACTCCCCGAACTGGCCTTCGATCATGATCAGATGATCGCGATGGCGTTAGAAAGGGCGAGAGTTTAAGGGTTATTAGTGAAACTCTGAAATCTTAAATCATCAGGTTGCAACCCCTCACATCGCTGTTGTCGAACCGGCCCATTACCTCGAAACTTTCGTCATCATGCAGCCTGCCGAGATCCTGTGTGGCAATGAAGCAGCAGGAATCTATATTGGCCAGGTCGATGATATTAATGCCCCCGGTTTTGCCCCTGACAGTATAGTCCAGGGGATCATTCATGTCGCGTATGAGAACCTTCATCCAGGGTACGGTGGTGAAGACACCGGAACCTTTTGAATAGGCCTGCGACATCAGTTCGGTCATTCCGTATTCAGAATATACGGTTTCGATCTTAAAACCTTTCTTCAGAGATTCATGAAGTTCTTTACGGGTCATTTCCCTTCTTCTTCCCTTCATACCCCCTGTCTCGAAGACCATTACATCCTCCAGGCTGATCCCCGTTCTGCCGGCCAGGCCGAGCAGGGCAAATGAAACCCCCCAGAGGATTATCCTGTTTCCTGATTTCTGAAGTTCCCCGATCTTCCCAAGCAAAGCTTCATGATCGTACAGGTAGGAACCGCTTCCATTTTCCTTTGTTTTTTTAATGAAATCATTGATCATATAAACAAGTGATGAACCCGGCCTTTCGAGGTAAGACGGCAGAAGGGCAAGGATGGAATATGAGTTCACGGGGCCAAAAAAAAGTTCAAACCCCCGGGTGAAACTCTCCCTGTAAAGTTCGATCTCTTTTACGTAATGCTTTGAAACATCCGATCCGGTCGTGCCACTGCTTTCAAATACAGTAAAATCACCAACAGGCTTACCTGTAACTACTTTGTGCCCCTTGAAAAATTCGATAGGAAGGAAAGGTATCTTTTCGATCTTATCCACTGAAGAAGGAGTAATACCCAGAAGATCGCTGAATTTACGGTATATGGTATTAAATTTGTATTGATAACGGAACATTTCGATGCAGGTTTCCTCGAAACCGGCACCGTCTTTGATTTGAAAAATTTTATTGCGGAGTTTATCTCTCATCAAAATAAAAAACAAGAACGCAAATTTTACGTTTATAAGGAAGCGATAATGAAATCTAAGTTACACATAACTGCAATTATTTCGGTACTTGCCCTGGCCATTATCGCCGGTTCGTGCAAGAAACTGGACGAATTTCCTGATGAACCCGAGATTGAATACATTGGTTTTGAGAGGGTATTCAACCCCGATGACACTGTATATACCAGGGGGGTGTTGAAGTTTTCATTCCAGGACGGGGATGGTGACCTTGGCCTCAGGGACCGGGACACTATGCCTCCCTTCAATTACGGCAGTGAATATTACTATAACCTTGTATTGACCTACTTCGAAATACGTAACGGGGTTAAAACCGAGGTGCCCCTTACATTTTACAATCCCTCAACCCAGCAATTCGACACGATCACCCAGAGCTCCAGGTTTCCGTCCCTCACACCCGACGCCGTCAACAAATCCATTTCAGGAGAGATCTACGACACGCTCTTCATTTATAACTACAACTCTGATTTTGACTCCCTGATGTTCGAGGCTTTCATTTACGACCGTTCCCTCAACAAGAGCAATGTTATCGCCACAGATACCATAGTGAGGCGTTAATCCGGTCAAGGCATACCCCTCGAGGTTAACATTTGCTTAACACACTGATAAATATTTCATAATCATTTCTTCACTTTCAGTTAATATAGCACACCTAATTTTGCGGGTTAGAATAATGTCAGTTTATGATCAAAAAGACCTTCATAGTCCTGAGCATATTGATCCTTCCCGCAGGCCTTCTGGCCGGGGAAGACAACGACAATACCTTCGGTTCTGTTCATGAAACATCCGTTGAGGGACAGATCATTGACAAAAACACAAATGAAAAGCTTGTTTGCGCCACTATTGAGGTAGAAGGCACTGATATCGAGATTGCTACCGACATAGAAGGAAAATTCGAGATCAAAGGTCTCAAGCCCGGCACTTACCAGTTCAAGGTTTCTTACATATCTTATAAAGAGCAGCTTATCGAGGATATAGAGGTCAAGAGGGGAGAAAACCAATCAATGGTTGTAGCCCTTACACAGTACGACTAAATACGTTCCTTTTTATTCTTGTTTCCCCCAGCTTCCTTCCGCTAATTTGTTTTTTTCAATTATAATTATTTAGATTTATTCTATTTGATCTGCATGGGCTTATTTTACAGCTCTTTAAAGCCCTTTCAACCTCTAATTGTTAATCTTATATTAATGTAATATTAACTTTATGTTAATTTTTTTGTATCTTTGTTATGATAGAGCGCGTAAAAACAATTAACAAGAAAGGAGTGCGCCATGAAAAAGCTAATGTTATTGATTTTCAGTTTGATCTTTGTATCCTATGTTTCGGCACAGGAATTTGTTGAAAAGAGAGGGAAACTTTATAAGGGCAACAAGCCTTTTACCGGTGTCGTAGTTGAAAAATACGATAACGGCAACCTCAAAGCTGAGAAATCATACCTTAAAGGCCTGCTTGACGGCACAAGCACATTTTATTATGAAAACGGGCTGAAAAAAGAACAACGCTCATACAAAAAAGGCCATAAGGACGGCACCTGGGTTACATGGAATGAAGACCAGGTAAAGACCGGCGAGGCCAATTATAAAAACGGATTAAAACATGGTTATTGGTACCTATGGGATAAAGAAGGTAACAAAAGATATGAGCTATATTATGTCATGGGCGAAAAGCAAGGTGACTGGATCATGTGGGATGAAAGTGGAAATGTAGCTCTTGAAAAACACTATGCAGATTAATTTCTGCTTGTGATCAATAACCATTAGCGAAGGGCCGGTTTCATAGCCGGCCTTTTTTTATTTCCTCCTATTTCTTATTCAGGCCTTAATTCATCAACAGCATGCTGTTTTAATTTACCAGAACTTCAATTATGAATATCTTTGTATAAACTCAACTTCCTCCACTTTTAATCGACTGATGAGAAAAGCTTACGAACAGAGAAAACTATTGATAATCGGTATCTTCATTTTCGTAGGCATCCTTTTTTCCATAAGACTCTTCAAACTCCAGGTTTTCGACAGCGAGTACAAGCTTTCGGCCGAAAACAATGTGCTCAGGTACATTACACAATATCCCCCGCGAGGGCTTATATACGACCGAAACGGTGAGTTGCTGGTTTATAATGAGGCTGCCTACGACCTGCTTGTGGTCCCGGGTCAGCTTAAAAGCTTCGATACGGCTTCGCTCTGCACCCTTCTTAACCTTAAAAAGGAAGAATTTACAGAAAGGCTCAATGAAGCAAAGCGATATTCATACTATAAGCCTTCTGTGTTCCTTGAACAGATCTCAAAAGAAGAGCATGGATATCTTGAAGAGGTGCTTTTCAGGTTCCCAGGATTTTATGTGCAGGCAAGAACATTGAGAAAGTATCCTCATCCAATAGCCGCGCATGTCCTGGGCTATGTAACGGAAGTTAGCCGGTCAGACATCAATAAATCTTCCTATTACAGATCAGGTGATTATATCGGCAAAAGTGGTATTGAAAAGGCCTACGAGAATACCCTGAGAGGAGAAAAAGGCCTCAAGATCGTAATGGTTGATGTTTTCAACAGGGAACAGGGCAGCTTCGAGGATGGCAGGTACGATACAAGTGCTGTTGCAGGGCGTGACCTGGTCCTGAGCCTCGACCTGGAACTGCAGAAATATGGTGAACGCCTTCTTCAGAACAAAAAAGGCAGTGTGGTGGCGATCGACCCACGCAACGGTGAGATTCTCGCCCTGGTATCAAGTCCGAACTACGATCCGAACCTGCTGGTGGGACGCATCCGTTCGAAGAACTTTACGAAGCTCAGCAGGGACACACTTCAGCCCCTCTTTAACAGGGCGACCATGGCCCAGTACCCCCCGGGGTCAACTTTCAAATTGGTCAATGCCCTGATAGCCATGCAGGACAATGTATTACGGACAAGCACAGAATATGGGTGCAACGGCCTGGCCAGCTACCCTATACCATGCAGTCATGAGCATGAAGCACCCCTCGACCTGCTGCACGCCATTGAGCAGTCATGCAATCCATATTTCTGGGAAGTTTTTAAAACAATACTGGAAAAACCCGTTTATACCAATATTCAGGAGGGATACGATCACTGGAAGGAAATGGTGGAACAGTTTGGTGTGGGAAACCTGCTGGAAACTGACCTGGTTGAACAGAGTGACGGAAACCTGCCCCCACACAATTATTTCGATAAATACTATGGAAAAAGCGGATGGAGAGCGATTACGGTACGCTCGCTTTCCATAGGCCAGGGAGAAATTGAACTAACACCTCTCCAACTTGCCAATGTTGTATCGATCATTGCCAACAGGGGATACTATTACCCCCCTCACCTTGTAAAGGAGATCAGGAACGGAGAGGGTAAACTTGATCGTTTCAGGGAGAAGAAAACAGTGTCTATCGATAAAGATTTGTTCGAAGTTGTGGTAAATGGCATGGAGCTCGTTTACGAAGGGGAACACGGCTCAGCAAGGTGGTATAAGGCAGATACGCTGGCGATCTGCGGAAAAACCGGTACAGCCCAGAACCCCCACGGAGAGAATCATTCGGTTTTCATTGCCTTTGCCCCTAAAGATGACCCCGAAATCGCCATCTCGGTGGTTGTGGAAAACAGCGGCTACGGATCAACCTGGGCAGCCCCGATCGCCACGCTGATGATCGAAAAATACCTCACCGGGGAAATTAAAAAGACCTGGTTCGAAGATAAAATGCTTAACACTGACCTAATAACTGAAAATTGAGAGAACGAAAAAGATTGTTCGGAAGGGTTGACTGGTTTACAGTCATGTTGTTTCTTCTGATGGTACTCATGGGCTGGATAAACATCTATTCGGCCGTTTATGATGAGAACCACAGCAGTATCTTCGATATATCCCAGCGTTACGGGAAACAGCTCATCTGGATAGGCGCAGCCATTTTCCTGGCTGCTGTCATCCTCCTTATCGATTCCAAGTTCTTCCCGACCCTGGCCTACCTGTTTTTCGGAATCAGCCTTCTGAGCCTCCTGGCCGTCCTTGCTGTTGGCACGGAGATAGCCGGCTCGCGTTCGTGGTTTCAAATTGGAAGCGTCGCCATCCAGCCTGCCGAATTTGCCAAATTCGCCACCTGCCTTGCCCTGGCAAGATATGTGAGCCGTTTTGACACAAGTATGCGTTCCCTGCGGTCGGTGGTGGTCTCCCTGATGATCATTTTAGCGCCTGCCGTGTTGATATTGCTGCAGAATGACACAGGGTCGGCGCTTGTTTACGCTGCCTTGATACTGGTACTTTACCGTGAGGGGTTACCCGGGGGCATCCTTGTTGTTGGGCTTTTGGTTATTGTTCTTTTCATCCTGACACTTCTGATCAACAAGTTCATCCTGATAGGTATCTGTGCAGCACTTGCGATAATAATTTACGTGATAAACAAAAGCATCAGGAAGAAGCTGATACTATTGGTCGCAGGACTGATACTGGCTTCCGGCTTCATATTAAGTGTTGATTACGGTTTTGAGAATATGCTTGAGCCCCACCAGAAAAAACGGATCAATGTATTGCTCGGCAAGGAGACTGATCTGAAAGGGGCAGGTTATAACGTACACCAATCAAAAATTGCTATTGGATCAGGCGGGCTTACCGGAAAAGGTTTTCTTAAGGGAACACAAACCAAATATAATTTTGTACCTGAGCAAAGTACCGACTTCATTTTCTGTACGGTAGGTGAAGAGTGGGGCTTTCTCGGCAGTTTCGTAGTGATAATCCTTTTTGTCACGCTACTGATCAGGTTGATAATCCTTGCCGAGAGGCAGCGGTCAGATTTCAGCAGGATCTATGGCTATGGAGTCGTGTCTATTTTATTCTTTCACTTCATGGTCAATATAGGAATGACGATCGGCCTGGTGCCCGTGATAGGCATTCCCCTTCCGTTTTTCAGTTATGGGGGTTCTTCTCTGTGGGCATTCACCATACTGCTTTTCATATTCCTGAAACAGGATGCTGAAAGGCTGGAAGTGCTCTGAATGGTGCTCCGGGACAAACTACAAAAAAGAGGCGTCCGGTTTGTACTGAACGCCTCTTTTCATCTCCCGGATCCTGAGATTAAATTCTAGAAATAGTCGAGCCTGTTGTCCTCTACTTCTGCCTCTTCTTTGAGGGCCGTAAACATAGAGTTTGAGGTAACCCTTGAATTAAATGCACTTTCGATCTGCTGTTTGTAAACACCCAGGTTAGAGGAGCCCTCCGGGTCTGTAAACTGGTCGGCCACCACTACAAAAACAGCTCCATTACCCTGGAGGGGGTCAGACTGTTGGCCCTGTTCGAGGCTGAATATACGGCCAATAACCTTAAATTCACTGCCAAAACCAGGTATGTTCCTTGAAGAGAAGGTAATGTTCTTGTTGGTGTCCACTTCAGCCTGCACAATGCTGGCTAGCTGGTAGATATTACCATCTTCATTCTCGAGCCTTTCTATTATGTAATCCGCTTTCTTATCGTTCATAACAAACGTAGAGATATTATCACGGATCTGCTCGAAGGGTATGGTACCATTTTCCCTGACTTCCTTGAGCACGCCAACAACATAGGTGCCTCCCACATCGAATACAGGTGATACTTCACCTAATTTGATACCATCGTAGAAAGCCCAGCGCACTATTTCGCGTGCATTGTCAATTCCCGGAATGGAATAACTGGTCTCGCTAAGGTAGGTGGCTGTTCTCTTGTTAAGTCCCCGGTCTATTACTGCCTGCTCGAACAGTTCCTTTGTGCTGTTCTCCCCGGCAAAGCGGCTGGCTTCTGTATAGGCTTCCTGGTAAGTCTGGCTGCTGGGTTCTATCGACCTGACAACCTCAGCTACCCTGACCTTCTTTACAGCCTCTTGTTTATCAGTAATATGAATTACATGATAACCGAAAGCTGATTCAACAACCGTTACATCTCCGGTATTACCTTCTATCACCGCTTCATTGAAGGGGTACACCATAGCACCGTCGGCAAACCAGCCAAGGTCGCCACCGTTTTCTGCTGCCGATGGATCATCGGAGTATTCGCCGGCAAGTTCTCCCATCCGGCTCTTGTTCGACCTTACGATATTGTAGAGGCTGTCGGCAAGCTCTTCAGCCTGTTCATTTGTCCTGGTAACATTCTGGCCTGCACGGAATGCCCCGCGGTAGGAAATAAGGATATGGGATGCCTTCATGGAATCGGGCCTGTATTGTATTTCCATCAGTTTTGCCATATGCCATGCGCCATCCTCTTCGTAAGGCGGTACAATGGTGCCTTCCGGCGAGTTGAAAATGATGGAGTCGATACTTACGGGAAGTTCTCCTTCTTTATAGTAAGTACTGTCATATCTTTCGTCTGAGGTGGCATTCACAAAGGATTCAGCATCATCTGTTGCCTTGAATTCCTCAAAAAGGCGCATGAAATTTTGGCGTATCTCTTCACGGTCCTCTTCCGAAGGCAGCACATCGAAGACCACATAATCAATATCTCGGGTGGCTTCCTGTCTCCACTGGTATTTGTTCTCTTCGTAGTATTCCCTGTAGTCTTCATCTGTTGGACTGACCAGGCTGTCGGAAACATTTGTGTACCTTGCTGCCATGTACCTGATCTCCGCAGTTTTTCTCTTGTTCTCAAAATCCATCCGGGCAAAAGGCCTTGGGATATAGTAACCTTTCGAGATCAAATTCTTGTACTTCTGAGAAAGCCTGTCCCTTTTTATGAACTGCTCAAGAGCAAGCCATTGCTGACGCTGGGCAGGTTCCATACGGTCGAGGTTCTGAAGGAAGTTGATGACCATCTGCGGATTATAGGCACCAATGCTCTGGTCGAAAAATATCTGCTTTATCTGCGGGTGCGGGTCGGGCCCCTGTACCTGGTCAAAAAGTTCATCTGCTGTCACGATAAGCCCCAGCTCCGAGTATTCCTCACCCATTATCAGGTCTTCCATATATTCATTCCAGGTAGTTTCACGGATGTCCGCGATCTCTTGCTGGCTGAGGGTTTCCTTTCCAAGGTTTGTCCTTGCGTTTTCCAGGTTCCTGTCGAGCTTGTTGCTGAATTCTACATAACTGACCTCTTCGCCGTTAACCACGGCTACGGGAGGGGCCTGGCGGCCTCCGCCTTTAAAGAGGTCGCTGAGGACAAATGCTGCAATAGCAACACCAACTATAATTACAGCCAGTTGTGAGTTCTTTCTTATGGTTCCTATGATCGCCATTATATCTGCTGTTTTTAAGAGTGTGCAAAAGTAGTATAGTTTATGAAAATATGAAAGAATTGAGGGAAATATTCGGGTGTTCGGATGAGTTCTGAGTTTTAAGCTCTGAGTTCTGAATAAAATTGGCTCTTAGCTGATGGATTATTGTCAAAATTGCCCGGATTGCCAACTTGTCTTATGATAATGAACAAGCCGCTATATCGTTACATCGCTGCATCGCTACATGATATACTCCTTTGTAAATTGTAAACCGTAAAATGTAAATTAATCCCTACTCTTCTTCTTTTATCTTCATCCGCACCTGCTCGATCTTGGATTCCGTTACCTGCAGGATATCGAATTCAAAGGGGGGGATGCTGATCTTCTCATTCACTTCGGGAATGCTTTCGTGGTGTTGTATGATGAGCCCGGCAAGGGTTTCATATTCATCTGAAACAGGTAGCCCCATATTGTGTTTATCATTGAGGTAATCTATTTCGAGGCGTGCCGAAAGGACAAATTCATTATCGCTTAAACGGTTCTCAACCAGTTCTTCCTCATCATATTCATCCTCTATTTCACCGAATATCTCTTCCATCACGTCTTCCATTGTGACCAGTCCGCTGGTCCCACCGAACTCGTCAACAACCACGGCAATATTCTTATGTTTCTGGATGAACATGTTCATTACATTGTTTGCCGGCATGGTTTCAGGCACAATCAGTATGGGCCTGAGCACCTCCTTGACCGTTTCGGGGTTTTTGAACATGTCGAAAGAATGGACATAGCCCACCACATTGTCGATAGACTCACTGTATATAAGGATTTTTGAAAAACCGTTATCAACAAAAGCCTTCCTGAGCTCCTCAATGGAGTCGTCCTGATCCACTGCCACAATTTCCGGCCTGGGGATCATACACTCCCTCAGCTTGATGTTCCTGAATTCAATAACGTTCTGGAACATTTGTATCTCCTGCTTTACCTCCTGGTCGTCTTTTTCCTCGGGCAGGAACTTCGTCAGGTAGTCATCGAGGTCGATCACACTGAAAACATAGTTTTCACTATTGATACGAACTTTGAAAAGATGCCTTAATAACCATTCTGACAGGCCTATAAAAATGATTACCAGCGGATAGAGAAGAAAATATACTATCCTTACAGGCACTGCAAAAAAGTTAAGCACAGAATTCGGGTTTATCCTGAATAGTACTTTTGGCAAAAATTCGGCTACAAAGAGGATGATCAACGTAGCTATCACTGTCTGGAACAGCAACAGCAACGATTCTGAGCCTTGCAGCAAAGGTATGCCGGTTTTTAGTATTGGCTCCAGCAGGGTTGCCATAGCGATCCCATAGATCACCAGTGCAATATTGTTACCCAGCAGGAGAGTTCCTATGAAGAGGGCAGGATATTTGGAGAAGGAATAAATAATGCGTGCACCGATACGACCTTTCCCTTTGTCCAGCTCTATCTTCAGTTTGTTGGAGCTGATAAAAGCTATCTCCATGCCTGAAAAAAAGGCAGATAGGATTATGGCAACAACTATGATCGTAATTTCATTCATTGCAAGACTCAGGGCAATAGCTGTAAAACCCTGTCATATCTCTTCATCCTCAACTTCGATAAGGCCTTTGGTCTTCTGAATTTCCACGTTCTCGAATTCCTGGTCCGACACCAGCCCTTCCCCGGTAATTACTTCTTCACCCCTGGTTATCTTCACATATTTATTCGAATAGATAGTCTCTTTTTTCCGGTCCCAGAAAAGTTCCTCAGTTTGCAGTTTCTCTCCTTTCTGATGATTTTCGACCACCACATTATACCTCGCTTCCATCAGCCCGGTCTTTTCATAACTGATACCATAATCTGCCGAGATACTGGACTTGACACGCATCAGGCTGTCGTAGAAAAGCACTTCAAACCCATCGGGGAATTCTCGGTATGGATCCTCTTCGGCTGCGTGGTAAAGCACTGTGGGACTGATCACTTCAACTTTCACCCTGGCATTCTCGCTATAGTAGACCTCAACATCCCTGGCCCTCATAATGGTAAGGGTGTCCACAAATTCGAGTGACTTTATCTCTTCCATATCATTTGTGCAGGAGTTCAGGGAAAGAGCAGTAAAAAGGATCAGCATTATTTTCAGCAAGAGTGCTGAAAACTGTTTTGGCCGGGTTCCGGTGATGACCGGGAAGCTATTGTACTTTAGCTGCCCTGACGGTTGTTTTCTCATTTATCCAGCATTCAACCATATATTCATCCCCTTCGTGAAGGTCGTAGAAGAAAATAGTTTCCTGTGTGGGGAAATAAACAGAATAAGAACTGATCCTGCGGTTTGCTAGCTCTGTAAGGTCGGGATCAACCCTTTTAGCCTTCATATACTTATCCACGGCAGCCCAGTAAGCCACCTTGCTGGTAAGCTCATTGTCACCGCAGTCTTTGGCGCTTTCAGCATACATATCGCCTATAAGGATATAAACTTCGCCATCTTCGGGATCAAGTCGGGCAGTTTTCAAAGCATATCTCCTTGCGGGTTGGAACTGCTTCATGGCCCGGTATGCCTCTGCCATAAATTTGAAAGACTTTGCTTTCAGATCATCATTTTCCGCATCCTCGGTTTGCTTGAAATACTCAACGGCTTCAGCATAATTCCCTTCCTTGAGGAGCATCTTACCAAGCATATAGGCTGATTCAGGAGCCGGTTCCAGTTCGTAGAGTTTTTTCGAAGTTTCGAAGAAGAGCGGGTCATCCTGGCACTTTTTCTTATCGAGCATCTCGGTGATCTTTTTCAAAAGCTCAATATCATCAGGATTTTCAGCGAATTTTTCGCTGTAGACCGGGATCAGGTCTGCACAGGTGGCATAGGGCTCAAAAGTGAGCTCAATATTTCCCTTTACTATTTCCCAGTTGGCCAGTTTGCCCTGGTTACCAACATACTTTTCCATGTTGTATTCAATGATATCAATGGATTTCAGGTATGAATCAACTATAAGGGATGTATCGGCCTTGTCATTCTTCACCATTGAAACAGCCGACCGGAAATAATAGACCAGTATCGGAGCCATGGTTGAGTTGCCCAATAATTCAATCGACCTGTTCAGTGCATTGAATACCTCTTCATAATCCTCAGGCCTGTATTTGTAGAGATCCACACCTTTTCGTCCCAGCACATAGCCCTCTTTATTGAAATATTTGATCCTCTGGTCGTAAAGCATCATCAAGGTATCAATGTATTTGTCCTTGCGTTCCTTATCTGATTCTTTCTCAATAAGGTAATCGAGGATCTTGACACCGTCGATATAAGTATTCTGTGTCCCTTTGGGACAATTAAGGAATACCCAGCGCCAGGGTTTGATGGCATCGTTTATGGTCGGGTTCTTATAACCACTGGCTTTCCACTGCTTGTAAAATTCCCGGTACAGGGATATATTCATGACACAGGTGATACTATCTTGACCGTACCTTCCGAAAGATGCGGCCCCGTTATTATCGGCTTCCTCTTCATCCTGTGCCAGAGTGGTGGCCGGAGTTATTGAACCTATAAGAATAAAGGCTAAGATTGTGATCAGAATGGATTTCATGGCTTTATTTTTTCAGAAATATTTGCTTTTGATAAACCAGTTTTCAAAGATATTAACTCCAAGTGTAAATCTAACAAAATTTTCTTGTATCAGTCCCTTGTCGATCGTACCGGTCCTGCCGGCCTCAACCGCAATGTTTATTGTTGTTTTTCCTTTCCTTAATGGTAAACCAAATCCAAAACTTATGCCAATTTCATTGAGATTGGTCTCCCTGAAGTTAAGATAGGACCGTCCGTACCTGAACCCCAGCCTGTAACTCACTCTGTCCCAGTATGAACGAATACTGTTTGGATCAGGGATCACTTCCCCGCCAAAAGCGATATTCCAGCTATTGTTCATGGAATCGGGGACGCCGAAAAGCTCGAAATTCTCCCAGTTCTGCCAGGAAAAATCCGCCCCCACGGTCCAGTTATCCTCGTTCTCAAAAGAAATGCCTGCACCGATTTTTTGCGGTACTATGAACGAACCATCGGTACCGCTGCGGTTTTCGATGGTATCCCTGAAGGCCTGAATTGAATTGATATTCCCGTAATAAGAGGTTACAAGGTATCCATATTTGGAGTTGACAGTAATTTCCGGACTGTACGTTACACCCCCGGTAATACGGTATTTATCCCTGATCTTTCTTGAGTACTGCACCCCGAAATCGAAAAGGAAATCATTTGAGGTAAAAGCTTCCTGTGTCCGGGTATTCCTGTAATTGATGTTACTGGTAAATCCCACACCCCTTTCCCGGTAAACCGTTCCGAAAAGGAATGAGGCGTTAAAGCCTGCGGAAAGTGACTCTGAGATCCTGAACCCAGCACCCAGGTAAACTTTATTAAGCCCTCCCGATCCCTGGTAAAAATATCTTACATCGCCAATGTCTTCGATCTCATCATCTACAAATACATCATAGCCCACATAAGAATACGGCAACACGCCCCCGCTTACTCTCAGCCATTTAGTAACCGGAAAACCAAAAAGAAGGTGGCTCATCGAGAAAAAATTGCCTGTTTCGGAAAGCTGATCGGTGTTAAGCCAGACATTGGTTCCAAATACCCCACCCTGGAAAATGAAAGAAAGTGAATCGAAGGCTGAATAGGATGCCGGGTTGGCGGGATTGACGAATTCTGAATTCCTCACTCCGTAGCGTAGTCCCCCCATTCCCATGATCCTTGTCTCGAACCTGTTCTCCACGATCCATCCGAGACCGAACCTTGTATACGGGGAATTGATCTTGACCTGCGACTTAAGATC
>CAZMOK010000032.1:28945-31018 GCA_964567785.1 uncultured Bacteroidales bacterium | reverse complement strand
AATTAATAATTAATAATGAAAGCGCAGGGGCACATCCGACAATCTTGACAGGGATCCCTGCCTGCGCTTTGCTTCGCTGACAGATTTTGGTTCTGTGTAAGATCGTATGAGCTTCGCATAGCCTGAGCTCTTATGCTGAAACCACATCCCGGAATAATTCAGCGAAGGCGTAGTGCGGGATCTAAGCTCTGATTCCCGGCACCCAATACTAAAAACATCATCTCAACTCTCAACTCCCAAAACTCAACTCTAATATTACTATCTTCGCACGCTGAGAAAACCATCGATTATGCTACGTACACATACCTGCGGAGAACTGCGCATTGAAAATAAAGGAGAAGAAATAAGGCTTGCCGGATGGGTACAGCGCTCGCGCGACCTGGGCGGCATGACGTTTATCGACCTGCGCGACAGGCATGGTATCACACAGCTTGTATTCAATATGGAAGATGATACAGGGCTTTGTGAGAAGGCCCGGAAGTTGGGAAGGGAATTTGTTGTTTCCGTTACGGGCCTGGTTGCCGAAAGGAGCAATAAGAACCCCAAAATGCCCACCGGCGACGTTGAGATTTTGGTGAAAGGGCTTGAGGTCCTCAATTCGTCCAAAACCCCGCCTTTCACCATCGAAGAGGAAACCGACGGCGGCGAGGAGCTCAGGATGAAGTACCGCTATCTCGACCTGCGGCGGTCGCCCCTGCAACGTAACCTCCACCTAAGGCACAAGCTGGCCCTTGAAACCAGGAAATATCTGGATTCACAAGGGTTTTTCGAGATAGAGACACCTTTTCTCATCAAATCCACACCCGAGGGGGCACGTGATTTTGTTGTGCCCTCCAGGATGCACCAGGGAAATTTCTATGCCCTCCCCCAGTCGCCGCAAACCTTTAAGCAGTTGCTGATGGTCTCGGGCTATGACCGGTATTTCCAGATAGTGAGATGCTTCAGGGACGAGGACCTGCGCGCCGACAGGCAGCCTGAGTTCACCCAGATCGACTGTGAGCTTTCGTTTGTTGACCAGGACGATGTGCTTGAAGTTTTTGAAGGCATGACAAGGCATCTGTTCAAAGAACTTAAGGGTGTTGAAATAGCTGATTTTCCCAGGATGAGCTATGATGTGGCCATGAAGCTCTACGGCTCAGACAAACCCGACATACGTTTCGGGATGACCTTTGTGGAGCTGAACGACCTGGCCATGGGCAAAGGATTCAGGGTGTTCGACGATGCAGAGCTTGTTGTAGGGATTAACGTGCCGGGCTGTGGCAACTACAGCCGCAAACAACTCGATGAGCTCACGGAATTCGTGAAAAGGCCCCAGGTGGGAGCGAAGGGTCTTGTGTATGTGAAGTATAATGAAGACGGCACTTTTAAATCTTCAGTGGATAAGTTCTTCAATGCCGAAGACCTGAAAACCTGGGCTGACGCCTTTGAGTCGCATGGTGGCGACCTTATGCTCATCCTTGCCGGCAAGGCCGGTGAAACCCGCCGTGCACTGAACGTGCTCAGGCTGGAAATGGGCAGCCGCCTGGGTTTGCGCAAAGCAAATGAATACAGGCCGCTCTGGGTGGTCGACTTCCCGCTGCTGGAATGGGATGAGGAAACCAATAGATACTATGCCATGCACCATCCTTTCACCTCACCAAAGAAGGAGGATGAAGAACTGCTTGAAAAGGATCCCGGGGAGGTGCGTGCCAATGCGTACGACCTTGTTATCAACGGCGTTGAGATTGGTGGAGGCTCCATCAGGATCCACAACAGGGAGTTGCAGCAACGTATGTTCAAGGCACTCGGGTTTACCGATAAGGAGGCTGAAGAACAGTTCGGCTTCCTGATGAACGCCTTTGAGTACGGGGCACCCCCGCATGGAGGCATTGCGCTGGGCTTCGACAGGCTGGCAGCGCTCTTCGGCGGGTCGGAAACCATCAGGGACTATATCGCCTTCCCGAAGAACAATGCCGGGCAGGATGTGATGATCGAGTCACCCTCGCCGGTGTCGAAAGAGCAACTGGAGGAGCTGGGGATCAGGCTGGAGGTAAAGGAGCGGGGGAAGGAACAGGAGCAGGAATAGGAATAGGA
>CAZMOK010000032.1:22654-28845 GCA_964567785.1 uncultured Bacteroidales bacterium | reverse complement strand
AGGAATAGGAATAGGATTAGGAATAGGATTAGGATTAGGATTAGGATCAGGAATAAGAATAGGAGTAAGATTAGGAATAGGAACAAGAACAATCTGGTATTTTCAGGTGTTATAGTTTTAATGAAACATGTTTTGGTCATAGCGCTTTTTTTGGTTTCGTTGATGGCAACGGGACAGTCTTTTTCACCCGACAGGATCACCGATGTGAATGATAAAGGGAAGGAAGGTTCATTGGTGGCCCTCAAAGGTGATGTTATTGCTGTTGAAAAAGATGTCCTGATCGAACTGAAAGATCAGACAGGTTCCATCAAGATTAACCTGAGTGGTATTGAAGATCCTGAGGTGAGAAAAGACGATCATATTTCAGTGAACGGAAAGATCACTGTTTCTGAAAACGGTGAAAGAATAGTGAAAGCCACTTATTTCCGCAAGCATTCCTATGTCCAGGACCCGTCCCGGTGCTGTAAAACCACCCTCTGACCAGCATTTCATTTCAAGCCATAAATATTCCTTAGCTCGCTTACCATTGATTGTTTGTACTTTTGCACCTGATGAGTGATAAAGAAGATCTTTCTGTTGAGGTGATGGCACCAGTGGGTTCGTTTGAATCGCTGATGGCGGCCATCCAGGGAGGTGCCGATTCTGTCTATTTCGGCATCGGCCACCTTAACATGAGATCGCGCTCTTCCAAAAACTTCACGCTCGACGACTTAAAGGAGATCGCCTCAAGATGCCGGGAGAACAATGTGAATACCTACATCACACTGAATACGGTCATTTATGACGAAGAGATCGGGGAAATGCAGAAGATCGTTAATGCGGCGAAAGAAAGTGGTATCACTGCCATAATCGCCTCCGACCTTGCAGTGCTGGAATATGCCGGCCGGCAGGGTATAGAACTGCATATGTCGACCCAGACCAACATCACGAATATCGAGGCAGTCAAATTTTATTCGAAGTTTGCCGATGTGATGGTCACAGCCCGTGAGCTGAATCTAAGACAGGTGAAAAAGATCACTGAGGCGATAAGGGACCGTGAGATAAGAGGACCTTCAGGTGAACTGGTCAGAATTGAGGTGTTTGCTCACGGGGCGCTTTGCATGGCAGTGTCGGGTAAATGCTACCTGAGCCTTGACAACCTGAATTATTCAGCCAACCGGGGCGCCTGCCTGCAGCTATGCCGCCGGCCCTACAAGGTGACTGATACCGGTGGGGAGGTGGAGCTTGAGGTCGACAATGAATATATCATGTCGCCCAAAGACCTGAAAACCATTGATTTTCTTGATAAGATAATCGATGCCGGGGTCAGGGTGCTGAAGATAGAGGGCCGCGGAAGGTCGCCCGATTATGTCAAAACAGTTACCCGTTGCTACCGCGAAGCCGCTGATGCATGTCTTGACGGAACATACAGCAGGGAAAAGGTCAAAGAATGGGATCGGAGGCTTGAAACCGTTTATAACCGTGGGTTTTGGGATGGATATTATCTTGGCAGGAAAACAGGCGAATGGTCGGAAGAATACGGATCGAAAGCCACCCTGAAAAAGCTGTACCTGGGAAAGGTTGATAATTATTATTCAAAACTGAAAGTGGCCGAGGTCAGGATCGAAACCAACGAAATGGAGGTGGGCGACGATATACTAATTATAGGGCCTACAACAGGTGTTCACGAAGAAAAAGTGAAAGAGATCAGGGTTGATCTTAAAAACACTGAAAAAACAACCAAAGGTGAGGTTTGTTCCATACCTGTAGGTGGGCTGGTGCGCAGGTCTGACAAAGTGTATAAGCTTGTGCCCGCCGAAAAGGTAAATAAACAGGAGTATTCCAATGGCTGATTTCAATTTCCACACTCATTCATACTTTTGCGACGGATCAGACGAACCGGAAGAATATGTAAAATCGGCCCTCGCCCTGGGATTCCATTCACTGGGATTTTCGAGCCATGCACCGGTTCCTTTCAGGAATTCCTTCGCCATTGAATCCAACAGCCGCCTTATTGAATATTGCCACCGTGTCAGGGAGCTGCAAAGTAACTATGCAGGTAAGATCAACCTTTATCTTTCACTCGAAATAGATTTCATCCCGGGGCTAATGCCGGAGTTCTCAGAACTGAAGGAGGGTTGCAACCTGGATTATACTGTGGGATCGGTGCACCTGGTGAAGAAAGAGGGTACTGATGACCTCTGGTTCATCGACGGGCCGAAGGATGCGGTATATGACGAGGGATTAAGGCACAGCTTCAACGGGGATATAAGGCAAGGCATAAAAGCCTATTACCGCCAGATCAACCGGATGGTGGAAACCCAGGAACCGGATATCATCGGGCACATTGATAAGGTTAAGATGCACAATAAGGGAAGATATTTCAGCGAGGATGACAAGTGGTACCGCGACCTGGTTGATGAAACACTTGATGTTATCAGTAAAAGCAGTTCAATAATAGAGGTCAACACCCGTGGTGTGTACAAAAAGAGATCGGATAGCCTCTTCCCCGGCAGGGAAGTGTTGAAAAAGGTCCGTGCGCTGAAAATACCCATAACCATAAGTTCCGATGCACACAAACCGGGGGAGCTGAACGGATATTACCCGGAAGCCAGGAAACTGCTTAAAGAGATTGGGTTCAAGGAGCTGATGGTTTTCAACGGAGAGGGCTGGACACCGGAAGCTCTCAACTCTTAGTATACTTCATCGGGTAGTGCTCGATGTTTGCTTCGAGGAACTTATCGCCGGTGATCCCGAAACCGTGGCGCAGATAAAAACTGACTACCCTGGCCTGTGCGTGGAGATAGATCTTTTTATTCGTGGGAAGGATGTCATCCATCACGGCTTTCAGGATCAGCGCACCGAGTCCTTTGTTGCGCGAGCCCTTCACTGTGGCAAATCGTTCGAGCTTGATACCTTCGGGGGTTTCCCTCCACCTGGCAGTGGCTTTAGGTATTCCGTTTGAAATGAGCAGGTAATGGGTGGACTGGTCTTCATTTTCGATTTCGATGGCAGGGTCAACATTCTGCTCCTCTATAAAGACATCTTTTCTTATCCGGAGGGCTTTTTCGTAAAGATCGGGTCTTTCTGAAGTCTTGAAACTGTATATGCTTATTTTTTCCATCAGGCTGGATCGTAGGCCCATTTCAACAGGATGGCGCCCCAGGTGAAACCCCCGCCGAATGCGGAAAGTACAAGGTTATCGCCTTTCCTGAGCTGGTCTTCCCATTCCCATATGCAAAGGGGTATTGTGGCCGAAGTGGTGTTCCCGTACCTGTCGATGTTTATCATCACCTGCTCTTTTTTAATGCCCATCCTACGTGCAGTGGCCTCGATGATACGAAGGTTGGCCTGGTGTGGGACCAGCCAGTTCACATCTTCCGATTCCAGGTTATTCTTTTTCATGATCTCGACCGAGATATCGGCCATACCTATTACGGCAAATTTGAAAACCTGCTGCCCTTCCTGGTAGATGTAATGTTCTCCCTGGTCAACTGTTTCATGTGAGGCAGGCTTGACAGCGCCGCCGCCTTTCTGGTAAAGGTGCTTCCTTCCCGATCCGTCAGTCCTCAGAATTGAATCCATGATACCCATCTCTTCGGTAGTTGGTTCCAGCAGAACGGCTGACCCGGCATCACCGAAAAGCACACAGGTGGCCCGGTCGGTATAGTCAACCATCATCGACATCTTCTCGGCACCAACAACTATTACCTTTTTATGGGTACCCGTTTCAATGAATTTGGCAGCTGTTTGCAAAGTGTATAAAAAGCCTGAGCAAGCTGCATTGATATCGAAGCTCCAGGCATTTTTTATGCCGGCTTTTTCGGAAATGATGTTAGCTGTAGCCGGGAAGGCATAATCCGGCGTAACTGTGGCGCATATCAGCAATTCGATCTCCGAAGGGTCGGTATTGGTCTTTTCCAGGAGCCCCTGTACGGCCCCGGCACCCAGGTCGGAGGTGCCTTTCCCTTTTTCCCTTAATATCCTTCTTTCTTTGATACCCGAACGTGTAGTGATCCACTCATCCGAGGTGTCTACCATTTTCTCAAGCTGTTTGTTGGTAAGTACATAATCCGGCAGAAATCCATGCACACCGGTTATAGCAGCCCTGATCTTTTCCATTCGCTAATTTTATTGAGGGTACAAAAGTAGAAATTATTCATGGCAACAGAAGTATTGCCATTAAAGAGCAATTTTACGACTGCCGTCACCGGGCAGGATATTATTTGAGGAGCAATTAATTTCATAGAAGTTTGCTAAAAAGAAAAAGCACCCTAAATAGGCCCAGGGTGCGTGTATTTTTCACAAAAAAGATGTGCTTTCTCTTTTATCAACAAACTTGTTATCCTTCGAGCTTGCTCATTACGAGCTTGCCTTTATAATAAAGGTCACCGTCGACATAATAAGCCCTGTGATAAACATGAACAGTGCCGGTTGTGGGGCACGTTGCCAGGGTAGGTTTGGACGCCTTGTAATGGGTCCTTCTCTTATCCCTTCTCGTTTTCGATGTTTTCCTCTTTGGATGAGCCATATTTGTAATTTTTTACTGTTTATTTCTTTTTAATTTCTTGAGGGCATTCCAGCGTGGGTCTGTCTTTCCTCCTTCCTGTTCTTTATGTTGATCAAGACGTTCCAGCGCATCACTGTCGCACAGGCTGTTGCCGTTTTCGTCTTCGCCATGCACCCTGCGTGCCGGGATCATCAGGTGAATGAATTCATAGAGGTAGTGCGACAGATCAAATTCGTAAGAAGTATAGGGTATCACCACGAGATTTTCATCCTCCTCGAGCAATTCATCCCCGAACTTAACGATCAATTCCCGGTTCCCTTCTATGGGTTGATCAAACAATCCGTTGCACCTGTCGCAGGGGATCTCTACACTGCCTTTTAACCGCAGTACGAAAATGAGCATGGTTTCCTGTTTTTCCATTATACAGTCGACCCTGACCACACCCCTGTCGATCTCTCCGTATTCAAAGTGTTCAAAGAACGGCCTTCCTATGTCGAATCTGAAATTATGTGATCCATCCTTAAGACCTGAGAAGCGGACCACGTATTCTTTCATAACATCCACAACCTTGCCCTCCTCAAATTTTGGGGTGCAAAGGTATTGTTTTTTTTCGAATACACAATATATTGAAAGATCAATATCGCCAGCAGGAAGTGAATGGTTTTATATAAGCTGACAAATACCTGTTACTTATTGTTAATTAATTAACAATTATTAAATTTGCCAGTCCGATTTTGGAATGAACCGCAAAAAACTTTACTACGATGTTCAACAGGATGATTGCTGCTATTCTGCCTTACATGCCTAAAGGGCTCGTCTGGCTTTTTTCGAAAAGATATATTGCAGGTAAAAAGATTGAAGATGCCATTCAGGCATCCAGAGAGCTCAACAGAGAGGGTATCATGGTGACAGTTGACTTGCTGGGCGAGTTTATTAAAACGTTGGATGAAGCTGAGAAGAATAAGAACGAGTACCTCAATATCATCGAAACCTTCGAGAAGGAGGATATCGACGGTAATTATTCACTGAAGCCGACCATGTTCGGCCTGCTGATCGATAAAGAAGCGGCATACAAGTTTATCAGGGAAATTGTAGCTAAAGCTGCTTCTTACGACAATTTTGTAAGGGTTGACATGGAAGACTCCCAGTGCGTAGATCTTGAGATCGAGCTGTACAGGAAGTTGAAGAAAGAGTTCCCGAAGAATTGCGGTCTTGTACTTCAAGCGTATCTGAAAAGGACCATGCAGGATTACAAGGACCTGATGGACCTGCACAGTGAGGAGGTCCCGTTGAATTACAGGCTTTGCAAGGGTATTTATGTTGAGCCCGAAGAGATCGCTTACAAAAAATACGACGAGATAAACCAGAATTTTCTGAAGGGAATAGAGTTTATGTTAAGGAACGGCATATACGCTGCTATTGCCACGCACGACAAGCCCGTTATTGAGGGAGCATACGAACTTATAGAGAAGTACAACGTACCCAATGACATGTACGAATTCCAGATGCTATACGGTGTAACTCCTGAGCGCCGCCAGTCGATCGTTGACGACGGTCACCGGATGAGGGTATACG
The DNA here is from genome assembly GCA_964567785.1 of uncultured Bacteroidales bacterium. Taxonomy (GTDB): domain Bacteria; phylum Bacteroidota; class Bacteroidia; order Bacteroidales; family JAGOPY01; genus CAZMOK01. The sequence goes on along the minus strand of CAZMOK010000032.1, from coordinate 22,781 downwards.
TTCCTTATGGTGAGCAGTGGTTTGCTTACTCAACGAGGCGCCTGAAGGAGAATCCAAAGATGGCTTATCAAATTATTAAAGCACTGTTTATCAGGAATTAAGGAAGGGGTGTCTTCTAGATGTCTTC
>CAZMOK010000032.1:0-22554 GCA_964567785.1 uncultured Bacteroidales bacterium | reverse complement strand
TGTCTTCTAGATGTCTTCCGGATGACATCCCTCAGGGAGAAAAAAAAGGCCGGGAGTCACCCGGCCTCAAGCATCATTCAGACAAGTCAGCTAGTCTGATGAGCCACCGCTAATTTCTTCCATATATTCTGCCACCTCGTCAAACGAACCTTTTACAACATCCTTGAATTACTCCATGAAATAATGCCAACTGCCATCCCGTGTACTTCTTCGTACTTTTTTACGAAAACAGGATCCCTGTCGGACCATGTCCACTTGTCAAAAGTCCATTCAAGCACTACATCCTCTCCGTCATCCGAATCAAATTCACTTGAATAATAAGTCATGGAACAGGGGTAATCCATTTCTTCATACACCCTGATCACTTTCCTGATCGGCCTGGCTAAATCCAATAATTACAAAAGACAAAAAAGTAAGACTTAACAAAGAATGTTTTTTCATTCTATAAAATTTAAATTAATGACCCGTAAAAATAGGCGCATAACATCTTGAAATAGAATAATTTAACATTTGGTTAACAATTTTGTTGACCGGAAAACAATTAAGTTAGTTGCTGAAACAGGGTTGGTATGGACTTGTTTGTTATATGATGAATATACCGGAGGGCTTTGCAGGTTATTTAAGGATCTCCCTGATATTGGAAAAGTCTTCGTAGGGGCCATCAACGATAAAGCGGTTAGCGAGCCAGGAGGGTATACTGCCTGAGGGTTCGGCATGCATCCGTAAACGGACCTTTAAAGTTCCTTCATTTAAAGGTTTGACGTTCCATTTACCCTGTGTTTTCCTGATCCTCACATACCCTCTTTTTTCTTCCAGGTATCCGGGCAATGCACTCACAAAAATTTCCAGGAGATCCTCCTCAGCGTTTCTCCTCAGCTTAACTGAAATAATGGCATCCCGGTCTTTTACCGGCCAGGGCACGTCGGTGGTCATATAATAGACCAGGGAAGTATCAGTGGACTCAAGCAACCGGGCTGTTTCAACGTTTGAGTAGACATCAGGGTAATCTTCTACATTCATGATTATGCCTTTGAAATCGTCAATCGTGCCATGCATAACAGCCTCAGCTTTATATTCCTTGAAGCCAGAACCTTCAGGCTTCCTGGTGAATACCCTGATCCCCTCTTCGTCTTTTTCGAGTATCCATTCAACCTGTGACGAAACTGCCAGGGTTATAACTGTCAATAAAAGTGAAATAATGAGTCTCATAGCTTTTTCAAAGATACGATAATGGATTTCAACCAAAGCAATACAAGAATTCTTTAAGTATTTACTGATCTTTATTTACCTGGATATTTTATTGTTATCCGCCCACAATTAAAAATCTTATCCTATCTTTGCGCAAAATTTTCTAATCCATTTTCAGCACACTATGAGTGAACAGATCAAAGGCAGAATTGCACAAATCATTGGTCCGGTAGTGGACGTTGCTTTTGAAGATAAGGATCATCTTCCCGATATTTACGATGCCCTTCAAGTCACGAACAACAAGGGTGAAATAATCGTTCTTGAGTGCCAGCAGGCTATTGGTGAGTCTACCATAAGGACAGTGGCTATGGACTCAACCGATGGGTTAAGCAGGGGCATGGATGCTGTTTCAACAGGGCAGCCTATTACGATGCCGGCAACAGAGGAGATCAGGGGGCGACTTTTCAATGTAATCGGCGATTCGATCGATGGCCTCGGAAAAGTTTCCAGTGATAAAACGTACCCCATCCACCGTGAGCCGCCAAAGTTTGAACAGCTTACAACCACCCAGGAAGTGCTTTATACAGGGATAAAAGTGATCGACCTGATCGAGCCTTACTCAAAGGGGGGTAAAGTTGGCCTTTTCGGAGGTGCAGGCGTGGGTAAGACTGTGATCATAATGGAGCTCATCAACAACATTGCAAAGCAGTATTCAGGACTTTCTGTTTTCGGTGGTGTAGGTGAACGCACACGTGAAGGTAACGACCTTCTCAGGGAGATGATCGAATCGGGTGTTATAAGGTATGGCGATACTTTCCTGGAAGACATGGAACAGGGAGGTTGGGACCTCAGCAAGGTTGACCATAAAAAGCTGGCCGAATCACAGGCAACGCTTGTTTTCGGACAGATGAACGAACCACCGGGTGCCCGTGCAAGGGTTGCCCTCTCAGGTTTGACCCTTGCGGAGTACTTCCGTGACGGAGATGAAAAATCAGGCGGCCGCGATATTCTCTTTTTCATTGATAATATATTCAGGTTCACACAGGCAGGATCGGAAGTATCGGCTCTCCTTGGGCGTATGCCTTCAGCGGTTGGTTACCAGCCGACCCTTGCCACCGAGATGGGTATGATGCAGGAAAGGATCACATCCACAAAGAGGGGATCCATCACTTCGGTACAGGCTGTTTATGTCCCTGCCGATGACCTCACCGACCCGGCGCCTGCAACCACCTTTGCTCACCTTGATGCCACAACGGTACTCAACCGTAAGATATTTGAGATTGGGATCTATCCCGCAGTTGATCCACTCGATTCAACCTCCAGGATACTTACACCTGATGTGGTTGGCGAAGAGCATTATAAGTGTACACAACGGGTTAAAGAGTTGCTTCAGCGCTATAAGGACCTTCAGGATATCATCGCCATCCTCGGGATGGATGAGCTCTCTGATGAGGACAAGGAAGTTGTACACCGCGCCAGAAGGGTGCAGCGCTTCCTGTCTCAGCCGTTCCATGTAGCCGAGCAGTTTACCGGCCTTGAGGGAAAAGTTGTTTCGATCGAGGATACCATTAAGGGCTTCAACATGATCATGGACGGTGAAGTGGATGAATATCCCGAAGCTGCCTTTAACCTTGTAGGTACCATAGATGAAGCCATCGAAAAAGGCAAGCGCCTTCTGGATGAAGGAAATGACTAAGAAGAAAAAGTTTTGAGTGAATATCCATGAAACTCGAGATCATTACACCGGAAAAAACCCTTTACGAAGGTGAAGTCAGCCTGGTGCAACTTCCGGGGATCGACGGATCTTTCGAAATTCTGAACAACCATGCCCCGCTTATTTCTGTCCTAAGAGAAGGAAAGATCAAGGTTAGGGACGAACATGAAAAACTTCAGTATTTTGAAATCAAGGGAGGTGTGATAGAAGTGCTGAAGAATAAAGTGCTGGTTTTAGCTGAGTAATATTTTCTTATTTTTTCTTCCGGGCTCCACTCTTACCGCTTACCAATAAAAAGCCAACAGCCAAGAGCTAAAAGCCAACAGCCTTCAGCTAACTTATATTGATTCTACTTTCCCGTTTTAGTATATTTATCTTTTCAGGCCTTAAACTGCCATTTTATGAGTTTCTGGAATTACATAACAGGAAAGAAGAGTGATCAGGAACGCTTACGGTATGTTGTTAAGGGCTCATCAGGTGATTATAATGTAACATTCAAATGCAGCGGGGATTGCGACCCTGTTCACGAGGAGCATATCCCCAGGGGATGGAAGCGGACGTTTTCGGCCCGGACGGGCGACTATTACTATGTTTCGGCTCAATCGAACAGCCCGGAATCCAAAGTCGAGCTCAGGGTTTACCAGAACGGGAAGCTTTTCAAGAAGGTGGAGAAGGAAGGGGACTATCCGCTGGCAACCATCTCGGGATGTGTCTGCTGAAATTATTTATCGTTGCAGTAATACTTGATGGCTTCAACAGCATTGAGCGAACCCAGGTTTCTGGCCTTGTACCAGTCGGTGCATGCAGTGGATGTATCGCCTGACATGAAGTATGCCAGTGCCCGGTTATAATATGCCTCCTTGTTGTTCGGGTCTATCTCAATAGCCTTGTTGAAGTCGTTTATGGCACCCTTTAAGTCTTGCATCCTGCCCTTTGCCAGGCCGCGGTTGTAAAACGCTTTTGAATAATGCGGCGCTCTTTCTATCGATTTGTTATATTCTTCGATGGCACCTTCAAAATTATTCTTGAAATACTTGATCATTCCTTTGTAAAGAAATGAAGAGCTGTCTTTGGGATTAAGCCCGACCGATTTATCAAAATCAGCTTCGGCCTCAGAATACATTTCGAGGTGATAATAGGCAAATCCCCTGTTGTAATAGGCCCTGCTGTTGTCGGGGTCAATTTGGAGCACCTGGTCGAAGTCGCGGATGGAAGCGAGGTACTCATTGCGTTTCAGCTTCCGAACCCCCTGGTCGAACAGCCCGCGGACTTTCCGGCGGTTTTCAAGCTCAACAGGGTTTGGGCCTTCACTTTCCGGCTCTATTTTGGATTCCAGGTCCTCTTTCGGGGGTTCTGAAGGAGGGTCAGGTGTTGTGGTGTCACCTTCCGGCTTGTCTTTTGTTACAGGTTTCATGACAAGTTCCGGCTTGTTGTAGTCGGTTACATCCGGTGTGACATCATCCTCACCGTTTACCTTTTCGTCCTGGTTCATACATGAGGTAAAAGATACGAGGAACATTGAGATGATGAAAGAGTGGATCAGTTTAGACAGCATAACAGATTATTTGTATGCAAATTTATAAAGAATCAGGTTTCTGTGAGAAAGGACAGAACAAGAATGATAAATGCTCCTTTATTTCAATTCCGACAAAAGCCCGGAGCTAATCTATTGCTTCGCTATCTTGATTCGGTTTCGGTACCTTCGGCGACCGGTATGGAAAGGTGTCCCTGCACCATTTCCCACATTCCTTCATTTTTCTCCAGCACACCGGTAAACCTTATGCCTTCGAAGCTCATTGCTTCTCCGTGATAAATGAAGTTATAGTTGAGCGTTTCTGAAAACCAGGCCGTATTGCCAGTGGAGTTTAGTTTGATTACCTGGTCGAGCACAGAAATGTATGTGTCTTCAAATTCGCTGAACTGATGCTGAATGGCACTTTTTATCTGGTTCCAGCCTTTGTACTTTTCATCACCGTCGGTCCCAAGCAACACTATGTCGTCGTCATCAGCCCATATTTGTTCTATCAGGCTGAAATCCTGGTTTTCGTTAGCCAACACATACTTTTCAAGGACATTTTCCACGGCTGCCTTCTCTGCACCGATATCAACCTCTTTTTGTTCTTCCCGGCAGGAGATAAGGGCCAATAAGCCTATGGTCAGGAGCAGGATAAAATATTTTCTCATGGTTGATTTTTTTTGATTGATCATTACCCGGAAAGTGAAATTACAAATTTTTTACGGCTAAGGAAAGTTTTAACAGCTAAAATATGCTTCAATTTATTCTTTGATCTGAATGAATCATATCTAATAAAAATATATTAATATATATGTACAATTAAATATACCCAAATTCTTCCGTAATTCAGTAATTATTAGTAAACTTGCAGCCGGATTTTCAGGAGTCGGTATTCAAATTGATTGTTGGATGGCAAGTTTCCGAAAAGGCAGAATTTCAGGTAAATACATTACAATTTTCATTGCAGCATTTTTTTGGTTGCTGGCAGGAATTACCCATGCCGCCGACAGTAAGAATGGTTCGGAACACCATAGCAGTGAGAAAGAGGAGTTCAATGCAGGGAGGATGATCATCGATCATATTATCGACTCCCACGAATGGCACATCATGGACTGGGGCGATAAGCATATCTCAGTCCCGCTTCCCGTGATACTCTGGAATGAAGGGAAACTGTATGTTTTCATGTCGAGCAAATTTGATCATGGGTACTCCTCCTATAAGGGGTTCAAGCTTGCCAAAGAAGGCGAATACAAGGGAAGGATAGTGAGGGTAAAAGAGGGCACTATGGAGATGGACCCCAATGCCCCTTTGCCACTTGATTTTTCCATTACGAAAAATGTTTTTGCCATTTTTGTAAGTATAATCCTCCTTTCACTTATCTTTATTTCTTTAGGCAAGGCTTATAAAAGAAGAAAGGGAAAGGCACCAACAGGCTTTCAGAACCTGGTGGAGCCCCTGATCATTTTCCTGAGGGACGAGGTGGCCAAAGCTGCAATAGGCGAAAAAAAGTATGAAAAGTTTTTGCCTTATCTGCTCACATTGTTCTTCTTTATTTTCATCAATAACCTGCTCGGGCTGGTACCGATATTTCCGGGGGGCGCAAATGTAACTGGTAACCTGGCCGTAACCGGTATTATGGCGCTGTTCACTTTTGTCATCACCAGTGTAAGTGGAAACAAGGCTTACTGGCAGCATATTTTCAATACACCGGGGGTGCCCTGGTGGCTGAAGATACCCATACCTCTCATGCCGTTAATTGAGTTCCTGGGCATCTTCATAAAGCCTTTTGTCCTGATGGTCCGTTTGTTTGCGAACATTACCGCCGGGCATATCATTGTGCTGGGCTTCATGAGCCTGATCTTTATCTTTGGCAATATGTCACCGGAGGCCGGTTATGGGATCGCCCCGTTGTCCGTTGCTTTCGGTATATTCATACTTATGCTCGAGTTACTTGTTGCCTTCATCCAGGCATTTGTGTTTACACTTTTATCGGCCCTTTATTTTGGAATGGCAACAGAAGAGCATCATTGATAATAAACCTTGATTACTAACATATAAAACTTAACGAAATGGAGTTATTGACAATTTTACTGCAAGCAGCAACCGACCTTGGTCCTATTGCTAAAATGGGCGCTGGTCTGGGTGCAAGTATCGCAGCCATTGGCGCGGGTATCGGCATCGGACAGATAGGTGTGGGTGCGGTTGAATCGATTGCAAGGCAGCCTGAAGCTGCAGGCGATATCAGGTCGAACATGATCATCGCCGCAGCCCTTATTGAAGGTGTGGCCTTCTTCGCTATTGTTATCGCACTGCTGATACTGGTTTTATAAAAGGTTTGCCGGCGGTCCCGGCGGTTGGCCGGGATTACGCCGGTTTATTTTAAAGGATCTGAAAAATGGAACTTATACAACCTGGCTTAGGACTTATTTTCTGGATGATAATTTCATTCGGGGCGGTACTCTTTATTCTCGGCAAATATGCATGGCCGGCCATTACCAAAGGCCTCAAGGAAAGGGAAGAATCCATCAGCGATGCCCTTGCCATGGCCGACAAGGCAAGAGACGAGATGGCTAAGCTGAAAGCCGACAATGAAGAGCTTATCATACAGGCTAAAGATGAAAGGGATGCCATACTTTCAGAAGCCCGGAAAGTAAAAGAGAAGATCATTGAAGAATCGAAAGACAGGGCAAATGAAGAAGCATCGAGGATCATCGAGAGTGCCAAAGAGCGCATCGAAAATGAAAAGAAGGCCGCTCTGATCGACCTTAAAAATGAGATCGCAAATCTTTCGATCGATATAGCAGAAAAGGTCCTGAAGGCTGAACTCAGCCAGAAAGGAAAGCATGAAGAGCTTATCCGCAAGCTGGTGGATGAGGTAGGAAAAAACTAAAGGATTGACATGCAGTATTCCTTGATATCGAAAAGATACGCCCAGGCATTGCTCGACCTTACCCTTGAAATGAACATTCTCGATAAGGTGAAGGGTGACATGGAGCTTATTATCCGCCTGTGCGAAACTGACAGGGAATTCAAGCTTTTCCTCAGAAGCCCCGTGATAAAACCCGATATGAAGGTAAAAGTGCTTGAAGGAATATTCAAGGGAAAAGTGGAAGACCTGACTGTAAAGTTCATTAACCTGATCGCCAGGCATCGCAGAGAGAAGATCCTTGAGCATATAGCAAACCAGTTCATCATCCTTTACAAAGAGCACTATAATATAATTACAACGCGCCTCACTACGGCAGTGGAAATTTCTGATGAACTGAAAAAAGAGATCATAAGTTTGATGCATGAATATACTGAAGGAAACATTGAACTTCAGGAGGAAATTGATGAAGGGCTGCTCGGTGGATTTATTCTCAGGTTTGAAGACAAGCAATTTGATTCAAGCCTGAGAAACAGGATCAAACAATTAAGAAAAGAATTTGAAGACAACTTGTACCTAAAGAACTTTTAAAGAGTAATAAATTATGGCAGAGATCAAACCCGGTGAAGTAACTTCTATATTGCGGCAGCAGCTCTCAGGCTTCAAAGAAGAGAAAAAGCTCGAAGAAGTTGGTACTGTTCTGCAGATTGGCGACGGGATTGCACGTGCATACGGGATGACCAATGCTCAGGCCGGGGAGCTGGTAGAGTTTCCCAAGACCGGGCTCATTGGCATCGTGTTGAACCTGGAAGAAGACAATGTGGGGATAGTCCTCCTGGGGGAGGCGGATGAGATCCATGAAGGGGATGAAGTGCGCAGGACTAAGAGGATCGCTTCGATCAGGGCCGGTGAAAGTATGCTTGGAAGGGTTATCAATACACTTGGAGAGCCAATAGACGGTAAGGGTGAGATAAGCGGTGAACGTTTTGAAATGCCCCTGGAAAGAAAAGCTCCCGGCGTTATTTACCGCCAGCCGGTAAACCAGCCCGTTCAAACCGGGATAAAGGCCATTGATGCCATGATCCCCATCGGTCGTGGACAGCGTGAGTTGATTATCGGCGACCGCCAGACAGGTAAGTCGTCCATCGCGGTCGATGCCATCATAAACCAGAAGGAATTTTACGACAAAGGAGAGCCTGTTTATTGTATTTACGTGGCTATCGGCCAGAAAGGATCAACTGTTGCCAATATTGTTAAAACCCTCGAGGATCATGGTGCAATGCCTTACACAACCGTGATCTCGGCTACGGCATCCGACCCGGCAGCCATGCAGTTCTTTGCACCTTTTGCCGGAGCAGCGCTTGGGGAATTCTTCAGGGATACCGGCAGGGATTCACTGGTGATCTACGACGATCTTTCGAAACAAGCCGTAGCCTACCGTGAGGTTTCACTCCTGCTAAGAAGGCCTCCCGGCAGGGAAGCATACCCGGGTGATGTGTTCTATCTGCACTCAAGGCTGCTCGAAAGGGCTGCACGGATCATCTCCTCCGACAAGGTCGCACAGAAAATGAACGACCTGCCTGAAAGCATTAAGGATAAAGTGAAAGGAGGGGGATCACTTACTGCATTGCCGATCATCGAAACCCAGGCAGGTGACGTTTCGGCCTATATCCCGACAAATGTGATCTCCATTACCGACGGCCAGATTTTCCTGGAAACAAGCCTTTTCAATTCAGGTATCCGCCCTGCTATCAATGTTGGGGTATCGGTTTCAAGGGTGGGAGGATCGGCCCAGATCAAGTCGATGAAAAAAATTGCCGGCACCCTCAAGCTCGACCAGGCTCAGTTCAGGGAGCTGGAAGCCTTTGCCAAATTCGGTTCCGATCTGGACAAATCTACCATGTCGGTACTTGAAAAAGGAAGGCGGAATGTGGAGATCCTGAAACAAAACCTGCACGAAACCATGCCGGTTGAAAAGCAGGTCGCCATCATTTTCGTGGGGACAAGGAACCTGCTGAGAAAAGTTCCTGTTAAAAGTGTCAGGGACTTCGAGGCTGAATTCCTGCATTACATGGAAGAAAACCACCAGCGGACATTAAATGAACTGAAGGAAGGTAAACTTTCTGATGAAACTGCAAAGCTCCTGGAAGTGACAGCGAAGGATATAGCGCGCAAATACGAGAAGTGATAATTAAAAAGGTCTCAGGACGTGGCTAATTTAAAGGAAGTAAGGACAAGGATAACATCTGTTAAATCAACACAGCAGATCACCAGTGCCATGAAGCTGGTTGCAGCCTCAAAGTTGAGGAAGGCCCAGACTGCCATTCAAATGCTCAGACCTTATGCCGAGAAGCTCCGTGAAATACTGCAAAACCTCAGCGGTTCTCTCGAAAACATGGAAGAAGCGGTTTATGTTGAAGAAAGGCAGGTCGAGAAAGCTATGCTGATCGTGGTGACCTCTAACAAGGGTCTTTGCGGACCTTTCAATGGCAATGTTATAAGAAAGACAAAAAAGTATATCAGTGAAGCCTATCCGGAATTGAACAGTAAGGGAAATCTTGATCTTTTCTGCATAGGTAAGAAGGGCTCTGATCATTTCAGTAAAAGTAATTTCAACGTTGACAGGGTCAATAACGAGATCTTTGACGAACTGACCTTTGAAAATGTTACTGCAATTGCTGAAGATTTGATGAGGCAGTTCAAGAGTAATGAGTACGATAAAATAGAGATCATCTACAACAAGTTTGTAAATGCCGCTGTTCAGAAGCTAACTATTGAGCAGTACCTCCCTCTCATTCCTCCTGAGGCTGAGGAAAAGCATGGAAAGGAAGAGATCATTGATTTTATTTTTGAGCCCGGAAAAGAGGAGATCATCACAGAATTACTACCAAAAACACTCAGGATACAGCTTTACAAGGCCCTGACTGATTCTTTTGCTTCTGAGCAGGGAGCACGAATGACAGCGATGCACCAGGCAACAGAAAATGCCAAGGAGATCCTGCGCGATCTCAAGCTCAGCTATAACAAGGCCCGCCAGGCTGCCATCACTAAAGAACTGCTTGAAATCGTCAGTGGAGCTGAAGCCCTCAAGGGCTAAACTCAGGTTTACGTTTTTACATTGATCACAATATCTTAACGTTCCCGCAAGATTGCCGGGAAACAATCAAATAATATAATTGTTAGAATTAGAAACGGACTTAAAAATTAAAATTATGATTTCTGAAACCATTCAAAAAGAGTTGAACAAACAGATCCAGAGAGAAGAGCATTCATCCAGGCTTTACCTGGCAATGGCCTGCTGGTGTGAAGACAGGGGCTATCAGGGTGCGGCCGAATTCCTTTATGACCATTCGGATGAAGAGCGTATGCACCAGCTTAAGATGATCCATTTCCTGAACGACAGGGGCGGTTCAACCCAGTTGATGGAAATGGAGAATATAGACCTGAAATTTGATTCACTGCTGGAATTGTTTGAAGAGGTGCTGAAGCACGAAGAGTATATCACAAAAAGTATCAATGAAATTTACGACCTGTGCCTCAGGGAGAAGGACTATACAACCGGTAATTTCCTGCACTGGTACATCGAAGAACAGATCGAGGAAGAGTCATTGGTGAACACTGTCCTCGACAAGATGAGGCTTACAGGCAATGAGAAGTCTGGTCTCTTCCATATCGACAAGGAACTTTCCAACCTTGCCGCGGCGGAAGCTGAGGAGGAAGAGGAGTAGGAGGAAGAATAGGAACAGGATTAAGATTAGGAATAGGAATAGGATTAAGATTAGGATTAGGAGTAGGAATAAGAACAGGTTAGGTTCTGGTTATTTTATTGACCAGTTCGTTGTACCACTCCCTTCCGTATTTCCTTACAAGAGCCTCTTCCAGAAAAATATACAGGGGCAGGCCCAGGCGCTTGCCCTTTTTCAATGCCGGTTTGCAGATACCCCATTTATGATAGTTTACGGCGTCGAAAGTTCCGTGGTCAGTGATCCTTACAGGGTAAAGATGGCATGATACAGGCTTTCTCAGAGAGGTTTTGCCGTCTTCATAAGCTTTTTCAATGGTGCAATAAGCAATTCCTTTATCATCAAAGGCTGCAAAAGCGCACTCAACCCCATTAACCAGCGGAGTGACAAAATTCCCTTCTGAATCATAGTCGAGAACACCTGAATTTTCAACTGATTTCCGGCCTCTTTCGGTCATATAAGGCTTTATTTTGTGCAGGTCATCCTCAAGAATTGAGATCTCCTGTTCTTCGAGCGGTGCACCTGCATCGCCTTCAACACAGCAGCCACCCAGGCATTTCGGCAGGTCGCAGCAAAAGAATACGTCGCGCAGCTCCTCCGAGACAATAGTATCTTTAACAGGTATCATGTGTGCAAAAGTATGGTTTTAAAATATCTCAACACTCAACTCCCGTTTTACTCCGTTCACGGGATTCCGCTTCGCTTCATCTCAGCACTCAACTCTGACATACTTTTCTTAGCTTAGCAACCAAAATCAATCCATTAACATGCTGATCATAGGAATAGCCGGTGGGTCAGGATCGGGCAAAACGACAGTCGTTAACAAGATCATTGAGAGATTACCTGAGAGCACTGTTTCAGTGGTATACCAGGACGCCTATTACTGGGATAACGGTCATTTATCGCCGGAGGAGAAAAAGCTCATTAACTTTGACCATCCCGACTCGATAGAATGGGAACTGCTGGTAAGGCAGCTAAATGCCCTGGCGGCGGGCAACGTTATCAAAATGCCCACTTACAGTTATACAGATTGTGCAAGGCTTGATGAGACCATTGAAGTGGTTCCGCGGAAAGTGATCATTGTTGAGGGCATTCTTATTTACACCTTCAAACCTTTGCTCGACAAGTTCAACATTAAGGTTTATGTTGATGCTGAAGCCGACGACCGCCTTCAGCGCATTATCAGGAGGGATATAATAGAGAGGGGGAGGGACGTGGAATCTGTCCTGAACCATTACAACACTTTCGTAAAGGCCATGCACGTGCAGTTTATAGAACCAACAAAGCGGGTGGCTGATATTATTATTCCGCAGGGCGGTGATAATGAGGTGGGTATCGATATCCTGGCTTCCAGGATCAGGATGAATCTCTGATCACCCATCAAGGAGCTTGATTATATTCTTGTTGGCTGAGAGAACCTCTTCCAGTACTTCGAGCAGTTTTTCGTAATCAAGCGCCATTTTTTTCACATCGTCCGAAAGTTTCTCGGAATTTTCCATCCTGAATTTATGGAATTGCTTGAATCCTTCGAGGATGCTGGCCATATCATCAGACCTCTTCCTGAACTGCTCAATTTTTTTTCTGTGGTCCTGAAGTGATTCCATAAGAATTTCCTGCACCTGTGAATTGCCGATATTCTCACTTTCACTCATCCCTCCCATCTTGTCCATAACACTGTTCTTAAGCACCAGGTCCTCTTCGATCAGTTCGCCAAGCTCAATGTTAAAAAAAATGCCAATTTTGCTGAGATTTTTCATGTTGGGCTCAGCAATGCCTTTCTCATAAGATGCGATGTTGCCCCTGTTCAGGCCTATTTTCCTTGCGAATTCTTCCTGGCTGAGGCTGTGGTTTTTACGGAGGTATCTCAGGTTTTTTGCGAAATAATTCATCACAATAGTTAAAATTTCTTTACAAAGATACGCTAATAAATAGAAAACATCAACAAAAAGTAAAATAAATTTACATTATATATTGAAAAATGTAAAATAATTTATTATCTTTGTAAAAAAACATAGCAATTATGAATGGGCCAGCTATTTTACTTCCGGTTAAAGTGAATGATGAATATGCAAACCTTGTCAGGTCGGGGATAAACCTCGCCAGGTTCCTGAAGGGGAAGATCAGCTTTTTATATGTGGTTGAGGTGCCTGAATATACAGGATATCCTGCCGGGAATGTTGCCGCTTCTAACATGGGCGTGTTAAAGAAGCAGAAGGAAGAGATGTATGAACACTACCTGAAAGTATTGGAAGAGTTCAAATCTGAAATTTCAGGAGATATCCCTGTGGAATTCATTTCAGTGGAAGGCACCTGGGGCACCGGTATAATCAAGGCAACAGAAGAGATAAAGCCTTATCTGCTGATGCTCGAGCATGATGAAAAAATGCTTATTGAGAAAATACTGGGAGAAACTAATACAGAAATAGTATACAGTGTTGACTGTCCTGTCTGGATTGTTCCGAAAGAGGAGCCACTGAGTAAACCATCGGGCATATCATTTGTTACAAATCATACTGAAGGTGACCTGGAGGTACTTAAAGAACTCATTGAACTGAACAAGCGAATTGATGCACAAATGCACCTGCTGCACATTGTGGGTGACAATGAATTTGAATCTTCCCTTAAGGTTGAAGGCTTTAAAGCAATTATTGATAAGGAGCTGGGCAAAATCACTTTGAATCACCTGAAGCTGAAAGAAGATAACATGAAGGATGAGATAGGCAATGTTGTTGAGGAGCACGGGATCGACCTGCTTGTTGTACATAATGAGAGCGAGGGCTTCATGAACCGGTTTTTCACCCGCTCATCCGTTGAAAAGCTGACCGATTCGGTTGACATACCATTTGTAATATATTAACAGTACTGAAATATCCATGAAAAAGAGACAAGTAAAAAATATACTAAAGAACGAGGTAAAACAAGAGATCCTTGATTTCCTGATGACGGAGGACGGGGCTTATTACGGTGATCTGGTGATGAATATGGACCAAACCCAGATCAACATACTTGAGCATTTGATCGAGCTGAAGAAAATGGGCTGGATCTATAAAGACAAGGGTGGCGGAAGGTTCAGGATCAACGAAGAGTACTTCAGGAAAAGAAAGATCCATGACGGCACCGGGCTTAAGGGCCGGGAGAAATCGATCATTGATGAACTGAACAGTTTCGCCGAGGCAACGAGGTCGAAGGATGGTGATGCTGATAACGAGATTGCCATAAACAAGCTGGCCCCGGGTGAGCAGAAGGTAGAACAGAATAAGAGGAAAAAAAAGAAATGATCCTGTAATGGGTCAGGCATCGGGAACAAGCTTACCAAACTTCCGGTTCAGCTTTTCAAGTTCCTTTTCGTTTCCGGTTTCTCTGTAAATAGCCATCAGTTTTATGATTGCGTCCTTGTTATGTGGCTCCAGCCGGATAACTTTTTTGTACAGTGACGCTGCCTTTTCATAATCTTTGCCGGAGGCGTAATAATCGGCCAGTTCCATCATGTTTTCAGGAAGGTCTCCTTGTGAAACTAGTATGTTGATGTATTCCGTCATTGCCTGGCTGAAACCCATTTTAACAGGCCTGGGCAGTTCTTCCATCTTCACCTTTGAAGCTGCAGAGAGCGCCGCAAAGCGGATAGACCGCTCTTCGTCGTCCATCAGCGGGAAGGCAAGTTCGAAAGACTTCACAGGTATAACTTTCCCGGAGGCTGTTGCAGCAGCGTACCGCATCAGGGGGCTTTTTTCGGCCCTGCCCGACCTGATTAGTCCTTCAAAAACAACGGAATCCCGGTGAGGAAGGACAGCCAGTGCCGATGCCCTTGCAAAGGTGTTCAGGGTAGTATCCTTTATAAATATTTTTAATTCTTCAAGAACATCCTTTTTTCCATGCCACAGGGAATGAAAGATGTGGGCGTAACCTTTATCGCTGAAGACCTCTTTTCCATACCATTCTTCCATAAATGTAATTGCCCATCCGGCATCTTCTTCATTGTGACATTTGTTGCAGGCGTTTGGTGATCCGGTACTTAAGGTAAGGTCGGGGCGGGGGGTACGGATAAAATGATCGGCCCTTTCATCGATACCAAAAAGCGTAACCGAAGGCATATGGCAGCCCGTGCAGCTACCCCCTTCTTCATCCGGGTTGTGGAAATGGTGCTCATAGGAATTGTATTTTTTGGGAGAATGGCATTTTGAGCAGAGATCATTACCTTTTGCCCTGAGAGTTCCAGAGTGTGCGTCATGGCAATCCAGGCAGGTTACCCCGGCCCTGAACATCCTGCTTTGCAGGAAGGAGCCGTAGGAATAGGCCTGTCCTCTTATTCCACCATCAGGATAATACAGTTTTTCGTTGAGGAAGGAAGGCAGAAAATCGTCCCAGTAGCTGAAAGTATAGTCCCGGGTTGAAACAACTTCCCGCCGCACTGAATGGCATCTTGCACAGAGGTTTATCCCTTCTTCCCTGGCAGGGGAATTGTCAACGAATGCATTACCGGTTGAAGGGTTGATTTTCCATTCATTATACCGGAAATTCATTTTGAAAGGCAGGCCCATTAAGTCATCAGGTTCGGGAGGCTCCTCCTTCCTGTCGGCTGCATTGGCCCAACGGATATGGTTGGAAGCAGGGCCGTGGCAACTTTCACAGCCCAGGTTTATCTCAGAAAAAGAAGTATTGTATGAAAGGTCGACAGGGTTGAAATTTTTATCCACACCTGTGGAATGACAGGTTGCACACCGGCTGTTCCAGTTATTTACTGACCCTTTCCAGTGGCAAGGCTGAAGACTGTCGAAACAAACAGAATTGCCTGTCCTGTACCACTTTTGTGTTTTATCCCTGTTATCCCAGGCATAGGGGAACACTTGTAGTCGTCCCGATCCTGTATCGGCAATGTATTGCTGAAAAGGTTCGTAGCCGATTGCCATGGCAACAGGGTAAATTTCCCCTGAAGGATCAGTGGAAATATGAGGATTATCACCGGAAATGTGAAATCTTATATAAAGTCCGTTTTCGCCGACGATCCTGTTATTGAAATCACCTGAAAAGAATTTCCCGTCAATTGAATCTGAAGAGTGGTAATGATCTGACAGGAGCCACCGGTTAAATTCATCTTCGTGGCATTCCTTGCAAGAGAGGCTCCCGGCATATTCAGGCTCGTTGTAGAAAAGAGAGTCTTTAAGCGGGGTAATGCTGATGATCAGTAACACTGTTGCCAGAACGAGCAAAGTTGTAAAAGAGATTGTCCAGTAGGTTTTTGATTTCATAAGAGAAAAGGATCACTTGAGAAGGTCCTTGTATTCCGGGTTTTTCTGGATGAATGAATCTACATATGAGCAGAGGCTGGTTACCTTAAGCCCGTTTTCCCTGGCATACTCCAGGGCCTTTTCCGCCATGTTTGCTGCTATGCCCTTGCCCGAATGTTCGGGCGGCACCTCAGTATGAGTAAAGATGATGTGGTCATTTTCTTTTTTGAGAATAAACTCGATCATGGCCTTTTTTCCGTTGAGGGCCACTTCAAAACGGTTCTCCTCTTCATTTAGTTTTACCTTGACCTCTGACAAAATTCACCTCCGTTTTTAAGTTTTCAGTCGTAAAGAACTATTGCCCAGACCCCTCTCATGTCGCCTTCACTGTACCCTGTGGCTTTATCGGTGGGATAGAGGGACCGTATGTAGTCATAATCTTTTTGGTTTATGTTGGTTCCCACTTCTCCGTGGCAGGTAAGACAAAGACCCGATTTTATGATTATGGGAGAGTAGTAAACATGATTGCCGTCGTAAAGGTTTTCAACTATTGGCTTGAGCAGCCGGCCTTCCTCGTAATTGTCGAGGTACGCCCTTAGCATGATGTTCTCATAATCCCTCGGTTTATTCAGGACGTTCCTTGTTTTTAGGGTTACACGGCGAATTTCTGCATTGTATTGCCTGGAGAGGGAATCGATGACCGGGTTGACGATGAAATTGCAGTATTCGACTGCATTTTTCACACCGCCTTCGGCAAGGGCGCCCTGTAACTGTTTGCCAAGGGCACTGAAAGTGGCTTCAACCACTTCGCCCCCGCGGTCGTAGTATTTGTTTGTCTCCTGGGGTTTTTTCTGTACGCAGCCTGAAACAACGGCCAGAGCGAGGATGAACGCAAGATATTTCAACAATTTTTGCATCAGCAGCTGGTAAGGTTGGTTAGTTCAATTTTGGACTGCACGTATACAAATTTAAGCAAAGTGTTCAAAGGTTTATGCAAATTATTCAGTTTAAAAAAAGAATATTTGTGAAGGGTGAATCGTGAAACGTGAGTCGAAATATGCTGTCGTATTGTCATTTAAAGGGTTTCACGCCCTCCTTCGATTCGCTGAGGAGGATAAAACAGAGTTCGCGGAGAAATAAAAGAGAACGCTGGGATGCTTTTGGAAGTTTTTTCCGAAATGTTAGGGGATCCCGCACTACGCCTTCGCTGAATTATTCTGGGTTGAAGTATCAACATAAGAGCTCAGGCTATGCGCGATGACAATAAAGTGGGATAAATAAAAGAGCGGCGCGGCACTCCTTGTTTGATTTTTTTAGATGTGCCGCGCCGCTTTTCCATATCATTAACAACCTTCATCCCTGCCAAGCTTTTTTTAGCTTGTATAACATCTGGTGTATAACAAGGTAGTATTCACGAAACAAAGCGAAGGCAGGGATCGGATGGCTATGTAGGGAAAAGGATTTTCAAATTTCAGATTTCAAGGTACAAGATGAAGGTTCAAGATCTAAATTTCAAAACGCTCCCTACTCCGTGCTCCAAGCTGAGGGTTACCGCTTTGTGCTTACTTTCACGAAGCCATCAGCCAACAGTCATCAGCAATTAAATTCAAAATCATCTAAACTCTAAATTCTTAACACTAAGCCCTATTCAAGGCTTGCGATCACCTTTTTAAGTTTATCCGTTACTTCGATGGCTACTTTTACGAGTTTTTCATTTTGTATGGCCATCATTGAGGCAACGGGATTCACTGCCGACACTTCGAAGTTTCCTTCGTCCATTTCCTGTATTACCACGTTGCAGGGCAGCATGGTCCCGATCTTATCTTCTGCCTTAAGTGCATCATAGGCATGCTGAGGGCTGCAGGCGCCGAGGATTACATAGCGTTGCATATCCACGCCCAGTTTATCTTTCATGGCCTTATCGATCTCAATTTCGGAGATTACCCCAAAGCCTTCTTTTTTGAGGGCTTCTTTCACTTTCTTCTCCACCATGTCGAAGTCACCCTCCAGGAAGGTGCTGAAGTAATAGGGTTCTACGTTTCCCTTCAGGAGTTCGGTAAGGGATTTTTCTTCCTGGGCAAAGGATATGGAGCCGAGGAGGATAAGGATGGTTGTAAGGAAGAGGCTGATTTTTTTCATTGTATTGGTTTTTTTAATGGTTTGACGGATGAATTTATAAAGAGACATAAAGTTAATGGTTTTTTGGATTTTTCCTTCACCCAGTGACTATAGTCAGTGGGTGAAATATTATGTTAAATGACTCACTGAGTGACTATAGTTACTCAGTAAAATATTATGTTAAATAGTTATTTTTTTGTTAAAAACTTGATTTTCACACTACAACACTCTTTTTATTCCGATCATTGCCTGATTTTTAATAATGATGATCAGAAATGCAGGATGTTTTTTGCTATGATTCGGCTTCGGTTTAGATTAACTTTGATATAGCATAGCTCATCTCGGTCTGCCATACTGCCTCTTTATAATCTCATCACTATTTGAAATTGGTCCATGAATAATGCGATAAGTAAAATAAAGGGCTATTATGATAACATCAAATCTGCAATTATGGAAGATCAGGTAAAAGATTTAAACAATACGGAGGATCAACCTGGCAGAGAGTCAGGGCCTGCTTCCGATAACCAGAGTTCCAGGCCCGGGGCATTCCAGGTTTTTGCAGCAATATTCAACGGATTGGGAGTAGGCTTGCTGCTGGGTTTTTTACTGGGGCTTGCTGTATCCCCGGTAGTCAGCGGAGTGATTGCAACCATTTCTTCCCTGCTGGCAGTGCTACTGGGCCTGAATGAAAGGTTCCTGGGGCCGGCCAAAAGTATCCGCATTGGGTCCTTCGGTCTGTTCGCAGTGGTCGGTATCCTGGCTGGAATGTACATCAGGGCAAATAATCCGCTGTCGCCGAGCTTGCAGGATCTCAAAAAGGAATATACGGATCTTGGTTACGCACAGGATGAAGCTCTCGATTTCATTGCCTATCTAGAGTTCGAATTGAAGCCCGAAGAATGGGAGGGGCGCATAAGCGACAGTGCTACAGCTCCCAAAAGAAGGGCAAACCAGCTCTATTCAGCCAATGTGCCCCTCGACCGCTGCCGATATATTGAAAGCGCAGACGAAACTATGGCCTATGCTGACATCCAAAATTCATTTATAAGAGCAGGGGGGATTTGGGAAGAGTTCACCACAGCTTTTTATCCGGATACCCCTGCTGATGCGAAAACGGGAGCCTTACTGGCTATGAGGGATAGTTTCTGCGGTTATGGCGACACTGGAGTGAAAAGCGTTTCCGGGTGCGATGAGCTGGGGGATATAAGCTCGTTCGAATCTCTGGAAGAAATTAAACAAAAGCTGATCAATTCGGGAGAAACCTGGGGAAAGATTATAAGCAATTTAGAAGAAAGAGTAGATCAAGAATATCAGAGAGAGATACTTATTTCATTCACAAACATTTTATGTCATGAATAAAAAAACAACCATATTCTTATTGGCGCTGTTATTTTTGGCTTTTGGATCAAATGCCCAGTTCAATCCTTTGGAAGCCAAAAAGTCGCTCGTAAAAGTTTACGTTACCAAAGGCAATGAGGCGGGGGTAAGCACCGGGTTCATCTGGAAAAGGGACAACTGGATTGTCACCTCCCTGCATGGCATGCAACCGGGGGGAAAGATAGAGGTGGTTTATCTCGATAAATATTGGACTGATGCAGTGGTTAAAAAAGTATACCAACCCGCCGACCTGGTGTTGCTGAAGGTCGAGGGAAGCATTCCTGAAGGTGTGGTTCCCATAACTGAGTATAATGAAAGTCAAATTCCTCACACTTCGAGTATTCATGCTATCGGGTACAATAATGGGGCAAAGGGAGCGTCGTCCAGGCTCCTGACAAAGGGATTTGTAGATCCTCCTGAAACCCTGGAGACCCTTATCCCGCCGAAGGATCGTGAAGACATCTCCCGCATCGGGTTTCCCAGTCTTAATCTGGAGATCATCTATCTTGATGGGAGCCTGTTGCCAGGCTATTCCGGATCACCTATTTATAATAACGATGGTGAATTTGTGGGGATCGGTAACGGAGGCCTTGAAATGGGGCAATCGAATGTTAGCTGGGTCATTCCAGCAAAGTTTCTCCGGAGCCTTGAAAACTCTTCCCAGATAGAACTGCCGTCCAACATTGAGAGGGCGTCACAGGCATTTTCAGCACAGGTAAAGATCAAGGTAGATAATGAGGAGACGCTGAACAATATGGCAGGCACAGAGGATCTTGAGGAGATGTTTTATGATGAATACGGGATGTATGAGTATAGTGATTTTGAGTTTTACTTTACCAAGAACAGGTCTTTCGAGGAGATGTACAGCACATCTCCCGATCCGGAGAATCTTTACCTTTTTGCAGAGGAGTTCGAATCATATGGCCTGCAGCTGGATTATGATTTTCTCCGGTTCGAGGTGTATGAAGATATCAACAACGGGGTGGTGCTGGTAATCCCTGAGGAATATGAATTAACTTATGATCCTATAAATGATGTTCTTATAGCAGATATGGCAGGGACACCCGGTGAAGGTTATTTTCAGTTGATCTATGCCGGCGCAAAAGATGACTTTTCAAATACAGAACCTCTTGAAGCCGTGGAGATCCTGCTTGCATCACTTGATCAGGAGCTGGGTGCAAGCGTGGGCGGTTTCACGATCGATGAAAACTATACGTATGATGTTTTTCTTGATGATGATACATACATCGCCTGGGTACTTCAGAATGGTAATAACTATTTTGTGGATGACTATGGGTATCAGTATGTAATGGTTTTATATACAACAATCTTACTGAGCAATGATAAACTTTTCTATGTGCTCGGAATGGGCACCTTGCCGGTGGGGATGTTTGATGAGGCCTTCATCAGCGGCATTGATTGCGTTAATAATTACGAAGCGGATGCCACCAGTTGCGATTTCTTCGAGTCGTATATGAAGGTGATGTCGGCAGCCCACATGACCACATTTGCAGGTAAACAAATTGTTAGGAGCAGATAGGTTTCAATTTCATGTCTTACTAAATTTTAAATAATGGAAGTAATAATAAAGAGATTTATTCATGAAAACAAACAGACCCTCGGGGATCTGTTTGTAAGGGACGGGGAAGAGGAAGTGTTTTCCTGTAAAACCCTTGAACTGCCCTGGCTCGATAACCAGGTTAGGGTAAGCTGCATACCGGAAGGAAAGTACACTGTGAAGAAGCGTAATTCCCCCAAGTATGATGATCATTTTCATATCCAGGATGTTCCGGGGAGGACTTATATACTGATCCATCATGGAAATTATTATACCGATATCCTGGGCTGTGTTTTGGTAGGTACCAGCCATATGGATATCAATAATGACGGATTAAGGGATGTTACCGCCAGCCGCAATACCATGAAAAAGCTTAACGAGATCCTGCCCGATGAGTTTGAGATAGAGGTACAGCGGCCAGATTAGTCTTTTAAAAGCATATTTTTTCACAGGTTATATGAGAACCAGGAGAAAGAGATGTTCTTCGCTGTTTTCCAAGGACTTGATTTCTTTTTTTTTAGTTTCCACTCAGTGACTATAGTCAGTGGGTGAAATATTATGTTAAATGACTTACTGAGTGACTATAGTTACTCAGTAAAAAAATTTAATCTGAACAGGTATTTTTCACGAGTTCGTCGATTAATAATGTTTAATTACTTAAATATTACATTATGTCGATGATCTTCGAAGAAAACCATTTATTCCATTTATTCAACAGAGGGAATAACAGAGAAGCAATCTTTTACAACGAAGGTAATTATGATTTTTTCATTCAAAAGATTGAGAAATATATATTGCCTCATGTTGACATTCTTGCCTGGTGCCTGATGCCAAACCATTTTCACTTTATGATTGAAGTCCTGAAAGTAGAGATCAACGGTTACGAGCTTAATAATGCTATTGGTATAGCCCTCAGATCCTATGCAAGGGCTATTAATATTCAAGAACACAGAGTTGGCTCCCTTTTCCAGACAGGTACCAGGGCACAGAACCTCACAAAACCGGAAAATCCTTTAATTACCAGCAGAAACTACTTTTATGGACCTGCCTATATTTTCCGGTTCCATAAGTCTCAATATCCGATGAAATGCATGGAATATATTCATGGTAATCCTGTAAAAGCAGGATTAGTTAAAGAGCCTTCTTTATGGAGATATTCATCTTATAATGAGTACCTTGGATATGGGGATTTTAAATTATGCAATAAGAAGAAGGGGAGGAGGTTTATAAGTTTTACTCAGTGACTATA
>CAZMOK010000031.1:17925-31330 GCA_964567785.1 uncultured Bacteroidales bacterium | reverse complement strand
ATATATAAAGAATGTTGTAAATTTGTTTCTGGCAAACAATCAAAATCTATCAATATGGCAAAGGAAAAAGATCAGAAAAAAGTAGGTTACATAGGCGATGAAGAAAGCAAGTCCCATTCTATGAAGGGGGCAGATAAGCCACAAGCAGGTGGCGGTACAAGAAACCGCGACTGGTGGCCTAACCAGTTGAAGGTCAGTATTCTCCGTCAGCATTCCTCGCTTTCGGATCCCATGGGTGAAGATTTCGACTATGCAAAGGAGTTCAAGAGCCTCGACCTGGATGCTGTGAAGAAGGACCTTGTTGAAGTAATGACCAATTCGCAGGACTGGTGGCCGGCCGACTTCGGTCATTACGGCGGGCTCATGATCAGGATGGCCTGGCACAGTGCCGGGACATACAGGATTGGCGACGGCCGCGGAGGCGGTGGTACCGGCGCCCAGCGTTTTGCACCGCTCAACAGTTGGCCCGACAATACAAACCTCGACAAGGCCCGCCGCCTGTTGTGGCCTGTAAAACAGAAATACGGAAGGAAGATCTCTTGGTCCGACCTGATGATCCTTGCAGGCAATGTAGCACTCGAGTCGATGGGCTTCAAGACCTTTGGCTTTGCCGGAGGGCGTGAAGACATCTGGGAACCGCCACAGGACATTTACTGGGGATCGGAAGGAGAATGGCTGGAGGATAAACGTTATTCCGGCAATCGCCAACTGGAGAACCCGCTCGCCGCTGTCCAGATGGGACTGATCTATGTCAATCCGCAGGGACCGAACGGGAACCCCGACCCGGTGGCTGCAGCTCATGACATCCGTGAGACTTTCAAGAGGATGGCCATGAACGACGAAGAAACAGTCGCTCTTATTGCAGGCGGTCATTCATTTGGTAAAACACACGGCGCAGGCGATGCCTCACATAAAGGTCCGGAGCCTGAAGCGGCTGGTATGGAAGAGCAGGGCTTTGGTTGGAAAAGCACTTTCAAAAGCGGAAAAGGTCCCGATACCATCACCGATGGTGAAGAAGTGACCTGGACCAAAACACCTACAAAGTGGAGCAATAACTTTTTTGAGAACCTGTTCAATTTCGAGTGGGAACTTACAGAGAGTCCTGCCGGTGCGAAACAGTTCGTGGCAAAGGATGCGGAGGAGATAATCCCCGATGCATTCGATCCTTCGAAGAAACACAAGCCGACCATGCTGGTCACCGACCTTTCATTGCGCTACGATCCGGAATACGAAAAGATCTCACGCAGGTTTTTGGAGAACCCGGATCAGTTCCAGGATGCCTTTGCACGTGCCTGGTTCAAGCTGACACACCGCGATATGGGGCCAAAGTCACGTTATTTGGGGCCGGAAGTGCCTGAAGAAGACCTGATCTGGCAGGACCCGATACCGGAGGTTGATCATGAACTGATCGATGACAAGGACATAGCTTCATTGAAAAGCAAGCTGCTGGATTCAGGACTCACTACTTCAGAATTGGTATACACTGCCTGGTCATCAGCATCGACCTTCCGCGGATCGGACAACAGGGGAGGGGCGAACGGTGCCCGCATCCGCCTTGCGCCACAGAAGTTCTGGGAAGTCAACAATCCAAAGCAACTGGAAAAAGCACTCGAAACTTTTGAAGGAATTCAGAAAGAGTTCAACAGCGCTCAGTCGGGGAATAAAAAGGTATCTATTGCCGACCTGATAGTTCTCGGTGGGTGTGCCGCAGTTGAAAAAGCCGCTAAAGATGCCGGTTTTGATATTAAAGTGCCCTTCACACCCGGTCGTGCCGATGCAACAGAGGAGCAAACCGATGTTGATTCGTTTGATTACCTTGAGCCAATGGCAGACGGTTTCAGGAATTACGTGAAAATGAAATACCTTGCCACAACTGAAGAGATGCTGGTTGACCGTGCACAACTGCTGACGCTGACAGCACCTGAAATGACGGTATTGGTTGGTGGAATGCGCGTACTTGGCACAAACTGGAATAAATCTTCTCACGGTGTGTTTACTGATCGCCCCGGAAAGCTTACCAATGACTTCTTTGTCAATTTGCTCGATATGGGCACAGAGTGGAAGGCCGTTTCGGACGATGAGGAAGAATTTGAGGGAAGCGACCGTGTTACAGGTGAAAAGAAATGGACTGGCACACGTGTTGACCTGATATTCGGCTCGAACTCTGAGCTCAGGGCGTTGGCTGAGGTTTACGCCTGCAAAGATTCCCAGGAAAAGTTTGTTAAGGACTTTGTGAAAGCCTGGGACAAGGTGATGAACCTCGACCGTTTTGATATCAAAAAATAAGGCTTAGGCCTGAAAAATAATTCATTTTTAAAGCCCGGCAATATTCCCTGCCGGGCTTTTTTGCGAAATGCAACGAATTTACGGTTGCTGAAAAGTAACATATTATCGTATTCATAACGGATTGTTTTTTAATAGATGTTTATTTGAGGTTCCCCGGAAACGTATTCATCTATCCTGGAAATATTCCTGTCTGACAAGCGGCCATCTCTGGATTTTATCTTAAGTGATGAAGAACGGCCATTAACGGGAATGCATTTTTGCATTCTAGAGAACATTGATCCAGTGGCTATCTTGTAGGTAGTGAAAAATGCCAGCTTAGCATTTTCAGGGATATTAAGAGAAGTAACCAGGTCTTTCCATTCTCTGTCAGGGTGTTGAGCTATGACCATAAGGCCTTTTGTCCAGCAACCAAGAAATATATAGCTGAACGAAGACAGGTCCTGGCCTTCATAATCATCGACCGGCAAGATAGATGTCTTCAAGCCCTTCGATTTCAGATAGTTGCCAATTTCATTCCCTAGCTGCCGGGTGGTTCCTTTTTTGCTCTGGTAAATAATGATTGCTTTTTCCATAATCCTGTTTTTATAGTGTTTGAAGCAAAATTATGGACCGCCGGGCGGAAAAAATTTGTCAAATGACAAAAAATAAGGAGTGCCTGTTTTTTTTGGTAATTAATAATTCTCTCTTCTGAGGCGGCTTAGAGAGCTATGGGTTACCCCGAGGTAAGAGGCGATGTATTTGAGTGGTACCTGACGTGCAAGATTTGGATGATTCCGGACAAAATCCCTGTATTTGTCTTTGGCAGTGCCAAAATGCAGAAAATTTTTAGTCTGGATCATATTGTTTAATGCTGTTGAAGCAAAAATCCCCAGAACCTGGCCCCATTTAGAATATTGAGACTGAAGTTTTTGGTTTCCCTCTCGTGTAATATACAAGATCCTTGAATCAGTAACAGCCTGTATGTTAAGCATAGCAGGCTCTGATCTCTCATAGCTTTCCAGGTCGGTGAAAAACTGGTCAGGTTCAATAAAATATTTTACTACCTCCTCACCTTTTTCACTGATAATAAAACTGCACAATATTCCACTAACAAGGTAACCAACCCTGGAACACCGGTTACCTGATTCAATAAAAAACCGGTTCTTTGGAATGGTCTCACTTTTGAAGTGTTTGCAAATCCCGGCGATCTCGTCTTCTGAGAGGAGTTTTGTTCTTCTGATCTGTATGGCCAGTGGGTTGCAATCGTCCATTGATATCTTTTCTCTTTTCAAAGATGAGGAAAATAAGTCAGTTAGTGAAAGCATGGGGCAAGAATCCTCAGGCTGCTTCACCTATATTTCTTTCGAACATCGGACCCGGATTTTAATCAGTAGGTATTTTTCAGGGGATATGTTTATGTATGATCCGCCTTCTTTATATGATGCTGGATCGCTTCTGTCATTCTTATCATGAGCATTGTTACATGAAGACAACAGGAATATCGTGATAGTAAGAAAGGATTTCAATGCTGCCTGCGCCTTTTTCGGTGCAGAAAAGACTTTGCCTGCCTGTTTCATTCAGTTTCCTTTTGCCAGGATTTCGCCAACCGGATCTTTGCCAAACCATGATCCCCGGGTTTCCAGAGGCTGGAAACGGGCATACAATTCCTCCCTGAATCCTTTCTTCCTGCGAGTGGTTTCAATGGCTTCATAATGCATTCCGTTCTCATTGTGTGCAAATGCATGCATGCTCTCCTCCGAATCCCATACGCTGAAAGTAACCTGCATGATCCACGGGCGCTCGCCCAGCCCTTTGGTGAAGATGAGCCCGGGTCGCCCCTGGTGTGAGCGGCTCACACGGCCCACCCTTCTCCAGAAATGCAGGTAATAACGGGGCTTTATTGTGGCCCTGGTAAGTACTACAAGAAGCTTGTTGTCAGGATCAGGTTCCCGGACCTCAAAAGGCTGGCTTTTTGCCCAGTGGCCACGAGACTGGATAGGCGCCAGGAAGATTGAATAGATCTCGAAAGAATGGTCCCTGAAATCTTTTATGACCTCAGAACCGGATTCAAATTTACCGGCCATATCCTGATCTTCCCATACAGTGAGGAGGGCATAGGTCCCGAAATCAGGCCTGAAGCTGTACCCTTTGCCGCCTCCGGTCCCGAGCATTTTGTGGAATATCAGTCCGTTCGTCCCGTTTAGGCGTTGCTGGGTAACCATCATCTGTTTCATGCCCCATCTCAGGTTTCCACGCGAAAATCTGAAAAAGCTTATAAGGGCAATATTCCCGTTTTTTGGAGGCATGATCCGAGCTCTTGCCCAAATTTAATCAAACTTTTCAAAAATGAAGTACTGGTATGGATCCAGCGAGAACAGTTCGCTGAAGGTGACATCCATTTCTGTCATAACATCTGTCCAGGTCGTATTTTCCAAAGCGGCAGGAACGTGATAGTCAATCGCTTCATCCCTCAGGTTGACCATAACAATCATTTCTTCACCGTTCATGGATTTTTTGAAACAGGCAATGTCATCATGCTGATACACAGTGTTCTGGCCTGTTTTTGCCACTTCTGATCCGGAATAGAACTGGAGCATCGTCTGATAAGATTCAAGCATTTCAGGGTTGTTATCCCAGTCAATTGTGGAGTTGGAGAAGAAAGGGACGTTGTTTTCGGTCCCAACTTCCTGGCTCCCGTAGATCAATGGGGCGCCTCCGGTAAAAATTGTAACTACTGAAGCAGCCAGCGCGCCATTCGGGCCATTAAATAGCTGTATAGGGGTGGCATCCCAGGCCGATTCATCGTGGTTTGTCGTGAACCTGATCCAGTGCCTGCCTGAAGGGATTGAACTATACTCATCGGCATGGGCGCTAAAGATCCTGTCGACCGGCTGGCCGTTGAAGACATTTTTTACTGCCCCATAGAACTGCCATCCGAAATTCAGGTCGAAGCCAGCATCAAAGTGATTGTCCCGGGTGCCTTCGGCAAAAAAGATAAAGTCCCTGCCAGGCAGGGAATCAATTGTGGCCAAGGCTTCCTGCCAGAAATCAAAGGGTACCCCGTCGGCATAATCACAACGGAAACCATCAATTTCCGCTTCTGTTACCCAGTACATCATGGCCCCGATCATGGCTTCCCTCATCTCCTGGTTGTCGTAGTTCAGGTCGGCCACATCCAGCCAGTTGGTGCCCGGCGGGTGGATTATGTTCCCTTCCCCGTCCTGGGAGTACCAGCTTTTGTTGGTGATCCATTCATTGTCCCAGGCAGTGTGGTTGGCCACCCAGTCCATGATCACTGCGATGTCCCTTGCATGTGCTTCATCCACAAGGTCTTTAAGATCATCCAGCGTACCGTATTCTGCACCGACTTCAAAGTAATCCTTAACCGAATAAGGGGAATTGACGGAATTGACCTTGCCTATGGGGTGGATGGGCATCAGCCAGATCACGTTCACGCCCAGGCTTTCAATATGATCGAGCTTTCCGGTCACTCCCTGCAGGTTGCCACCGGGACTGAGCGCCCTCAGGTTCACTTCATACATGACGATATCTTCAGGCTCAGGCACACCTTCGAAAACTTCAGGTCCATTGTTGTTGCCACCGGGTGGGGGATTGTCTTCATCCTTCTTGCAAGAATAGAAAGCCGTTAAGGATACTGCGAGCAAAAGAGAGATCAGGTAGCTGTTTATAGTGGAAATTTTTATTTTTCTGTTCTTCATAACTCCTGCAAAGATAATTTCATTAAATGACTTTAATATAGCCACCAGAATCAGTACTTTTGACCGGATATTTTTTTTATGATAAATCCGGGAACAAACCGGCGAAGGAAATGACCGACGATATTAAATCAATCCACGAATTTGACTTCGACCTTATCTGCGAGTATTTTGCAGGTGTTGAACGTCAGGGCCCCGGAAGCCCGGAAGTTACCAAAAAGGCCCTGGGCTTCATTGAAGGCCTTGCTGAAAATCCTGTAATTGCAGACCTGGGCTGCGGGACAGGGGGGCAGACCATGGTGCTTGCACAAAATGTCCCTGGTAAGATCACAGGCATTGACCTGTTCCCGGTCTTTATCGACCTGTTCAATAAAAATGCAGAGAAGCTGGGCCTTCAGGATAGGGTGAAAGGAGTCGTGGGGAATATGGAAGAGCTTCCCTTTCAAAAAGGGGAACTGGACCTGATCTGGTCGGAGGGGGCCATTTATAACATTGGTTTTGAGCGGGGGTTGAAGGAGTGGCGTGAATACCTGAAGCGCGGAGGTTACCTTGCCATTACGGAGGCCTGCTGGTTCACCGAAGAGCGGCCGAAGGAGATCGAAGATTTCTGGATGCTTGAATATCCGGGTATCGATACCATACCAAACAAGGTTGAACAACTGCAAAAAGCGGGGTATGTTCCCGTTGCCACTTTTACCTTGCCTGAAGAGTGCTGGACAGAGCATTTCTTTGACCCGCAGCTACCCGTTCAGGAAGCTTTCCTCAATAAACACGCCGGAAATGTGACCGCAGTAGAATTCATCAAAAATATGCAGCTTGAAGCACGGCTGTACTCAAATTACAAAGAGTTTTACGGTTACGTGTTTTTTATCGGGAGGAAAATGTAATTCACACAAATGCACATTGCCGACGGGATCATCGATACACGTATCTGCATAGCAGCAAATGTTGTTTCACTCGGCCTGGTCTATCTTTCCGGACGTAAAACAGAACCGGAGGAGATCCCTGCAATGGGCATCACGGGAGCTGCCCTGTTTGTGCTCTCCCTGGTCCATATACCTTTTGCCGGAACCTCCATTCATCCGGGACTGTTCGGGCTTGCCGGGATCATCCTGGGTAAACGGGCGTTCCCGGTAATCTTTACCGTATTGCTATTCCAGTCATTTATTTTTCAGCACGGCGGATTACTCACCCTGGGTGTAAATGCCCTAAACATGGGCGCCGGTGCGTTTTTTGCCATGCTTATATGGAACCAGAAATTCATCCCTGAATATGCAAGGGCATTATTGGCAGGGTTTACCGGTGTAATTGTACCTGTAATGCTTATATCGGCCGAGTTCAGTCTTACCGGTTACGGTAAGGGCATTTTCGTCATCATGTCGGTTTATGCACTGGCAGCCGTGGCCGAATCGCTGGTTACGCTCACAGTGGTCAAATTTTTCAGGAAAGTTAAATCAGAGATAATAGTTTAATATTAATTATGAAAAAGACTGTATTGCTTTTTTTTGTCATCATTGCCTTTAGCGCATTGAAACATGCTTCCGCCCATGGCATCCACATCGACTACTCTTTTGATCATCCTTTGGTGAGTTTGAAATTCTATTATTCCAAGAGCTCACCTGTGGCCAATGCTGATGTTTCGATACTTTCACCAAATTCAGAAGAGTTATATATCTCCGGAAAAACCGATGAGAGCGGGAATTTTGAGTTCGAACCGGATGAGCCGGGAAAGTGGACGGTTAAGGTGGATGATGGCATGGGGCACCTTAAAACGACTGTTATTGATATTGAAGATCTTTCGGCACAGTTGGTTTCGGAGCCGGCTCATACCGGTGACCACGATCATTCGCACGATACCGGGCATGAACATGGGCACAGTCATGAACCCACCCATGACCATGATCATGCCAGCGATTATTCAGAGATACCTTTGATCTACAAAGTAATTTTCGGGTTGTCGCTGATTTTCGGGATTGCAGGTATATGGTACGGATTGAGTGCTCGCAAGAAGTAATGCCTTGAGACATTCTTTTTTAGATAAATACAGCCAGATTTCGTCCCCGGTCCATAAAATTGACCCGGTGGTCAAGTTACCTGCTGCCCTGCTGATCATACTGGCAATCGTTTCCCAACCGCCTGACATGTTTCTGCCTTTTGCCCTTTATGGGGTGCTGGTAACCCTGCTGGTCATGTTCAGCAGGATCCCCGTTGTTTTTGTCTTGAAGCGGATACTGGTGGTGATGCCCTTTATCCTTTTTGCCGCGGTTTTTTATCCCATTTCGGTGAAGTTAACTGATCAAAGCACATCACTTTCACTGCATCACCCTGCCGTACTGAAAGGCATTGCCATTCTGATTAAGGCCATTCTGTCGGTCACTGTGCTTGTGGTGCTGGTTTCTTCAGAAAGGTTTCACCATTTGCTTGGCGCAATGAGGAGGTTGAAAATGCCCTCTGTGGTCTGCATTACCTCCGCCCTGATGTACCGTTATATCTTCATCCTTGCTGATGAATCAATGAAGACAACGCAGGCCCGTCAAAGCAGGACCCCCGGTAAACTGAGTCAGAACAGGTTAAAGGTTTTTGGCAATCAAATGGCTGTGGTCTTTCTGCGAAGCTGGGAACGCTCAATTACGATCTACAACTCCATGTTGTCGAAAGGGTTTACCGGTGATTTTCCCTCTGCCGGAAAGGAGAAACTGAAAGCCGGCCAATTGGCAGCCTTTATTGCTTTAGTGTTTTTTTTGGGCTACATTCGATTCATGGACTTCATTAATGAACTAATAATGCAAAACTTTATCACGACAATTTAATATGCCTTCCACGATAAGGATAAAGGACGTCAGTTATGCCTATAAACCCGAAAGGGAGGTTCTGAAAGACATTTCACTGGAAATAGAGGCAGGGGAAAAGTTCGGGATCATCGGTTCCATGGGTGCAGGAAAATCCACCCTTCTTCTCCACCTGAACGGGATCCTGGCCGGAGAAGGGGAGGTGATGATCGATGAAACCAAAGTGTGCAAGGCAAACCTTGGCACGATTAGAAAGAAAGTGGGCATAGTGTTTCAAAACCCCGATGATCAATTGTTCAATCCGACGGTTGAAGAGGATGTGGCATTCGGGCCCCTGAATTTTGGATATGGCAGGGAAGAGGTTAAAAATATGATCGACCGGGCCCTGGAGGAAATGAACCTGAAAGGATTTGAAGAAAGGGTTTCCCATCACTTATCGATGGGGGAGAAGAAGAGGGTGGCAATAGCAACCGTGCTGGCCATCCGTCCCGATGTCATTGCTTTTGATGAACCCTTCGCAAACCTTGATCCTATGATGAACAAGCAACTGGTGAATATCATCAATGGGCTGACCTCAACAGTTGTAATAGTTTCCCAGTCTTTTCTGCCACTGGTTGCCTGCTGCAGCAGGGTGGCGGTGATGAATAACGGCAAAATAACAGCCATAGGGCCAACCCTTGATATCCTCAGGAATGAAGACCTGCTCCTGGAAAACGGAATTGACCTGAACCTTTACAGGAAAATTTGCAGGGAATTGTTCTTTTAAGCATCTTCACTTTATAGTCAACACACTGTTTACCGCCTTGCCTTTCTCAAAATATTCACTGATATTGAAAAAAGTTGTGGAGGAAATATTTGCGATGGCCTCTTTAGTGAAAAATGCCTGGTGAGATGTTATCAATACATTAGGGAAGGTCTGTAACCTCACAAATTGGTCGTCATGGATAATCGCTTCGCTCAGGTCCTCAAAGAACAAATTCTCCTCTTCCTCGTAAACATCCAAACCGGGGTAGCCAATCTTTTTACTTTTCAGGCCATCAATGTCCGCTGTAGTGTCGATGAGTTTTCCCCGGCTGGTATTTTTCAGTATTGAAAAGACATGGCCCTGTCAGCCTAATCAGAAACGGCTTGCCTGTTGAGCGTCTCCCTGATCGCTTCGATCTCTGCCTTCATCACAGCGTGCTCTTGCTTGATTGAGTTGATCTCATCAAGTTGTTTTCTCAGGGCTTCATTCTCTTCTTCAAGGGCTATGATACGTTCCCTGTTTTTCTTGATCACCTCCATGTTGTAAAATGGGAAGTAGTTGAAATTGAGGCTCTCTACCATACCGTCGCTATTGAAAAGCACCAGTTCACCGAGGCCCGCTGCATCAATCTCTTCTGCGATGTAACCAATTCCCATGCGGCCGGAATCATCTCCGATCGCGGTCCATGATTTTAGGGGGATGTCAAGCAGCCGCTCTGCATGGGCCTCAAAGGGCCGGATGTTCTCCTTGTACCTCCTGCTGGATATTTGTCGCCGGACTTCGAAATTGCCGTTGCCCTGGTCTACACAAACCAGGTCGAGTCCTCCGATGGCCCCGGTCGTCAATCCGTTTGTAAAAATGACCTTTCCGTCGAGTTCGGTATCGCCGTTGACATAGAGTTTGCTGCCATCTGTATGGGTCGTGTCAATACCCACACCTCCCATTGAATCAAGCACCAATTGCCTTGGTTTATTTGATTTGCGGAGGATCAGGTCCCCTTCCGCATTATGGTGGAACAGTGAGTTGGCTGTGCCCTGCGTCAGCTTTAAACCCGTTTGCTGATTGATGGTTTGTGAACTTAAATGAAGTTGTACATCCGGAGTGGTGGTGCCGATTCCGACATTTCCGGAAACATCTACCATCAGCCTGCTGCTGCCAGCCGTTACAAGGTGGATTTGATTTTCGTCACTGAAATTGCCCTCATCGCCCACTGCAATAAGGGTTGGCGCAGCAACAGCCCATGGAAAATCACGGTCACTCTGGGCTTCGATCGCACTGGTATATAACCAGGGTGTTGTAACGAAACCATTTCCCGCCTGGTTTGAGTTATTCTGGGCAAAACTTTCAACTCCTACTGGAATATCGCCAAAGGCTATGATGTTATTTTTCTCCTGCATTTCGATCTCGTTGGTCAATGGATCTATCGTAACGGTGCCGGGGCAGATCAATTCAATGACCATAAAATCTTTTGTAGAAGAATTTATGCAGTAGGCATATTTTCCGGCAACAGCCAATCCATAGTTATTTTCGTCCAGATACAGGCTTCCAGCTATCCAGGGACTGGCAGGATTGCTAATGTCCACAACCTTTAGTGTATCTTCGTTGGTTCCAAAGCCCTCTACATTGACATATGCATACTGGCCGGCAACGGCAATATAATTGGGAGTTCCTTCCATGTCTTTGCTTCCGGCGAGCGTTGGGTTGGCAGGATCACCTACATTTACTATTTTCAGTTCTTCTGAGTTGACACCTGTGATATAGGCATATTCTCCTTGCACCTCTATATTTCCCAAAAGGGATCCAAAAAACAGGCTTCCGGCAAGAGTTGGACTTGTTGGATTGCTTACATCGATTATTTTCAGTTCGGCCGGGACTCCGCTTAGAACATAGGCATAATTACCTGACACGGTTACCTTTGTAGGAATATCCGGGATGCCTATGCTTCCTGCAGGGATTGGACTGGAAGGATTGCTGATATCAATTATTTTCAGGTCAGTACTAACCATGTCTACCACATAGGCATAATTACCGGAAACAGCAATACTAGTCGGATAGTCTCCCAGAGATAGGTTTCCTGCGGGAGAGGGATTGGCAGGATCACTGATATCGATTACTTTAAGGTCATTGCTCCCGAAATCCACAACGTAGGCATGATTACCGGAGACGGCCAATGAAAGTGGGTCAGGGCCTATATTGAGGCTTCCGACCAGAACAGGCTGTTCCGGAATGCTGACGTCTGCCACTACAAGCAATGATTCATTAATATCCACTATAAAGGCATAATTACCTGACAAAGCTATGTCTCGGTACCACCCGGAGGAAAAGTTCTCAACGGCTATTTTATCCATACATGAAAAATCAGGTTCAATGTCGCTGAGTAAATCTTCAGGAGCCAGGGGCTGGTTGCCGTTCCGTATCTCATTCCACTGCCCCTGGTCATAATACCAGTAGGTTGAAGTAGTGAGATCATACACGATAAGGCCGGCAGCCGGGTTGCTGATGTTTGAACGCTCTGTGCTGGTCATCCTGGGGATGAGCATCCCTTTATCCGTTGATTGCACATCGAGCATGGCGCTGCCGTCAGGGGCTGTGCCGCTGTTATTGATACTTACCTGGGCGTTGAGGCCAAGCATGGCAATCAAAGCCATCGTTGTGGCCAAAAGCTTAACATGTCTCATAAGAAGTAGATTTTTGACTGAAATGGATTCTCACGATGATTTTTTCACAATCGTAACTCAAAAAAAACCAACTTCTGAGAGTTTTGTTCAATGTGCCACGGGTTTAACAAAACTTTAACATCGGGGGGGTGCTTCATTCAAATGTTGCCAGGACGAAAGCTACTTTTTACCGCCTTTCAGCTGATTAAAATGCCCATCCGATACCGATATCAATCCACGGCGTATATGTATTGGTTACTGAATTGAAATGGATGACCGGACTAAACCCGATTTTTGCAACGAACCCCCCTTCACGCTTTTGATATCTGTATCCAATAGAGGGAACAAACAACCACCGGAACTCATGGTTGTAGTTTTCTTCCTGGAAATCATATTGTTTCAAAATATAACCCGTTGCGTTCAAGCTGATGTCCAGATGACTGTTTTTTTTGCCATATAAGAATAGTATGCCGATAGGGAAATTGAATTCACCAGGGAACAATACAGAAGAGAAGCTTGTTCCAACACCTCCTTTCACTCCAAAGCTATAGTTGTTTTTGAATATTATATGACGTTCATAGATTGCTGAAAAATAGATTCCAGGCCCACCTGCTGATGCATAAATTGAGTTTTTTGCCTGAACAGGATCATTACTCTGTTCATATTCCTGCGGTTTTGCAATGATGACTATATTGATCAATGCAAGCAGTAAAAAAAATCTATCCATAGCTTTATAGTTCTGCATCAATTTCATTAAGTAAGTCATGCACATTAAATGGTGTTGTATTGCAGCAGATTGAAATTACTTTTCCATCCACAGGATCATAGGCAGTGATGCTCTCGAACCCTGTTATTTCTCCTTCATGACCCCAGTAGGTATGTCCACTCACATTGATTTTGAATAAGCCCAGTCCATTGCTGCCACTGAAATCTGTCATCAGCTCCAGGCTCTCTTTGCTGATAACATCTCCGTTAAACAAATGGTAAGTAAAGGTCGATAAGTCATTGGAGTTTGAAATGATCGCTCCCGCGGAGAAACCGATTGAAGACCATGCGGTGTTCTCAGGTTCATTTGTATACCACTCCTTTAGAGATAAAGCATAATGGTGCACAAATCCATTGACCAGCTCTTCCGGGGTTTCCATGTTTGGCACCAAACGGGTATTTTCAAGATTCAATGGTTCAAACAGGTATCTGGTAAATAACTCCTCCATATTTTCTCCGGTTGCTTTC
>CAZMOK010000031.1:14469-17825 GCA_964567785.1 uncultured Bacteroidales bacterium | reverse complement strand
GGCATTGTTTTCACATTTGTAATCCTCAAATTTTTCACAAGAGGTAATCAATAACAACAGAACCAATGTGAAAATCAGGTTTTTCATGGTTGGTCGGATCAAATTGTTCATATACTCTATTCATACAAAAATTTAGTGACATATGCAAAGCATAAGCCCACAACCTGTCCTCACAAAGAGTTATCTTCGTCCCAAACATCTGAAGGAAATTTTCAAATCAGGCACCGTTTGTCAGGTGGAGCTTTCTAATCTGATTGCGCCGGCTGAGGAATAATCAGTGGGTCACTGATCATCTTCCACTAATATCATATTCTTTTTGGATAAACTCAATGAGTTCCTCTCCCTCACTATTGACAACTTCAAGCCAGCCTATCAGCCCGATCAGTCCCCTGTGCCAGAGTTGCAGGTTTGCGTAAGCCTGGTTTAGTGACCTCTTTCCCTCATCGGTCATAGGCACTGGCGCATCAGGATTATCTGCAAGGCTGATAAAATCAAATAGCTGGCTGTAATTGGTCATATCACGCAGTGCGCTGTACATAAGGTTGGATTGCACACTGTATTTTTTCAGGGTTTGGTCATATTCCATGATTTTGTCGGAAACCGCATGATTCCTGATGAGCCTTAGATCCCCGCTGTTCTTTAATTGCTGGATGGTACGGTCATTTGAAACGAAAACCTCCAGGCCCAGGCTTTCAGTCCATAACCTGTACACTTCATTCGAGTTTTCAATGGTTTGGGGAGATGTCAGTAGCGTCAGTACACTATCGATGCCGGCACTTGTGCTTTTCAGTTGAGCCAATATATATTCTGACTGAGCCGTGTCAGACCTTACATCATCAATTATAGAGCGAATATATTCGGATTCACGCTGGTGTTCTGACAATTTAACGCGCCAGTTCTCAGCAATAAACCCGCAAAACACTGCAAGGAATAACATTAGGAAATCAAATAAATAATGCCGGAACCTTTTCCCGGGCAGACCGAAAAGACGATATGGGTTGGGGTTATTCAATTCCTCTTCCTTTTCCGGAGAGTCGTGCCCATCTGTAGCAACTGTATCATCTTTTCCTGCAGTTTTTTCATGGTCAGGTTCAGGTGATTTTTCCTCATTCTTCTCAGGGTGATCAGCTTTTTTCTCCATGGATTCATATTAATTTTTAAGGATTGATCAGGCTCACATGCCCAGATTATTGCAAATCTACTGAAAGCCTCCGGTCATATGGATTTCTCGATTAAATATAATGAAATCCTCGAATCTCAATCGTACCGAACGAATAACCAATCCATTTCAGGGGGTGGATTGCTTCATGCAAATATTGCCTGGATAGATGCCGCTCTTTACCACCTTTCATAAGTAACCAGATCGAAAGCGCCATCTCACCATGAATACTCGGAATGGCAACAAGCGCGGTGAAAATGGAAGCATGGCAACTTACCTCTTAAATCCTTATCTCTCCTACTCCTTCGTCAGAGCACAGGGGGGAATGGGAAATCAAGTTGATAATCGACAATTGACAATCGACAATGTTTTACCCCACCCCCATTCCCTCCCTGTCTGCTGGCGGGGCAAGTTCCAAACAGAAAGGGGAGTGTCCAGACCTAAAAAAGGTTTGCTTTCTGGGTTAATTGTTTATGTAGCTTAAGCAGAACTCTTAAGCCTGCATTTTAAGTTGATTTCCCTCCCCTTTCTGGGGGAGGGCCAGGGAGGGGGTAATCAAAAATCAACAATAGGGCTTCATCCCTTGTCAGACAGACGGAAGCACTGAGGAGAGATCAACAGGAAAAACTGCGACCGCTATTTAACTATTGTAATGACATCCTCATTCGAGATTTCATTGCCGTTCAGGAATGTTTTTGTGGAGAATGCCACCGTACCGCAGCACCTTGTGCTTTCACGTTCAGAGATATCAAACCGCAATGTATCGACAATGGTGTCGGTAAGGAAGAAGTAGTATTCCGAATAGTTACGGTCCAAATTAAATTGAACCGTCCCCGCTTCAGTATTTTTCCATGTATATTCCGGTTGCTGATCAATAACTTTCACTTTAACACTGTCAGGAGGGTACATGCTGTTATCGCCAAACAACAAATTGTTGCCTGACTGATCCACAACCATTACGCTCTTCACTGTCATTTCCAGGCAATCGTTGCAGGATTTGTTGCAGCTAAAAGACAGAAACAATATTGTGAATAAAGCTACAATTCCTGTTATTGATAAAATGTATTTCATGTTTTTATAGAGATTGAATTTAAAAAGCAACGTGTTTTATTTACCGCCCTTTACAAGCAACCAGACCGACAGTGCCATTTCACCGAGAATGCTTGGGACAGCAACCAGTGCCAGGAAAATGGAAGCATAGGAATCATAATCAGGTATTACGAAATGGGCCGTGGTATCAACCATGTACATGATGCCGGCAATTACAAGGAACACGGCAATGAGCCTGGGCTTGCCAAGGATGTTTCCCAGCAGGATGAGGTGTACCCCGAAAAAGAACAGCCCGATCAGCCATATGATGTTGAAGGTGTCTGCCTGCCTGAGAATAGTTTCGGCAGTCGTCTCTTTCAATGCCAATACCAGCGCGAAGACTGCTACCCCCATGATGGCGGCATGCATCATCCTGAACAGTGTGCTGAGGCCGGATAATTTATGGTTCCTGAATAGTTCATAGAGGGCCCAGGCAACCACCACATCAAAAACAACGGTGATCATGAATGCCATGATCCCGAACCGTACCATCATATGGTTCTCCCGGATTGTAGCCAGTGGTTCGATAAAAATGGACTGAAGGACAAGGAAATTGGCGAAAATGGCGGCAAAGAATATGATGAGGTAACTGATGCCTGCTATTACTGCGAGTTTTCTCGGGTTCATCGTTTTAAAATTTCGGTGAAAATATAAATTTCCGGGTTCAGTTTTTAAGGAATGTTTAGCCTGGGGTTATTAAACACGGTGATCCAGTGATGTGAAATCCCACCAGAAGGGCCCTTTCGACATGGAGCCTTCCCTGAGTCCTGACTTGCGGATAATCGCTGTTGCTTCTTCAAGGGTATGGGCAGTCCTGAATTTTTTCAAGGTAAGCATGAAAGCCACGGCTATTGCTTCTCCGGCTTAGCTTCGCTTCCGGCCAGTAAACCGCCGTCAATCGTTAACTCAATCCCTGTAACGTATTTGCTTTCATCGCTTGCCAGATATAAGATGCCATAAGCAACATCGAGGGGTTCCCCGAAATGGCCCAAAGGGATGCTGTATTCTATTTCCTCAATGGTTTTTTGCCTCTGCTCACCTTCCCCCAGCATGGCATCCCACATAGGGGTCATGATGGCTGCAGGGTGGATGCTGTTGCACCTGATGT
>CAZMOK010000031.1:10821-14369 GCA_964567785.1 uncultured Bacteroidales bacterium | reverse complement strand
ATGTATTCAGCTTTTTCACCAAGTTTTCGTGCAATTTCGCGGCCTTCGTCATCCCTTATGTCGGAGACAATTACAAAAGCCCCTTCTTTATGGAAAAGTTCTGCCGTGGCTTGTCCTATACCTCTCGCAGAACCTGTTATCAAAGCTATCTTTTTACTGATTCTCATACAAGTCGGTTTCTTTACGGTTCTTTATTTTGTTTGCTGCAGCCAGGATCCCATTTGTTTTCATGAAGGTTACGAATAGCGCCGGCTCAGAATATTTTGAATATTGGGATTGATTTGATCAAAAGGACAACTGAACCAATGATCAACCCTATATCTAAATGTACCCCCAGCTTAAAAAAGCCAAAAAGACCGTAGAATAACCCAAAAAGTATTAATACGTAGTTGATGCCCTGTGATCCAAATCCATTGAATAATAATACAAAACCGATTACTACCGAAAGGGTTGGGCAAGGGACAAGCCCTACCGGGGCTTTATATAAATATTCGATAACTGAGGATGTTTCTGTGAAATGAGGGTACACTAGTCCGTATGCTACCATTAAGATTCCAATAGCACTAAATAAAATCCCAGCCGTATTCACTGGTTGATTTGAAGTTCTGAAAGCAAAAATCGAAAGAAGAATTGCAAGAACTGAGAATGTCGTTCCATTGAATGGGTTTCCATTGATCCAGGCCAGTACAGCGATTGAAAGTATTGGAAGGATCAAAATTAGGCTGAATAATTTGTTAGATGGTTCCCATTTTAAGAACAGGGCAATTATTAAGGCAAATAACAGAACATGCCAGATCAGGGCAATGAAACTATACTGGTTAGCAATGTGCTTAAGTCCGACAATGATGTCTGAACTTTTCATAATATTTTAATAAACCAGGAAATGATAATCTCAAAGTTAACTGACAGGAGGAATAAAAGCAAATTTTTAGATATAATTAGATTGCCTGGAGGATATGGTTTCCTCCAAAGATAAGCTAATTACTGCTTTGCATGCCGCAATAATAGATCACATATTGAACTTGCCAACAGCGTTCTCACATCCTTCCCAATTGATCCGGATGTTGGATTCACTGTAGAGGTAATCTTCCGGGGTCAATTTTTCCGGGAAACCGGTCCAGCCTTCAACCGGGCCAAAGAAATCCCCTGCCTTCACATTTGGGTCCATGGCTGCGCGGATAATACCTGTGGCCCCGTCTTCTGCCGTCTGGGCCTGGGCCATGAGCGGGCTGTCGCTTTCCATACCCCCATGCTGTGCAGTAGTGACCTGCAAATTTGTGAGCGAAAGGCCCGGGTGTGCAATGAGTGGAATGATATTGGTGATGCCGGCTTCTTCCAATTTGTTTTTAAGCCCATAGGTGAAAGAGCAATTTGCAAGCTTAGTCTGATGGTAACGCTCCCATCTTGGGCCCTGGAAATTCTGGTTCTCCTCTTCTGTGCCGTTTCCTCCCAGGTTGCCGCCATTCCTCTCAAAATATTTCATTTCCAGCGGCCCACCCAGCCTTGCCTGTGAAGAGTGATTGACGATGCGGGCTTGCTCACTATTCTTCATAAGGGGGAACAGTTCTTTTGTAATCAGGAAATGTGAGATATTATTGGTTTGGATCTGTACATCATATCCATCAACCGTTGCTTCATCTTTCAATGCCATTACCCCTGCGTTATTTACCAGTACGTCAATGGTATCGTATTTTGCCTTGATTTCTTCAATGGCATTGTTCACACTATCGAAGCTTTGAAGATCACATGCGACCGGATCGAACTTCCCGGAAGGGACCTCTTCGAGAAGCTGCTGATACGACTTCTTTGACCTTTCACTGTCGCGGTTCAGCAGGATAACGGTCGCGCCTTTCTTTGCAACCTCCCTGGCACACACATACCCTGTTCCACTGGTGGTTCCAGTAATCGCAACCACTTTTCCGGTCATATCCTGTGAGTGATTTTCAATCACTTCATCAAGGTGTTTTGTTTCAATTTGATTTGTCATTTAGTAAGAATATTTATTTGAAAATTTTAATAAGAGATAATTGTAAACGGTCCCATCTTTCAGGGATTATCAAACAAACACGAAACAAGGGGGTTTTGTTTTTGGTAAATTCAATCTACCCCTTTCATATCCCACTCAACACGATAGATAGATGTCCTGGCAGTTATATAAAGCTGATCCCTGTCTTTTCCGCCAAAACAAACATTAGAAAGTTTTTCCGGTACCCCGATCGATTCCAGTAAGAGGCCGGCGGGAGAATAAATATCCACAGTATTTTTTCCATTCGTGGTTAAATACACATTACCTTCTGTGTCAATGGTCATTCTATCACAACCCGATTCCACGAAAAGTGTCAAGCTTGTCATTTTTTGTCCAGATGAGTATCAGGTTATTCGGGATATCAGTGAAATATACATTACCCATTGTATCTGCCGCCGGTCCTTCGGTGAAATTAAAGCCACCGGCAAGTTTCTCTAGCTCTTCAACAACCAATGTTTCGGTTCTGTCCTTGATTTCCTCACTGTTCTTTTCACCGGTTCTGCTTACGCAAGAAATAAGTGTAGAAGCAATCTATAATAATATGATGTTTTTCATTCTTGCATCTCTTTTATGAAATTTGAATAAATCCGGCCTGACTCAATGAGTTATCTTTTAACGATCTTCTTAATAGCCTGATCTCCCTTTTTATGTTGGATGATCAAAAAGTAGATCCCCGGGGACAGATGATCCAGGTCAGTGCGGATCGTTCGTTCATTGAGCCCTTTCAGCGTTTTTTGCAAAATACCTTGAGAAGAAATGATGTCAATTCTGGTGATAATTTCTGCGGCACTAATCCCGACCGGTTGTCCTGCCCGAAAAGGGTTCGGATACACGTTAATGGTTCCTTCACCTGCCTTTTCTTCCATGCCAACCGATGTAAGCCAGCAGGATCCAAAGTCCGGGTTGTCGTACGAAACTGTGTCAGCCTCGTAGGTACAAAGTAAATCGAAGTACAGGTCAAAAATGCAATGGTCGTAGCAAGTATGAACGGGTCCGTATAAGCTTCCAATACCTTCAAGCCATACTTCTGTGATGCTTTGGTTGAACGACCACCTTTTTCTTTCTTTTCCCAGGTTTTCAATTGTATCAACGCTCGTCACGGTCAGCTCTTGTTCGTCATGGCAGTAAAGACTGATAATATTCACAGTTTCTCCATTTTGCAGGGTGAAGTCATAGAGCAATCCTTCCTCCTGTCCTTCCGGTTTGAAATACACTCTGTTTTCAGCCTCTCTAAGTAGACCGGTTAGCGACCATGACTGGTAGGTTGAATCATAAACAGCCAGTTTTTTATAAGTATAGTTCCCAACGGCGGAATCACCAATTAGCTGGTAGGCAACGGTAGTGGTCGGGCCGAAGTTCAGGGTCTCCTTTACGTTCCATTGCTTGCCTTCGCTAAGAAAGCTTTGGCCAGGGGAGTTTAGAAAAAACAAAACAAGCAGGAAGATGATTGGTATTGGTTTCATAACCGGGACTTTAATTACACAGGGACCAAATCCAAATATACAACCGGTACGGGCGTTTT
>CAZMOK010000031.1:2268-10721 GCA_964567785.1 uncultured Bacteroidales bacterium | reverse complement strand
GGGACTTTAATTACACAGGGACCAAATCCAAATATACAACCGGTACGGGCGTTTTACAAAAAAAAGGAATTGTTGTTCCTGATGCCAGCCGAATATATATTTTTTCCAGATTTTAGGTTTTGTTATTTAAGGGAGCCTCAATATTTCCTAACGCGTTGTGCGGTTTGTGTGTTATTGCCCCCTACTTTGCGTTCCTTTGAGTCTTCGCGCCTTTGTGGCTGAGGATACTTTGCCGCCAAGACGCAAAGGCTCTAAGGGCCACTTAGCAATGTTTACACATTATCTGATTTTATAATTCATCTGTCCAGCCATTGCTTGAATGCCGCAACACGTTCCCTGCTTACTATAATGTCATCATCTTCTGTCCAGCTTGTCAATATTATTTTTAACCTGTGCGACGAGTATGCAATAATATCCTTGATTGCGGAAAGATTAATGATGAAATTCCTGCCGGTCCTGAAAAATTGCCCCGGGTCCACTAAAGTTTCTATTTTATCGAGTGAATGATCAACAGGGTAATTCTTCCCTGAATACAAATGAATGAAATTACATCTCTCTTTTATATAAAAACAAGCAATATCTGATACCTGAACGGGTTTGTAATGTTCGCCGATCTTAACAAGGAATCTTTCCTTGGTTAATGGTTTCAATTGTTTTATAATTGACTCCAGACCTGAATAATCAACTGGTCTGTGGTGAGTGTTATATTTTACAAGGGCATTCTTAAGTTCATCCCGATCGATGGGCTTAAGGAGATAATCAACACTGTTAACTTTGAAGGCCCTCAATGTGTATTCATCATAAGCAGTTGTGAAGATTACAGGAGTTTCAATTTTAGTATTCTCAAATAGCTCAAAACAAATTCCGTCTTCCAGCTCAATATCCATAAAGATCAAGTCAGGTTTCGGTTTTTCAAGGAACCAGTTGGCAGCTTCTTCAACGGATTTAAGAACTCCAATTACCTTA
This sequence comes from uncultured Bacteroidales bacterium, assembly GCA_964567785.1. Taxonomy (GTDB): domain Bacteria; phylum Bacteroidota; class Bacteroidia; order Bacteroidales; family JAGOPY01; genus CAZMOK01. The sequence goes on along the minus strand of CAZMOK010000031.1, from coordinate 9,755 downwards.
ATTCCGGGGTTAATGTCGTTTAACAACCTTATCAGCTTCAGGCAGGCAGGTTTCTCATCCTCAATTATCAGTACTCTCATTTTCGCTTATTTCTTAAGAAAGGGCACTTTCACGATGAACTGATTGTCTTTTTCCCGGATAACCACATCTTTGCCGAGGACAAGCAGGGTTCTCTCTTTCAAGTTCATCAGCCCCTTTTCCGGTGTCTTTTCCATTGTATTCCTTCTCTGTATGTTATTGGAGACCATAATGAAATCCCCACTCTTATATATAAGAATTTTCAACGGGGCTTTTTCAGACCTCGAGTTATGTTTTAAGGCATTTTCCACTAGTAATTGTAAAGATACCGGGATTATTCTGATCTCTTTTGAATCAGGAAGCCTGGTGTCAAGGTGTATTTTATTCTGATCACGGATTTTCTGCAATTCGAAGTATTGCTTCACAAATTCAATTTCTTTATCTAAAGATATAAAGTCTGCATCTTCATGATCTAAAATGTATCTGTATATCCTTGATAATTTCTGGATGTACTTATCGGCTTTTGCTGCATCTTCGTAAACAATCTCAGAAAGAGTATTCAGGCTGTTGAAAAGGAAATGAGGGTTGAGCTGGTTTTTCAGGTTCTGGTATTTGTATTTCAGGTTTTCTTCACGCAGTCTTTGTTCGCGTTCTGTTGATTTTCTCCAGATCAGATAGAAGAACACCGCCGAACCAATTAAGATCCAGGTTGCAAATTGTTTAAAAGCGCCAGTTAGTTCCACACGGAGCAATTGGTCCAAAAAGTTGGATGTGTCCCATCCCTTTACAAGATAAAATACATACACCCCTAAGCTCACAAGCGAAAGAGATATCACCAGGGCGGACAATACAAACAGGAGGTACGATAGTATCAGGCTTTTTTTTAACTGTTTCGGTGATTTGTTGGAAAACCTTTTAAATAAGCTATAGCCAATACTTCCCAGAATTATGACATTAAGAAAGATAATTGTTCCATATACAACTGTTTCTGCTTTAAAAGGATTCCCTGTTTGTGCCCATTTGATCAGCAAAGAAAATAAGATGCTGAATATCAGTGCAGCGAAAAGCAATATTGATCGTTTGCTAATTTTCATTGACACTAAAATTAATGATTATTCCTTTTATTAAATACTATCTCCCTTTGGAGGTCGATTAATTGTTCATGGCTATGTTCATGACTTTTCAGGCTGAAAATATCATCTTCGAACATTATGGCATATTCAACCTGTTTGTCTTCCAGGGAAATCCAAATCTCTCCGTAATACAGGGCGCGCCCTTCAACTGTCAACTCATCATTTTCAATTTTTACCGGGTTGTAATTAGAGTTAAATTTGACAATAGCGCATATTTCATTGTTGTGTTCACTTATGCCTGACCATACCAATGTTTGATACCGACTTGTAAAAGTGACCCAGTCCTGGAAACGTACATCATAATTCTCCAGCAATTCCGGCATAAACTCTTCATTGTAAGACAGGCTGTCAAAAGCATATATTGCCAGTCCCTGCATTTGAAGGGCATCAGAAACAAGCCATTTTGCCAGTTCACGTTGTTCCGGTGGAATGTTTTTATAAAACTCCTCGTATAAAAATGATGTATCCATGGCTTTATAAGAAAGATCATTGAACGCGGGTAAGGCAACGCTCTCAAACCGGGATTGCCTGAAATCTTTAATTCGGCCCAGCCTGACATCGCTCCAGGCCGACCGGTCCTTTTCCAATCCGAAAATGTAAGTGGCTTTCAATGCATTGCAATTGATTTTAGTGCCATTGATTGCATCCAGGTTCTGCCATTTCAATGTAACATCATATTCCTGAAGCCCTGATCTTTGGGGCTGGATCTCCTGCGGGTCAAGCCTGAAGTATTCAATGACATTCCTTTGTTGCGCGGATACACAATTGATTGATATTACACAGGTAAGCAATAAATAAATTGTTGTTTTCATTTTTTTAATTTTTTTGGTTATTCATGAAGATCAAAGCTAAGGGCAGGGAAAGCCATAAAGAAATAATTCTTGCAGAGTTGTCGTATTATAAGTTCGAATGGGCATTCCCGGTGCCTGGACCGGGAGGTGTAAAATAGCCTAAACACAGTGCAATGTCACTTTAAATCCCAAATTCCAATATCCAAAACCCAAACAAATTCCAAATCCCTGCTAATATCAAAAACCGTTATTCTTAAAACACCTCAGCTCTAAACTCTAAGCTCTCTTTTCCGCGTTCCCGTGCTCCCGTGCTCCCGGGCTTTCATTGTTAATTCTGCTTACTGCTTACCGCTTTGCGCTTTGCGCATAATTCCCTAACTTGCGACCCGGTCATCGACTAATAACTCACTGCCGAAGAACTATGAAAACACTGGCTAACCTGCTGTTTGCTGTTTCACTGATCATCCTGCTTCCCCTTCAGGGCAACTCTTGCACTACTTTCGTTCTGAAAGATTCAAAAGGCCATGTAGTGTTTGGGCGAAATTTTGACTTTCCGGCGGGTTATGGTCATATGCATGTCAACAAAAGAGGCCAGCTCAAATCTTCACTTCCTGTTCCCGGTGAAGAGGTTGTTGAATGGGTCTCCAGGTACGGCAGTGTGACCTTTAACCAGGGTGGGAGGGAGTTCCCTTATGGTGGAATGAACGAGGCCGGACTGGTCATCGAACTGATGTGGCTGCAGGAGGCTCAGTATCCTCCTCATGACGACAGGCATGGACTGATGGAGCTCCAGTGGGTGCAGTATAACCTTGACAATGCCGCTTCTGTGAGGGAGGTGATCGCGAATAATAAACTCATAAGGATAACCGATAAAGCTACGGCACCATTACACTTCCTGGTGGCCGACAGGTCGGGGGATGTTGCCACCATAGAATTCCTGGATGGTAAAATGGTTGTACACCGCGGTGAGAACCTGCCCTATACTGTCCTTGCCAACTGTACATACGAAACTTCTGTTGACTTTAAATCGAACAAAGACATGGGGACTGACAGGGAGTTTACCGGCTGGACCAACAACTCATCGGGCAGGTTTGCCGAGGCCGCTTCAATGGTACAGGATTATGATGAGAGCGAGTACGATATGGTCGATTATGCATTTGTGGTCCTTGACAGTGTGGCACAGCATCCCGGTACGGTCTGGAGTATTGTGTATGATATCTCAAATGCAGCGATCTCATTCAAAACAGTTGTAAATAAAGAAATTCGGGGTGTTTCCTTCGCTGATCTCGACTTTACCTGCGAAGCAGCGAACCTGTATGCAGATCTGAATCAGTTTGATGGCAAAGCCGAAAGCCTGAAAGAGATCACTGTTGAGGCGAATCTTGATTGCATCAATAAAGTGTTTGATAATGTAGATTTTCTCCGTGATAATGTCACCCCTGAGTTGAGGCAGGGCACCGCTGTCTACTTCCAGTCAGTGAAATGCAGTTCAGAATAAATTCCAAACCCCAATACCCAAAATCCAAATAAATCTCAAATTCCAATATCCAAATCCCAAACAAATTCCAATATCCAAATCCTAATTCATATTGCCAAAGTACGATATTGCGAAAGTGACATAAAAAATCCCTTCAGCTTCTCCGCCCCTCCGCCTCTCAGTCCTAATCTTAGACCTCTTCTCCACACTCCCGCGCTCCCGTGCTCCCGTGCTCCGCGCCCCATATGTTAACTGAATATTAGCAGAAAATTAACTAAATGTTAAGTCAATATTAATTTAATGTTAACTTTTTTTGTATCTTTGTCGTATACATAGTTTAAAAAGGTGGAAAAAATGTCTGATCTACAGAATACTGATACTTATGAACTTGATGTTCATTATATACTGAAAAGCAAATCGGGGAACAAAAGCAAGGTGATCTCAGGTAAAACAATGCGATGTTCTTACCTTGATGAAGACAGGGACTTGCTCTTAAAGGATATTTCAAAATTTGAAAAGAAAGTGAAATCCCACAGCAATGCCTATCAATCTGCCATAAAGCAAGGCCTTGAAGAGGATGCTGTTGCATCAAAAGACGCCTTTAACGGCCTGCGCCATTTCACCCGCCGTTTCTGCAACACCTGGCGCTCAACCTTCAACGAGATGATCAACCTGTAGGCTGTATTGTTATTCTCCATTCTTAAATCTTACATCTTACGTCTTAAATCGTATTTCTTCTTGATCCGGCCTTCATTATTTTGTAACTTACAAGATAAAATAGTTAGCATTAACACAATCGTCAGCCATGCTGTACGCACTGATCTTTTATACAGAGCTGGAAAAGGAGGGGATACTGACGTTCAGGAAGAAATACGACCCCTGGTGGGATCTTATACAAGACCACCTGACCCTTATCTTTCCGGTCCCGGGATCCATCGGCCTGGAAAAAATCACCCGCCATATTGAAACTGTGCTGGAGGGCTGGGATCCTTTCAAGATCCGTATCTCAAGGCTCGAGAAATCCTGGGACCACTTTCTCTTTCTCACGCTCGAATACGGGAATACCAACGTTATTGGGCTTCACGATGAACTTTACTCGGGCATCCTAGGCCCATATGAAAGAAAAGATATCAAATACATCCCTCACATCGGAATCGGTCACTTTTCCATTGGTGAATATGATCCACTCAATCCTGAGCGCCTTAAACTTGATGAAGAAACCTTTAACCAGGCCATGATGGAAGCACAAAAACTCGGCATCGACTGTATCCGTAAAGTAGATAAACTCACCCTGGTAGAACTGGACGAAAACCTCTCAGGCTGCCGCGACATCAACCAATTCCACCTTTAATCGATATTTGCTTTGTTAAATTTTCTTAATACTGCCTTTTTCCTGCTGTGATCTTCAGGAAAGTTTATAAATTTGCAATAGTTCTTTATTGAGAATTATTATCACATCGCTAAGCATATAACATGGATCAGGATAAATGCAGGGACATATTAACCTCCAAGGGGTTGAAAATCACACCTCAGCGTATTGCCGTGCTGGAGGCCTTCGGAGAGCTCAAGGATCACCCTTCAACTGACAAGATCATTGCCTTCGTTCAGAGAAACTACCCCTATATTTCTTCAGGGACAGTTTATAAAACTCTTGAAACTTTTACCGAAAAGGGAATTGTGAGCAGGGTAAAAACAGCCCGTGACATAATGAGGTATGATCCCATCCTTGATAAGCACCATCATTTGTATTGTGCTGAATCGGAAAGGATCGAGGATTATTTTGATGCTGAACTGAATGAACTGCTGGAAGATTATTTTGAAAAGAAGGATATCCCGGGATTCAGCATTGAGGATATTAAACTGCAGATAATAGGTAAATTCAAATAAATAAACCAAAACCATAACACAATGAAAGAGAAGAGTATTGAATTGTTGAACAAAGCTGTCGCAGACGAACTCGTTGCCGTTCATCAGTACATGTATTTCCATTTTCACTGCGACGATCAGGGCTATGATCTGCTGGCCAGTCTTTTCAAGAAAACAGCCATTGATGAAATGAACCACATCGAAATGATCGCCGAGCGTATCCTTTTCCTGGGTGGGGATGTGGAGCTGAAACCTTCGGAAGACGTTAAGAAGATACATGAAGTGAAAGATATGCTTACGCTTGCGGCCGGGATGGAAGAGTCATCTACTGAGGATTACAACAAATGGGCCAATGAATGTGCACAGAATGCCGACTCGGTTTCCAAAAAGCTGTTTGAGGCACTGGTAGAGGATGAGGAACGTCACTTTGACCAGTATGATGATGAAATTGAGAACCTGAAAAAGTTCGGTGAGAACTATCTTGCTCTTCAATCAATCGAAAGAAGCAAGAATATTTCCGGAAATTCCACAACTGAGTAATAAATTCTTAAAAATTAAAAAACCAATGGAAGAAGTAAAAGAAAATCAAGAAGTATTTGCCATGCCCAGGATCGGCGATCCGGCACCAAAGTTCAAGGCAGTCACAACCCAGGGCGATATTAACTTCCCTGACGATTATTCCGGCCAGTGGGTGATCCTTTTCAGCCACCCGGCAGATTTTACCCCGGTATGTACCTCCGAGTTCATGACCTTTGCCAATATGGAAGAAAAGTTCGAGGAAGCAAACTGCAAGCTCGTAGGGCTTTCAGTGGACGGTCTTTACAGTCATATTGCCTGGCTCCGTACTATCAAGGAAAAGATCGAGTACAAGGGCATGAAGGACATTGAGGTCACATTCCCCCTTATTGAGGACATCACTATGGAAGTTGCCAGGAAATATGGTATGATGATGCCTGGCGAGGACAACACCAAGGCGGTGCGCGCCGTATTCTTCATCGACCCGAAAGGCATCGTGAGAACGATCCTCTATTACCCGCTCAGCCTGGGACGTAATTTCGAAGAGATCTATCGTGCACTTATCGGGCTGAAAACAGCCGATGAGTTTGCAGTGGCAACCCCTGCCGACTGGCAGCCCGGCGATGATGTGATCGTACCGACTGCCGGTTCTTGTGGAACTGCAAAAGAGAGGATGGAAAGCAAGGAAGACATGAAGTGCTACGACTGGTTCTTCTGCACCAAACCCCTCGACAAGAATAAGGTGATGAATGCTGTCCTTAAGAAGAAATAAGTATTAAGAGCGAAACATACTTCAACATATGTGATCCGGTCAGTTTCTGGCCGGATCTTTTTTTATTCCAATCTCTCATAATATTAATCTCTAACCATGTTTAACCATATCTTGCTACGTCCAGCCATATCTAACCATGTCTTGCCATGTTTAAAAAAATCCACTGTTAAATATTTCTGAATATTGACTTTCACTTTCAATATTCAATATATTTGCTCATGTTTAAGTTTTGGCCGGACCAGGATCCCAAAAGAAACAAATAAGTGTTTTCCTGAAAGATCCCGGAATGGCCACGTAATATTTTTTAGATGAAAATTTTTATTGCCAGGTTGTCGTACCAGACTCAGGAAGACAGTCTTAAAGAATTGTTCGAAGGTTTTGGCGAGGTTGAATCAGCCAAGATCATTTTCGACAGAGAAACAGGAAGGTCGAAAGGTTTCGGTTTTGTTGAAATGCCAAACGATGACGAAGCCCTTGAGGCCATCGAAAAATTGAACGAAGCTGACTTTGAAGGACGGAATATTGTTGTAAAAAAGGCCAATCCGCCCTCACCCCGTGATGATAACAGGGGCAGGCAGCGTTACTAGTGTTTGCCTGCCATTCCCGTCAAACCTCCCGCCCCGCGGGCCGGTAACACAACCACTGTATCCCGGAAGGTGCTGATAGTGTTAGGGTTGCGGGTTACGTGTTCCGGGTTACGGGGTTTTAAATTCTATATTTTGAATTTCTGCGGTCCTGAGCCTCTGCACTTTCATCGATAATCAATAATTGATAATTGCTGCCTCCTCCCATCTCCCCGTCTTCCCGTCATCTTATCTTCTTAGCCTCTTATTTTCTTAACCTCCTGTTTTTACTCCGTGCTCCCGCGCTCCCGTGCTCCCGTGCTCCCATTAAAACATTTTCCCTATATTTAT
>CAZMOK010000031.1:0-2168 GCA_964567785.1 uncultured Bacteroidales bacterium | reverse complement strand
GCTCCCGCGCTCCCGTGCTCCCGTGCTCCCATTAAAACATTTTCCCTATATTTATTCCGTTATTAGGACCAATTGATTCAAAATTGTGAGAAATGCCAACTCGCCTGGTCATAGCAGCCTTCACTTTTCTGCATGTATCAGCATTTTACATCAATGATGCGATATCGCAACAGGTCACTCCTGATGATACTGCAAGGGTCAACAAATTGATGTCGAAGGCCAGGGATCTTCACCATTCCGAACCCGATTCCGCTATTTGCTATTACCGGCTTATCCATAACAACCCGATCCTTAATGAAATCAATATAAATGATGACCTGACAGGCCTTGAGCTGGCATACCTCGAAACCATCATCAGGGCGCTTAATTATACAGGCAATATTTATTACTATGACGACCAGTACGGCCGTTCAGAATATTATTACAAGAGATCCCTTGAAATGGCCCGATCCGCAGGCCTTGAAAATTTTGTTGCACGGGCGTTGTTCGACCTGGGATACGTAAATTATGTAAGTAATGAATACCGCAAAGCGAAAAAGCTGTTCAACGAATCGTATGATCATTATCACAATACAGGGAATGAACAGGGCATGTTCGATGCCCTGCAGGCGAGCGGCCTTAACTACAGAAGGCTCGGCAATTTCAATGCTGCGGATTCCAGCTATATTCATGCACTTGCACTGGCAACAGAATTCAACGACAGCACCCTGATATCTGATGTTAAGATCAACCGGGGAATACTCCTCTGCGAGCAGGGCATGCTGGAAGAAGGCATTACCCTTTTCGAGGAAGCCCTTGATTATTACGAAAAAACAGGAATGGACAGGGCTGTATCCATAGCGCTGCTGAATATCGGTGTTGTAATGAAAATGGTGGATGAGTATGATAAGGCCCTGTCCTATATGCAAAAGTCGACTGAGATCGAAGAAAGCAAGCAGCACAAGTCACAGCTCGTTGTCAGGTATTACAATCTCGCCGACCTGTACCTTGAAATGGGTGAAAACAGCAAAGCTTACGAATATTGCCAAAAGATCCGGACGGTGGCCAATGAGATCGGGACCAGGCCTTTTGTGGCAGAATGCAATTATCTTCTCGGAAAATACTATTTCATGGAAGAGGATCCCGGCAGGGCCGAAAGGCATCTTGCCATCGCCTCCGACAGTGCGGAGAGGATGAACAACAAGCCTCTTTTAACCAACATCAGGCTACTGCTGGCAAAAACCCACCTTCAGAAGAAAGATTATGACAAGGCGATCAGTCTAGCCGGCAGTGCTTATTCACTTGGTTCCGAAATGCATATGGTTCCTTCACTCAAAGAGGCATCCCTGGTTCTCTGCGAGGCCTTCGAAAAATCGGGCAACCCTTCAGAAGCACTTAAATGGCACAAAGCCTACCTGGGCCATTCCGACAGCATCAACCATTTCAACCAGCAAAAAGAGATCAACCGCATCGAAGCTCAATATAATTACGAGAAAAAGGAAAGGGAGAACGCACTGCTCCGCAATGAAGCATCCCTGCGTGAGCAAAAGCTCAGGAACAGGACCATAGCCACAATTGCCCTGGTTGTGGCCATTGCGCTGAGCGTGACCATTATATTACTGCTGATGAGGAGAAACAGGGATGCAAAACTTCTTTACAAACAGCAGCAGATGCTGAATCTGCAAAAGCTTAAGGAAATAGAGAATGAACTGGACGGAAAGAAAAGGGAACTGGCCTCAAAGATGATGTTCCTCAACCAGAAGAATGAGCTGATAAGCCGGATCATCAAGGAATTACAGGAAATTCAGGATGAACCGGGTAATTCAGTTGAACAGCTCAATGAAGTCCTCAGTGAACTGAAAATCGAATCCCCGCAGAGCAACTGGAAGGAATTCGAGGCCCAGTTCAACCAGGTGCACCCCGATTTCTACAAAAGACTCTATGCCAAACACCCGGATCTTTCTTCATACGAGCAACGGATCTGTGCATTCCTTAGAATGAACCTGAATACCAAGGAGATCTCCGCCATCACAGGCAGGTCAATGAAAAGTATCGAGGTCACCCGCAGCCGTATCCGCAAAAAGCTCAATTTGTCGCGCAACGACAACCTGAATAGCTTCCTGGCGTCTGTTTAAGTAGGTAGTAGGTAGTAGGTAGTAGGTAGTAGGTAGTAGGTAGTAGGTAGTAGG
>CAZMOK010000030.1:0-33155 GCA_964567785.1 uncultured Bacteroidales bacterium | reverse complement strand
TTGTAATCACCGGTCCAGACATTGATATCTGAAGCCTGCAGTTCACAAACCGTAACCGCATAATGATCCAGGCCGGTGTCGAGGTACGACCCTCCCCATTCCATCTCGTGGTCCAGCCAGTCCCAGGTATCATGGAGGTATATGATTTCGTTACCACCATCATCGTTATACCCATAACCAAGCATAGTATGGTCGGTTACGTGAATCAACACAGGCCTGCCGGCGTCTATTTCATCGCAGTATTGTTCAAAGGTATATCCATAGGTAAGTCCCAACTCATCAATCTTCTGGTTGAATAAGGTGGTAACTGTATAACCCCTTGATTCATAGAATAATTTCAGTCCATATCCCCCGTCATAATCATCTATGTTCTCATTCTCCAAATCGGTTGCTGTCATAGGGCTTCCGTCATTCCAGGTATAGATAGTTGTAGACGCGTCCGTATTAAACCCTTCACCCGGGTTTACCCATTGGTTTGTTTTCATAAAGTCGCCTGTACAGTCCTCGTGGGTGTGCTCGGTCCATCCGTTATCCTCCCAGGGATCAGGTCCCGGGGAGCCATAGGACTCCCAGTAATCTTCAATATGCCCCCTTGTCGTCCTGCCATCAAGGCCTATGCCGGTTGCACTTAATGGGCACCGGTGCCGGGTTTCACCACTTATTACCGTATCCGACCAGGCCGCATTTGTCATGGGCATTACCCCGTTATTGGTCGGTCCGTCGTACATATTAGGATAACCCTGGTTGTCGTAATAGCCCGCTGCCATAGCCGCTGATGTTGCGGTACAGCCAAAACACCAGTTAAATGCCGGAACAGTCTGTAACTGGACTGAACTCCTTGTATACTCTGCCAGTGGTCCGGTAATATTTTCCGGTGGCTTGCCGGGAATAATTATACCATAGGCAATCCTGCCATCCCCGGCATAAACAGTATCAACTATGTTGTCAGCATAGGGATGTTTTACTTGCGGGAAAGACAGTGATTGAAAACATGCAAGAAACACGCATGTAAGCAGCATAAGTCTGAAATAAGAATTCATTCTAATTGGTTTTTGGTTCAATCATGGAATTAAAAAAGACCATAAAGGCCTAATGATTTCGGGTTAAGCTAAGATCCGGCAGAAGTACTTGGTCAGAATAGTTGGCAAGAAATTAATGGCTTCTCTTTTCGATAATAAAGATAGGAAAAAAATCGCCTTAAGGCAACAGTTGAGGTGTTTGTATGTTCGGGTTTAAATTGCCTCAATTGTCAAATTGTCCTTATTGTAAAGTAGGTGTTGGTTGCTGGGAGTTCTAAGTTCTAAGTTCTAAGTTCTAAGTTCTAAGTTCTAAGTTCTAAGTTCTGAGTTTAATGGCTGTTGGCTGTTAGCTGATGGGCTATTGTTCCGAGCTACCGTACTACCGTGCTTTCATTGTACATTGTTCATTGTTCATTAATTAACATTTCCCGCCCTCAACTGTTAAAGTATTAAGTATCCATCTAATTATTATATTTGTGTCTGTTAAAACTCAAAAGTTATGGCCTGGTACTTCGCAGCACTTTTCATCATAGCCGGTTTCCTTTTTATGGAATTCGTGGCCTGGTTCTCCCATAAGTACGTAATGCATGGATTTTTGTGGGTCCTTCATAAAGATCATCATATCAGGGATGGCAGGAAGTTTGAATACAACGATCTCTTCGCCGTAATTTTTGCGATCCCGGCTTTCCTTGCCATGTATTTCGGGTTGAGCAGAGAGATCTGGTTCCTTTTCTATTTTGGAATAGGAATAGCCGCTTACGGACTGGCCTACTTTCTGTTTCATGATGTATATGTGCACCAGCGGATCAAACTGGGAAGAATGGAGAACAAATACCTGAGGGCCACCCTGAAGGCGCATGAAGATCATCACAAGCCTCATGCACATTATAATTACGGTTTCCTTCTTGCGCCCATAAAGTATTACAGGGAAGAATTCTCTGCTAAGACTAAGGCAGATTGACCGCACTCATAAAAAATTAATCCGGCAACTCCCCTATTAACAAAGATATAGGAATATCAGTGAAGCCAAACACTTGATTTTCTTTCAGGAATATTGTATCTTAAGAATTGTCTTTCAATATTCTGCATCTACCTAAATTGTATAAAAAATGACAAAAAGAGTTGCTGTAAAAGTAAGGTGTCCTCACTGCAATACCTTGTTGATGGATGACAATCACCTCATCAATAACAAAAACAGTATTTACCTGAAAATTGCTTTCCCCGGTCATAAGGGCAACATCTACCTGAGCTCCATTTATGGAGATTATAATTACACCTGCGATATCGCCATACCAGAAGATGAGGTGGTTGAGTTAATCTGTCCTCATTGCAACCAGAATCTACAACGAAAGAACGTTAAATGTGATGTCTGCTCAGCACCCATTGTTTCATTTATCTGCACCGTGGGGGGGAGGATAAATATCTGCTCAAGGCATGGCTGTAAAAATCACTACGTTGTATTTGAAGACCTGGATACCGCTGTAAGGAAATTTTATTCTGAGTACGAATATTATTAAGGAAAGGCACACTGATAAGCCCGGAAAGCTCCTGATCCGCTAATAATTTTTATCCCTGTCAATAAAATCAATCTCTTCTTTTGAGGAATTTAAGCCTTTCTTATCTTTACCCCTTATTTTGGTGGAATGAGGAAACTACCTTTTTACCTGTTGCTTCCCTTCGTATTCTATTGCAGCCCGTTACAGGCTCAGCTACCAACAGGTAGAGTAATTGATGCCATACATTGCCCGGGCGACAGCTCCATCTCCTATTCACTGTACTTACCTGCCAATTATCCTGACCGCGATAACTGGCCTGTAGTGTACGTTTTTGATCCGGAAGCTAGGGGCCCCTATGCTGTTGGCCTCTTCAGTGAGGCTGCTGAAAAATACGGTTTTGTCGTCGCAGGTTCAAACAATGCACGGAACGGCCCCTGGGATCCCATTTATACAGCAGCCGATGCTATGTTTAAGGATACCTACGAAAAGCTTTCCATCGACCGGGAAAGATTATACCTGGCCGGGTTTTCAGGTGGTTCCAGGGCAGCAAGCAGCATTGCCATGATAACCGGTAAATTTGCAGGGGTCATAGGGTGCGGGGCCGGCTTCTCACCCGGTTACCCGCCCAATTTCGATATTGATTTCGACTTTATCGGACTAATAGGTAACCGCGACTTCAATTACCAGGAGATGATGAACCTCGACCGGTGGCTCAAGACCTTTGATGTGGACCACGAAACCCTGGAATTTGAAGGCAGTCACGATTGGCCCCCCGCCGGGACTATTGATCAAGCCCTGCTATGGATGAAGATCCGGTCGATGGACAGGCATTACAAGTACATGGATTATTATCTTTTGTATGAATTCAGGGAAGAATTTGAATCCCTGGGCAAAGAACTAGTGGAAGAGAAGAAATTCCATAAAGCTTTCAGGAATTACCAGTTTATGGTTTCAGCCCTGAAAGGGATCAAGGATGTTGAGCAATATGAACTATTGATGTATGAAATAATGAAGGAGCCTGAGTTCAGGGAGGAAGTAAAAGCCAGGCAAAAAAGCAACGAGATCGAACAAACACATATTAAGGAATATCAAAATGCTTTCAGAGCATACCGGTCATTCGATTATGAGCCGGGGGTTGAGATCCGGCGCATGAAATGGTGGAAGAAACAGGTAAAAACCGCCAATAAATACATTAAAAGAGCAAAAACAATCCACGATACACTGCTGGGCGAAAGGTTGATCGATTATATATGGAGAACTGCTTATATGCAGTATGAAGCTGTCCTAAAAAGCGATGAATCAGTGCTCGCCCCTCTTTATCTCGAGATATGGAGCCTTGCCAGACCGGAATGGCCAACCCCTCATTACCTGGCAAGCCGGTATTATGCAGGCAACGGGGAGATAAATAAGGCTGTGGATGAGCTAGAGCAAGCCATAGGTAAGGGCTACCATGATTTTGACGCCATAAGGAACGACAGTTTGCTTTTGCCTCTCCTTGATGACCGAAAGTTTAAAAGGCTCACAACACCACCCGATACGGCACCAGGCAAATAAAATATTCCTTTTGATATTCAGGCAGATTGATTAATTTTGCAGCCCGAAATCGGTCGCGTAGCTCAACTGGATAGAGCAACGGCCTTCTAAGCCGTCGGTTGTGGGTTCGAGTCCCGCCGCGATCACTGAAAATTTACAGTTTACATTTTACGGTTTACAATTTACAAAGGAGGTAATGAGAGGTGAAACTAAATTAATTTTCCCTGGTAGTTCTTCCTAATCCCCAATAGCCAAGGTCCGGAACTGTATATCTTTAATCTAAATCCGCATTCTGTAACGAAAAACGGTGAATCCCACAATCAGGGCCAATCCTATTGCCAGGGCCCAGTTTGAAAGGGGTATCTTCTCAGCACGGACAAAAGTGTATTCACCTGTGCTGCAATCAAAAGTAACTTTATAGGAATCCTCCGATGCATTAAGGTCTATGGATACGGGAATGTTTGGACCATAAAAAAGTCCCGTGCCGGTTGGAAATTCTATTGCCCCCCAGTTAATTATCCAGTCAGAATTATGCCTGAACTTCATTTCAATGATATCATCAGGGGGATATTGGTCCATTTCATTGGTAAGGACCAGGTTGGTTTCCCATATGCAGGGATTCACAGGGTTTTGTGTAAGGAAATGGTCACCTGCCCAACCTGTGAATTCACCTATAAGGCTTATAGGTCCACAGGGGGAAAAGGAATATTCACCCGTGCTGCAATTAAAGATAACCTGGTAGACTGTTTTTTCAGCTTCAAGGTCTATCGGTACAGGAATGTTAGGACCATCCTGGTGACCAATCCCTGCGGGAAAATCAGCGGAACCCCAGTTCACAGACCACTCGTTGTTTTCACGAAATTTGACCTCTATAATATCCTGGGGGTCGTATTGATTGCTGTTTACATCAAGTACGATGGTGGCTATCCAGATATCTGGGTTTCCGGGATTCTGGGTCATCATAAGGTCTTCTTCGTTGCCCCAGCCACTGAATTCACCCACTAGGCCGATATTACCGCACTGGCTGTACAAACCGCCTGAAATCAAGAGAGAGAAAAACAGGGTTAAGAGAAGTGTTTTCTTCATAATTTGTCTTTAATTAATGGTTACTATCAGAACAGTAGTCCAAAGGTATTGAAGTAATTTACATATCCAAAAAATTCCTGAGTAAAAAGGAAAAAACGGAAAAGGGAATATCAATTAAGCGAAGTTCAAAACCCATTTCCCTATCTTTGATCCGAAAACCTTTATCAAATGAACAGGGACGAACAAAATAGGTACATGGAAATGGCAATGGAAATGGCCGCGGATTCCGGGACACCTTTTGCAGCAATCATTGTGAACGAGAACAAAGAGTTCATCTCAGCTGTTAATTCTGTGCGCTCAGATAAGGATGCCACTGCACACGCTGAAATAAACGTAATCAGGAGGCTTAAGGATCTGAAGGTGTCCGACAGCAGTAAACTGACCCTGGTAACAACCTGTGAACCCTGCCCGATGTGCATGAGTGCTGTAATTTGGGCAGGTATCGGTAAAGTGGTCTATGGCTGTTCCATCGACGATATAAAAGATCTCAAAAACCAGATCGGTATCAGTTCACTGGAAGTGGCAGGTAAAAGCTGGTACCCGGTAGAGGTTACAGGGGGGATAAAAAGGGAAGAATGCCTTTCACTGTTCCATATTAATGACTAACTGAAAAAATAATTAGCAAATAATGATCATCCAGCTTTTTATCTTTAGCCTTTTATTTTTTGTGGTGTCAGTAATAGGCTTTATTAGGAAGAAGAAAGTAATTGGTTTCTTTTTCCTGCTGCTGGGTTTCTTCGCACTGCTCATAGGAACAATAGTGGTGTACCTCTACCCGCATACTGTACCTTTTTAGTAAAAAGTAAATAATGAATAATGAATAATGGTATAACAATTTCTAACAACGTCTTGCTATATCCAACTACATCTTGCTACAAATAACTATTTCCATCACTTTTCAACAAATTCCACCCAATATTGCCGGATGCAATTGTTGCTGAAAGCTATTAAAGAAGAAAAGTGACATCACTACCCGGTTCATATTCTTCAGGCTCCTTTCCAAACCTGAACAAAATCATCGGCTTTGCCCCTTTCAGGTACATCTTGTCGCCGTCCACTTCAAGCAAAGAGCTTTCCCTTAATCCTGCAACAATCATATCACGATTCACAGTGAGAAACTCTTCAATGCGCTGTTGCCTGGTCTCCCCGCCGTGCCCCTCCGGATTGGCATCAAGATAATGGGGGTTGATCTGGAAAGGCACCAGGTTCATGCAATTGAAGCTTTCGGGCTCTATAATGGGCATGTCATTGGTGGTCCTCAAGGTGGGGCAGGCCACATTGGAACCGGCACTCCATCCCATGTAAGGCGTCCCGTCAATGACCTTCTGTTTTATTGTTTCAACAATTCCGAGTTTGTGGAGCATGTAGACCAGGTAGAAGGTGTTCCCGCCGCCGACTGCTATGGCTTCGGCTTTTTCAACGGCCGCTTTGGGATCTTTTTCTTTATGAAGGGAATGGATGCCATAACCGAGTTCGTTGTAAACGTCCCGGACCTTCTTCTCATACGCATCATAAGAAGCCTCAACGCTCTCTTCAACAAGTCCTACTCCTGCATATGGCACAAAAAGAATATCCTTCACATCAACATCCTTTAAAAAATCCCTGATAAAACCTTTTGGCCAGCCAAGATAGGCCTCCCCAACATTGGTCGAATTACTGATAAGTAAAAGTTTCATACTCTGTAATGTTTATTATTTCCTGAAAAAATTCCTGATCTTCCGCCAAAAATACGATGTTTTATTTTCAGTGCCAGACAATTCGGCCCAGCGTTCAAGGTACGACCTTCGCAGATCCTTGAAAAAGGAGTAATTGAGAGTGTAATCATTCACTCTGACATAGGGATCGATTTCCTGGTCCTTTTTAAAATCTGACTCTGCCAGTCTTTTTCCCATCTCTGACTGATAGATCCCCAGGTCTTTCGAGCGGATGCCTGATTCCCTCATTCCCCACAAAACTTCAAGCGCCTGCCGGTCGCCTGATGTTTCTGAATAGTGGTCCAGTAGGGCACCCATAAGGCCCTCATCTTCAGAGTCTATTACCCTCTCCAATGTCATAGTGTGCCCTTTTATATAAGGATCAAGTTCATTCTCAAGGTAAAAATCATCAAGTTCGAATGATCGTTTTACAAAGAGTGAATCAGAAACCTCAGCAATCAGTTCCTCAAGCATTTCATGATAGTTCTCAATGCGGGCAACACGGTCTAGTCTTCTTTCCAACAGTTGCCTGTCCATATTGCAATCAGGGTTTTCACCGATATGGCCTTCTACCTTTAGTAACTCCTCCCTGGCAAGTAAATACTTTCCTTCAATTAAAAGGTACTTCGCGGCCTCCTTGTAAAGTGAATCCACAATCTTTTGAACAAATGAGCAACGGCTCGCTTCCAGCAGCAGGTACTTTTTCTCCATAAGGCTGAAAATTTCCGGATGTGTCACTGCATTGTCCTGCATAAAATATCTCTGATATAAAAGCTCTACTTCCAAAAGCTTATGCCTGGAAGCGCCGTATTCGTTGTCAGCTCGTTTGGGTGTTATGAAATTCAGATAGTCAAGCATGACAGGCTTCAATGCCAACCTGATCTTGTTGGAAAGCAACTCCATTTCATTATTGTTCAGATATCGGTGATAACCCGATGCAAGGACGTAAGCCCGCCAGGCATATCTATACTCATCAAACATCATGTATCTGTCACCGATCCCTGTATAATAGTTATATTTAGCTATTGCAAAGGTGTCGTAAAGTTGTTCATAAATTTCTGGTCCCACCCCCAGTTTCCTGAGTTCATCCAGTTCCATTCCGGCCTTCATCACTTCTCCTGCATTGAGGAATTCCTTTACCTTGTCGGCCCTGGCCACAGCCCTAAGGCTGTCGAGGTCTTTACGGAATGCCGGCAGGGTATCGGGCAGGCATAGCCCCTCATACATGCACAGGTCCTCGGCCATATCCAGAAAAACCAACGCTTCTCCTGCATTACCGCCAAAATTCAACTGGCCGCTCTTCTCAAGGTAACTGTAGGCCAGTTCCGAGCTGTAGAAATCGAGGACGGTATCGAACTTTGGGTATCCCCCGCTCATCTTGAGCCTTTTCATCAGCTCTTTGAAATAGACATCGGCGATATAGAGGTTATCGGTTTCAAGGGCTTTGTCGATGATCCTTTTATAAGCATTGACCATGCCCCTCTCTGTCTTTGTAAAAAGATGGTTAAAATCAACTAAGTAGGGAGGATCGAGCAGCTTGCTGTACACCATGCTAGCATTCTGAAGAAATACAAGCGCCCTGTAATAATCCTGGAGGCTGTCGTACGTGTAATAGTGATCAAGGTAAGAATCCAGTAAGCCGTTAAGGTAAAGAACTTTATACCGGCCTGTCCAGTCCGTGGAATTATGGTGGCTGTCAGGAAGCATTCCTGACCAGGGCTCCGTGACGAGTTCGCCTATGCTTTCAATTTCAGCAAAATTACTGTAATAAGTTGTATAACGGTGATCAGTATTTTCGGCTAGAAGAAAATATTCGTTATGCATATCAGCAAGCAGCGAAGCTTTCTTGCGGACTTCCAATGAGTCGGGCATATACCCCTTTAGAAGTTGCTGCTGAGCAAGAGTCTTCATCCTGGTCATAAACCGCCTGGCAAGCCTAAAAGACTCAATATATATTTTTTCCGCCTCTGTTCCTGCCACTTTTTCACCTGGATTGACCTGCCGGTCGATGATACCAAGAACCCTTTCAAGCTCTAAAAACCAGGCTACCTGTTGCATAAAACCGGGGTCGTCTGGGAATTCATCCCGGTAGTCGCCAACCAGGTCTTTTAGAAGATTACCTGCAGCATAGTAATCATCAACCTGGTTCACCCCTTTTCTGAACCTTTCGTAGTCCTTCCTGGAAAACGTCCATTTAGTTTCCAGCAAATTAACTTCCCCAGGGACAAAAGGCTCTTCAAGAAAGAACCGGAAGCTCAATACCTGACCATTGGAAGAGGTGTCATTAAAAAGATAGTTCAATTTCACTCTTCTAACCTCAATACCAGATGTGTCTGTAATTGAGAACAGCAATTCGGCTGAACCGGGTAGAAGCACTCCGGAAATATCCATGCTCCTGTATATAAAAGTCTCAATATATGGAAAGTGGAAAGTGTTTACCAGTTCATAAGTCATGTAATCCGGGCTGGTCAGAACCGTTTCGCGATCGTACCGGAGAGTAAAACTGATTGACTTTAATGGTTCCTGAAGTGAAAGGGACAGATCACGAAGGATCGGATTTCTGTAATCATCGGCACCATTGGCATTATCGTACGAAAAGATTACCTTTTCGGGAATGGTTTCACGGAAAGCAGTATCCTGAGCTTTGGTAGTTGTGCCGGCAATCAGGAAAACGAACAGAGCAAAAATTCTAACAGTTTTCTCCAGCACAGAAAGTTGTGATAGTTAAGAGATTTTCAGATGTGCCCAAGACAAGACTCGAACTTGCACGGGCATTCGCCCACTACACCCTGAATGTAGCGCGTCTACCAATTCCGCCACTTGGGCCCCCTAATTAGAGTTGAGTTTTGAGTGTTGAGTGTTGAGTGTTGAGAGTTGAGACAGGATCTGAGATCCCCATATCTCAAAATTCAAAACTCAAATCTCAACTCTGAGAGGTTGTGCCCAGGACAAGAATCGAACTTGCACTTCCTAACGGAAACATGGCCCTCAACCATGCGCGTCTACCATTTCCGCCACCTGGGCAAAGCGGGTGCAAAGATAATAATTTTTCAAGACCGCAAAAACTGATGATCTTAAAAATATTTTAATGCAAAATTAAGTTTCCAATTTATCTTAACTTTCTAATTTTGCGGCATTGACAAAATGTTAATCTTCCGGGTTCCGAATATTGTTTTACAAATCCTAAATCAGGTTACATGCTGAAAGAAAATGACCTCAGGCAAATTGAAAAAAAAGGAATAACTCCAGAGAAAATTGAAGAACAGCTCAGGAATTTCAAGAAAGGATTCCCATTTGCAAAACTGGTTGCACCGGCCACTGCAGGAAAAGGCATCAGGCAATTCACGGATGATGAAATATCAGGCCTGGAGGAAAAATTCGACAGGCTGTCTGCAGAAAAGAGGATAATGAAATTTGTGCCTGCCTCCGGTGCAGCTACACGCATGTTCAAGCATCTTTTCGAATTCAGGTCCCTTCCTGCCGAAAAGAAACAGGTCCCTCTTGAGGAATTCCCGGATAAGGGCTTTAATTCGGTTTACAATTTTTTCAAGAGCATCAATAATTTTGCATTTACAGATGAGCTTTTCGAATCGATTGCCGAAGCCGGGCATTCTGTGGAGGAGTTACTTGCTGCATTCAATTATGATGAGATACTCGATCATCTGCTCACCGAAAAGGGACTTAATTACGGGAACCTGCCCAAAGGGCTTATAAAATTCCATCATTACGGGAATTTCTCACGTACTTCGGTTGGTGAGCACCTGGTTGAAGGGGCCCATTATTCAAAAAACAAAAAAGATATTGTAAATATTCACTTCACTGTTTCACCTGAGCACAGGGAAGGCTTCAACGCTCTTATAGATTCTGTGCTACCATACTACAGTGAAAAGTTCAGTGTGCGGTACAGAGTATCTTTTTCGGCACAGAAACCGTCAACCGATACTCTTGCTGTAGATATGGACAATGAGCCTTTCCGTGATGAATCGGGTGACCTGCTATTCAGGCCGGGCGGGCATGGCGCACTCATCGAGAACCTGAACGACCTGGAATCAGATATCGTTTTCATCAAGAACATCGACAATGTTGTACCCGACCATCTCAAGCCGCTAACTTTTAAGTATAAAAAGGTGATTGGTGGCTTGCTTCTCAAATTGACTGAAAAGGCCCACAGCTACCTTAATGAGATTGAAACCGGACCGGTATCAGACGAAAGGTTAAATGAGATGGAGCAGTTTATTACCGGTGAACTCGGGCTTGAAACGGGTAACCGGCTGGATAGCGGCAACAGGGAGGAGAAAACAAAAGTTATCAGGGATATGCTGGACAGGCCTGTAAGAGTGTGTGGTATGGTGAAAAATGAAGGAGAGCCGGGCGGCGGGCCTTTCTGGGTGGAAAATGAGAAAGGCTACGTTTCGTTACAGATAGTTGAATCATCACAGATAGACCCGGATAACAAGGAACAACAGGATATCCTGAAAAAGTCAACCCATTTCAACCCGGTCGACCTTGTTTGCAGCATAAAGGATTACAGGGGTGAGAAATTCGACCTGAAGGAATTTGTGGACCCATCCACAGGCTTTATCTCAGTTAAATCGAAGAACGGTAAAAAGATAAAGGCACAGGAGTTGCCCGGGTTATGGAATGGTGCCATGGCCGACTGGATCACTGTTTTTGTTGAAGTGCCCATTGTAACTTTCAATCCGGTAAAAACCGTGAATGACTTGCTTCGCCCGCAACACCAGCCGGCTGCGCCGGAGAGTTGAGATTTGATTTCTGAGATTCGAGATATCCTTTAAACTAAACACTGAGCATTGAAAACTGAGCACTATTCATATGGAAACTCAGACACAGATATTGATCGTAATGATTTCGTACCTGACGCTTCTCGTTACTTGGGGAGTTTACCAGGGGAGAAAAGTAAAGACTGATTCAGACTATTCAATTGCCGGAAGGGGTCTGCCCGGTTGGGTGGCCGCACTTTCGGAGCGGGCCACAGGTGAATCGTCGTGGGCATTGCTCGGCCTTCCGGGGGCAGCTTATGCCATTGGACTTACCGAGATCTGGACTGCCCTGGGCTGTGTGGCAGGGATCATTTTTGCCTGGGCCATTCTTTCGTGGCGGTTGCAGAAAGAGGCAGCAAAATATGAAGCAAACACTTATACCGATTACATTGCGAAAAAACACATCGGGGTTGAGAAATGGATAAGGCCTGTGGCAAGCGCAACCATTGTTTTCTTTTTCTTCTTCTATGTAGGCGCCCAGTTTCTTGGCGGGGGCAAAACCCTCCATACGATGTTCGACATTGACGCCAAAGTGGGTATGTTCATAACTGCAGCCATCATTGTACCTTATACTATTTATGGCGGGTTCAGGAGTGTGGTATATACTGATATGATCCAGGCCATTGTAATGATCGTTACACTCGTGGCCGGGCCGATAGTAGGTATCATGTATATTTCGGACAATCCTGAGACCTTTGCAAACAGCATTCCCCAGGCCCTTGAAATGGCAGGCCCTTCCTACCTGTCGATGACCAATGCGGCCGGAGGGTTCATGGCAGGCATCGTTATCGTGGGAGGTTTCTCCTGGTTTTTTGGTTACCTTGGCGGCCAGCCCCAGCTGAGCATGCGTTTCATGGCAATAAGAGATTTCAAACAGGCTAAAAAAGGAAGGAATGTAGGAATTGTATGGACGGTTATCGCGTATATAGGAGCGCTCAGCCTGGGGTGGATCGGCATTGCTATTTTCGGCCCGGAGGGTCTTAAAGACCAGGAATATGTAATGCCCGCCGTACTGCTGGAGATCTTCCCCCCTACTATTGCAGCGATCCTTATCACAGGGGCCATTGCAGCTATGATATCAACAGCCGATTCGTTGCTTATCCTTTCCGCCACAGAGTTCTCTGAAAACCTGCTGAAGCCCGCGCTCAGGGAAAAGGTCAACAACAGGAAGCTGAACCTGATGAGGTCGAGGGTTGTGACAGCCATATTGGCAGTTATTGCACTGGTCCTGGCTTACTATTCGCCTTCGAACCTAATTTATACCCTTGTAAGCTATGTATGGGCAGGTATCGGTGGCACCTTTTCAATCGTGATCCTGTTTTCCCTTTTCTGGAAAAGGTATCACGGCTGGGCTGTACTTGCAACGATTGTTACCGGTATGGCATTCACCATTATCTGGATCAGCACAGGACTGGAAGAACAGATAACCTCCCGCCTGCTGACCTTCTTTGTGGCCGGCCTTGCAGCCATCATAAGCACACTTGCAATTAAACAAGAAAACAGAAAACCGACAGCCAGCCAATAACAATTAATTAACACATCTATCAAACCTTAATCTTTTTTTAACAGGCTCTTTAAAATGCTTTTACATGTGCAGTTGACCTTTGCACCTGAAAACATTTTATAATGACTGTTAACCAAAACCTGATCCTTCTTGTCGACGATGAATACGATATCCTTGATTTTGTAGGCTATAACCTGGAGAAACACGGTTTTGATGTAATCACTGCCACCAACGGTCAGGATGCCCTTGAGCTGGCCAGGAATGACCTTCCCGGGCTAATAATCCTTGATGTGATGATGCCGGGGATGGACGGCATTGAAACTTGTGAAAAGTTGAGAAAGATCCCGGAAATTAAAGAATCGGTCATTGCCATGCTCAGTGCCAGGGGTGAAGATTATTCCCAACTGGCAGGGTTTGAAGCCGGAGCCGATGATTACATTAAAAAGCCCATCCGGCCCAATGTTCTGGTAATGAGGGTTAAGGCTCTCATAAGAAGGCTTCAGAGCAGAAGCAGTTACAATAATATTTTAAAATACAGGGATTTCGCGATCGACAGGGAGAAATATATCATCATCAAGAACGATAAAGAGATGATGTTGCCAAAGAAAGAGTTTGAACTGCTCTTATTGCTCACCTCAAAGCCAAATAAAGTTTTTACACGGGAAGAAATACTGCGGGCTATCTGGGGTGATGAAATAGTTGTAGGTGACAGGACGATAGATGTACACATCAGGAAGATCCGTGAAAAGATCGGGATAGATTACATCAAGACATTCAAGGGGATTGGCTACAGTTTCTGCTGATTGGAACGATCATTAACATAATGTTAATTTTTCTCTAAACAGATGTTACATACTTAACAATATCTTAAACGAAAAGATAAGTTAGGTTTAAATACGAGATGTTTTTTTGCAACAAAATTTGAGTTACTAAACTTTCAAAACCAAAACTTTATCCCATGAAAAAAAGAACACTTCAAATCCTTGCTTTAATGATGCTCGCAATCGTTGTGACGCTTTCAGCATGTAAAGACGACGATGACGATGACGACAACAACAACAACCAGCAGGACGAAAACAAGGTCACCTCGAACATTACGCAAAACACAACCTGGGAAACAGGAAATACTTATGTTCTTGGTGCACGCGTATCTGTTGAAAGTGGTGCCACTCTCACCATTCAGCCGGGTGTGATCATAAAAGGAGAAGCCGGTACAGGCGCAAACGCAACTGCTTTGCTTGTAGCCCGTGGAGGGACTATAGAAGCTGTAGGTACTGAAAACGAGCCAATTATTTTCACATCTGTGGCTGACGAAATCGAGCCCGGTGATCTGGCAAGTCCAAACCTTGATCCTGACCTCAATGGCCTCTGGGGTGGTTTCCTGATCCTCGGAAACGCAAAGATCTCTGCTGATGCATCTCCGACCCAGATCGAAGGGATTCCTCCTTCAGACCAGAACGGCCTTTACGGTGGCGACCAGGATGGCGACAATTCAGGTAATGTTGCTTATATCTCTATCCGTCATGGAGGTGCTAACATTGGTGAAGGTAATGAGATCAACGGACTCACACTTGGTGGCGTTGGAAATACCACTTCCATCAGCAATGTTGAGGTTGTAGCCAACCAGGATGACGGTATCGAATGGTTCGGTGGAACGGTTAATATAACCAATGCATTGGTATGGAACCCTGGCGACGATGCCATCGACACCGACCAGGCCTGGGCAGGAACACTTGACAACTTCATTGTCGTAGCAGGTTCGGATACAGACCATGGTCTTGAAATTGACGGTCCTGAAGGTTCCTACCTCGCAGCACATACTGTAAAGAATGGTTCGATCAAAGGCGACGGTGAAAATACTGAGCTTGGTAACTTCCGTGACGGTGCAAGGGGTACATTTGAAATGATCTATTTCTTTAATTTCCCTGATCCTGCAGTTGATGGAAGAGGTGACTTCTCCTTCGATGACAGCCAGCAAACACAGGATAACTATGACAATGGTGATCTCGTGTTTAACATGCTGGAAACAACCCTTCCCAGCGGTGTTGCACTCAGTGATGTTTTCAAGGATGGTACAGATGCTCATGCTACAGATGTAGCAGCCGGTGCAAATACCGTAGGTGCCGACAAAAATCCTTTCTCATGGACATGGGCAGCTGCAGCAGGTGGCCTTGATGATTTCTAAAAAATAACTCGTATGAATTCTAATAAAGCTCGCAGGTTCCGGTAATCTGCGAGTTTTATTATGTTAGTTTTAAATCCAATAATTCCCAAGCCATGCGATCATTGATATTTTCTTTAACCTTATTCTTTCTTCTGATCAGCACAGGAGCAGATGCCCAGAATGGTTTCATCAGGGGAACTGTATTTGATGAAGCTATCGGCGAATCCCTTCCCGGGGTTCAGATACTGGTTGAAGGGACAACCACCGGCACCCTGACCGATCTTGATGGAAAGTTCAGTATCTCCGTCGCACCCGGAATATACAACCTGAAGCTTTCATATATATCATATGAAACCCTGACAATAGAAAACATTGAAATTAGTGCCGGTGATGTGAGCCTTCTTGATAATATTTACATGAAAGAAGAAACTGTTGAACTCGGCGAAGTGGTAATTACGGCCCAGGCTGTGAGGAATACGGAAAATGCCCTTTCGACGATAAAAAAGAAGTCAGCAAACGTCATTGACGGAATATCGGCCTCAGCATTCAGGAAAATAGGCGACAGCGATGCAGCATCTTCCATGAAACGAGTAACCGGTGTTTCTGTTGAAGGCGGAAAATATGTTTATGTACGCGGACTTGGGGACAGGTACACCAAAACAATATTGAACGGTGTGGATATCCCAGGTCTGGACCCCGACAGGAATTCTCTCCAGATGGATCTGTTTCCCACAAATATCATAGACAATATTCTTGTCCATAAATCTTTCAGCGCAGATCTTCCTGCCGACTTTACGGGCGGGGTTATCGATATCAACACAAAGGATTTCCCCGATCAAAAGATCGGTAAAGTTGGCGGCTCTGTGGGCTTTAATCCACAGATGCATTTCAACTCAAATTTCCTTTCCTATGAAGGAGGAAGTACTGATTTCCTGGGATTTGATGACGGGACAAGGGCAATCCCAGCCACTGAAAATGTTCCTTTTTTCTCAGAGGTTGTTGGGAATCCTAACGGGCAAAAAGCCCTGAGGTACAGAGATATCCTTGAGGGCTTCAACCCTGTTATGGGTCCTTCGAAGCAAACAAGTTTAATGGATTTCAGTCTGGATTTTTCAATCGGAAACCAAAAGCCCATGGAAAATGTAACACTGGGCTATGAATTTGCAATATCTTATAAATTCAATACCGAATTCTATAAAGATGCTGAGTTCGGAAGGTATGGCCTTTCTGCAAATCCCAGCAACTATGAAATGGAACGGCGTGAATTTCAGTTCGGCGACTACGGCACGCAAAGTGTATTGCTTAGCGGTCTTGCAGGCTTCGCTGTAAAAACCCTGAACTCCAAGTATGCTATTAAATTAATGCAACTTCAAAATGGTGAAAGCAGGGCGGGTCAGTTCTATTACCAGGGTTCCGACCAGGGGTCGGTATTCGATGCAGACCAGTATAACCTCGATTACGGTCAGCGTTCTATCACCAATGTACTGATATCAGGGGTTCATAAGTTCAATGATGCTAAATGGGAAATGACCTGGAAAGTATCACCAACCCTGGCCCTGATCAGAGATCCGGATATCCGTTTTACACGTTATGAAGACCGTGACGGAACACCCGCTATTGGAACTGAAGTGGGTTTTCCGGAAAGGATCTGGCGAGACCTTAATGAGATAAACCTTGCCGGTATAGTTCATGCAACAAGAGACTTTGACATACAGGCAAGGAAATCAAACATTAAATTTGGCGGTGCCTACACTTATAAAGAGCGGGATTACGAAATTCTTAGCTATGCACTAAATATCAGGGGTGTTCCTCTTATCGGAAATCCGAATGAATTGTTTTTTGATGAGAATTTATGGCCCTTAAATGGTGAAGATGAGACAAAGGGAACTACTTACGAAGCGCGTTTTGTTCCCAATAACCCGAATTCCTTCAACTCAAGCGTAAGTTATGCCGCTGCCTATGTTTCTGCAGATCTGTGGTTGATGAACTGGTTAAAGGCAATTGTCGGGGTAAGGGCTGAAAACTACATTCAGCGATATACCGGGCAAGATCAGCTTGGTGCCAATGTACTTGATAATGATGTGGTCCTTGACAAACTGGACTTCTTCCCTTCTGTCAACCTCGTATTTACAGTTAATGAAAACATGAACGTCAGGGCATCCTATTCGAAAACCATAGCCAGGCCCTCGTTCAAAGAATTGTCCTATGCCGAGATCTACGATCCGATCACGAGCCGGACTTTCGTGGGCGGCCTGTTCTTCGATGGATTCGTCCAGGGAAATGATACAATCGTTTATTGGGACGGAAACCTCACAACTACTGACATTCACAATTTTGATGTCCGCTGGGAACTGTTCCAGCAGAACGGTCAGATGTTTTCACTTAGTGGATTCTATAAACAGTTTCTGAGGCCAATAGAAATTGTCCAATATGCCACTCAAACCGGAGCCTTCCAGCCAAGGAACGTAGGCGATGGAGAAGTATTTGGGGCAGAGGCAGAAGTAAGGCTCGCCCTTGGTAACTTCATTAATGCCCTGAATAATTTCCGTGCCACATTGAATGTCACAATTACAGAATCGAGGATAAAACTCAGCCCGACTGAGTTTCAGTCCAGGGTAGAGAATGCACGCACAGGGCAAACCATCGACGAGTACAGGGACATGGCCGGGCAGTCACCCTACATTATCAATGCAGGACTTGCTTATGACGGCGGGGAATCGGGATTCTGGAACGGTTTCCAGGCAGGGTTCTATTACAATGTAAAGGGAGAAACCCTGCTCTATGTTGGTATCGTTGACAGGCCTGATGTTTATACAACCCCCTTCCATAGCCTGAATTTCAACGCTACCAAAAGATTTGGAAAAGATCAGAGGATATCGCTCGGATTGAGGGTTGAAAATATCCTTAACCAGAAAGAAGAGACGGTATTTCAATCATATAATGCAACAGACCAGTTCTTCGAAAGGCTGAGTCCCGGATTCCATTTTAAGGTTTCCTTCAGCTATTCACTTTTCTAGAATACAAACTGGCTTAATTGCACAGATCCTGAGTCTGGTATATCTAAAGTATGCCGGATCTTTGATTTGAAGAATTATTCAAGCTCAGCAATATGTAATTTTGTAAAAATTTTAGGAGATGAAACTGATCAGATTATTGAGCTTGTTGATCCTTATCGCAGCTCTGAATAATAACTGTACTTATAAAATTGAATACGACAGATTTGACGAGGACCTTCTCTTCAGCCTTGATGAATTGTATATGCTTCCTACCTATCGCTCTCTTGATGAGGCTATGGAAAACCCCGACAGTGTATACAAAATCGTGATCTTCAACAAAAAGCTCACGAGAGTCCCTGATAAAGTGGCAAGGCTCAAATATCTTAACATACTTGAACTTACCTGGAACAATTTATCTGAATTACCTGATTATTTAGGTGAAATGATCTATTTGCAGGATGTCTATGTTGCACGTAATGAGTTCACTCAGGTACCACCGGTAGTTCTCAGGATAGAAAACCTGAAACGTGTTATATTTGATCATAATCAGATTACGGAAATCCCGACACAATTGCTTACCAACCCCAAGATTGAAGAATTACACTTTGGCCATAACCAGGTAACTAAAATCCCTGAGGAACTTTATTCAATGAAACAATTGAAGGTATTAAAGCTGGATGAGAATAAAATCGGCTACCTGGATCCGGAAATCGGAAAGATGGAAAACCTTAAAGTCCTTGATCTTGAGGGAAATAACCTGTATTCCATACCCTATGAAATAATCCAACTCAAGAATCTGAGGACCTTGAACCTCAGGGACAATCCAATTCCGCTGAAAAATATCGACAGCCTGATAAGCGCGATGCCATGGACCAAAGTAGAATATAAGATCAGATGATCAAGGGGCAAGCCTGAAAGATTTCCAGCCCTCCCCTTCCCTGGAAAAGGAGATCCTGTCGTGAAGCCTTCCGCGCCTGCCCTGCCAGAATTCAAAATATTCCGGGGTGATCTCGTAACCGCCCCAGAATTCGGGCCTTTTGTAGTTTTCCTTGTTCTCCGAAAGATACTTTTCCCTTATTTTCTCAAGATGCTCCCTGTTGGGAACGACTTCGCTCTGCGGCGATATTATGGCGCTTACCTGGCTGATGGCAGGACGTGACTTGAAGTAACTGTCTGATCGCTTGGGATCCAGTTTCCGTGCAGTGCCCTCAACCCTCACCTGCCGCTCAAGTTCCATCCAGAAAAAGAGCACAGCGACATCCTGGTTACTTTCAATCTCTTTTCCTTTCCTGCTATTGTAATTGGTGTAAAAAATAAAACGGCCATCGACCAGGCCTTTTAAAAGGACAGTCCGTGATGAGGGCTTCCCTGAAGAAGAGACCGTTGACAGGATCATGGCATTGGGCTCTTCAATCCCGCTATTGATCACCTCCTTGAACCATTTCTCAAAAAAAGCCACCGGGTCGTTACCGGAAACTGCTTTATTGAGTTCTGCCTTGCGGTATTCCTTCCTGATATTTGAAATGTTCTCCTGGTCCATTGCCTGAAAAAACAAGCTAAGGTCTTGCTTGTTCAAATATAGTCAATTCAGGGGACCTTTGATTAATAGAACACCCTGTAAAAAAAGAAGCGCAGCCCCTTTCCACAGGTGCCACGCTTCCCATATCTATTATCTACTATCTACTGTTTACTATTTACTCTTATCCGGCGGTTCCGGAATGTCCGGGACCGTTTCGTAGTCTTCCAACTCTTCAAGTATCACTTCGATGGCTTTATCGAGCTGGGCATCCTTACCCAGGTATTCCTGGTGCGGGTCGTTATCAACCCAGATATCGGGTTCAACGCCGATACCCTCGATGATCCATTTGCTTACTTCGGCAGAATAGGATGCGAATTCCGGTTTCCTCATATCCCCGCCGTCAATGAAAGGCAGCGATCCCCTGATCCCGACAACGCCACCCCAGGTGGTCACGCCAATAACTTTTCCAAGGTTGTGCTTCTTGAACGAATACGGGAACAGGTCACCATCGGAAGCAGAGTACTGGTTGATAAGGCAAACCATGGGTCCCAGCATCATCTGGCGCGGGGTGTGTCCTGGAACAGTGATGTTCCTTGCCATGTTCGACCTTGTAAGTTTCCTTCTCAGCCGTTCTATGATCATCGGTGATACATTTCCGCCACCGTTGCCCCTGTCGTCGATGATAAGGGCTTTCTTCTTCAATTGGGGATAGAAATGCTTCACGAACTCATTAAGACCGCCGGGGCCCATGTCGGGGATGTGGATGTATCCAACCTGGCCGTCTGTCTTTTCGTTCACATAAGCAATGTTATCCCTCACCCAGTTGAAATAGTACAGATCGGCTTCATCTCCTATGGGAACAACGATCACTTCACGCGCGCCTTCTTCCTCGGGCTCATCATTGATCTTCAGGAGGATCTGGTCCCCTGCCTTACCTACCAGTGAGGCATAGATATCCGTCATCTCGTCGGTGGGCTTACCGTTGACGGAGATTATGTATTCCCCTACTTTCACATCCACACCGATCTCGGTAAGTGGAGAACGCATTTTCTTGTCCCAGTTCTGGCCTTCCAGTATCTCTTCCACAATGAAATATCCTGATCCATCTTTTTCAAGCTTTGCGCCAAGGAGCCCTGTCTTGATCCTTTCCGGTTTTGGCTTATCGCCGCCGCTGATGTATGCATGGCCAACGTTCAGTTCGCCGATCAGCTCACCGATCAGGTAATTCAGATCATTGCGGTTGTTCACATAGGGAAGCAATACAGCATATTTATCGCGCATAGCTTCCCAGTTTACGCCGTGCATATTTTCTACATAAAAGAAATCGCGCATCTGCCTCCAGGCTTCGTTGTAGATCTGTTCCCACTCTTTCCTGAAGTCAACATACACCTTCATGTTCGAAAGGTCGGCATACTTACCGGGCTTGATCTTAGATGATGGAAGGTCTATCACAGCATACTTCTTACCTTTTTTCACCAGCATCTTTTTACCGTCTGCCGAGATCTGGAACCTCATTCCGTCGGCAAGTTCCGTTTCCTTTTCCTTCTCCAGGTCGTACATCTTGAGTTTCATCCCATCACCGCCCTGCTTAGATTCGTTATAATAGAGTTTATCGTCAACACAGGTTACGCTATAGTAATTCGAAGGGCTTACGGGTACTCCAATGATCCTGTCCATCAATCCTTCCGGATCAACTTTCATTTTTCCTTCGTCTTCCCCTTCATCATCCTTCTTCTTGTCGTCCCCGTTATCTTCAGCATCCTCCTTTATTTCAACCTCATCATTTTCAGGTGCGAAAGGATTAGGAGTTTCTTTCGAAAGAGGCACGAGGTAGATCCTCGACATATTGCTGTAAGCATGGTTCCATTCGGTCTGGCTGTATATCGGGTTGAAATCCCTGTCGGATGTAAAAACAATGTACTTACCATCCCTGCTGAATGAAGCTCCGCTTGATGTATACCATTCGCCTGTAACTTCGTACTTCTCTTCAGTATCGACATTATAGAGCATCACCCTGCCGATGAAGTACGGGTCAATAGCCGTGTAGACTATCCATTTGGAATCGGGCGACCAGTTGAAGTTGAAGTATTCCCAAACGTCCTCCTGGCCCACCAGGGTGACTTTCTTTGAGTCAATGTCAACATACTGCAGCCTTAGCTTTTTGTCGCTCCACATGATCTTCTTGCTGTCGGGCGACCATGCTATGTCGAACTTATAGGTATCTGCGTTCTCAGTCAGTCGGATGGCTTCGCCCATACCGTCCTGGGGCTCAATATATATCTCGAATTCGCCGGTGGCATCCGAAACATATGCGATCCACTTGCCATCGGGTGACCATTTGGCATCCCTTTCATGTACACCTGGAGTTTCGGTAAGGTTTCGCGTAACCCCCGATTCGGCAGGTACCGTAAAAACATCACCGCGGGCGCCGAACACTATTCTTTTACCATCGGGTGATATCCCTGCTGTGTTGATGAATTCTGAGGCATCCTTGATTTCATTCCTTCCTGAAAAGAAATCTTCGGCAATGACCACCTCTACTTTGCTTATCTCCTCTGTGTCAATATCATAAACATAGATGAAGCCTCCGTTTTCGTATATGATCTGCCCGTCGCCCAGCGAGGGGAACTTGATGTCGTAGTTTTCGTAATCCGTAAGTTTGGTTGTCTCTTCAGTATTCAGGTCATAAACGAACAGGTTCATGATGCGGTCACGGTTCGACAGGAAATAGATCTTGTCTTCCCACCACATCGGGAAAATGTCCTGTGCCTCGTTATCGGTTATGACAGAAACTTCACCGGTTTCAAAGTCAAAGATCCGGATATCGTCGGCCATTCCACCTTTGTAATATTTCCAGGTACGGAATTCACGGAACACCCTGTTAAAGGCCAGTTTTTTCCCATCGGGTGAATAAGAACAGAAACCACCGGTAGAAAGAGGCAATTGCTCTGAAAGGCCTCCGTTGACATTTACTTTGAACAACTGGCCAACGAAAGAATTAAAGGACTGTTTCCTTGAACGGTAAACGATCTCATTTCCGTCGTTTGTCCAGGCCATCACAATATTGTTGGGGCCCATCCTGTCGGAAATATCATCCCTTCCGAGGGTTGCTGTATAAGTCAGCCTGGCAGGCACGCCACCCGTGGCGGGCATTGTGTACACTTCCGTGTTACCGTCATACTGTGCTGTAAATGCAAGTGCACTGCCGTCGGGAGAGAAACGTGCAAACATTTCATATCCTTTGTGATTGGTCATTTTCCTGGCAACCCCACCGGCTTTGTCCACTGTATAGAGATCACCCGCATAGGTGAAAACTACCTGGTCGCCGTAAATGGCCGGGAACCTCAGCAGCCTGGCCTCATCCTGCGCTGCAACAGTAAAAGCCGCAATCACGCCTAACAATAAAATAAAAATAGCTTTTTTCATAATTGACAAAAATTAAATTAAACGATAAATTAATTACATCCACACTTCTTCGTAATTAATTCAATCTAACAAGTTCCGGCTGTCCGGAAAGATACAAAAGGAAAAGATCTTTCACCTTATATCCGGCCTCTTTCAGTATTCCGGCATATTCCATCAATTGATCAGCATGAACAGGTGATCTTTTCCCGGTCTTAAAGTCTATAATTTTAACGAATCCATCCTTTCTTAATATACGGTCAGGCCGTCGAGATTTACCATTTGCGCCGATCAATTCACGTTCGGTGAACACCTCCCATTCATTATCAAACAGGGCTGCAATTTCCTCATTTTCAAATATGGATGCCAGCAATTCATCCAATTCTTCCTTTTCCTTATCTGTGACCGTCCCTGAACTCATAAGCTCCTCAAGCACCCATTCAGTATCGGTCCGGTCTGTGATCTTTGAAAGTATGTAATGGACCAGGTTCCCCCAGCTTACGATCTCAGAAGGCTTACCGGCATCCCATACAGCCGGCGAATTATAGCTGAGGAGAAGCCTGCCTTTCCATGAATTGGATATCATGGCATTGATCCGGCTGACCCCCTGTTCATGATCAGGCCTGTCATCTTTCCTTGCAGGCGCTTTGTCTTGTCCCGATCCAAATTCGAACAAATCCTTTGCTTCATCCCATGCGTTCTTTTGTGTGAGATAATGCTTCAACATTGAAGGGATTGAGAACAGAGGATTGCCTTTCCCCGTTGGTTTTCTGGAATAGACATAAAGCCTTTCAGAAGGCCTGGTGAAAGCAACGTAAACAAGATTCAGAAGGTCTATGGTGCTTTTCCTCTTCTCCTGTTCGTACATTTCGGTATAACCTGCGTCTTTCAGTTCCTTTTTTGCAGGAAGCAGTCCTGCAACCATAGGATGCAACTTCTTATTGCTGATCCCGGTCCAGAGCATGTCTTTTGTGAGTTTCTTCGTATCGCTGTCGGCAAAAGGCAAAAGCACAACCGGAAACTCGAGACCTTTGGCTTTATGAATGGTCATCACTCTCACAGCATCCACATTTTCAGGCACCACAACAGAGAGCTTATCATAATGGTCATCCAGCCAGTCGAGGAATTCCCCCAGGTCGCCGCGGCCTTTTGAAGATTGCTCAAGCAAAGTGTCCATAAAGAAAAGAATATAAGGATCCACTTTATCATCAAGACCAAAAACCCTGATTATCTCTTCTGCGAGGTCGTACAATCCCGACTGGCGTCGCAATCCCCTTGTAAGTTTAAACCCTTTTTCCTCCAGGTAATACAAAAGATCCTGCCCCTTTTCTTCCACTCCTGATCCCGAGTTGCTGAAAAGCTCGTGAAGGTCAATGTTTTCAAGTTTACCGGCAGTTGAAAGATAACTCAGTATATTGGCCATGGATATGCCCTGATCAGGGTTTCTCAGGTATTTCAACCAGGATACCAGGAAATTGACTTCGGGGGAAGATGCCAGCAACAGTGATTCGGAAGAAACAACAGGTATGCCGTTGACAAGCAGGTGCCTTGCCGTCCTGCTTGCTTTATCATTACCCCTGAAGAGGATGGCAATATCGCTCAGGGAGTAATTCCTTTCCAACAGCTCCCTTATACCGGCAAGAACAGCATCCATGGTGCTCTCATGGTATTCCTCGATATTTTTGGCATCGAAGAACTGAAGCCTAACATAGCCTTCTTTTTTCTTATTGGTTTTCTGAACCACTTCTTTATAATATTCGCGGCTTTCTTCGTCAAGTTCCCGGCTGAGTGTAGTGAAGAAATCATTGTTGAACTCAACGATCTCTTTGTTGCTCCTGTAATTTGTATCAAGATTTTCTTCCTTATAATTGGTTACAAGCACCCTTTGACGGTCGGTAAAATCCTTAACTCCGGGCACCAGCTCAGGCAGCTTTGCAAACTGCTCAACCTCGCCTGACCTGAACCTGTAGATAGCCTGTTTTGTATCGCCTACCACAAGGCTCATATTTCCTGAGGAGAGTCCGTTCTCGAGCAATGGGATAAGGTTTTGCCATTGCAGGATGGAGGTATCCTGGAATTCATCTATAAGGAAATGGTTATAACGCTCACCGATCCTTTCATAGATGAAGGGTACGGGCTCTTCCAGCACCACCGAGGCAATTCGTTTATTGAATTCGGAGATATGCACTATATGGTCTTCTTTCCTGAATTCATCAATTACCTGTTCAATGCTTGTGAGAGTGGCCACCTGGTAGATGTATTTTCTCATTAACCTGAAAAGCCGGTATTTTTTTTCATGTTTATCACGATAGCCTTGTATCTCATCATACAATTGCCTGAATTTGCCTTTCAGGCTTTCAATGGCATCAGCGGCCGTTTTGTCGGCCTTCCCGGCCAACCAGCTATCATCCACTTCTATTGATTTCTTTAATGACTTGCCGGGGACAGTTGAATCAAATTGATTGTTTTTGATCTTTCTGAAAAAAACTCCTGCACCCCCTTGCGTACCATGCTTGAAATCGCCGACCGATAAACTGTTTTCTTCCATCAGCCTGAGCGCTTCCCCTCCGAGAGTCTCCATCCTGTCCTCAAAACGGCTGATCTCCTCATTGATCTTATTTAAAATATTCCGAAAATCTTCAGGAGTTAGCTTTCTGAGCTTGCTGATAAATTCATTACTGTCTTCCTGTAAAAGAGTCAGGGAGGCTTTGCTCAGGTCCCTCTCGATCTTCCAGCTACCTTCCTCCTCTGCTCTTGATTCAATAAAACTTACGAGTATGGAAGTCAGTGAGGGATCCTTCCCGACCCTCGTTAGAAGCTTTTCCACCACGGCGCTGAGCAGTTCATCTGCATTCAGTTCAACTTCAAACTCCAGCGGCAGGTTAAGGTCAAAAGCAAACGACCTTACAAGCCTGTTTACGAAGCTGTCGATAGTGCTGATCGCAAAATCTGAATAATAATGGATGATGTTATTCAGGACCAGGGAAGCCCTTTCCCTGAGATCGTCCGGTTCAAGGCCCGTGCTTTCTGCCAGTTGCCCTGTCATTTCCTGCGTGCCTTTATCCATTTCCGCTAATGGGATATCCCTGATGGCTTTAAGGTATTTAACCACCCGCTCCTTCATCTCACCTGCAGCTTTATTTGTGAAAGTGATGGCCAGTATATGCCTGAAATTGTTGGGTTTAATTAAAGCAATGGTAAGATATTCCCTTACCAGGGTGAATGTTTTGCCTGAACCGGCAGAAGATTTATAGACCTGAAAATATTTTTCCCCCATGGGAGGATAAAATTAGTCAAAAAAAGTCATGGTCACTGAACGACGATCCGTCTAACTTTCCTAAATTGAGAAGTGCTGAAATGGAGAAGGTAAACGCCGGGCGATATCCCTTCGGCATTAATATTGACTATACGGCTATACAGGCCGGGAGCCTGATTTTCGAGGTCAACCCTGTAAACCTCACGCCCGTATACTGTAAAGATCGAGATGGTAAGATCCTGCAGGTCCTTGAGCTCGTAATGGACACTTAGATATTCATCACAGGGATTGGGATATACAGTCAGGTTATAAGATTCTGTCACAGATTCTTCGATGTCGGAGAAATCATTCCTGACCGAATCGATATAAGTGGCCTGCACAAGGAGCCCCTCTTCCGTAATCTTCAGCAGGGGAAGACCGCTTTCCTTACCCAGCCATTTGTATTCGATGATATCGCGGTTAACCGGAAAACCTTGTCCGGCTGTATCTATATAAACGCTGTCGCGCTGGTTTATCAGTGTTTTCATCCTTAGCACATCGAACTCTCCAAAAGGTGTGATGAGGGTTCCCCAGCCGTCCACAGTGTTCCTGCGGGATCTTTCACTGCTGGCATACCCCAGGTTCGGAAGGGTAAATTCAAAGCCCGAGAAGGATGAATCAACGTTACCGTATTCAACAGGGAAATCATATACTACATCGATCTGATCGTATTGGATGGCAATTGGAATTCCACTCAGCCTCACGCCAAACCCCACTTCCCTGTAATCATCATCAGAACCTTTGTAAAACTGATAGGTATCCTGCACTTCAAAGCCCTGGATAAGGTCAAACTCGAAAAAAGCTTTTGCAATGGTAGCCTTGTGTTCAGGATATAAGAACTGGTTGTTAAAAAAAACCTGGTAGGTAGCAGGTGTTTCAAATATACTCACAAAAGTGTCCACCTGCTGTAACATTGGCTGCAGGCCGCTGAAATCCCAGGTATGGTTCTCACCGGACGATTCATAATCCAACCCGTCGAGCACCATTGTTGTGCTGGTCCTGATCGTGTCTCCGGGTGACGGCATATCATCGTATGTAACGGAGATCTGGCCCAAAGACCAGGATGAAAAAGCAATAAGTATAATTATAAGGAATGGTAGAGTATATCTCATCAGATTAAATCTTTTGCGGCTGCAAAGTTAATCAACATTGTCTTTTTCCTCCTTCTTATTGTCTTTTTTTATTCTTTTGCGCTGCTCGTCTCTCCTGAACAATTCACCCAGGTTATTGAATTCTCTCCTGTAGAAAAGGCCAATACCCTGGGTATAAGGAGCATATTGCTCGAGCATATTAAGATTGTTCGACCTGTTGAATGCCTTTACCCTGAAACGGCCGTCTTCAGTGAGTTTATATTCAATATTCACTTCCCCCACTATGTTACTCGTAGCCTGTGAGGTTGTATTATTACTTGTAGGGACATCCACATTTCCATCTATGATCAACCTGTTATTGAACAATTGAGTAGAGAGGGCAACCTCGACCTCTTCCCGGCTTATTTCATCACCGGGTATATAGTTGATCCCTATATCGAAATCGTTACTGATCTTTGAGAGAATTGAACTCAGCTGGTTGGCAATTATCGAATACGAGTTAATGGGGTTGGCGGTGCTGGTATATCCGGGGGAACTGAAGCTGTTCAGCACAAGCAGGGAAATGGCCTGTTGGTTCATTACTGAATTATCGGTAGTGTCCATCACAGCATAAATGTTTGATTTCACAGCTTCCTGCAAATAGGGGAAACGGATACTGAACCGGATGTTGGGATTAAACAGGTTCTCGGTAAGCAGCACGTACAAGTGGACATTCACACGCTGGTTCTCGGCACCCTGGGGCAATACCATACCGAGTCCGGCGAGTGTTGTCTTGGTTTTAAAGATTGCGGCGATATTGACATCTGCGTCATAAATGTCGCCATTCCATGTAATACGGGAGCCTTCCTTTATCTGGAACCTTTTGGAGAGCAATTGTTCCAGGTTGAAGTTGAAAAGCCCGTCAGACAGGCGATAGTTACCATTTATGGTGAAATACCCCCTGGCATCGATCCCCATATTGATGTCACCATCCCCCCGGGCCCTGATAAAACCCATATCGCCCGGCAGGTATAATTGAAGGTCAGCAGTGCGGTTCACGTTGAGGTCGAGGTTCAGTTTAAGTCCCTTGATCTTCGTTCTGTATGCATCATCAACCTCTTCTTCTTTTTCCTTTTCAAGTTCACTTGTAAAAACGATAAAATCGCTTTGTGAAACATCCACTGAATACTGTATTGGAATAACCACATCAGTCCCACCGGAAGAAGAAGCATTTATGTCCATTGTCAGGTCGTCGAAAGGCCCGGTAATTGAAACATCCCCTGATGCAAAAGCCTTACCGTAAAATACTTCATTCATGTATCTTGTGGTATTCAGTGCAAGTGCATTATCGGGCTGAAGGTTCAGGTCGAGGTAAAAATCACTGAAGTAATCATGCGACAGGTTCATACTGGCAAGGACCCTGTTCCCTTTGGAATCGTAAACAATGGCATCCTCAAAAAATATGAGGTTTTCATCAAAATACACATCGTGTGCGAGCGAATAACTGACGTTCAGGTAATCGATGAGAAGTTCTGTCCTCATCAGGTTTAGTTTACCAGATAATACAGGCTTTGAAAGACTTCCCCTGAGCGACAGCTTACCTGTTGCCAGTCCGCTGATATCAGACATGACACTTTCAAGAAAGGGCTCACCCATTGCAAGATTCAGGTTATTCATTGCAATGTCAAAATCAAGGTAACCCTCCTCCTTAAGGGGATAATAATATCCTTCAATGTCAACCGTCTTGAACTGGGAGATATTTCCCTGCTCAAGAATCTGGGTACGAACTTTAAGCGAACTGTCAGTGTTATTCCACATGGTATTGATCAGAAGTTCACCAAGATATTCTTCATTAAAACTGAAATCCTTTACAGAAATATCTGAGATCACCGATGGGTTCGAGTAAATTCCTGTGAGGTTGAACTGACCGTTGATAAAGCCCTCAATACTGATACTGGAGGAACTGATAAGAGGATTGAAGTTGGTCAGGTCCCAGTTATTGAAAACGAGGTCTATGGTATCAGAAGTGCTTTCGCTGACCACACCCGATATCAGCAACTGCTGGTCACTGCTTCTGAGGTTAAAGTTCTTAACAGATAAAAATCGCGGTCTGAAGAGCACTTTATTACCCGGTTCCAGCCGCCATGGATCTCCATTCACGACAGCGTCCAGGTTATTGATCTCCAGAACTGTTTCCCTCTCTTCATTGACCTGCAGCAAGCCCTTCACTTCTGCAAGGTTCAGGTCCCTGTCGGTTACATCATCCCATCGGAGGTCCCATCTTATATTGCCGTTTGCTATCCTGGAGCCTGCATAAAAATTATCAAGACCAAGCCTGCCTGTCTCTTTATCAGGATCTTTATCCCTGAATACAATGTTGCGGGAAGAAAGAGTTATTTCGAGGCTGTCGTTTACCGGCTCAGTCTCCAGGATCACATCATCGAGACTTGTATTTCCGAAGGTTATCCAATCGGAAGTAAGCCTGAAACTGATGTCGTTGTCATAACTGTTGAACGAACCTGCAATAACAGAACCTGCGGAAAGTTTGAGCGAGGGCATGAACAGCTCACTTAATTGCTCTGTATTCTTGAGATCAACTGTGAGCGACAGGTAGCTCTTATTGCCGGCTTCTTTAACGGTCTCTATTGAGTCATGCAAATAATGAAGAAAAGACCTTTCAAGGTCGGGCCAGGCACCTGTCAGGGTAAAGTCGCCGTTGGCAGCTATATCAAGCATATCACTGCCAAGTCTCAGCCAGTCGGGCCCATCGGGATGCAAAGCACCATTGATTGAAAGACTGTCGAGTGAATACTCCTTCTCGTTTTCAGTATAATTCACACTATCAAAACGTACCGTTCCCATCCAGTCGTCGGGCGAGGCAAAGTCGACGGTAACATCGGCCTTTCCGGAAATCCTGGCATCTTCCGCGCGGTTTACCAGGTTCATCTTATAAAGCCACGCATCCCTTACATTAAGCTTGAAGTTCATCAAAGGGCGTGAGCGCTCGAAATCCACAAGCCCCGCAAATTCAACAGAAGCAAGCCGGTCGTCGACAAGAAAGCGACCATTGAACATTTCGTCCGACAATTCCCCGCCGATAACCATTTGCTCATATGAATTTCCATAGAACCCGAGGGTGTCGATCCAGGCAGTAAGGTAAAGTGCCACATCCTCGGCAGTGATGCCTTTTCCATTGACTTCGGCCTGCATGGTAATTTCACCTAGTTGATCGATGGCCAGGAAGTTACCCAGATCGAACCGCTTTGTCGAAAGATTTCCATTGTATTTTACGGTACTGATCGCGGGGTCCCAGATCACTTCGAGGTCGGTCAGAACAGAGCCTATTTCACTGTCGATATTTGCTTTTGAAATGAAATCATTATAAACCCCGTTGAAGCTGCCTGTTATTTTGATATCGCCCAGGCTGTTTAATTCTTCAGGCATTTCAAGATAAGTTCCTTCTATCGGCAAGGCAAAAGACTCAATATCTTCTTTATTCACATACAGGTAATCGATGTTCAATCCCGCTTTTGTATCGTATATGTCAGGAAGTCCGGCCAATGAAACATTTCCATTGAATTTCATCGCCTTACCGAAAGAAAACTTTAGGTCTTCTGCCAGAAAATCAGCAACAGTCCCTGTAAAGCCACATTCAATTCTGAGTTCATTATCCATTACCTTAAGAGCTTCGGTAAAGTAACCGATATCCTTCATCTGCAGCCTTGAAGGCCTGATATCTGCCATCATCCTTACAGAGTCGATAAATTCATTGAAAGCCCGGTAATGATAATAATCAAAAGCCAGGTCCATAAAGAGAGATGACTCATTGGTTTTCAATTCCAGGTCGTCCACTGTGAAACCGGTTGAACTGACAGTGCAATTTCCCTTGAATGCTTTCAGGATGAAGCCGCTCTTTTCCCTTGCCGAGAGTTCCTCAATCAAAGCCCTAATGGTATCCCCTGTAAATACGAGGTTCCGTATACCAAGGTCAATGCTGCTGATGTCCATATCGGCATAGTCTATCGCATCAACATCCTTCTGCTTTTCTTCATTGAACAATATAAAATGACAGCCGTTAAGCGTAACCCTGTTGCTTGACAGGTATATTTGGCTTTCTTTCAGAGTGTCACGGTCTACTTGATCTCCTTTAAAAAAATCGGTGATCCGGGTAAGATTGGGTTTTTCTTCACCCGAATAATTCCTCAGGTTGAAAAGGGTACTGTCAATTAAAACTTCTCTGAAGTAAAATCGGTTTTCAGCGAAATTGAGGCCTGAAGGTGCAATACTTATCAGTTTTGAATCTATAAGGGGTTTTTGCCTGTGATCCTCAACATAAAAGCCTTTAATTAGGATATTCCTGATCCCAATCCTTATCTTGTCGACCTGAACTACGGTGCCGAGCTCCCTGGTCATATACCCTGCAAATATCCTCGCCAGGTTGGTTTGGGCAACAGGTGATTTGAGTATAAGCAATAACGATAGCATCACTGCAAGCAGCACTACCAGAAAAGCCCCTAATGCCTGTACTGTTTTTTTGATAATTTTGTTCCTGAATTTATGAGCACTTATATACTGGGCATAGAATCATCATGCGACGATACGTCAGCCGCTGTTTCTGTTGATACCAAAATTCTTGCCAATGTCATTGCAAACCAGGACATTCACAAGAAATACGGTGGTGTTGTACCCGAACTTGCTTCAAGGGCACATCAGCAAAACATCATACCGGTCATAGATATTGCCCTGAAGGAGGCAAAGATAGCTAAAAATGACCTTGACGCCATTGCTTTCACCAGGGGGCCCGGCCTGCTGGGATCGCTGCTCGTAGGAACTTCTTTTGCAAAATCGATGGCCCTCGGGCTTGACATACCGATCATAGAAGTTAACCACCTGCACGCCCATATCCTTGCCCATTTCATCGATGATGAAGAGAATCCTGAAAAACCCGGTTTTCCGTTTCTTTGCCTTATTGTTTCGGGCGGGCACACCCAAATAGTTCTCGTTAAGGATTGTTTTGATACTGAGATCGTTGGCCAGACCATTGATGATGCGTCAGGCG
Organism: uncultured Bacteroidales bacterium; assembly: GCA_964567785.1. Lineage (GTDB taxonomy): Bacteria > Bacteroidota > Bacteroidia > Bacteroidales > JAGOPY01 > CAZMOK01. The sequence goes on along the minus strand of CAZMOK010000030.1, from coordinate 537 downwards.
AAGCTTTCGACAAGGCTGCAAAGATCATGGGACTGCCATACCCCGGGGGACCTCTGATAGACAAACTGGCTAAAGAGGGTGATCCCGAAGCATTCAACTTCCCTGAGCCACGGATCCCGGGATACGATTACAGCTTCAGCGGCTTAAAAACCTCTTTCCTTTATTTTCTGAGGGATAACCTGAAAAAAGACAGTGAATTCATTGAAAAGCACAAAAATGACCTTAGCGCTTCCATTCAGAGGACGATCATAAATGTCCTGATGAAGAAACTGGAGGTGGCTGCCCGGGAGCTGGGAATAAAAGACGTTACAGTGGCCGGTGGGGTATCGGCAAACAGCGAACTGAGGACAAGACTTATGGAAACAGGCAAAAGGCTGGGCTGGAGGGTATTTATACCTAAGTTCGAATATTGTACCGACAATGCGGCCATGGTAGCTGTGACCGGTTATTTCAAGTATCTGAGGAAAGAGTTCGCAGATCAAAGAATAGCGCCATACGCCAGGCAGGTAAAGAAGAGTTGAGAGTTGAGAGTTGAGA
>CAZMOK010000029.1:0-33489 GCA_964567785.1 uncultured Bacteroidales bacterium | reverse complement strand
GCTTGTTAAGATCCCGGAGGGATCTCATGATTATAGAAAGAAATGAAAATAAATTCAATCCCGACCCTGGAAGGGTCGCATATTTTCATGTTCGCATAAGGCCATGTTCGCATGGGACATTTACAGGAGTGAAAAGCAGGAGGATGCTATGAATGAGGTATTTGATGTTCTTTCGGAAGAGGAGAAGAAGAAGCTTAAGAAAAAAGGGCAGCCTGAATGGACCAACCCGATGCTGGCTACACTGACCAAAGAGAGGTTCTCGCTTGACGACTGGATATACGAAAGAAAGCTCGACGGCGAAAGAAGCCTGGCCTTCAGAAAAGGCGGGGAGGTAAGGCTGATGTCGAGGAACAAAAAGGTCCTGAACAAGCAATATCCCGAAATAATTGAAGCTCTCAAAGACCAGGACCGTAACTTTATCGTGGACGGAGAGATAGTGGCATTCGACGGCAATGTCACCTCCTTTTCAAAACTCCAGCCCAGGATGCACAGGACAGAACCCGATACGAGCATCCCGGTCTTTTTCTATGTGTTCGACATAATTTATCTTGAAGGATATGATCTTTCAACCCTGCCGCTTAAAAGTCGCAAAAAACTGTTGAAAAAATCTGTTTCATTCAATCATAACAACATAAGATATACTCAGCACAGGAGAAAAGAAGGGGAAAAGTACCTTCGTGAAGCCTGTGAAAAGGGATGGGAAGGGCTGATAGCAAAAGATTATAACGAAACCTACATCCACGGCCGCTCTAAGAAATGGCTGAAGTTCAAATGTGATAACCGGCAGGAACTCGTCATATGCGGATATACACCACCCGGTGGGTCCAGGAAACATTTCGGGGCTTTGATAATTGGTTTTTATGATGACGGCAAGCTGGTATGTGCCGGAAAGGTGGGGACCGGGTATGGTGAGGAAACCCTTGAAATGGTGCATGAAAAAATGAAGCCCCTCGAAAGGGACGACCCTCCCTTTGACGAAGGAAACCCGGGCTACAAAGATGCTACCTGGCTCGATCCAGAACTGGTAGGCGAGTTCAGGTTCACTGAATGGACATCGGATAACAGACTGCGCCACCCTTCTTTTCTCGGACTGAGAGAGGATAAGGATGCCGGCGAGGTCAGAAAGGAGGTTCCCAAATGAAAAAAATTGAATCGAACGGACACGAAATAGAAGTTTCGAAACCAGATAAGATCCTGTTCCCCGGCGAAGGGATCACCAAGCTCGATCTTGTTGAATACTACGACAGGATCTCAGAAAAGATCATCCCTTACACTGAAGGCAGGCCTCTCATGCTGCACAGGTACCCGAATGGTATTGACGACAAGGAATTCTACCAGAAGCAAGAACCCGATTATTTCCCCGGCTGGATCGATACAATAACCGTGAAACTGAAAGGCGAGAACAGAAAGCAGGCCCTGGTCAATTGTAATTCAAAAGCGACACTGCTCTACATTGCCAACCAGGCTTCCATAACTCCGCACATCTGGCTGAGCAAGAAGCAGCACCTCGATCGCCCCGACCGCATAGTGTTCGATCTTGATCCTCCGGGGGATGATTTCGGACAGGTCAAATACGGAGCGAAAAAGATCAAAGAGTTCTTCGATGATCTCGATATCGAAGTATTTGTTATGACCACCGGTTCACGAGGCATTCACGTGCTGCTCCCCCTCAATGGAAAAGACAGCTTTGAACAAGCCAGGGACTTTGCCGGAAAGGTGGCAAACAAGCTTGCTGATGCGGACCCGGAAAAGCTTACTACCGAAACCAGGAAGAATAAAAGAAAGGGGAGGTTGTTCCTCGACTACCTGAGGAACTCATATGGGCAGACTACTGTTGCCCCTTATGCAATCAGGGCAAGGGAAGGCGCCCCGGTTGCCACACCGTTGAGCTGGGATGAGGTCTCAGGTAAGGATCTCACCGCCCGCAGTTACCATATCGGAAACATTTTCAGAAGACTGTCTGCCAAAGAAGACCCCTGGTCAGCATTTCAGCAAAGCCGTATCAGTCTCCAAAATATCAATAAAGACTTCTGAGAAACCCTCTTATCAGTTGGAAAGCACCTGTACGATCCGGCTGTTGAATGCCGGGATGTCGTCCGGTGTCCGGCTTGTGATAAGGTTTTTGTCCACTATCACTTCTTTGTCGTCCCAGTCGGCTCCTGCATTCTCCAGGTCCCTTTTTATGGAGGGGAAGGAGGTAAGGTGCCGTCCGTTCAGCAGGCCTGTTTCAATTAAAAGCTGCGGCCCGTGGCATATGGCGCCAATGGTCTTTTCATCTTTGATGAACATTGAGGCAAACACCACTGCATTTTTACTTCTCCGGAGCTTATCGGGGTTAATGACCCCGCCGGGAAGTATCAATGCATCGTAATCATCGGGATCAGCCTCTGCAAGGTGTACATCCACCTCGTACTCTTTTCCCCAGTCAGTGTGATCCCAGGCTTTGACCTTATCCTTTTTGGGAGAGATGATATGTGTGGTGGCACCCATATCTGAGAATGCCCGGAACGGTCTTGTGAGTTCTTCTTCTTCAAATCCGTCTTCCACAAGAAAAGCTATTTTTTTATTCTTTAATGATCCTTCTAACATGATGTATATATTTTGATTGATTGTCGGTAAAAAGTAATGATGTATTTAAGTTGAAAAAAACTGTTATCACATTTCCCAGAAGTCGACTTTCAGGTTGTTGTCAACCTCAAAAGCGCCGCCCTCGTAAGCATTCTTGACTGCATGCCTCATTTCCATGGTTGAATTGACCGTACCGCTGAGGGTTACTTTACCATCCTCCACGGCAACATCCACCTGGTTTCTGTCGACCCACGGCGACCACCATAGCTGGTAGTTCACATCATCAAGCAATTGCTCGTCAGATTTGATCTGAGGCTTCCTTATAACGGGGAGATCTGGCCTGGCAGGAGTAACATCAATTGGAGCCGCCAACCCGTCTGTAACCTCAATGTTATTTTCAATTTCGGCAACACCATAAACCTTTGAAGCGAGTTCTTCGGCCTGCTCTTTTTCAAAATAATAATGCACTCTGCCTTCAAGGGTGACCCTGCCCTCATCATCGCTTTCGGTAACTATTGTATAATCTTCGAATAGCGGATGGCTTTCCATGGCAACCCTTACATTATCAGCAACATTTTCAGGAATGTCAAATTCCATTGGTTCGACAGTTATGTTATTTTTAACGCCCCATACGCCAACCACGTTGCGGGCATCTTCCTCTGCAGCATTCTTAGCCCTCAGGTTGCTTACGGTTCCGTTAAGGGTAACCTTTCCGTCGTCCACTTCTACTTCAATATTGTGATTTAGTAACCTGGGATCTTGCAGAAAAGATTTCTGTATGGCGTTAATGATCTCCAGGCTGGTCTTATCAATATATTTATCTTTCCTCAGTAACGAATCCCTTGCCTCATGCGAAACCTCAAGGTCTTCAGCTATAACTGAATCCACACCTTCGGCGTATGCATGAACTATTGCAAGCGATTTTTCTGCAGCGCTACCTACCTTTCCCGACAGGATCACGGTACCTTTTTCGATCTCAATGTCAATAAGGCCACTTTCAATCCTGATGTCGTTTTTCATAAGGCTTTCAATATCTTCCTTGATCTCCAGTCCGGCCCTGTCTTCATCATAAGCAAAAGCGATATTGTTGTTGACTTTTCTAACTCCTGTGATTTTCTTCACAACATCACCGGCAAGTTGTGTCTGATGCCATGAATCGAGGGCACCGTGAAGGTCCACAATGCCGCTGTCGACCTTAACAATGATCTTGTATGCCTCGAGAACTGGATCGGCTGACAATGCGTATTCAGTTTTTTCTTTAAGCTCCTGGTCTTCCACCACTTTGCATTCCACATCAACAACGTTGATCACTGCATCCACGCCTCTGATCATTGAGGCCAGGTCAGTGGCTTTCTCTTTTTCCAGGATATTGTCTGCTGAACCGCTTAAGGTCACTATATAGTCGTCTACCTCCACTTCTATGGAATCCTCCGAAATATAGGGGTAAGCTTCAAATTCATTTACGATCGCCGTTTCTATTGTATTATCGGTAATCGTCATAGGTTTTTTTTCTTCTGCTGTTCCCGGCATATTCTCACAACCTGTGAGTGAGTATACTGCCAGTAATGAAATGATTGCCAGTAAATGTATCTTTTTGATCATGGCTTATAGTTTTTTGTTTTTTATTTCTTGTTTTGATGATCGCATATGACTAACCGGAAAGATTATGCCATAATGCATTTTTTTCGTGTATCCTCTGTATTTGATTTGCTTTGAGGTCTTTCCGGAAGTTTAGCATTTAATCCCTGTGTAATATCTTCCACAAAGATTATCCGCAATTTTTAACCTGTGTCATGTTTGAATTTATCTTCATGATAAACAAGGACTGGTATGTCGGAAACATCTATCAGGTCTTTTGTTGTACTTCTTCTGAAAAGTTTTTCAAAGAAGCTCTTATTTTCTTTGAGAACAACAATCAGGGTGGATCCTATCTGCTTCGCAAACTCATTGATTACCTGGTCGGGCCTCTTGTCTTTTTCCCTGAGAACAGTAACAAGTTCAATATTTTCATATCTCACTTTCTTAATGAGATCTTCTGAAGTCCCTGCCTTTTCAATCCTGCTTTTCGTTTCGGGGTCATCAACAACATGAACTATTGAGATCTTTGCAGCGCTTTTCTCAGCCAGGTCAGCTACCTTTTTCAGTGTCGGAATGTCATCTTCTTCGAGATCGGTAGCATAAATGATCGATTCCGAAGGTTTGTATTGTGCATTGTGAGGGATGACCCAAACCGGCGGTTCATTGTGTTTTATGATATCCATGTTCCGGTCGTTGATCAGGTATTCATTCTCTGTATTGGCCGAAACAACTATGAAATCGTACCGGTTATTATTCACATATTGTTCGATCACCTTGTAACTGACTCCTCTTTCGGTGAAAAAATTTATCTGAGGCGGATTTGTGATCCTGCGTTTCACTCTAATTACCTCGGCTCTCATTTCCGAATTAAGTTTTTTCATGATCTCCCCAACATTCATTTCATCGTATTTATGATGAGGAGGTTCTGCGATGGGGATACCCAGGGGAAAGTTCTTCAGGTTTACAGTGCTGAGCAGGTCCACTTCTTTTTTCAGGTCGCGGGCCAGTCCAACCGAATAGTCAACAAGGTTGCCCGCTTGCTTCATATTGTGTATGTAAGTTAGTATTGATCCCATAATAATTATTCCTTTCCTTAAATAAACAGGGCAATTCCCATACCGCATTAAGGGAAACGGAATCCAATAGGTGTTAAAAAAATTGGAAATGAGGTAAATACAACGTGTTTCGGGCAGTCTGGATTTATGGAGCGACCCTGCCTTGTGGAGAATTTTCAACAACGGCTCAAAGGGCGGGCTTCTGTTCTTCAAAATATTTTTCCGACCTGATCCCTTCAACCAGTTCTTTTCTGATATATCCTTTTTCGGCTGCGTGCCTGGCAGCTTCTATCGTGGTTCTTGCCAGGATCATTTCAGCGCCCAGCTCCCCGGCTTCCTTAATGATATCTGAGAGCTGTTTGTTGATCTTTTTACTTCCGATATGCCGGATATATATTGCTTTGACCCTTGAGGGGAACATTTCGAGTATTTCGAGATAGATCTCAGGGTCTTTCTGACCGCTGTCGCCTATAAGGATAAAATCCCTGTTTGGGTAGAACTCAAAAAGATCTTTTATTTTATCCGCCTTTTCGTTGTGACTTTTGCCTGAACGCCAGAACCTTGTGAGTTTCATCTTGGTATCGCTCAGTAGCAGGGGGCCTCTGGGTATTCCCCTGAAGGCAAAAAAATCGACCAGCAGGTCATAGAGGTTCCACTCGCTGGCAGATACATAAAACACTGAACGCTGGCCTCCGTTCGAGGGTTGTGCGAGCGCTTTGTAAAAAGCTGACACGCCTTCGAAAGGAGACCGGGTGAGGGCATTCTTGAAAAGCATAAGCCGCAGCTTCCTGAAGACTTTTGTTGAATGTGAGATCATCACTGTGTCATCGATATCCGAAACCACCATAAAATCAGCGCCGGGCCCTGGAAAATGGACCGGACCGGTAATTTCCCCCTTATCCTGACCTTCAATTATCTGGTCAGCAAACGAATAAGTAATCGAATCCCACGTCCTTATCCCTGAAATGGAACCATTCACAGGAAGAATGGTGTGAAACAGACCGTCCTCGTTTGTCCGGACTATTTCCGAATGATCTTTGAAGGTTATCCTGACCCTGGCGCCTGCAATCTCATCACCGGCGTATCTTTTGATCATTGCGAGTATGTTCTTCCACAGTTTCTGTCCTTCCTTCGGCTTTGCCAGGCCTTTATCCTCAACAACAGCACCTGTAATGAAGATCTTTTCGTGATTGCCGTAGGCGGTATACGGTACAATCACAGGAATTCCCAGGAAGCCGAGCTGCTTCTTAATGAAAAGCTTTACAGCTTTGAAAGGGCTCCTGGCCTTTTTGTAGAGGTATTTCAGGTTTTTATTCAATGTTAAGAAGTTTGCAATGAAATTGAACTTAAATCAAAATACAGACCAAAAAAGGGTATTTTTGAAATTGCCGTGAACTACAACAGAAAGGTAATATTTTTTCTTAACCCCAAAGCGGGAGAGGGAATTGCAGAAAACCTGGAGGACGAGATCATCCGCCAGTCAGATGCTGCGGGCTATAAATGCAGGATCTATGAGATGACAGGTGTGGGAGATGAAGCACGCATGAGGAATGAGCTTGAGTCGTTTCGCCCCTCCATTGCCGTGGCCTGTGGCGGCGACGGAACAGTGAACCTTGTGGCCGGCCTCGTGATGGGAAAAAATATAAAGGTGGGCATAGTCCCGCTGGGCTCAGCCAACGGTATGGCTTATCAAATGGATATTCCTGTAGATCCTCTTGAAGCTGTAGGGCAGGTGTTCAAAGGTTCGCCCGGGAAAGTGGATGTGATAAAGGCCGGAGATGAAAAGATCTGCCTGCACCTGAGCGATCTGGGGATGAATGCCCGGGTTATCAGGCGTTTTGAGAGTGAGAAAGTAAGGAGTTTTATTGGTTATGCTAAACAGTACTTTAAAGAACTCGGAAGCATAAGAAAGTTCAGGACAGTTATAAGTTCCGGTAACTGGCAGGTGAATTCAAAAGCGATAATGGTAGTTGCGGCAAACTCTTCATACTATGGCACCGGCGCAATTATCAACCCACAGGGAGAAATGGACGACGGTAAGTTCGAGATCATTGTGATAAAGCCCTTTCCTTTCTGGTTTTTCTTTTACCTTGTTGTGGCCCTCTTTACCGGTGGGCTGTCTGGTCACAGGTTCATCAAGGTGCTGCAGGTTGAAAAAGCGACTATCAGGGTTTCGCCCTCACAGGAATTACAGGTGGACGGGGAGGCCACCGGCCGCAAACAAAAAGTTGACCTTGAGATCCTCTCCGGAAAACTTGAAATAATAAGAGGCTGAAAGGTTTAAACCACTGCTGCAACTATAATGGCGACAAGTGCCACCATTAATATCCAGAAAAACAGTCCTGTGATCACTGCAGGCTGTTCTCTTTCCCTCAGCTCTTCTTTTTCCTGCTCCCTTATTGCCCGGGTCCTGGGGCTTGGTGCCGCAGCAGCCAGCAGGATGGCCAGCACAATACCCACCCCGAGGGGAGGCAACCAGTAAATATCACGCCAGTATGGCCCGAATGGTATCATCCAGACAGTAATCGCCCATATTCCGAGGAAGATCACTGCAAAAAAACTCCAGTAACTGCCCCAGGGGCCTCTTACACGAAAGAGGAAACCAAAAATAAATGTCAAGACCAGCGCAACTAAAATGATATATAAAATGGTAAGAAAACTCATAATGAATTAATTAATAATGAATAATTCGCTTCACCCTTCACGCTTCACATCTCTTTACCTGTCCTGGTAAAGGTCCCTGACGTCGAGAAAGGAGCCGCTTTCAAATTTCAGAGCATAATCAAAAGCTTCAATAAGTAAGTTGACTGCATCCTTAGGCGGAGGCATCTGGCTGGTACCCCTCATCGATTTCAGCCTGTCGATCACCTCGAATTCGTTATCAGGCAAACTTGCAATGTATTCCTGCATGCCTGTGTCGATAATACCGGGTGCAAGGGCCGAAAAATGAGTTTCAGGAATTTCATTGGCGTACAATTGGATAAGCATATTCAGTGTTGCCTTCGAAAGGGAGTAGGCGTTCCATCCGCGGGCACCGCTCACTGCTGCACCCGAGCTGATGGCCACCAACTGGTGAACAGTATCGGAAGCGCCGAAGAGTTTATCGATGATAACTTTGTTCGACCATACATTCACATCCATAATCTTGTTGATCTCTCTGAGCGTGGTATCGCGCATGTCCTTGATCTTAGGTAACATTCCTGCATTGAGGATTACCAGGTCAAAGGTCTTTGCCTTGCCGGTAAACCCCTCGATCTGCTGTGGGAGTTCATCCAGCTCGCCCAGGTCCTGTGAAAGGTGATGGTAGTCTTTTTTACCGGCGAGTTCTTCGTCAGTGCTTCTGCTGATCCCGAAAACTTCACCTCCCTTATCCAAATATTCATGGGCAAGGGCATTTCCTATTCCTGAACTTGTACCTGTTATCAAAATTCTCATAAAACCTGATGTTAGAATTTACCACATTGGAAAAGTTAATAGCAGAATTTCTTTATTTCTGCCCTTCGAGTCCCCTTTCAGAGGCGAACATCCTGCCTGCTTTTTTTCTTGCTTTTTTAGTATCCATTGGCTTATTTTACTTTACAAGGCGCCGGAAAATACCCGGGTCGCATGCTGGGTCTGTAGGATTGGGCATTTCCGGCTATCCTTGTATGTTTTCTCTATTTAACGATCAGATTATTGGATACCGACCATGCACCGCCTTCCCAGGCATTCTCTGCAGCTTTTTCAAATTCTCTCCAACTATCGACGGTTCCTGTAAGGGTTACATGACCATTGTTGACTTCAACATTTACCTGGTCCTTGTCAACAAAAGGGCTCCACCACAATTCACTGCTGATATTACCCTTTATTTCTGAATCTTCAAGGTAATAAGCTGTAGGTGTGTTGGCAGGGTCGGGTGGTGTCATGTAAAGATCGTAGTACGGGTAATGACCCCACCAGTAGTAGCTGTATGGATAACTTACCGTGATGTTGTTGTTGACTTCTGTAACGCCTTCAACTCCGCTGGCTATCCACTCAGCTTCCATCTTTTCGAGGTAGCTGTCAACCACCCCAGAAAGAGTTGCAATGCCATTGTACACAGTGACATCAATTTCCCAGGCTTCCGTAATTGCATTGTTCCACAGGCCTGAGCTGATATTGGCCTCTATCTCATTATCGGTGGGCTTCGCATCAGCCTTGACCTTGATCCTGTTTGTAACACCGGTTACACCGGTTGTGTTATCAGCCAGTTTCTCTGCTGCTGTTTTCGACTTCAGGTTATCAACACTGCCTCTGAGGGTCACCCATCCGTTTTCAACTTCAGGTGTGATCTCAAACATTAAAAGGCGTGGATCGTATAAGGCTGCATCCAGAATGGCCTTTTTGATCTCTTCGTCCGACTTCGGGACGTACTTGTTTTTCCTCAGCTCTTCATCTTCGGCCCACCATTCAACTTCCAGCCTGGAATCATCTACCGATTCTACACCGGCAACCCAGGCAGAAAAATAAGCATTGTTCTTTTCCATGGAGCTGCCCACTGTTCCGCTGAGTACTACCTTACCATTCTTAACATCCACATTGATAAGGCCATCGTCTATCATTGCATTCCATTTCATCGCCTCCTCTATGTCCTGCTTGATCTCAAAGTCAGGACGTTCTTCTTCGTAATCAATGGCAATTTCATTTTTGAGTGCTGTAACTCCTTTAACTGATTTAGCCACATCACCACATAGCTTTTTTTCCCGGTATGAGTCAACAGTGCCTTCAAGGGTTACCACATTGTTGTTGACCTTTACGTTGACTTCATACGATTCAGTGGCAGGGTCCATGAGCAATGCATACTCTATTTTTTCTTGTATTCCCTCATCGCTCAGCACCACCGAAGGCTCAACATCTATGCGGTTGGACACTGTTCTGACCCCTTTCACGAGGCTGGCAATGTTGCCGGCCCGTTCTTTGGCCTTGATGTTGTCAACCGTTCCTGTCAGTTCTGCAATTCCGTCCACAACCTGCACATCAACCTGGTTTACGTCAATGGCATGGTCAAACAGATATTCGTTTTCTATGGCATCTGCAATGTCTTTGTCATCCAGTGGTTCCTGGGAAAAGACAACTGCTGCAGATGCCAGCAATATTCCTGCAATCAGTATTAATTTCTTCATAAACTATATATTTTTGGTATTTACTGTATTATTTAATGTTCTTGTAAAAATCGTACAGTGCTTTCTCATAGTCCATATCGACAGGCTTGTCCACATCGTATTCCGGTGCGTTCCTGATCGATTCCGTATGAAGCGCTATGGCCACTTTCCGGTCTACATAACTTATCTCCTTTATGAATTCAAGCGGCAGTAGCACTTTCTTGCTCCAGGGCAGCCAGTTACTGGTGTCAACTATCAGGTACACGATCTGCCAGTCATCGTCGTCAACTATTAAGTCTTCAACATGGCCAAGTGTATCGTCTATTGCCCTGATGGTATAATCCTTTACCTCCCTGAAGCTTCTCAGGCTGGTGTCGAGGTCCTTTTCGTTCAATTTCTTCGAAGGCGTCCTCAGCGGACGGGGCGGAAAATACCTTGCAGCGGCTGCTGGGGAGTAGGCATCGGCCCAGTAAAAGTCCACCCGGTAATGCCTGCCCAGTTCTTTTTCATATTCTCGTGAAACAGGCATCTTTTCTTCCAGGTCGGGGCAGTCCTCTACCTCTGCTTTCGAAATATTGACCGGAAACTCTTCATTGTCCCAATCGGGATCCATCATAAATACCCTTGGTATCAGCACTCTTTTCTTTTTGAAAAGATTGCCGAAATCTACTTCAAGGTACCTGACAACCCACCGTTCTTCGTCAAAAAGAAAGTCCTTTACTCTGCCTTTTGGTCCATCCAGTGCCTGAATGGAATATCCTACGAGGTTTTTTATACTTCTTTTCATAGTCATTCCTGCAAATTTGGTAAAGCCCCCCCCGCTGAGGGGGGGCGTTTTTATTCTATTTATCGATCTCAAATGAGATCTTGGCATTTACCGCATATGAAATTATTTCGTTGTTTTCAACATTGGCATTCATATGCTTGACGTAAATGGATTTGATGTTCTTTACTGATTTTGAGGCTTCCTTTACCGCATTGGCTGTGGCCTCAGTAAATCCTTTGTCTGATGATCCAATTACTTCAATTACTTTTACAATACTCATGTTTCTGAATTTTTAAGGTTTATATTTTGATTTTAATTTCGAAAGATTAATACTCGTTGTTAAGAATTGACTCCTACTTGAATTCCTTCTTAGCATTATCAATTGCCTGGTCGAGCTCATCAAATGCCTCATCGGCTCCTTGTTTTACATCTTCCCAGGCTTCATCGGTTGTTTCACCCAGTTCGTCTAATTTCTTTTGGGCCTTTTTTTGGCGCTCTTCCAGTTCATCAATTCTCTTCTGAAACTGTTGTTTCACATCCTTACTTGCTGAGGCCATTTTGTCCTCCAGTTCATCGATGTTCTGTTCGGCTTTGTCCATCCGTGCCTCGTACCTGTCTACAATTTCCTGCTGTTCCTGTGAAAGGTAAGACTTTGTAGTCTCAACAGCTTCATCAACTTCTTCCTTAACATCTTCTTTGTCAGTCTTCTGCTTATCCTGCTGCATATTCTGGCATGATGTTGCAGTGAAGATAATTCCGGCAGTTATAGCCATCATTATTAAACTGCTGACTATTTTTCTTAAGATCTTTTTCGTTGATTTCATTGTTTCTATCCTTTTTTTGATTAATGTTATCGATCTATGTGAAAACTATATGCCAAATCTTTTCAGATCTTTCACTTAAAGCTTGCAATACATAGATAATCAGGGTATAGGGAATGATATGGTAAGATGGGTGGGCTGGCCGGTTGTGTAATTATTACACGGTTTGGGGAATAATATCGCCCGGTGAACAATTTTCTGACCCTTTTTCGGGAGTTGCTTTTGGCATAGAATTTAGTATATGTTTACTATCAAGTTATTTGTAAATTTGTTTAAACCTTAAAATTATTAGTGATGGCTATTAAGAAAGTTTGGATCGAAGAAGGATGTACACTCTGTGAATTATGCACCGATACCTGCCCTGATGTTTTTGAGATGGGTGACGACTCGGCATTTGTCAAGGAAGGGGCTGACTTCAGCCAGTTCGAGGATGAGATCAAGGAATGTGCTGAAGACTGTCCGGTTGAGGTCATCCATTACGAAGAAGACTAGTAACATTTTAGAAGGAAAGGGATTTCAGGTCCTGATTGGATTTTTCAGGTCCTGATATTCCTCCTTATTAGCTTGTAGAGTTCACCGGCCCAGAGGACTGCTGAACTGATCAGGGTAATAACCAGGAATTCCACTATACTTACCCCTGAAAAACCGAATGCAGACTGCAGGAACGGTATCTTAACAACCGCGAACTGCAATGCGATGGAAGCTACAAAAGCCAGGTTGATCCATTTATTGCTCAGCAGGCCAATCTCGAAAACCGACTTACGGATATCCCTCATGTTCATTACGTTGAAAACCTGTGTCATGGCGATTATCAGGAATGCAGCCGTACGTGCCTTCTCAAGCCCTTCAGGGAGGTAATGGTTGAAGGCAAAAATTGCCATGGTCACCATAATTGCCGCCATTATGATAAGATAGGGGAGTATGTCCCAGGTAAGTATCTTTTCGTTCTTTTTAATGGGCTTGCGGTCCATCATGCTGCCGTGGCCTTTCTCAGTTGACTTGGCTACATCCATGATGCCGTCGGTAACAATGTTTACCCACAGGATCTGCACGGCAGTGAGTGGTATGGGCATACCAAGCAGAAGCGTGAAGATCAGTGTGGAAGTTGATGCAAAGTTCGTGGTGAGCAGGAAGTAACTGGTGCTTTTCACATTCTTGAAAACAATACGCCCTTCCCTTATGGCATTGACAATGCTCGCAAAATTATCATCTGATAGTACTATCTGTGAGGCATCTTTTGCCACATCAGTGCCTTTTTTGCCCATTGCGATACCGACATCGGCTTTTTTGAGCGCCGGGGCATCGTTCACCCCGTCGCCGGTCATCCCTATCAGTTCTCCTTTTTCCTGTAAAGTTTCGGCTATCCTTAATTTTGTGTTGGGGCTCACCCTTGCAAACACAGATACATTCTCCACCATATCCACGAACTCAGAGTAGCTGAGTTCTTCTATTTCTTTTTCCGACAGTGCATCGGGGTAATCACCTTTTCCATTGTTTTCCTCAATAATGCCTACTTTTTTTGCAATTGCTGCTGCCGTTCGCTTGTGGTCGCCAGTTACCATAACCACCCTGATACCTGCTGTTTTGCATTCCGAAACAGCTTTTTCCACTTCGGGCCTCGGAGGGTCTATTATACCGGCCAGCCCGGCCCAGACTATCGAATCCACATCTTCGGCCTCAATTTCGTCCTGGCCTTCAGGGATTTCCTTGAACCCCAGGGCAAGCACCCTCATGGCATTTCCGGCCCACTCATCATTCCGGTCCCGGATCTTTTTTCTGTTTTCGCCGGTTAATTTCTTTGTTCCGTCCTTCTTAAGCCATTTTTCGCTTTTTTCAAGAACTGTTTCAGGGGCACCGAGGACCAGCATTTCTCTTTTTCCATTGTAACTTACCAGGGTAGCCCTGAACTTCTGCTCAGAGTTGAAAGGGATGTCATCCAGCACTTCGGCTTTGCTGTAAGGTTCGGTTTCGAAAATGGCGCTCTTCTTTGCCAGCACCTTCAGGGCGATTTCCGTGGGATCGCCGCTCACCTGAACTTCGCTGCTGTTTCCTTCCTCTTCTTCATTTCCCTTTCCGTTTCCACTTTTCTTTACAGTTGCGGCATTACCATAGGCAGCCACAAGAAGTTGCTTTGCCAGGGCGGGATTCTCATCATCTACAGTGACCTCTTCGTCATCTTCATCAGTAATATCACCTTCCAGTTCGTACCCCTGTCCTGTTACGGCAGATTCATTGCCGTCGGCATCGTAGAGTTTTTTAACGGTCAGTATGCTTTGGGTGATGGTACCCGTTTTGTCGGTGAGGATAGTGCTCACAGAGCCGAGTTCCTCGGTGGCTGTGAACTCCCTGATGATGGCATTCCGTTTGGCCATCCGGTTTGCCCCTATAGCGAGAACAATGGAGATAACCACCGGCAACCCTTCGGGTATCGACGACACCAGGGTGGCAATGGTGACAAGAAGTATTTCGTTGAATTCAAAAGAGCGATAAAAGTAACCGATGCAGAAAACGATTATGGAGGTTGAAACGGCAATGGCGGCCATTTTTTTGGCCAGCCTGCTTGTTTTCTTCCTGAAATTCGATTCGGATTTCTCCATTTCGCCAAGGGAAGCTGCAATTTTACCGAGCTCGGTCTTCTCTCCAGTGGCTATTGCAATGGCCGTAGCTGATCCCTTTACAACATGAGTCCCCTTCCAGGCCATATTCGACCTGTTGATCAGTTCGGCATCTTTTTTCACTTTGCCGCTTTGTTTTGCAACGGGAGCGGGCTCTCCGGTAAGAGTGGCTTCGGTTGTGCGCAGGTTTTTCACCTCGACAATCCGGCAGTCGGCCGGAACGGTTTGCCCTTCCCTCAGGTACACTATATCACCCGGTACCAGCTCTCTGGCTTTGATGGTTTGCTGCTCCCCGTTCCTCAATACAATAGCCTTTTTCTTGACCATTTTCTTGATAGCCTCCACCGCTTTTTCTGCCTTGTATTCCTGTATGAAGCCCATGATGGCATTGAACAGGATAACCCCGAAAATTATGTATGCATTGGCCATTTGTCCGGCATAGATGGATATCCCGGCAGCCAGGAAAAGAATGAGAATGAGAAAATCTTTGAATTGTTTTAAGAAGAGCTTTAAAGGATTGGTTCCTTCCTTCCTTGGTAGTTGATTCAACCCGTATCTTTCACGCCGCTCTTTAACTTCTTCTGTCGATAAGCCTTTATCAATATCAGAAGAAAGTTTTTCAATAACCTCTTTGGGAGTTTTGTTCAAGTATGGTTTTGAGTTTTGCTCTATTTTTTCTGCCATGATGATAATTCAGGTTTCAAACCTGTTATTTGAGGAAGTCGAGCACAACGTTGTCGAAATGCTCAGGTACTACCAGGTTGGATGGGTCACATCCATGTTTCAGTATCCTGAATTGTGAGTTTTTAATGAGACCGGCTGTTTTCCTGGCCATTTTTATGGCAAATTTCCCAAAACCGTCACCCACGATTACCAGGGTTGGTGCATCAACCGTTTCAAGGCGATTTGTAATATCGAACCTGTTTATCTCGGCCCTTGCCATCAGGAGCTGTTCATTGTCACTTTTTTTGTAGGATTCGAGGAAATATTGCAGTGCCTTTTCCCTTTCAGGCCCATTGTAAACCTGCTTCAGCGATCTTTCCAGGAAGTCGGGTGTGATCTTCATTGTGAGCCATTGCATCCAGCCGGCAGCCATTTGCGTGAGAGTGGAAACAGAGCTGAAGCTGTCGGCAATCACAAGTTTATCCACCTTACCGGGATGATCGCATGCAAATTGCTGCACAACGGCGCCACCCAGGCTAACCCCTGCAAGACTGAATTTCTCAATTCCAAGCTTATCCGACAGCTCTTTTATGTCCCTGGCACAATCGCCGATGCGGAAAGATCCTACATTTGATGATTCCCCGTGGCCCCGGAGGTCGGGAACAATAAGCCTGTACCCTTTAGAAGGATATTTTGAGATCTGGGGATCCCACATTTTATGATCGGCACCCAGGCCATGTATGAGAAAGAGCGGATAGTCCTCGCCGTTGCCGTAGGTTTCATAAAAGATATCCACGCCATCAGAAGTCTTGAATTTCATATTTTATTATTTATTATGATCTTTTAGTTGAACAGAACAACAAGGTTGCAGGCCTCAGCCAATTATGATATCATCAACTACATTGGTTACGCCGGCGGTATACATTGCTATGTCGTAGGCCTCGTCTTTGATAAGGTAATGTGACACTGTGCCTATCAGGTGGACCACTCCACCGCTCACATCCACATAAATTTTATCCTCATCGATCAGGCTGCTTCGCTCGAAAGCATTTTTTATGTCTCTTTCAATATCCATGTCGATTACTGTTTTTGTGGGATTGACCGAAATGGTGTTGATTACCTCCGTTACCCCGTTTGCCGAGTTGGCAATGTCGAGGGCCAGGTATTTCTCCCAAAAGGAGTTGACAATCCCCGAAAGGGTAACCACACCTTTATCGGTCTGTATGTTTATGCTATCTGAATTGATCCTGCTGTTCCACAGGAGCATGTTCTTAATATTTTCTGTTATCTCTTCATCCGTAGGGATTGTGATCCTTGGCGGAAATTTGATCTGGAGATAATTTTCGACGTTTTTCACGCCTTTCACCCTGAAGGCATCCCGTTGTGCCGAAATTTTTGCGGTAAAGTTCGGGACCGTACCTTCAAGCTTGACAGTGTCGTTCTCTATCTTAACATGAACATCATTTGCGTTCACGCTGTCGTCCCATATCAGGTGATCCAATACATCTTGTTTTTTCATTTCTTCAACTGTCCGTGTCATATATTTCCTCTCTTTTTAATTCGCTGTTGGCCTTTGGATTATTGTCAAAATTGTTTCTATTGTCAAAATTGTCTCTATTGTCAAATTGTCTTTATTGTCAAGTAGGTGCTGGGTACTAGGCCCTGGGTGCTGGGTTTTTAATTCTAAATTCTAAATTTTGAATTCCTGCGCTTCTGCGCCCCTGTGCTTTCATTATTAATTTTTCATTATTAATTATTAATTGATTATCAGCGCAAAATCCATACCTCATTAGCCCACTATGATCGGATGGTATGCTAATCAGTGGTTGTGTTGATATTTTCGATAAGTGACTGTGTATTTTTCTCCCCTGTTGGAGAAATAATCCACAGACTGAAGATACTTGATTGGCTCTTACTTTATGAGGTAAAGTGAATTATTCAGTCAATGGCAGGTGCTAAGACATTATTTGGTAAGCATTGATTTGAATTTGGTTGCATTTTTTATCGCCCAGGCGTTCGGGTCGTTGTTGAAGTAGATATAAAGCTCATCGATCCCGTCAAGTTCCTGGAGGCGTTTCTTCCACGAATCCAGTTCTTTATCACTGTAATGATATTCATACCATTCTTTTGCCCCGTGAAAGCGTGCATAAGCGGTTTTGGAGGTTGTGATAACATCATCGGGCAGGTCGCCGGGGGCAGAAAGGATACAAAATGAAAGCTCATTATCCTCCATCAGGTTATAAACCTTTTTGGTAAACCATGATTTATGGCGAAACTCAATCACGTGATTCATGCTCATATCGAGGGCCTCAGAAAACGAATCAAGCTTTGAAACATCCTTGTGAAGGTTTTCGGGGATCTGCCAGAGGACACAGCCCAGCTTATCGCCAAGCTCATGAAGCGTGTCCTGAAAATCCTGAAGACTATCAGAAAATTCCCTGTCCATTTTAAGCTTTTTCATATGCGTAAAATAACGGTTTGCCTTCACAGTGAACCTGAAGTCATTCGGTGTCTGATCCCTCCAGCTTTTGATTGCCTCAACTTCTGGCATGTTGTAGAATGTATTATTGATCTCAACAGTATTGAAGTGGCGGGCATAATATTCCAGCCATTTTTCTTTGGGCAGATCTTCGGGATAGAACGCCTTTTTCCAATGATCATAATGATAACCGCTGCATCCGATGTGTTTTTTCATGGCAAACTAATTTTTCTTATGTTCCATCAATACTCACGTTATTCCTCCCCGAAATTAAAGATATTTTGTCTGGATCAGGTTGTATATATGGAATTGAACAGCACGTAATCGGGGGTAAGGTCGCTGCCCCAGCCTTTGGCTTTAGCCCTTCCGTTGTGCAGGTCGAATTTTATCTTGACATGAGATTCGCGTAAGAGCTTTTTCATGTAGTGACGATCATAATCGTTAGGGGTACCCTTATCAAGTACATTGATCAGTTTGTTTTCATCACCCAGGAAAAGGTCCGCTTTCTTGTAATCAAAAGGAATGCCGGCATTACCTGCGGCGCAGATGATCCTTCCCCAGTTGGGGTCACGTCCGTACATGGCTGCCTTGACAAGATCTGAATCTGAGATTTTCCTGATGAGCTTCCTGGCTGCTTTTTCACTCGGAGCATTGACAACTTCGTATTCAATGAACTTTGAAGATCCTTCACCATCAGAAACGATCAGTTTGGCCAGGTGGATCATCATATCCTCCAGGTTCTTCTTGAATTCAGCATAGCCCGGATCTTTCTCAGTCTTCAGAATGTCGTTGTTTGCCAGTCCGTTTGCCAGTACAGCCACCATATCATTGGTGGATGTTACCCCATCTACCGTGATCATGTTGAATGATCTTTCTACAGCTTTTTTAATTGTTTTTTGCAGAAGTTCCTGTTCAATGGCAACATCGGTGACTATAAAGGCCAGCATGGTAGCCATATTGGGGTGTATCATCCCCGATCCCTTGGCTATTCCACCCATATTTATTTCATAACCGTCAACATCAAACTCAACAAAGCCTTCCTTGGCAAAGGTGTCGGTAGTGAGAATGGCATGTGCACAGAGGGAACCTGCGTTTGACTTTGACGACAGCTTTTTTACATTTTCTCGTATGCCCTCAACAATATCATCAGTAGGGAAAGGCTCACCAATAACCCCTGTTGAGGCCACCAGTACCATTTCTTCATCTATTCCCAGCTCCCCGGCCATGGCCTTTGTCATAGCCCGGGCGCCTTCGTATCCCTGCTCGCCAGTGCAGGCATTGGCATTCCCTGAATTGATCACGATTGCCTGTATCTTTCCGTCCTTCATGTGCTCCTGCGATACTTTGACCGGTTCGGCCAGCACTTTGTTCTGGGTGAAAGCCGCCGCGGCGCTGGCAGGGACGTCCGAATAGATTATTGCCAGGTCCCTGCGCATCGACTTTACGCCGGTGTGAGCCCCCCAGCATTTGATTCCTCTGACGTTTGTTATGTTCTTGATCATGATTTGAATATTGTATATTTATTTGCAAATAACTGAATAATTATTCTTTTTTCAGGGTGAGACAGGTATAGAATGCAAGCCGGCTGTTTCATCCCATCCGAACATGATGTTCATGTTTTGTACGGCCTGCCCTGCAGCACCCTTTACAAGGTTGTCGATCACGCTTATGACGATTATCAGGTTTGTCCTTTCGTCGTAGGTAGCATAAACATCACAAAAATTCGATCCCCGTACATCTTTTATGGCTGGCGGCTCCTTTCTCACTCTTACAAAAGGTGTTTCTGAATAGAATTTTTTGTACACCTCCGGCAGTTGCTTTGCATTAAATCCCGGAACAGGGTTGCTGTAGATGGTCGATAAAATTCCACGGTCGACGGGCAGCAGGTGGGGCGTGAACTGCACATTGACATCCCTCCCCGAGATCTTTTCAAGTATTTCCTGGATCTCAATAGTGTGTCTGTGTTTCTTCAGGCCGTAAGCCCTGAAATTCTCGTTTGCATTGGAATAATGGGTTACGGAGCTCGATTTCACCCCTGCGCCGGTTACCCCGGATTTGGAATCGACTATAACAGGTCCCGGGCCTACCAGGTTTTCCTGTATTATGGGGGCTGCCCCGAGCAGGGCTGAGGTAGGGTAACATCCCGGATTGGCTACCAGGTCTGCTTGTTTTATATCCTCTCCGTAAAGTTCAGGCAATCCGAATACGGCCTTACTGAAACCCTCCGGGTATGAATGTTCTTTGTTGTACCATTCCTGGTAAACTTCCGGTGTTTTCAGCCTGAAATCCCCTGACAGGTCGATGATCTTGTAAGGTTTATCGTGGTGCTTCCTTACGAAGTCCATCGACACACCATGCGGCAGCGCAAGGAACGCCAGGTCGATCTCGTGTTCATCTATTTCATCCGAAGAAATAAGCGTATGCTCATCTATCCCGGAGAAAAAGGGGTGTACATCGTGAAAATGTTTCCCCGCCTTGCTTTCTGAAGTTATTACTGATATTTCCACCTCCGGGTGGTTATGCAGTATCCTTACCAGTTCCGACCCCGTGTATCCTGTGGCTCCTATTATTGCTATCTTCTTTTTATCAGACATATTACTTGATTTTTTCTATAGATTTTCTGAGTACCTCAATTACTTTTTCCAGGTCATCGTAGCTGATATTCAGCGGGGGCACCAGCCTGAGCACCCTCTCTGCTGTTGAGTTTGCCAGCACATGATGCTCAAGCATTTCCTGTACAAGGGGTTTGGTGTTAAAACGGAACTCGATCCCGATCATCAGTCCAAGCCCCCTTATTTCAATGACCGAAGGTTCTTCCATGTCCCTTATCTTTCCCATCAGCCAGTCGCCTTTTTCGCGCGCCTCCTGCAACAGGCCCTCTTTTTCTATAACTTCGAGGGTTGCCAGCGAGGCTGCACAGGCCAGCGGATTGCCGCCGAACGTGGTGCCATGGTCGCCGGCCGAGATCGCAGCGCTGATCTTTTCGTTTGAGAGAATAGCACCTATGGGTACCCCGCCTCCCAGGGCTTTTGCAAGGGTGATAATGTCGGGCTGAACGTCAAAGTGTTCTTTTGCGAACATATTACCGGTCCTTCCCACTCCGCACTGGATCTCATCAAAAATAAGAACAATATCTTCTTCTGTGCAAAACCGGCGCAGTTCCTTCAGAAAACCTCCTTCTGCAATGTTAATGCCTCCCTCACCCTGAACGGGTTCAATGATTATGGCTGCTGTTTCTTTATTGGCGGCATTTTTTACAGCAGCAAGGTCGTTGAAGGGGACCTGCTCAAAACCGGCCGGGATTGGCTCGAAACCTTCCTGCATCTGCTTTTTGCCTGTTGCAATGGTGGCAAGTGTCCTGCCGTGGAACGAGCCTTCGAAAGATATCACGTTACCGCCGCGCCCTTTGCTGTGGGCGTATTTCCTGGCAATCTTGATGGCCCCTTCAACCGATTCGGCGCCACTGTTGGCAAAAAATGCCCGGTCGAGACCCGAAAGGGAGGTCAGCTTTCTTGCGAGGTTCGCCTGGGGTTCGCTAAGGTAGAAGTTGGATATATGGACCAGTTTCCCGGCCTGTTCACATATGGCCCCGGTCACATCAGGATGGCAATGGCCGACGCTGTTCACGGCTATACCGGCCAGTACATCTATGTATTCATTTCCTTCAACATCCCATACCCTTGATCCAAGTCCTTTTTGCAGGGTCAACGGATACCTGTTGAAGGTGGGCAGGTAATACTGCTCATCTATTTCAAGAAATTCTTTGTTGGTTCGTTCAGTCATTTTGCCGTTGTCTGTTGTATTATTTTGAAATAACCGTGCCTGTTGCACTGTTTTTTATGATCGATGTTATTTGTTCGGGTTTGGTGCCGTTTATTATCCTGGCTGAACGGGCGCCTTTGTTAATGGCGATCCCGCAGGATTCGATCTTTGGTATCATCCCTCCCTGTATAACTTCCTTTTCGAGCAAGTCATTCGTTTCGGAAAGGCTGAGGCTGCTGATCAGGGATGACGGGTCATCCTTGTCGCGAAGCAATCCGTCAACATCTGTAAGAACAATATACTGCGAGGCTTTGAGGGTGCCTGCAAGATGTCCTGCAAACATATCGGCGTTGATGTTATACCCGTTACCTTCTTTGTCGGCGGCCAGGCAGGCGATAACAGGTATGTAGTTGTTATCAATCAACAGGTCAATCAGTGAAGTGTCCACCTGTGCTACATCACCCACCTGTCCAAGATCGACTTCCTCGACCATTTCATTAATCACTCTTTTGTAGACGCGTTTGGTTGCCGTCACTGTCTGGCCATCCTTCCCCGAAAGGCCCACAGCTTTTTTCCCTAGCGAGTTGATGATCCGTACCAGGCTGCCATTCACTTTTCCTTTCAGGGCCATTTCAACGTATTCAAAAGCCTCAGTGGTGGTTTTTCTTTGCCCGTCGATGAATTCCGACTCAATTTTAGCTTCTGTAAGGGCCTGTTGTATGAAAGGTCCGCCGCCGTGAACAATCACAACCCGGTATCCTTTTTCTGCAACGGTAGAAATGCTTTTGAGAACCTCTTTTTTAAGGTCTTCGTTTACCATTGCGTTCCCACCGTATTTAAAGAGTATCAGTGGTTCAGTTTTTTTACTTTTGTAGTTCATTTATCTATCTTCTTGAATCCGTATTTCCTTTTTTCTGTCTTTTTTGTTTTCTCATTATTTATTTGCTTTTCCTCTTTATCTTCTTTCTTTTCTTTCTTCACTTCCTTATCCTGCTCGGTGGTCATCTCTTTATGTTCCCGGTTGCCGGAGGCCCCTTTGCTTCTTTTTTCTATTTTCTGTAAGCCATCGGCCCGGCCATAGATTATCAGGGAATCTCCGTCCATGATCTTTGTTTCCCCGTCAGGTGTCCCAAGGAATGTGCCGTCTCTTCTTGTTATGCCAAGCACTATCAGACCTTCTTCTCGTAGTTTTGCATTCTTTAGTTTTTTATCCGTGAGCCAATGTGGTCCTTCGACGGGAATTTCAGAGATCCTGTATTCGCCCGACAGGTGAAGCAGGCTTTCATAATCGCTTACCTGCAGTTTACCATATTTATTGAGGAATTTGTTTATTATTTTTGACAACTGGCGATCGATCCATTTGCTGTTAGCCAGGTTCCAGAGGATTATCACTCCTCCCACCAGCATGGCTATCTTGATCCAGGTTTCCTGGCCGCCTTTCAATCCGGAAAACCCCACGATCAGAGAGGCAACCCCGGTAGCAATTCCGGCATTTCCAAGGATCATCAATATCTGCAATATCCTTCTCCTCACAGGGTGGTTTACAACTTTTTCCGATTCGCTGGTTGTAAAACCCACTCCTGTGAACGCCGACCTGGCCTGGAACCTTGAAGATTCCCTTGAGAGCCCGGTATGGGTAAGTGCTGTGGAAGCAATGCGGGTGATAATAATTGAAAAGATCAATATCAGTATGACTGAAATAATCCCTAGCATATTTTTTACTTAGAAGACCTGTGTTTAATTATTATTTTCATATATGCATACATGCATGCTAATTTATAACAAACTCCTGAAATGAAGAGAGGCAGGCAGCAAGGCTTAATCTTCAATATTCATTACAAACACGGGGATCTTGATATTATTGATAAGATCATTGGTCACACTGCCAAAGATCAGTTCCTTCAGTCCTTTTTTGCCGTGGGAGAACACCGCCAGCATATCGGCCGACCGCCGGTTTGAATATCGTTTTATGGCGTCTTCAGGATTTTTGTTGTCGACGGTGTTGATAGTATAATCTGTGAATCCGTTCTCGTCAGCTATCTGCTTGAGTTCATCTATTGCTTTATCGGTATTTATGCCATCGTCCATTACATAAAGGAAATGGACTTTACTGTTGAAATTGTCGGTGAGCAATTTCAGCTTCCCGAGTCCTTCAAAATTTTGATCCTTGATATCCACAGCCATGACAATACTGTCGGGTGCGAATTCATCAACCTCTTCTTTGATAGAGATTACAGGGCAATCCGATACCTTGATCAGGTTTTCGGTATGGCTCCCCAATAAATATTCACTGAGGGATTTCCTGCCCCTGGTGCCAATAATAATAAGATCTATATGGTGCTCTTTAACGAAAGCATTCAATCCCTGTACTTTATCTTCAAAATCAAGTTGTGGAATTATTTCTACATTCCGGTCTTTATATTTTTCTATTTCTTTATTTAACCTTCCTTTGTTCTTCCTGACAATTTCAGCCATGAAATGTGCCGCCTCTCCTTCCAGGGAGGTCTCTACATCGCCCATTGCTGAAAAGCCCGATCCTCTGGGCGGGTAGAGAACATTCAGCAACCTGATCTTTCCGTTTAGCTGTTCAGCAATGTCAACAGCAAGATCGAGTCCGTTTTCAGAAGTCTTAGAGAAATCAGTCGGTACTAGTATGTTTAACATTTCAGATAAATTTTAATATTTTAAGCTATTAATCTTAATCGCAAATAATGTACCACTGCAAAAGAGCTGTTTTTTTTGAGATTATTATACATTCATGTCCGGATTTTTGATAATAAGATGAATATAAGTGTATTGTAAGATGATAATAAGTTCATTACCGGTTAATATCACTACCTTTAATGAATATATGGTTTGATAATTGTAGAAAATGTTCCACTCAATCATTCACTATTCATAATGGGTCAGAAACCGGATTACAAAAAAGATCACAGGATATTACTTCAAATGCTAAGGAGTATACCTGAGGTGATAATATTTCTTATAGGCAGTGATGAAAAAATTATCATTGCAGAGGGGATTGAACTCCGCAGGCTAAAATTGAATGCTGATAATGCTGAGGGGAAAGCACTTTCACGGGTATTTGACAAAGATGTTTACAAATCGTTAAAGCCTATGCTGAAATTAGCTTCTTCGGGTACAGGTGCAGCACATGAAATGCCTGTGGGTAAATACTTTTATCATATCCAGGTTATACCTTTAAAAGAGGGCGATGCCTTAAATTACCCGGTCAGCATGCTGATCTTTGAAAATATCACTGAAGATATGATCAATGCAGAGCTCATGGACAGTGCAAGGGAAAGGGCTGATAAATCGAATGTTGCCAAGACCGAGTTCCTTGCCAGGATGAGCCATGAGATCAGGACACCCCTGAATACCATTATCGGGTTTGCGGAGCAATTATCCAAGACAGAATTGAACGAGAGGCAAAAAGAATACCTGGATGCCGTGAAAAGCTCATCTGACCATATCCTGTCAATGGTAAGTGATATAATAACCCTTGCACAGTTCGATACTGATGAGGTCAATTTTGAGAAAAAACCCTTTTTTATAAGGGATGTACTTGAGGACGTTGTGAGGATGGAAAAGATCAAGGCTGAGCGAAAGAATGTAGAACTGAACGGTATCTGCTCCCGCCGGCTCGAAATTCCTGTGCATGGCGATGAAGTCAGCCTCAAGCAGATACTGCTCAACCTGGTCAATAACGGAGTGAAGTTCACAAAAGAAGGCTCGGTGAATATATCAGCAGAGATTATAAAAGAAACGGATGACGAGGTAATTGTTAAGTTCAGGGTCAGGGATACAGGCATTGGCATTCCGGCAAACATGCAGCAAGATATTTTTGATGAGTACACCCGCGCTAAGGAGGCCAAGGGTGTTACCTACGGTGGAAGCGGCCTGGGCCTTACCATCGTTAAAAAGCTTGTGAATCTTCATGGAGGGGAGATCGAACTGGTAAGCGAGGCCGGTGATGGGGCAGAATTCATAATAACTTTGTCATTCAGCAAATTTTCGGGTGTCAAAAACCTGCAGCAGAGAAAAGCGAGTATCAACCCGAGGGTATTCGATGGCAAGAAATTCCTTTTTGTGGATGACGATGAAATGAACAGGCTGCTTGCGAGCGCCATTTTCGACGACTGGCAGGTTGACTATGACCTTGCTGTGGACGGATACCAGGCGCTTGAGAGGGTATCTGATAAAAAATATGACCTGATCCTGCTAGATATCCAGATGCCCGGCATGAACGGGATACAGGCGGCCGGGCGGATTAGGGATATCTATAAAGACAGAGGCAGCAAGTACTCTATAGTGGCGGTTACAGCCAATGCCATTAAGAAAGACCTGGAGAAGTTTATGGAAGCGGGAATCGATGGGTACCTCCTCAAGCCATTCAAGGAAAAAAACCTTTATGACACTATAGTAGAGTATAGCCTTCAGGATCCCGACTACAATATCAAAGTGTTCGGGTTTGATTCTGACTATGAAAAATCGGGCGATACGCCGGATCAGCTTTATGACCTCAGTGAACTTGAAAGCATGGCAAAAAACAATCCATCCTTTTTAAACACTATGATCAAGACCTTCATTTCAAACTCAAGGAATGACCTGCTGATGATAAACCAGCACCGTAAAAACGAGGAATGGAAAAGTGTAGGGGAACTGGCACATAAAATGATACCTTCATTCAGGCATCTCAGGATCAATGACATGGTTCATTTACTTGAAGAAATCGAAGAACTTACACTTAGGAAAGAAGTTTACAGCGATGTACCTGATAAAGTGCATATGCTCCATTATATGACCAATAAAGTGATTGATGAACTGGAAAAAGAGATGATATAAAAGGGGGAATTAATGAGAAAAATATTAGTGATAGACGACGATACATACATCTGTACGCTGCTTGAAAATTTTCTTAAAGAAGAGGGGTATAAGGTTGAAACTGCTTTTACCGCACGAAAAGGCCTTGAAAAGGTAAAAAACCACGAGCTCGACCTGGTGCTGCTCGATTACCGCCTACCTGACGACGACGGTATCACTGTACTCAGTAATTTAAGAAAACTGAACAGCACCGTACCTGTCATTATCATCACTGCCTATGCCGATGTGAATTCGGCCGTTAAGCTCATCAAAGCCGGCGCATATGACTATGTTACCAAGCCCATCCGGCCCGAAGATCTCCTGTCTTTGATCAAGCAGGCGATGAAACGGAAATCAGGCGCAGGCGGGAAAAAGAAGTTCGAGGAAGAGCTGGTCCTGGGCGCCAGTCCTGAAATGAAGGAGATCATGCACATGGTACGTATCGTGGCCCCCACTTCCATGTCGGTATTGATAGAAGGGGAAACAGGTACCGGAAAGGAGTATGTATCACGGGCCATTCACTTTAACAGCAAGCGGAAGGACCAGCCTTTCGTGGCAGTCGATTGTGGGGCCATTCCCTATGAACTTGCCAACAGTGAGCTTTTTGGACATGTAAAAGGATCTTTCACCGGTGCCATCAAAGACAAGACAGGATCTTTTGAAACGGCCCACGGAGGCACCCTTTTCCTGGATGAGATCGGAAACCTGCCTTATGAGGTCCAGGTGAAGCTGCTGCGGGTATTGCAGGAAAGGACCATCAACAGGGTAGGGGAGAACAGGGATATCCGGATCGATGTCCGGATCATCGCGGCCTCCAACCAGCCCCTGATCAACATGGTGAAAAACAACAAATTCAGGGACGACCTGTACCACCGGCTCAATGAATTCAAAATAGAGGTCCCGCCACTTAACCAACGACCTGAAGACATACTCGTGTTTGCTGAGCATTTCAGGGAGATGTCGAACGAAGAACTTGACAAATCCGTGAAAGGCTTTACCGATGAGGCAAAACATATGCTTGAACAGCATATTTGGCACGGGAACCTGAGGGAACTGAAAAACGTCATTAAGAGGTCCGTTCTGCTTTGCCAGTCTGACTATATCGACATTCCCGAACTGCCCGACGACCTTAAAGCGGATAAAAAGATCAAGGTAAAAGATACCGCTAAATCAAAAGTATCCCTGAAAGAAGCGTCACATCTGGCGGAGCGCCAGGTGATCATGGATGCCCTTGAAAGGGCTAATTATAATAAATCGAAAGCTGCCAGGCTTTTGAAAATTGACCGTAAAACGCTTTATAATAAATTGAACCTCCTGGGCATGGATACAGACGAATGATTCCTTCCAGGTATCTTACTCTACACCTGTAGATAAAAATACACGCTCAGGATCGGTTTATTACTCAACATCTTCCGGAAATAGCTGATTACTTCACTTTATTTGGTTTTGTAACACTTGGCAGGATTTTTTCTCATAGAGAGTTAAAATTTTAGAACTATGTCACAGTATCACGAACCAACTGATGAATTGTCGGCCAAAGCAAGGGACATAACAAGGGCCCTTACGAGCCTGAAAGAAGAAATTGAGGCGGTCGACTGGTATAACCAGCGCATTGACGCAACGGAAGACACATCCCTTAAGGAGATCCTTGCCCACAACAGGGACGAGGAAATCGAGCATGCCTGTATGGCCCTGGAATGGCTCAGGCGGAACATGGATGCATGGGATGAGAACCTGAAGACCTATCTTTTTAAGACCGATAATATTACGGAACTGGAGGATGATAACGGAAATTCTTCAACAGACTTAGGAATAGGTAAAATCAAGTAAAGGAGGATAAAAATGAATTTACTGAAAAAGCAACTGGCACCCATCACAGATGAATCATGGGAAGAAATACACGAAACGTCAAAAGAAATTTTCAATGAAGACCTTTCGGTAAGGAAATTCGCCGACGTTGAAGGTCCCAAAGGGCTTGATATGGGGGCCGTACCGGTAGGGAGACTGACTGTACCCAGGGGACAAAAATCAGATGAGATCCTGTACGGGGTACAGCAGGTACAACCACTGATCGAGGTCAGGTCCACCTTCGAGCTCGACCTCTGGGAACTTGACAATGTTAACCGCGGCGCACAGGATGTTGACCTGGAGCCCCTGGAGAAAGCAGCAAAAAGGCTTGCTGCCTTTGAGGAGAGAACCGCTTACGAAGGTTTGAAGAATGCGAACATCAAAGGTCTGATGGGCAGCACTGAGCACAACTCGCTGAAGTATCCCGACAAGCCCAACCAGGTACCACAGATTGTTGCCGAGGCAGTGACAAAGCTAAAGACCTCATCGGTGGAGGGTCCGTATACCCTGTTGATGGACACCGGGAAATGGGAAATGATCACATCGTATGTCAACGGTTATCCATTAAGGATGCAACTTGAAAAAATACTTGGAGGGTCACTGATATTTGCACCTAACCTTAAGGGAGCAGTGGTTGTTTCCGAAAGAGGCGGGGATTTTAAGCTGACCCTCGGACAGGATATCTCGATAGGATATGAAAGTCATGATCGTAACAAGGTACAGCTCTACTTTATGGAAGCATTTACCTTCCAGGTGCTGGACCCTGCTGCGGCAATCGTGATCAAATGATCAACAGAAACGATCTCAGAGATTTAAAGTATTGCTGAAATTTTATTTCTGAGCTATTAAACATCGTGGTTCATGGTGTCTTTGTGCCTTAGTGGCTACTGTTATTTATGCCACGAAGGCACGAAGGCACAAAGAACCACAAAGAATATCTATTCATTCAATAATTGTTAATGTTCAATGACAGAACAGGTATGACATAAGGATTATTTCAGTTTATTAAACCAAAAAAATGGAGTAGAAAATATCATGAAGAAGTTGGAAAATAAAGTAGCACTTATAACTGGCGGGGCCGGTGGAATAGGAACGGCCACTGCAAAATTGTTTGTTGAAGAAGGAGCATCTGTGATGCTCGTCGACCTGGAGAAGGACTCGCTTGAAGAAAGCAAGAAGGAGATTGGAAGCAACAAGGTAGAATACATCACAGCAGATGTGAGCAAACCTGAAGAAGTGGAAAAATACGTTACAGCCACGGTTGAAAAATTCGGGGCCATTGATGTCTTTTTCAATAATGCGGGCATAGAAGGTGATGTGAAACCAGTTACGGATTACCCGCTCGAAACATTTCAAAAGGTCTTTGATGTGAATGTTAAAGGGGCCTGGCTCGGGTTGAAATATGTGATCCCGAAAATGAAGGAAAATAAAGACGGGGGCAGCATCATAATCACCTCTTCAGTTGCCGGACTGGCAGGCACTGCCAATGTGAGCCCATATGTGGGCAGTAAGCATGCCCTTATTGGAATAATGAAATCAGCGGCACTGGAAGTGGCTTCGGCCAAAATCAGGGTCAACAGCATAAATCCCTCCCCGGTGGATAACCGTATGATGCGGTCACTTGAAAAGGGTTTCAGCGGTGATGATCCGGAAGAGGCCAAAAAGATGTTCGAAAAAATGATACCTCTCGGGAGGTATGCCGACAATATGGACATAGCTAAACTGGCCCTTTTCCTGGCTAGTGAAGAAAGCGCATTTATCACAGGTTCGGTGCACCGTATCGACGGAGGAATGCTTTCCAGTACCTGATACAAAAAAATAACGGGGACGTTAAAAAACACCGGGTTAAAAACAGTAAATCATGAAAGCCGTTTTTGCCCGGTGCTTTTTTTGGTCCCGATTTAAATGTTGTTCACTATTTTGCTATTCCACATTCTCACAGGGTATCCGGTAATTATAATAACTGTCGAGTTTCTCCGACAGCCTCACTTCGTCGAACTGGAAGTAACCCCTGTGATCCTGGAAAAACCTTGCGGTCTTTACAAAGCATTCACCTTCAATATTTTTCAGTATGATGGCAGCAAGGAAATTCCTTGACAGTATGTTTCCCTGCAGGTCGCGGTTATACTGCCACTGACCGGTTGGTTCTATAATAACAGCATCAACCGGCGCCATTCCCGGGTACATATTTTCAGAAGCATCAATAACCCCGAGCTTAACATCAGCATCAATGATCGTAGGTTCAGGAGGTGTGATCTCAAATTTTTTGACAAACTCATCAATCTTGGCGCTTTCAACATGCAAGGTAAATTCGCCTGTTGCTACCGGGTCTTTCTTAAGTCCGGGATAATCTTTGCTTTCTGTGCGTATTTCTACCCTGACGGCATGTTTGCCATCGCTTAATTCTGAGACCCTGTCAACCCAATCGCTGCTGAGCAGGCTGTACTCATATTTGTCGCCGTTGTCCGGCGCAACTACCAGGTCAAGGTAGGTGTTGTTGTTGAACGGGCCCGGCGCCAGTTCATCAAAGAGTTTTATGGCCTTGTCGCCATCAATATAGATGGTGGTTGAGAAATTGTAGTTCAGGTCGATATCATCATTGGTGTACGACCAGTTGAATTTATCGTAATAATCTCCTATGGGCATTTCCAGGAAAGCTTTACCATAAATGGTGTTCAGTAACCTGAACTGATCTTTGAGTATCCCGTCGTCGATGTTCTCAAAATTGATTTTTTCTTCGGCAAAAACGATCTTTCCCGCATATTTTTCATGGATCGCCTCGTTTGTTTCCTGTGCCTTAATGTTGCTGCTTACAAACAATAACAGTAAAATTATCAATGGGTAATTTTTTTTGGTAAACATGGTTCTGTCTATTTAATGATGTTTTCAAGTTTTGTTTTTGTGTCAGATATTTTCTCTCTGTCGAGCGTTTCCTGGTCCGTTATCCAATTCCTTGCCATTTTCCCCTCTTCTTCGGGTCTGCCGGCCATGATAAAGGCAGCTACAAGCTTGTCGCCGTCGAACCACCAGGAGCTGAAGTCACCTTCTGCCAGGTCGCCCCTTATATAATTAGTATCGGCTTTCTCGCTGTCGCCGAAGTATTCGTAACCAAGGTCGAAAATGTCGGAAAAGAAGAAAGGCAGGAAAGAATAGGGCTTTCTTTGTCCTGTCAGTATCCGTGCTGCATGGGTTCCCTGCTCATAGGCATTTTCCCAGTGCTCCACCCTTCGCATCTTCTTAAAAATGTTATCGGGGAACTTTGCAACATCCCCGGCTGCGAAAACACCGGGCTTGTTCGTTTCAAGGTATTCATTCACCACGATCCCGTCTTCCTGGGCAATGGCAGTGCCTTCAACAATTTCGGTATTTGGTTCAACGCCAATGCCTGCAACAACCATGTCTGCTTCTATCGAACTATCGGGCTCAAGCAGGACTTTTTCAACTTTTCCATCTCCCTCAAATCCGGTAACAGTTTTGTTATGGATCATTTCAACACCCTTTTCGTGGAAATAGTTGTGAAGGAAACCGGCGATGTCGGCTGTGGAAAACTTCGACAACAGCCTGTCCTCAGGAAATACCATGGTCACTTTCTTACCTAGTTTTCTCAGCGAGGAAGCCATTTCGGTCCCGATATACTGCCCGCCGATCACCACAATTTTTTCGGCATCCTCTGCCGCTTTCCTGATCCTTTGGGAATGTTCAGCCGTTCTCAGGTAGAAAATATTTTCAAGTTCACTGCCTTTTACCGGAAGAGTCCTTAGTTTGGAACCGGTAGCCAGGAGTAATTTTTCATACTTCAGGTTGTTGCCTTCTTCAAGTTCAACGTATCTGTTTTTCAGGTCAACCGTCTTGGCTTTCTGATTCAATTTGATCTCAATGCCATGCGAATCGTAAAATTCTTGCGGATTGATCTCTATATCATTCACTTTCATATCGTCATCGGTTAAAAAGTCTTTCGACAAGGGAGGCCTGTCGATCGGCAGGGTCGATTCTGCTGATATAATGCATAATTCATTTTTTTCCAGTCCCTGTTCAACCAATTCTTTGGCTGTATACCCGGCGGTGGTCCCGCCACCGATTATGATGTATTTGTATTCTTTCATATTGATTGTTTTTTTAATATCTGAGAATTGCGTTTGCTTTTGTGTTGGGTTCAGGCATCTCTTCTTCCTCCAGCAGATAAACCGCACCACCCTGATTAATTGTCTTTATGGCAGCAATATTCAGGAGGTCGGCATTGTTCGTTGTGCTTTCTTCTTCGGTGTTTATTGAGTTTGTCTTTTTATCAAAGATTCCCCACAGGGATGCCCTGTTTCTCAGGAAAAGCGTGTCGACCCGGCCATTGATGGCAGCGGGTATTACCTTTTCTTCCCTGAAGGATGCCTTAGTGTCACTTAATTTCTTTTCGAAGCTCCTGAGTTGTTCGTTTTTGTATGCATCGAAATGATCTCTCAACAGCTCCGTTGCCTTTTCATGAAGCAAGACCGGGTCGGCCTGTTCAGGATTACCGGTGATGTGCTCATCGTGAACATATTTGTATTCGTTTGCTTCCAGGTAAATAGGGATAAGATAATCCACTGCGGCAATTATCAATGGTGCTTTGCTGTTTTGCAGGATGCTCATTACTCCTTTGTTCACTGCCCTGAAATATTTCAGGATCTCCTCTTTTTTGTCATCTTTCCCTTCACCTTGTCCGTGGAACATCCCTTTTTCAGAGCCCTCCTGTCCGGCCCTGAACTGAAGGCTTTTTTGCTCATAGTCGAAACCAACAGCCTCCTCGAGTTTCTCGGGCAGAAGGTCTTCCACCACGAGTTCGTCTATCTGGAAGGGAAAACCATGAAAGAGCTTTACGTCCTTCTGGCTCAGGGTAAGAATATAGAATTCCCCGCCGCTGTTGAAGAGGGGGACGAGGGGTTTCAGGTAAAAGTGGTCGGCTACATAGGTGTATTCCTCGAAATAAACCGGGAGGGTGTAATATTTGAAAAAATCTTTTCCAAGAAAAATTGCCAGGCCGTCCGACTGGTATTTCCAGAATTTTATATCATCAAGCAGCATTTCAGCAGGGTCAAGGAGTGAGCTTATCTCATTGTCGCTCAATTGATAATCCTTTAGTCTCTTCTCAGCTTTCTTAAGCTGGTTTTTGAGGGTTTTCATATCCATTCCCTCGTTCACTTCCTGACCGGCCCTGTGTGTGGGTATGAAAATGCTCACGCAATGAGGGTCGTGATGATCTGCCAGTTTTTCAAATTCCTTTTTGTTGAAATCTATCATTATAATGTCTTTTTTTTTAGTTTCTGAAGAATGTATTTATCCTTTGCAGATCTATGAGGTGAAAACAATATGCCAAATGA
>CAZMOK010000028.1:0-35655 GCA_964567785.1 uncultured Bacteroidales bacterium | reverse complement strand
AGAACTCAGAACTCAGAACTCAGAACTCAGAACTCAGAACTCAGAACTCAGAACTCAACACTAATTAATTATTACCTTTGCCTTTCTTACAAATTTAGCCTTACAATGAAGATTTCTTACAACTGGCTCAAGGAATACCTCGATTTTGGACTTCAGCCGGAAGCTCTTTCTGAATTGCTAACCAATTGCGGATTAGAAGTGGAGGGGATGGAAAATTTTGAATCGGTTAAAGGAGGGCTGAAAGGAATAGTGGTAGGGGAAGTGAAAACCTGCGTAAAGCACCCGAATGCCGACAAGCTTAGCCTGACAACCGTGGATATTGGCCAGGACGAACCCTTGCCCATTGTATGCGGCGCTCCCAATGTGGCAGAAGGTCAGAAAGTGCTTGTAGCAAAAGTTGGGACAACTCTTTACATGGATAATAAGCCGTTCGAGATACGTAAAGCAAAGATCAGGGGTGAAGTGTCGGAAGGGATGATATGCGCAGAAGATGAACTTGGACTTGGCGATTCACACGAGGGTATAATGGTGCTTGATGATGATGCGAGCACAGGGGCCCCTGCAACAGATTACTTCAAGGTATACAGAGATGTTATTTATGAGATCGGACTGACTCCCAACAGGACCGATGCCATGTCGCACATTGGCGTGGCACGTGATGTTGCCGCTGTATTGAATGCTGAATCCGGGAATCGTTACAGTTTGAAGCGGCCTGAGGTAAAGGGCTTCAAGGTGGATGAGATTTCCGAAAATATCGAACTGGAAGTGGAAAATCCGGAGCTATGCCCGAGGTTCTCCGGCTTATCCATCACAGGTATTACTGTTGAGGAATCTCCCGGCTGGCTGAAAAACTATCTGAACGCCGTTGGCATTAGGCCCATAAACAACCTGGTTGATATAACCAATTTTGTGCTCATGGAAATGGGTCAGCCGCTGCATGCCTATGATATTGAAAAGGTCAAAGGGAAAAAGGTTGTTGTAAGGACTGCCCGTTGGAATGAGAAATTCACCACACTCGATGAGGTGGAAAGAAAATTATCAGAAGATGACCTGATAATCTGTGATGAAAAGGATGGTATGTGCATCGCCGGCGTCTTTGGAGGAGTCGGCTCTGGTGTCACCTCCGGCACAAAAGGGATCTATCTTGAAAGTGCTCACTTCAACCCTGTTTCGGTGAGGAAAACATCAAAATATCATGGACTCCAGACCGACGCTTCCTTCCGGTTCGAGCGTGGATCTGACCCAAACATAACTGTTTACGCCCTTAAAAGAGCGGCACTGCTGATAAAAGAGATCGCAGGGGGCAGCATCAGTTCAGAGGTTGACGATTTTTATCCCGAGCCGGTAAAGCACTTTGATGTAAAGCTGAAGTTATCCAACCTGGACAGGCTGATCGGTAAAAAGCTTGACCAAAAAGTGGTTCAGGGTATTCTCAACGACCTTGAAATAAAGATAAAAGATATAGATGATAATATTATGAACCTTGAGGTGCCTCCCTTTAAGTGGGATGTGACACGTGAGGCAGACATTATTGAGGAAATTATCAGGATATATGGCTTCAATAAGGTTGAAATGCCCTCAAGGCTAAGATCTTCACTTTCATTTATCGACCGCCCCGAACGCGACCGGCTCAGGAATATCGCAGCGGAAATCCTGACAGCCAACGGTTTTATGGAGATCATGAGCAATTCGCTCACAAGTTCGACGTATACTGACAAAAGCAGTAACCTTAAAGCCTCGCATAATGCGGAGATGCTGAACCCTTTGAGTAACGACCTGAATATATTGAGGCAAACCCTGCTTTTCGGAGGGCTTGAAGCCATCAGTTTCAATACAAACCGGAAATCATCCGACCTTAAGCTCTATGAGTTCGGAAGACAATACAAAAAGATCGAAGGAAGGGACAAAAGTTCGGATGTAACCTCAAGGTTTTCGGAGGAGGAATTTCTTTCTGTCTTTCTTACAGGCAGGTTCTATCCCGAATCCTGGAAATATCCAGGATCAACTACCGACATATTCGATCTCAAGGCCTTTGTATTAAATTTACTGGATAGGTTTGGCATTGATCTTCAGGAGTTAAACATCAGTCCTTTTGATAATGATCATTTTGAGGAAGGTCTACAACTTATGAAGGATAACATATTGATAGCAAGGATCGGAGATGTCAGTAGTAAGTGGCTGGGCATGTTTGATTTGAAGGCATCAGTGTTTTATGGCGAGATATCGGTCGACAAGATCATGGAACTGATCGATACTTCAAACATTAAGTACAGGGAGATCCCCAGGTTCCCTGCTGTACGCCGAGACCTGGCACTTCTTATAAACCGGGAAGTGACATTTGACGATATCAGGAAGACAGCTCAACAGTACGAGGATAAACTCCTTAAGGAAATTAATCTTTTTGATGTTTATGAAGGAGACAATATAGAGTCCGGAAAGAAATCCTATGCTGTCAGTTTTATCCTTCAGGACCCGGGTAAAACCCTCACCGATAAAGTTATTGACCACACAATGGACAAGCTTGCCAGAGCGTTTGAAAAACAACTGGGAGCAACCATTAGAAGCTAATTTATTTATTTATGGAAAATACAGTAAATAAACCGGTATCAATTAGTCCGGAAGGAGAATCTTTTGATTTGCCGGAAAAGAAGGATTATCAGATTGAGCTCGAAAGAATAGAGAACCTTGTAATTAAAGCAAGGGATAGGAGCCAGGAGATCGTAGTTGTGATGGGTGTTGGCTTCGTGGGTGCCGTAATGGCTGCTATTGTTGCCGATACAAAGGATGAAGAAGGGGAGAACTCGAAGTTTGTAATAGGCTGCCAGCGTCCCAGTGTAAGAAGCTTCTGGAAGATACCTATGATAAACAGGGGGCAGGCCCCGGTTAAGGCAGAAGACCCCGGGGTGGATGAACTGATCGACAGGTGCGTGCTCCAGTCGGAAACCCTCACAGCAACCTATAACAGCGATTGTCTGCAGTTTGCTGATTGTGTAATAGTGGATGTCCAGTGCGATTACATCAAAAATTCCCTCGGCGACATGAGGGATGGCGAAGCTGATATGGCTGCGCTGGAAGCAACAATGAAGACCATCGGGGAAAAGATACCCGAAAACTGCCTTGTACTTATAGAAACTACAGTGGCGCCCGGTACCACAGAATTTGTTGCCTGGCCGATCCTCAAAAAAGCTTTCAGCAGGCGCGGCATAGATAGAATACCCCTGCTGGCACACAGCTTTGAGAGAGTGATGCCGGGAAAGGAATACGTATCGAGTATCAGGGATTTCTGGAGGGTATGCTCGGGATGCAATGAGGGGGCGCGCAACAGGGTCGAGAAATTCCTTCATGAAGTGCTCAATACTGAGGATTTCCCGCTTACGGTAATGGACCGGCCCATTGAATCGGAAACAACCAAGATAGTTGAAAACTCCTACAGGGCCACCATACTTGCCTATATGAATGAATGGAGCCTTTTCGCTGAAAAGAATGGGGTTGATCTTATCAAGGTCATGAATGCCATTAAGATGAGACCTACACACAGCAACATGATCTTTCCCGGACCGGGCATCGGAGGATATTGCCTTCCGAAAGACGGCGGGCTGGGCTACTGGGCTTACAGGCACATACTGGGTTTTGAGGATGGCGACAGTATTTTCCGCATTACTCCAACGGCCATAGATATTAATGATACCCGTTCGCTTCACGTGGCAGAACTGACACGGGATGTGTTGAAAAATATGTCGCGGTACATAGCAGGCTCCGAAGTGCTGCTTTGCGGAGCAAGCTACAGGCAGGATGTAGGTGATACAAGATACAGCGGCAGCGAAATAGTGATAAGGAAACTAACTGAAATGGGGGCGGATATCAGGGTTCACGATCCCTATGTCGATCACTGGTACGAACTGGAGAAACAGGATGTTTACCCCGCACCGGGCCTTTCGTGGAGCCGGTTCTTCAGGAACCAGGAAGAACTGGCTTCAACCAAGGTGGAGAAAGATCTTCAAAAGGCCCTCAGGGGAGTGGAAGCTGTAATTCTGGCAGTTCCGCATTCCGACTACCTTGAGCTTGATCCTGACCGGGTCGTGGGATGGGCCGGAAATCCCCTGGCCGTTGTCGATTGCTTCGGCATTCTCACCGATGAAAAGATCAGGCGATACATTGAGCTCGGATGTGAAGTGACTGCCCTGGGCAGGGGACATATACAAAGGATAAAGAAGGAAGTTGAAAGAAGGAAGAATGACTGAAATATTGTCACTCAGGATTTTGTAATTTTGTAATAAATCACTCAACGGGAGAGCAATGGAAATTCAATCGATAAAGCAGAGGTTTGGTATCATTGGGAATTCAGGATTGTTGAACCGTGCCATCGATGTTGCAAGGCAGGTTGCCCCTACCGATTTGACTGTCCTTATTAACGGTGAATCTGGTACAGGAAAGGAAGCTTTCCCTAAGATCATACACCAGCTTAGCTCAAGGAAACATGGTTCATATATCGCAGTAAACTGCGGAGCCATCCCTGAGGGCACGATCGATTCTGAACTTTTCGGCCACGAAAAAGGATCCTTCACAGGTGCACACGAATCGCGGAAAGGTTATTTCGAAGTTGTCAACGGAGGAACGATATTCCTCGATGAGATTGCAGAATTGCCGCTGTCTACCCAGGTCCGGCTGCTCAGGGTACTGGAAACAGGAGAATTCCTGAGAGTGGGTTCCTCAAAAGTGATAAAAACCGATGTACGTGTGGTAGCTGCTACGAATGTGAATGTTCCTGAAGCGATCTCTGAAGGTAAATTCAGGGAAGACCTGTATTACCGGTTGAGCAGCGTGCCGATTTACGTACCGCCGCTGCGGGAGCGGAAGGAAGATATCCATCTGTTGTTCCGGAAATTTACTGCCGATTTTGCCGAGAAATACCGCATGCCTGTGGTGCAGCTTACGGAGGAAGCAAAGGAGATCCTGGAAAATTATCGCTGGCCGGGCAACGTGCGCCAACTGAAAAACATCACAGAACAAATATCCATAATTGAAGAAAACAGACTGATAGGGCCAGAGACACTGCGTAAATACCTTCCCGACTCAATGGAACATCACCTGCCCGTCCTGTACAAAAAAGGTGAGCGCGAAGCAGGCCTTTCAGAAAGAGACCTGCTTTACAAGGTCCTTTTCGACATGAAAAAGGATATTCACGAACTTAAGAAAGTGGTAGGGGAGATTTTAAATGAAGACGACCGCCCAATCAGCCTCCGGAGCGACAGTAATATTGTAGAGCATCTTCAGGCAGGAGTTGAACGCACGCCTTATAGATCTGAAGAAGACGTTTCACCCGAAACCAGGCCGGTTGAGCAATACGATGGTGAAGAAGACACTATCCAGGAATCAGAGATCATAGAGGAATCGTTATCCCTTCAGAAAAGAGAGATCGACCTCATAAAAAAGGCACTTGAAAAACATAACGGTAAAAGGAAGAATGCCGCGAAAGAACTGGGTATATCCGAAAGAACCCTGTATAGGAAGATCAAAGAATACAATATCAGAGGATAGTCAGAGATGAAAGTTTTCAGGACCACTGAAAAGATATTAATCATGACAGCACTGGCTTTTACCTTGCTGGTTTCAGGATGTGGTGTGTATTCATTTACAGGCGCATCGATACCTCCGGAAGCTAAAACCATATCAGTCCAGTTCATAGAGAACAAGGCCGACCTCGTAGAGCCATCGCTGTCACAATCCTTTACCGAAGCACTGAGGGACAGGTTCACAACAGAAACAACACTGTATCTGTTGGATATGGACGGTGACCTGCAAATTGAAGGCGAGATCCGGGGTTACGAAGTGGAGCCCGTAGCTATACAGGGAGATGAAACTGCTGCGTTGAACCGTCTCAGCATTACCGTGTTCATTAAGTTTGTAAATACTTTTGACGATCAGATGAGTTTCGAGACTAGCTTCACCCGGTTTGAGGATTATCCAAGCAGCCAGGATATATCACAGGTAAAAGATGCTTTGATCGCAGCAATAAATGAGCAGCTTGTGGACGATATTTTCAATAAGGCAGTGGTAAACTGGTAGCAGAGACAGCAGGAATGACAGAGCAAATTGATATCATAGAGCTGATAAACGAGCCTTCAAAACTAAACGAGGCCACACTTCCCGAGATCAGGAAATACACCGGGGCATACCCCTGGTTCCACTCTGCCAGGTTAATTGAACTGCTCAACCTTTATATTGTCAACAGGCCGGAGTATGACAGGCTTCTCGTAAAAACAGCAGTTTATGCGGGAAGCAGGGCAAGGCTCAGGGAACTGGTGAACAGCCTGGATGAATACCTCCGGAAAAAGACTAACAGAAATGAGGTTGATGATGAGGTGCAACTGAAGCTCAAAGAACTTGAGAAGACTATTATGGCTGAACTTTCCGAGATAGAAGAAAAACGCACCAGGGTGAGGGAATTGCTTCAGAAAAAGGACGAATACCTGCAAAGCAAAGTAACCGGTGAAGGCAATGGGGCAGATAACCAAAAGGAAGATCCCGAAATGAAGCCTTTGCCCAAAGATGAACTTCTTGAGGAATTTATTGCAGAAAACACCGTGCCTGAAGAGGAAAAAAAATTCTTCAGCCCCGAAGACAAAGCCAGGAAGAGTATTGTTGACCAGGAAGGTGTTGTGAGCGAAACACTGGCCAGGATCTATGAACAACAGGGAAATATCAAAAAAGCCATTAAACTTTATGAAAAGCTTCAGTTGCTTAATCCGGAAAAAAGTAGTTACTTTGCAGCCCGAATTGAAAAACTGAAAACGAACTTATAATTATAGAATACAATGGGTTTTTTCGTATTATTACTTGTTCTCATCCTTGTTGTATCAGTTCTCCTGGTACTGGTAGTGCTGGTGCAGAACTCAAAAGGCGGTGGCCTGGCATCAAATTTTGCAGGGTCAAACCAATTCATGGGCGTGAGAAAAACAGCCGATTTCCTTGAGAAGGCAACCTGGTCGCTGGCAATTGCTCTTGTGCTTCTTAGCCTGATCTCAGTTGCCAGTATCCCGAAAAGAGGTGCAGATGTTGTTGATACTGAATTAAGAGATAAAATAGAAAACACAACCCCCGTACCTTCCAATATGGTGCCTCCGGGGTCGCAATCACAGCCGGCTAATCAGAACCCACAGACTTTACCTGAAGGGTCAGAGCAATAAGCAGACATAATCAACATAAAGAGATTAAATAAATGTCAGAATGTCACACTATTCTGACATTTTTTGTTTTTTTCGGGATTGGCACAGATTATGACATGTCGCAGGTATAATCATTTGAATGTCTAACCAAAAACAATAGTAGAAAATGAGCGCGCTGAACATTAAGCCGTTAGCCGACAGAGTAATCATTGAACCATCGGCAGCAGAAGATAAAACAGCAGGAGGGATCATCATCCCCGATACAGCAAAGGAGAAACCCCAGAGGGGAACTGTGGTTGCAGTCGGCCCCGGAAAAAAGGACGAACCTTTAACAGTTAAAACGGGTGATGTTGTTCTATACGGAAAATATGCCGGAACTGAGATCACCGTCGAGGGTAACGACTACCTGATCATGCGTGAATCTGACATAGTGGCAATTCTTTAATCTAGTTCTGAATCAAATAATCATTAATAAAACACTTTAAAAAGATGGCAAAAGATATAATTTTTGATCTTAAAGCAAGAGAGAGGCTGAAAAAAGGGGTCGACGAGCTTTCAAACGCCGTTAAGGTAACCCTGGGGCCTCGTGGAAGGAATGTAATCATCGACAAATCTTTCGGCTCACCACAGATTACCAAGGATGGTGTTACAGTGGCCAAAGAGGTTGAACTGGAAGAAAATGTTGAGAATATGGGAGCACAGATGGTGAAGGAAGTTGCTTCCAAGACCAACGACCTGGCAGGTGACGGTACAACAACCGCAACTGTTCTCGCCCAGGCAATTTTCACCACAGGCCTTAAAAACGTCACGGCAGGGGCAAATCCCACCGACCTGAAGCGCGGGATCGACAAGGCTGTTGCTAAAGTGATCGATTCACTTAAAGATCAAACCAAAGAGATTGGCGACAGCAATGAAAAGATCGAACAGGTTGCTGCAGTTTCAGCTAACAATGACGTGACAATTGGTAAGCTGATTGCCGAGGCCATGTCGAAAGTGAAGAAAGAAGGTGTAATCACCATCGAGGAGGCCAAGAGCATTGAAACATATGTTGATGTTGTGGAGGGTATGCAGTTCGACAGGGGATTCATTTCACCCTACTTCGTAACCGATACCGAAAAGATGGAAGCAGTATATGAGAATCCTTACATCCTCATCTACGACAAGAAGATCTCAGTTATGAAAGATCTTTTACCGGTCCTCGAAAAGACTGCTCAGTCGGGCAGGCCGCTTATGATCATTGCCGAGGATGTTGAGGCTGAGGCACTTGCTACACTGGTTGTAAACAAGATCAGGGGATCGCTCAAGGTTGTTGCTGTAAAGGCTCCGGGCTTTGGCGACAGAAGAAAAGAGATGCTTGAAGATATTGCAATTCTGACGGGTGGTACAGTGATCTCCGAAGAAAAGGGATTCAAGCTCGAGGATGCCGACCTTTCATTCCTTGGTGAAGCTGAAAAGATCACCATCGACAAGGAGAACACAACCGTCGTCAGTGGACAGGGAAAGAAGGAAGATATCGATGCCAGGGTCAAACAGATCAAGGCACAGATCGAATCAACCACTTCTGACTATGATAAGGAAAAGC
Source organism: uncultured Bacteroidales bacterium (assembly GCA_964567785.1). Taxonomy (GTDB): domain Bacteria; phylum Bacteroidota; class Bacteroidia; order Bacteroidales; family JAGOPY01; genus CAZMOK01. The sequence continues at coordinate 26,907 of CAZMOK010000028.1, read as the reverse complement.
TGCAGGAACGCCTTGCCAAGCTTGCAGGCGGTGTTGCAGTGGTCTATGTCGGTGCAGCCAGCGAGGTTGAAATGAAAGAGAAGAAAGACCGCTATGACGATGCCCTGAATGCAACACGTGCTGCCATAGAAGAGGGTATCATACCCGGTGGTGGTGTCGCTTACCTGCGGGCCATCGATGCCCTGGCCAACCTTAAGGGTGATAATGAAGATGAAGAAACCGGTATCGCTATCATAAAGAGGTCACTTGAAGAACCGCTGAGGCAGATCGTGGAAAATGCCGGTATGGAAGGTTCTGTGGTAGTGCAGAAAGTAAGGGAAGGAAAGGGTGATTTTGGCTACAATGCACGTACCGAAACTTACGAAAGCCTTTATGAAGCCGGTGTCATTGACCCGACCAAGGTTGCGCGTATAGCTCTTGAAAATGCCGCTTCAATTGCCGGTATGCTGCTCACAACCGAATGTGTGCTTGCTGAGCATAAGGATGAAAATGAATCATCCGGCGCACCGGCAGGGATGCCTCCGGGCGGTATGGGCGGAATGCCGGGAATGATGTAAAAATAAACTGACTAAGAAAAAATATCAGGCTGTCCCTGCAGAGGGGCAGCCTTTTTTAGTTGGTGCGGATGCCGAGGCTGAGGTTGAAGACATAAGCAATAGGCAGGTCGTACCTCGCTCCCAGATCAGGTAAAGTAGCTTCAGTCCGGAAGACAACGTAAGGTACGAACTTCTTATTTGTAAGGAAATCAATTCCCAGGTTCCCTTCAAAACCGAATTCAGTTGCAGGGATCCCCCATACAATCCCAATACCTGCATAAGGTGCAGTGTTTCCCATGTGCAAGCGGTACTTCAGCATCGACACGTAATCCAGCGGGACAATTCCGATCTTTTGCGAAGGGATCACCGTTGGAGGAATACCGGGGTTATTTTGCTTTTCATATTCATCCTGCAGGCATTTTTTTGGTGAGATGCTCAGACGGTTCTCCCACCAGATCCTGTCGCTCCACCGGGCTCCGTTGTATTCTACGCTAAAAGCTACACTTATGGCATTTGTGCTTGATATTTTGTAACTGGGGATATTCCTGAACCGGATTGTCGTAATTGAATATCCGCCAAGTAATCCGAAAGTAATTTTGGATTTGGGTGGCTCATAGGTTATATTCTTATAACCGGCAGGTAATTTCAGTTCATCCGGCTCCCACGAGGAAGATACGCATACATTGTATCTCCTTGTGGCTTTTACAATGTCTTTGGGGTTCAGGCGGTATTTGTCGATATCACCCGTAATGGAAGGACAGTCAGAAAAAAGGTACCTGAGAACCCCTTGATAAAGTTCGGTTGTTTTCTTTCCGTAGTCTCCCCCCCTGTTTAAAATTTTGGTAGAGCTCCTGAGCTCAACCGGATCATCATCCCCCTTCTTTATGAAAAGGTGTTCAATGTCGCTGAGGTCTTTATAGTAAAGGACCGAAGCATAGCCGCCCTCAAGGATCCTGGCAAAATACCTGCCCTTTACAGTATCCGCTGAACTCTCAACCTCTCCCATGCCCTGTGCAGAGGCATCCCTGGTAACCTCGGTATATTTAAGGGTTGTGGACAGGTAGTACCTGTCAGTGCCTATTCTGTAGTAGCGCAGTTCTTCCGGCTTATATTCCCTTATTTCAGCATCGCGACTTTCCTTAAACCTCACTTTATGGCAATTCATCACTTCCGACCAGTCGTAAATATACCCTTCAACCCTTTCCCCGTTGTTCTTTACAAGAACCCCTTCGGTATAGCTTTCCTGGGCATTGCCTGTCTGCGAAATAACAAGGAGGAACAAGAATATTGAAAGTGACCTGAACGTTGAGTATAGCATGATGTGTTGTATTTTTGCTATATTAGTTCAAAATGAGAAAAAGATGAAAACTCTTTTAATAAATTTCAGAAAACCCACCTTATTTATATTTAGTCTGTTTATGCTTAGTAACCTGGCTTTTGGCCAGTTGGAGGAGATGGCACAGTTACCGGTAGATCCAAATACAGGCCTGATCACTTACCAGGAAGTTGTGGAGGAGGAGGGAAGCCCTGAAGACTTTTTCAACAGGTGTATATACTGGCTCAATGATTTTTATAAGAACCCCGTGGCTGTTACAAAAAAGAGGGATTTTGCCAGTAAGGTGATCAAAGGCCGGCACCAGTTCCGTGTTTATTATTCAGATGAAGAAGGCTATAAAAAGGATGCAGGGATGATCATGTATGATTTTACCATAGAGTTCAAGCAGGACAGATACCGCTATACTGTGACTGACCTGCTGGTCAGGAAAACATCACGGTACCCTGTTGAGAACTGGCTTAACAAGAACGACCCGGATTTCAACCCCCGATGGGAGAGCTACCTTTCCCAAATCCATTCATTTTTTACTGAAGAATGGATCCCCTCCCTAAAAGAAAAGATGGTACCCGAGGAAGTCATTGAAGAAGAGGAGTGGTAGTTGAATTGCGCGATGGCGCGATTGAACGATATTCGAAGGAAAGGGGGTAAGGTTGATTGGAACAGACCGGAAAAAAATCGAATATCAAACATCGACAACCGACAATCATCACTTCTTCATTTCCAGCAATGCCACCGCATAGGCAGCAATCCCTTCCCCGCGGCCAGTAAATCCCATCCCTTCACTTGTAGTGGCCTTGATGGATATTTGATCTTCATCGCATGCCAGTACAGATGCCAGCTTTTTGATCATTTCTTGCAGATAGTTTGCAACCTTCGGCTCCTCAAGCACAAGGGTACTGTCTATGTTCGCTATAGAATATCCTGCTTCCTTTATAATCGCCCGGGTCTTTTTCAAGAGCACGAGGCTGGAAACATCCCTGTATGCATCGTCGGTATCGGGAAAGTGACGGCCTATGTCGCCAAGGGCAGCAGCTCCGAGAAGAGCATCGCAAATAGCATGAAGTAATACATCAGCATCAGAATGGCCCAGAAGTCCTTTGGTAAATGGAATGGTAATCCCTCCCAGGATCAGCTTGCGTCCTTCGACCAAACGGTGGACGTCATAACCGAATCCTACGCGGCAGCCCATCTTAATCCTCCAGGTTCGCTGCTTTTTCGAAATTGAAAAGCAAACTGAACCTCAACGTGTTTTCAAGGGGGTTTTGTTGTTCTATTGGGAGCAGGTATGCCAGGTCGAGGCCGAAAACATTGTAACGGAGACCGAGGCCGAGTGTGACAAACTTCCTGTTGCCCTTGGTGGCATCTTCGTAAAAGAAACCCCCGCGGATGGCAAACTGTTTGTCGTACCAGTATTCAACGCCCAGCGCAAAATTAAATTCCCTGAGCTCCTCTTCAAAGCCGTAAGGGGCATCGTACCACGACTGTATCATTCCCTGCACAAGCGAAATGTTCGGGTCCTTGCCAAGTTCGACAATCAGGTTGTTCTCTTCGTCTAAAATCGGTTGGTTGGTGCTGTCATTTCTTAGGTATACAGGCGGAGTGGGCACAAGCAGTTTGTTTATGTCCAGGCTGAAATTGAAAGTGTTGTAATCATCAAGGTTGAGTGTGAACCGCGGACCTATCCTGAAATTGGTGGGAATGAAATCGCGCCTGATAGCTGTCTTGCTGTAGGATATTTTGTTACCCATGTTAGAAAGGTTCAATCCCCAGGCGAATACACCATCCATGTTACCCAGGTCAACTTCCCTTTCATAATAAATGGCAGCATCAACAGCCACAGATACCCCCGCAGAGGTTTGTAAACCCACAGCATCCTGTCCCAGAGTAAGATTTGAATAAATAAAGCGCGCAGCTACCGCACCTGAAAAATATTCGCTGAACTTCCTTGAATAAGTAGCATCGAAGGCAAATTCGCTTGGTTTGTATTCTCCCAGCGGGTCGCCTACCTCATTGGTGAAAAGAATGGTTCCGAGAGAGAAGAACCTTAATGAGGCTGCCACAGCTGAAAGATCATCTATTTTAATAAAACCAGAAACGTATGCCAGGTTGATGTCGTTTACCAGCTTCCTGAGCCATGGTGAATAAGAAATTGAAAAGCCAAAGTCCTTGTCTATAAAGGCATATTTGGCCGGATTCCAGTGCATGGCGTTGGCACCGGGGCTTGTTGCAACTCCCGATTCCCCCATTCCGCCATGCCGTGCGTCAGGGGCAATCATCATGAATGGGACTGCTGTAGTTATTACCCTGGATCCTTGCTGTCCTGCAAGTTCTTTATAATCGGTTTGAGACCTGCCCGCAAATGCAAGAAAAGCAAGGGCAAAAAGTAATAAGAAAGATCTTTTCATAAAAAGAGGATTGACAAAAATGATGTGCAAATCTAACGATTATTTAAATACTATATTGCTTTGTAAAGGGTTACAATCGATTAATTATCTTATGAACATAAGCTTGTTGACCTGCTCGGAAGAATATCCATATTCTGTAGACACAACTATCCTGTAAATGTAAAGTCCCGACGCCAACAGGTCTCCTTCTTCATTCCGGCCATCCCAAAGTATCTCACTGGTATTATTGTCCTCGGAAGTGAAGCTTCCCGAAAGTGTGTTCACTTTCTGTCCGTTTACATTATAAATATAAATGCGAACATCCATTTCAAGACCCGGCTTACTGTGATTAAATGAGAACCTGGTTATATCGCTGAAAGGATTGGGGTAGTTTACCACACTTGTCAGGGTAACCGGAGAGTCATAATCAATGCTGAACTCAATTGTCTTTTCCGTTGAGTTATTAAAGACGTCCCAGGCCTTCAGGGTAAGTGAATACAGGCCGTCGGGAAGTTTGCCCAGCGGATAGACTATACTTCCCCGCTGGTAGCTGTCGGTTTCAGGTTCGTAATAATCATTCAGGACAATTGGAGTCCCGTTCCGTGAACTAAGTGTCAGTGTTATGTCATGACCGATACCGTTCGAAACAGTGTTGATGCCATTTTCATCGTATAAATGTGCAATAAGCAGAGGATTGTCAGAAACGTAATCACCGGAGGTAAAGTCCAGGTGATTGATGTAAAGGTCAATCCGGGGGCCTTCTTCATCGTTTGAGGCATTTTCATCGATACCACCCATAAGGACTTTTTCATAACCGTTTGCATCGATCAGTGAAACTGTATCATATGCATAATAGGTAACTTTTCCGAACCCGGGTGAATAACCTATGTCTTTCGGAACGACAAAAGAAAACGAAAACTTTCCGTCAGTCACGGTGGCGGAACCGTTAAATAACACCTTATTTCGCTGAAGGAAGTTTGTTACCTTACTGCCCTGGTCGTTACCAAGTGTCGTATTGATAACCGGGTTATCGTAAACAACCGGGTTCACGACCCCGTTGAAATCATTCATCGGGTTGCCCCATTCATCTTTTATTGCTCCTTCGATCGTCACTCTGGCAAGAGCTTTCAATGTGTCTATAGCTTCACCATTCTCATTGGTAATGCTTGTTGTTTCAACATTCTTCTTTGGATAGACAAGCATAAGTGCGGGGTCTCCTAGAAGGACGAAATTCCTGATGTTGTTGTTGGCCGGGTTCTTGGCCTTCATGATAAGATCGCCCATGCGCTGGAACTCATGATAGTTACTGTCCCAGTCGAATGCGTTATTGTAGAATTTCTTGTTCAGCCCGAAGTTTGACTGTGAATAAGCAAGCCTTGTGGTTGTGTAAAGCCCGATTCCCGCACCTTCGGGGTTGAGGAAGACCAGTTCACCGGCCGATACGTGGGCAGGATCGTCGAACCTGCTGAACTCGCATGTGGCAGTTACAAAGACCGGCATATTATCAAGGTTTTCCCACAAGTTGATCATCGGAATGTCAAGTACCCTTTCATCGGCCCAGCCGAGCTCACCCCCGTGGCCTGTATAGTTCACAATTAAAGCTCCGTTATTTACATCCCTGTCGATTGCTTTATTTACTTCGGGATACCTGTTGCCGCCGGGCATTGATAGTTGTTCGTAGGCATCAAGGTAAATTTTATTGACGTCATAAACAGTTTCGGTTGTGTCCACAATATATGCAAGGCCCTCGGCCTGCTTCAGGTGTATGTTGTTGTCGCCATCATCGGCCACAAAAGTGATCCTGTTCCTCCAGCTACCCATTACCTCTTCTGACCGGGTTGCATAATCAATAACTTTATCCACTGCCTGTTTTGCCTGCTCTAAATTGAAAACAGGGAACCTGCCATAGCCTATGTCAGGATTGCCGGCCGAATTGCTTCCTTCGTTAAGGTCAAAGCAGACAAAGAAATCATCAGTTACAAAGGATGATGCCAGTTTAAGCGATTCCCTCGACTGGAAAGTCGGGACAAAATTGGTATTGTTGGGCAGCCTGTCCTTGTAATCGTAAGAGGCATCCCCGAAAAAGAGCACATACCTGATCTCCTGGCCGGGAAGGGACCGTTGGTAAAGCATCCTGAGGAAATCCCTGATTGCTGCCACATCCTGGGCTCCGGAGGAGAATTCATTGTAGATCTGTTGCGGCGTTACTATAATCGTGCTGAGGCCATCGAATGTTTCGTGGTGATTTGCCAGCCTTTCTGCTTCATCCATGAAAAGAGGATGGCTGATTATTACATAATTATGAGGAGTAAGCCCATGGAGGTTCTGGTTTTCGACCTCTTCAACGAATTTGGGTATATGGAACTGAGACCCGTCAAAAATTATGAACTCCTTTAATTCCTGCGCCGGGTACCCGAAAGCCAACTGCTGGTCTTCATGCTCGTATGAAACGGCCTTTATGTCCCATATGTCGGTAACATCCCAAATGCTTACAGTTCCGGATTCAGATTCTATACGGTAACTGACAAAAGAGGTGTCGGATACGGGACCGGCCTCCCTGAAAGATAACTGCCCGCCCCTGAAAACCAACCTTGAAGTGGCATTCAGCTCAATATAATTAAGCCAGCCTATCGAAGTCATATTGGGCTTGTCGTATTCTACCTTTACATTGAAGACCTCGTCATCCGGGATCACATTTACAGGGTTGGGTGAAACACCCCTTGCGTAAACAGCAGAACTCAGGTTGATGGATGCCACCTCTTCGTTCAAAACCTGGTCGCCCTCAGCATAAACTGTGAAAAAACTGTTCTCGGTCGACCTGGCAGCAAGGTTTATACGCATCGATACAGGTACTTCTGTTTCTATATCAGGAAGCTGGAATTCAAATTCATATGACAGGGTTGTATTGAATTCTTTACCGTACCATTCCTTTCCTGATTTTATTATATTGGTTGAATCCTCTTCGTATGCGAGATTTATGTCGTATGTTGAAACTTCATGTGTTATGGCTCCGGAATGCGACTGTGGTTCACCTATGCGCTTTCCCTCCTCGGTTCCCAGGTTAAGAAAATAATATGTATGATCTGTATAAATGTTATTTTCATGGAAATATAATTTATAAAAGGAACTGTACCTCCATTCTACCGGGCCCTGGCCATAAAACAAAATGTAGTCGTCCCTGTCGAAGGTCCCATCTTCTTCTCCGGAAATATAGACCGGGATTTCTTCCAGGTCGTCAACCCTGTCGGTTGAGTTCGGTTCCGGCACCATTCCGTTGCCATTTCCAAATAACCTGATGTACGCAGGGTCAAGTACATCTGTGTTGATCCCCATTTCACTCAGCTCATTATATCCGATCCTGTGTATGCCGTCCTCTTCAACACTTAGCCTGTACCATTTTCCTGTTCGTAAAACCGATTCTTCGGCAAAAGAGCTTAGCTGTCCGGAAGTCCTTGCATCGGTTTCCCTGATTGTAACCTCCAGGTTGAATTTCTTCAGTCCTGAGATCACATCATCGTCTTTTTTGAGCGGCAGGATATAGACCGAGTAAAAAGGTCGCCTGTTTATTATTTCAACCTGCCCGGTGATTTGTACGTCATTGCTGATCAGTTCACGGCCTTCAAAATAAAGTTCCCCTTCTTCGAAAAGGGTTACAAATTCTTTGTCGGATAAGGTAATATCAGCCTCTGCTGAATTGCTGTTGATAGGAAAGCTATGGGAATATACGGGAAGCAGGCCAAAATCATCGTGATTGGTTGCATTCCTGAAGTGCAGCAAGGTTAATTCGATATTGCCTGCGCTGTATGATTCTGTTCCCTGCCAGTCTATACTGTCCGTATGGGATACACTACCGGCATAGCCTTTAATACCGGCGATGATAAAGAGGGTCGTCAGTAAAAAAAGTATATATGGTTTGCCGTGCTGCATTATTACAATTGATTAAAAGACATCAGGTCGATAAAAATGGTTGCCTGTTGTAACCGGGAAAAGTTAGTGATCTTTAAACCGGTTCCGAAACATACATCAAGAACCATGCAAAGATGCTTCTTCTACCTGAGTATAACAAGTTTTTCAAGCTTCTCCGCATACTCTCCATTGCTGTTTCTTACCCTTACCTTATATAAATAAACTCCCCTGCCGATCCTGTCGCCGAAGTCATCAGTCCCGTTCCATGAGATAGGGTCCGACCTGAAACCGTTCGACATAACCAGGGCATCGATGGTCTTGACCAGCTTACCGGATACTGTAAATATCTGTACCTGTACCTCAAGGGGCGATCCCGGCTGGTTATGCTCAAAGAAGAAATCGGTATGGGTTGTGAAAGGGTTGGGATAGTTGAGCACATGGTCGATGGCAAGCTCAGCCTCTTTTGCAACAACGAATTCAGTGTATTCCTGGCTTGAATTATTGTGTACGTCCCAGACTTTCAGGCTGAGTGAATGCCTGCCATCCTTAAGTTCCGATATGGGATATCTTATCGACCCGCTTTTGTAACTGTCGAGGTCAGATTCGTAATAATCATTAAGGACAATGGGCTTGTCGCTGTTTTCATCCAGTATTGCCACTATATCATGCCCAATGCCGCTTCCTACCGTATTTATACCATTTTCATCAGTGACATAAGCCAGCACAATCGGGCTTTCATTGGTAATTCCCCCGAAAACGAATGATTCATCGTTCATGTAGAGATTTATTTCCGGGCCTTCGTTGTCAGTTGGTGCATCGTTATCAAACCCTCCCACAATTATGTTCTTGTAATACCCGCTTGCATCGGTACTTTCAGCGTTGGAGTAATAGCTTACTTTTCCGAAACCGAAATTGTAGGCAATATCTTTGGGCACGATGAAGGTGAAGGAGAAATCACCGTTTGTGACCCTGGCTTTTCCTTTATAAATGATGTTTTTCTGAAGCCTGAACTCTTTTGGGTAGCTTCCGTCATCGGTGGCCAGTGTTTTTATGGTTGAAGCTTTGTCATAAACCTTCGGATAGATGATTCCGTCGTAGCTGCTGGCCTTGCCTCCCGACAGATTAACCACTTCACCGGTGACTGTTACTTTACTGAGGGCCTTGAGAGTATCAGCTATACCTGATACAGGGGTTGAGTTTACCTCAGTTGTTTCAATATCATATGATGGATAGGGGAGCCTCAATGCAGGATTCCCGAGCAGTGTAAATTTTTTATCGTTCTCCACCACGCCGTTCTTGTTTTTCGATATCCTGATAAGGTCGCCGAACCGGTAGTGCTCACCTTCATCATTAAGCTCGAACATGACATCGAAGAGGGCCTGGTTCAGGTTGAAGTTCGAACCCCCGAAGGTGGCCCTGGCCGTGGTGAACATTGCAATGGCACCGCCGTCTTCATGCCTGAAAACAAGTTCGCCGGCCGAGACCCTTTCAGGGTCGTCATACCTGCTGAATTCACAGGTAGCAGTGATAAAGATGGGAAGCATATCGGGGTTCGACCAGGAATTTATGTCGGAGATCTCCAGGAAACGTTCATGGCCCCAGCCTACTTCACCTCCATGACCGGTATAGTTCATTAAAAGTGTGCCCTGTTGTATCCTGTCACTTATTGATGAGTTGACTTCTGGAGACCGCTGTCCTCCGGGGGTGATCTCCTGGGGAAAGGCATCAACATAGATTTTATCGATGTTGAACCTGCCGTAAGTTGTATCGATCCGCTTGGCCATCTCTTCAGCCTGGTTGAAGTGAAGATTTCCGTCTTCATCATCGGCAACGAAACACAGTGTGTTCCGCCAGTCGCCCATAGTTGGGGTGTCGGTGCTGGTTGCGTATTCAATAATTTTGTCAACAGCCGTAACAGCCTGGTCATAAGTTTCCACCGGAAGCCTGCCTATCCCTATATCGAGGAGGTTGTCTGAGCCCCCGTCCAGGAAACCGTAAAAATCATCAGTGGCCACTGAATATACTATAGTGAGTGATTCACTATCCTCCCAGGTAGGAACATAGTTTGAGTTGTTCTCTATCCTGTCTTTGTAATCGAATGAGGCGTCACCAAACAACAGCAGGTATTTTGTTTCTCCGCCTGCCGGCGCCTTGTCGTAAAGCATTTTCATAAAATTACGTATGGCGCTGATATCCTGTGCACCCGAGGAAAACTCATTGTAGATCTTTTGTGGCTCGGTAATGAGTACACTCATCCCGTCAAAACTCCTGTGGTGGCTTGCCAGCCTCTCAGCCTGCTCCCTGAAATCGGGGTGGGTGATGATGATCATTTCAGTGGGTTCAGTGGCATGAAGGTTCTGGTTGGGAACATTCTCCCAGGATGTGGAGGATAAATAGGCTGAGCCGTCGAAGGCAATGAATTCCTGCAGCGAGTCGTTTGGAAGGGTAAAGGAAAGTTGCTGGCCATTAAGCGTAGCGTTGACCTTCCTTGGGTTTAACGGGTCAGTGATGTTCCATACGGTAATGTTATTACCGGCATTGCTGAGCCGGAACTCTGTAATGTTTCCCGGACCGGCTGTGGAGGGATCACGGAAGCCCATCTGATTTCCCGACATGGCCAGCGACCGGAAAGCATTGAGCGTGATATAATTGAGCCATCCGATCGAGTTGGCTGTGCTTTTCTGATATTCAATCCTTATTAAAAGCTCACTCCCCGAGGGTAAAAAGGTATCGGAACCTTTGAATGTCCGGGCATAGGTATCGGAAGTGCCCGGTATTCCGGCAACAGCTCCTGAAAAGATCAGGTTGCTTCCGTCATAAAAGTCAAAACTGCTCGAAACCGACGATTTTGCAGCAACATAAGCGCTGATATATGCAGGTTCACTGGTAATTATGTTCGGAAAACTGAAAACTATGTCGTGCCTGATGTCAACATCAAACACTTCACCATACCAGATCCTGCCGGTATTGGCAAGATTTCGCTGGTCAATTTCATGGAATTGCCGTCCTGTGAATGAATTCGAGGTATTGGTTGCGGTGAGGCCCGACTGTTGCTGTATTTCAACTCTTTTTCCCGGACTGCTGCCAACAGTGATGAAGTAATAAGTGTAGTCGGAGTATATATTAAAGGAGTGGTTGAACCGGCCGCTTGCCTCGTCATATTTCCAGCTATGGGGCGATTCGCCGTAAAAGAGTATATGATCCCCCTGGTCAAAGCTGCCATCCTCTTCCCCCACAACCAATATGGAATTCTCTTCGAGGTCGTCGTACCTGGGCTTATCCAGGTCCTCCGGCAACATCCCGCCCCCATTGCCGAATATCTTAATGTTCCGCGGATCAATGCTTGCAGCAGCAAATCCATACTCGCTAAGCTCATCATAACTGATACGGTAAATACCTGTCTGGTTAACAGCAATCTTTACCCATTTGCCTGATGCCAAAACCGAATTGTTTTTGTAGGCTCTTGCGGTAATGGAGGCTCTTGCCGGAGAATCAGGAAGTGTAAGCTGAGGAATGAAAGAAACCACTTTTTCATACTTCCCTGTTACGGGATTTCTTCTTACAGGAGCAAAGGAATAAACGGCAAAAGGATTTTTCTTGTCGTATGACAAGACCGTAGTGGTTGAAATGTCAGTTGAAATGCTTTCAATTCCTTTGATTTCAGCAAAATCAGAAGGCAACTCTTCATAAACCGGGTTTAATATGGTAACCCTCGGATTTTGCCATGGTGAATCAAGTTCAATTTTACCGGAGAAAACAGGTATGTTCCCGTTTTCAGGCCTGTAACCGGCCCCGTTGAAATAAATTTCCAGGTAGGTGACCGTCTCCGATAATTGTACTTCCTGCAGTTCCGACCAGTCGAGATTAATGGTTTTTCCGGTCCTTTGACCGAAAGAAACAGCGGTAGAAGCAATAAGAAACCCAACTGCCAGAAATATCTTCATGACTGTTGCAGGTAAACGACCTGGATAATATAATTCTTTCACGCGTAAGGATATTAAAAGCATTGATTTAACGTTATTCATTAACCTATATTGTTAAACGTGAATAAATTCAAAAACCAAGACCGGTTTTAAAAAATTGTTTGTATAATTGTATCCTTAATTTTAAGAATAACCTGATGCGCAGGATCACTTTAACTATACTTACTTCGGTCCTACTTGTATTTACTTCTCTGCAATCCGGGGCTCAGGATCCTGAATTCTCACAATTCTATGCAAACCCCCTGTATCTGAACCCTGCACTGGCAGGCGCGAACATTTGTCCGCGTGCCATCCTGAACTACCGGAACCAGTGGCCTTCAATATCGAAGGGTTACGTTACATATAACGCTTCATACGACCAATATGTTGAAAAAATTCATGGTGGTATCGGGGTATTGATAAACAGCGACAACGCCGGAGGCGGCATTTTAACCTCCAATACTGCCAGCCTGATGTATGCATACAGGCTGCAGGCTTCAAAAAAACTGCATATCAATCTTGCTGTTCAGGGTACTTTCTACCAGCGAAGTCTAGGATGGGATAAGCTGCAGTTTGAGGACCAGATAGACGACCAGCTTGGTTTTGTGAATCCGACAAATGAACAGCCCCCTGACAACCAGTCGGTGATCTTTCCCGACTTTGCTGCGGGCATGGCTTTCACCTATGGGGATAATTTTTACGGCGGTTTCGCCGCTCACCATCTTTCAGAACCTGACATGGCCTTTTACAATTCATCTGAAAGCAATCTTCCGATGAAATTGACGGGTCACCTTGGTTATAATATAGATCTTGCAGGTTCAGGAGGTCTGGGTGAGCAGATGTCTGATTTTTACATGTCGGTAAATGCCCTTTACCAGCAACAGGGGCAGTTTCACCAGTTGAATGTAGGGACTTATGTAACAAGGTATCCCCTCATACTGGGAGCCTGGTTCAGGCATAATTTTGAGAATGCGGATGCCGTAATCGCACTTGTGGGCATACAATGGGAAAACCTGAAAATCGGATATAGCTATGATATAACAATGTCAGAGCTCAGGGGTAACAGCGGCGGCGCCCACGAGATCTCTTTTGCATGGCAATTTGAATGTATAGAAAAAAGAAGGCGTATAAGGGCAATAAAGTGTCCACAGTTTTAGTTATTAGGAAGCAAATCAGAAATCAATATGAAGGTTAGATCAATCAATTTCGTACTGGTATTGCTGGGTTTCACTGCACTTTTATTTACATCCTGCCAGAAGGATGTTTCACGTACAACCGGATGGGAATATAATAATCCCGAGCAGGGTGGTTTTGAAGTGGCGGAATCCAGGGAACAGCAAACAGGGCCCGGACTGGTGCTGATTGAAGGTGGCACTTTTGTTATGGGGGCCACCTACGAGAATCTGTTCTATGAATGGGACAACATACCCAGAAGGGTAACGGTCCCGTCCTTTTACATGGATCAGACAGAGGTTGCAAATGTGGATTATCTCGAATATCTCTACTGGCTAAGACGGGTTTTTGGAGAGGATTATCCCGGTGTCTATCTCAAAGCACTGCCCGATACTCTTGTTTGGCGCGAAAAGCTTGCATACAACGAGCCGCTCGTCGAGAATTATTTAAGGCATCCGGCATACCACTTCTATCCGGTAGTGGGTGTGACTTGGGAACAGGCAAATGAATACTGCCTCTGGAGGACCGACAGGGTCAACGAGATGCTCCTCATAAAAGAAGGTATACTCGATTACGACCCGGACCAGAAGAATGAGAATAACTTCAATACCGAAGCTTATCTTGCCGGACAATATGAAGGCCTTGTCAATCAGCCATTGCAGGATTTGGACCCATCAGGTACCGGTGAGAGAAGCGTGAGGCTCGAAGATGGTATTCTGCTGCCGAAATACAGGCTGCCGACCGAGGCAGAATGGGAATTCGCCGCACTTGGTCTTATTGGTAACACTATGTACAACAGGGTGGTCGAAAGAAGGATCTATCCCTGGAATGGAAATTACCTCAGAACCGACCAGAAAAAATATTACGGTAGTTTCGTGGCCAACTTCAAGAGAGGCAGCGGCGACTACATGGGCGTGGCCGGTAATCTGAACGACGGAGCCGATCTGCCTGCACCCGTTGGATCATACTGGCCCAATGATTATGGATTATATAATATGGCCGGTAACGTGGCCGAGTGGACAGCCGACGTTTACCGTCCGCTCTCTCACGAAGATGTTGACGACTACTCGCCGTTCCGCGGAAATGTCTTTACAGTGCAGGAAACAGACGTAGATGGATTTGTGGTCCAGAAAGACAGCCTCGGAAGGATACCGAGGGTTGAAGTGTCAGTTGAAGAAAGCCTCGACAGGACGAACTACCGGAAAGCCAATAACGTGAATTACCGCGACGGTGATTACCAGTCGATCATAAACAGCGACTGGCTCAGCGATCCTGGCGAAAACACAACCGGCGAAATGTATGATTATGGTGTTACCTCACTCATCTCCGACCAGGCAAGAGTGATAAAAGGAGGGTCATGGAAGGATCCCGCCTATTACCTCAGTCCGGGAACAAGGAGATATCTCGACCAGAGGACAGCCACCAACTATGTGGGCTTCCGCTGTGCAATGACACGGGTGGGCGACCCTAACCCGGGTAGGTAACTTTAAAAAAGGCTAAGATATTCAAGACCCACTCTCAGTGAATGAGGGTGGGTTTTTTATTTCTCCGATTTAACTAATTTTGAATTATAACTTTTCTCATATGAATAATAAGCTCGAAGAAATTTATGGCTTATTTCTGAAAAGCACAGGCGCCGTTACAGACTCCAGGAAGGTTGTAGCCGGCCGGATCTATTTTGCCATCAGGGGTGAAAGGTTCAACGGTAACGATTTTGCCCGCGCTGCACTGGAAAATGGAGCCTGTTTTGCTGTCGTGGATGATCCGGGCCTGAAAAGGAAGAAGAACATGATCTTTGTGCCTGATGCCCTTGAGACATTGCAAAAACTTGCATCAATACACAGAGAAAACAACGCGCTGCCCATGATCGCCATTACCGGTTCCAACGGAAAAACCACCACCAAGGAATTAATGCATAGGGTCCTCTCTGAAAAATACGATGTTCATGCAACAACCGGTAACCTGAACAATCACATAGGATTGCCGCTGACCATTCTCAATATGCCGGGCCGGGCAGAAATGCTAGTAGTTGAAATGGGCGCTAACCACAAAGGGGAAATACGGGATCTCTGCAAAATCGCAGATCCTGATTATGGAATTATAACCAATATCGGTAAAGCACATCTTGAAGGTTTTGGTGGCTACGAGGGCGTGATAGCTGCAAAAAGTGAACTTTATGATCACATAGCCGGGAAAAAGGGAAAGGTGTTTGTCAATATTGGCAATCTCTTGTTGAAAAGGCTGTCTGAAGGGATCGACAGGATTACCTACAACACTGATGGAACTGCACAGGTTTCATCTGTCCTGATCAATGAAACACCGGTCCTGGAAGCAGAAGTTACCTGGAAAGAGGGCACATTCAAAGTGAAAACAGGACTCTACGGAAAATACAATCATGAGAATGTTTTGGCAGCAGTTTGTGCCGGGCTGTACTTTAATGTTGCACCGGGTTCAATCCGGGAGGCAGTAAGTTCATACAGGCCCGACAACATGCGGTCGCAGATCATTGAAACAGGAAAGAACAGGATCTATCTCGATGCATACAATGCCAATCCCACGAGCATGCAGAATGCCCTTGAGTTTTTTGCTGGAATCGGAGGGCCGAAAAAAATGCTCATTCTTGGAGATATGCTTGAACTGGGTGGTGATTCTCAGAAAGAGCACAAGGCTATTTTAAAAATCATCAGAAAAAGTGATTTTGATCTGGTAATTCTCATTGGGCCTGAATTTTCCGGTGCAGCATCCGGTAGGGAGTACCAGCTTTTTCCTGATCCCGAAAGAGCATCTGAATGGTTGGATGAGGAAAGGCTTTCCGGCTATGATATCCTGATCAAGGGTTCACGTGGAATTGGCCTTGAAAAACTTATTGGAAAGTTGTGAGAGAAAAGGAATATAAAGTGTTGGGAATGATGTCAGGGACATCACTCGATGGGGTTGACCTGGCGTACTGCCATTTTAAGCCGGATAAAGACAAATGGCATTTCAGGATAGAGGCCGCCGAAACAGTTTCCTACAATAACCAATGGAAGAGCAGGCTTTCCGGTGCACATCTTCTTTCATGCAGAGATCTGATAGACCTCGATATTGAATACGGAGCCTATCTTGGAGGATTGGCCCGTGATTTTTTTAAGAAAGGACCAGTTGATCCCGGGTTCATTGCATCCCACGGCCACACAGTATTTCACCAGCCTGAAAAAGGGATTACTCTGCAGGTTGGGAACGGATCCGTAATGGCTGCAAAAACCGGAATACCTGTTGCCCATGATTTCAGGTCACTTGATGTTTCACTTCATGGTCAGGGAGCACCGCTGGTTCCGATTGGCGACAGGTTGTTATTTGGGGATTATGACATATGCCTTAACCTGGGCGGCTTTTCAAATGTGTCATTAGAGAAAGACAAACAAAGGATTGCCTTTGATATTTCACCGTGTAATATTGTACTGAACCGGTATACAAAAGAACTTGGGCTTGATTTTGACGACGGAGGGATAAATGCCCGGAGGGGAAAAGTGGATGAGAAACTTCTTGGTCGACTCGATGGCCTTGGGCATTACAGAAAAAAGGGGCCGAAATCCCTGGGCAGGGAATGGCTGGAAAGAGCATTTTATCCAATTGTTGATTCCTTCAACCTGCCGGTTGATGACATTCTCAGGACACTCACAGAACATATTGCAGGGAAGATAGCACGGGTTATAGCTGAACGGGGTGTGCCCGATGCTTCCAAAATATTGATTACCGGTGGTGGTGCCGGAAATTCTTTTCTTTTGGAAAGGATCTCTGATAATGCAGGAATGGACCTTGGGTTACCTGATCCTTTGTTGATTGATTTCAAAGAAGCCCTGGTATTTGCTTTCCTGGGTGTCTTGAGATCAAGAGGTGAGATCAATACCCTGTCATCTGTCACCGGTGCCATAAGGGATTCCTCAGGCGGCATTATCTGTTGTCCCTCCTGATATCGGGTTGGTAAATCAGAAACTTGAGTCAAGCTTAAAATGTGGTAGTGGTTGTATAATAAAGCTGTGGACTTATTTAAATTGCTGATAAATAACAATGGCAAGAGTATTTTTTCCGGGAAAAGCTTCAAGGTAGAAGGCAATTGAAAATCAGCTAATTCTCTCCCGGAACCTAATTGTTAATTTTTCGTAGAAGGTCATTTAACAAAAGTTTAACAGTATTGTGTTTTTTTTGCCCGGATGTACACACTATATTTGACCCGTGTTTGGAGTAAAACAGGAGTCTGTTTTCAGTTATTGTGAAAGTTTGATAATCAGCACACAATAATTGAAAGGGCAGGAATGGTAAAAAAAGCAAAATTATAAGATTTTGGTTTGCTTTTTTTTTATATTTGTTATATGTTTGTAAGCTTGGAGTAGTGCATATTGTAACGGCCAAGTACAATTGCAAAAAAAATCAGATGAAAATAGAATTAGGTGGTTTATGTCAAGTCTTGCTATTACTGTCTTTACCAAAGAATATAATATTCGAAAATTAAACATTTATTATTAATCAAAATTTGTTATTATGGAAACAAATTACGCATTGAAACGTAAGAAAAGCTTCTGGTTTAGAAGGCTATGGGTTTTGCTTGTAGCTTTTCTGGGGTTCATTTACATTGCCGAAGCGCAAGATACCCTATACTACCAGAGAGCCAACACAACAACAAAGGTCGTGCTTTCGCAGGCCGACACCCTTGCAATTTGTGAGGAAGACCCTGCGGCCATCGGAGTTTTTAATGGCAATACCGGTTCGACCTATCGCCTGAAAAGGGGAGGAAGTACTGTCGGTGTGCTGATATATACAGCCG
The DNA here is from genome assembly GCA_964567785.1 of uncultured Bacteroidales bacterium. Lineage (GTDB taxonomy): Bacteria > Bacteroidota > Bacteroidia > Bacteroidales > JAGOPY01 > CAZMOK01. The sequence continues at coordinate 8,806 of CAZMOK010000028.1, read as the reverse complement.
GCGCTAACGGTTACCAATCATTTGGTACGTATGCTACACCAGGTAATTATGTGATCAGCGAGGATGGTTCAGGAAATATTCCTTTCCCACTTGAACTCGAGAACTTTTTTGTTCTCCCTGATACAGCAAAAATAGCCCATACCGGAAATCCTGCTGACCCTACTTTCCCTGAGCACTACATTTGTGAATTTTACACAAACGGTGTTTATACGGTAGACAGCGCCGCTATTGAAGCAGCACTTATTGCTGGTGGTTGCGGTGGTATCGCCCCGCAGGGTATTACCTGGATCACAACCGGATGGTTTGATGACTGCACAACCTTTAACCTTTCAACTACCGGACAGGGTACTAGTACCATAAATATATATTGGTTCGAAGCTGTTAGGGGAAAAGTGCGTGCTCAGATCGAAACTACCGAGGGCTGTATCTTCTTTACAGAGCCTAAGTTTGTATATATTTTCCAGGAGCCGGAAATAGACATCGAGTTTATCGATCCGGATACAGGGGATACACTTCCTGATACCGTAAGTTATTGCGGAACGGATCAATCTGCAACATTTACGATGGCACTTAGTGAAACAGAACTCTACAGTGTTTGTGTTCCATCAGGCCAGGGCTTTCCCCTTCCGATCGATACCATAGATGGTTATTATTACTCACTGTATGAGTTCGGTACTCCTGTAAGCACTCAGATTCCGTCCTTTGCCGGTGAAGAACTAGAGTTTGAACTTGGTAACCCGGATTTAGATACCGCTGCTTATACTGTTCTCATTCAACCGGTTCACCACGATGGGCCTCTGGCGACGCAGCCATTACCTTATTGTATTAACGCAGTGCGAAGATCTATCGTTATAATAAGGGATTTTCAACCGATTGCTGATGCAGGTCCGGATCAGGTCCTGTGTGATGATGAATGTACCACAATCAATGGACTAACAAATGTTCCTGCGTCTCTAAGGGCTAATAACTTTGATTATTTCTGGACATATTCAGGTCCGGGAACACTCACTTTTGATCCCAGCGATCAGGATTCAACAACAATGGTTTGCAGGGATGAATGTACACCAGACTCATCGCCATATGGACTATACGAAATGTGGTTCAATGTCATTAATGGTGAATGCGAAGATTCTGACATGAGTACGGTCTTCTTCCTTGAAAAACCAATGGCAATGATAGCAGACGATGAACTCAGTTATTGCGAAGATTCCTGTTTTACCATAGAAGCTATGCCATATTCCTATTGCGGGGTTGATGGAGTAAACTTCTATGACAATTCGCATTGGCTGTTCATCGACGGTCCGCAAAACATTACCTTCGACGATCCTTCCGCTCCTGTTCAGCAAATATGTCCTGATGAGGGAGTTTGTGAGGATTTTTATGGAGTATATACGTTTGCCTGGGTTGAACTTAACAGCTATGGACAGGTAGATTGCGCCGACACTGCATATATGTCAGTTACAATCTTTGAAGACCCACTGGATGTTAATGCAGGTGAAGATGATGACATTTGTGAGATGAGTACTTATACCTTAATTGGTGCAGGCCATGATTATTGTCAGGACCATGCCCTTGAAGTTTCCTATCAGTGGACACAAGATGGGGATAATCCTTGTACTGTCACCTTCGGAGATGATACAGCTTTAGAAACCGAAGTTGAATTCCAGGATGGTTGCTGCTATGGGGTTTATACCTTTTATCTTACTGAAATGAACGGCGATTGTTCAGAAACTGATGAAGTAGTAATAAAGAGGTTTGAACAGCCTGTCGCTGTATCTGCCGGTGAAGATGCTGATATCTGTGAGGATGAATGTTACAGCCTTGAAGCTACTGTGGCTGAATATTGTCCAGACTCATATACTGAGGTAAGCTATCTTTGGGAAGAAGATCAGAACAACCCGGGCCCTGTGAGCTTTACAGCTCCTGATATGCCCGCAACGGATGTCTGCTTCGACGATGCTGCTTGTCCTTACGGACCCTATGTATTCTACTTCACTGAAACAAACGGCGATTGCTTTACAACTGTATCAGTAACAGTTAACCGCTACGAACAGCCTGTGGCTGATGCCGGACCGGATGACTGTGTATGTGTTGAATATGCAATGAGCTGGTTGTACACCTACCAGATGCAGGCCAATGCCTATGACTTCTGCTACGACGGTGAAAACTGCAGCAGGTGGAGAAAGACTGACGGTCCGGGACTCGTTGAATTCGACGATATCACCGCACCCGACGCAAATGCTGTATTCGATACATACGGATGCTATACATTCGAATGGATCGAATGTAATCCTGGATGTGCCGATACAAGCGAGGTTATGATCTGCGTTCTTGAAGACCCCATTGCACAGACAGAGATTACTGCTGATACTGCAGAGTGCGACGACCTTTGCTATGGTCTTTCAAACTTCTTCGTACAGAAATACGGTTATCAGCCGGCACCAAATGTAGGCTGGGACAACGCCCACTGGGTGCAGATCAGCGGACCCGGAACAGCTACATTTACAGATGCTACTGATCCGGATACAGACGTTTGCGTTGATGCATATGGAGAATATGAACTTGCATGGGTTGAGCTGAATGAGCCTCCTTATGGAGACTGCTTCTGCGCCGACACAGCATATGTATCCCTGTTCTTCTTCGAAAAACCGATCGCCGATGCCGGTGAAGGTGGAGAAGTCTGTGGTACCTGCTTCACTCTTGAAGCCAATCCTTATGAATACCAGACAGGCGCTGTAGCTGAAGACCAGAACAACTACTGGGAGTTGGTCAACATGTCAGATTGCGAGACAGTAGAGATCGCTGACGACCAGGAAGCTGTTACAGAGATCTGCATCTCTGACTGTGAAGAATGCTACACAACCTTCTACCTGGTATGGCATGAAGAAAACGGTAACTGTTCAGAAACAGATACGATAGAAGTTAACTTTAATAAACTTCCCGCGGAAACTCCACTTTTGGTATCCGGAGACGACCAGAATAATTGCTGGGATACCTTTGGATTAAATGGTGTGAGAGACAAAGTGAGCGGGTGTATGTATCCTGGAGACACAATTGAAACCTGTGCCTTTACCTGCTGGGATTTCTCAATTCCTTCAGATTTTATAAACAGGGACATTGGTGATATCTGTGATCCATTCTATTTTGATGACTGTGGTACTTTACTCTACTGGCTCGTACCGGGATGGACTTACGAATGGTCAGTTGTCGGCCCGGCCGGAACTGAGTTCGAAGCTTATCCGGGATACTACGACTTCGCTAACGAAGAGTGGGTAATGCCATGGCTCGATGTATGCTGGGGCGAATGCTGTGAACTGGGTATCATATACCTCACGATCACAACTCCTGAATGTGAAGTTACCTATGAATACTACTTCGACATCAACCATACACCGGATGCTACCATCGCAGGTGATGAGATTGCCGAAGTAAGCTCACATTATACATACGAAGTGCCTTATTATACATGTGGTCTTTATAACTGGCAGGTAGAGCATTGCGGTGAGATCGTTTCAGGCCAGGGTACCAACGAAGTAGTTGTCCACTGGACAGACTATAACGAAAACGGTGGTATCGGTCAGATCGAAGTTACCGTTCTTGACACCTGCACAGGATGCTGCTCTGATGGTATGCTCTACGTTGAAGTACTGCCCCAGGGATCACTCGGTGACGGTACGCTCGACGGACATGTATATTATGATAACACCAATATGACACCTCTCAACGGCGTTAATTTAATGCTGTATAACGAAGGTGTTATGATTGCCGAAACAATGACATTCAACGATATCGAAGGTGGTAACGGACCCGGATACTACATGTTTGAAGGTATCAACGAAACCACTGAATTCGATGTAATGGTTGAATACGGAGCTCCATGGTATGGTGCCAATGCTACTGACGCCCTTGCGATCATGCAGCACTTTAACGGCATCATGAACATCACCTGGGATGCCCTGAACCTCGAAGCCGGCGATGTTAACGCCTCTGGCGGAGCCATCAACGGTACCGACGCTCTCTGGGTAATGCAGCGTGGTGTTGGGCTTACCAATATGTTCCCGGCAGGCGACTGGGCATTCGGTACGTCAACAATGGTTGACCTTACCGCAACAGCCGGTACGCTCGATATCTATGCTCTCAACTACGGTGACGTCAACAGGTCGAACAACCCGTCCGGTATGCTCAATACTTCTGAGATCACACTGGTTAAGGATGGTACGATCAATGTTGTTGAAGGTGAGGAATTCTCACTGCCGATCCGTGTAGCTGAAGCTGTTGAACTGGGTGCTATGTCACTCGACATCACATTCGACAGTGAGCTCATTGAAGTGAAAGAAGTTGCTTCTTTCGAAGGAATGATCTCCAACGTTGAAGACAACAGGATCAGGATTGCATGGAGCAGCCTCAATGCCATGAACCTTGTTGACGACGATGCAGTGATCACTGTAACGGCTGTAGCACAGGACGAAATCTCTACCGAAGATGCTCTCTTCAACATAGAGCTTGGTACTGAATTCGCCGATGCAAGGGCAGACGTGATCGAAGATATGAAGCTGAAGACCTTCGGTGTTACCACTGAAGTAGCCCCGGCTGAGTACGCTCTCGGTTACAACCGTCCGAACCCGTTCAACAACATCACTGAGATCACTTACACACTGCCTGAAAACGGTAAAGTAAGACTCTCTGTAATGAACGTTTACGGTTCTGAACTCGAAGTACTCTCACAGGGTACCCTGACAGCCGGAACCTATACAGTTCAGTTCAGCGCCGATGGCCTGAGGGCAGGAGTCTATCTCTATCGCCTGGTAGTTGACGGTGTATCTGAAGACTTCGTAGAAACCAGAAGAATGGTTATCTCTCAATAATACATATTATACCGAAGAGGGGCTCACCCCCCTCTTCGGTTTTAATAGTATTATCAGCTTGTTTACTTAAATTTTATTACTGAATAACAGAAGTGCGATTATCAGTTGTTTGAATGATTAAAAGCGTAGCCATAATATTTATACTGATAATGCCATTTTCAATGAAATCTCAAGACACAACAGCAACCCTGGGCTCTGTAACAGCCTGTCCGCCTGCGACAACAATGGTGCCGCTGGATGTTACTAATTTCATTGATGTTGGCGCCATTTCCCTCGAAATTGGCTACGATACCAATTACCTCGATTTTATTTCACTGGAGAATATTTATGCTCCGCTGCAGGGCGGACTGCTGTACAATACCGTTGAAGATAAAGTGACAGTGACCTGGAGCAGCCTTTCGCCCATCAATCTTGCCGACGGCAAACTTTTCGACCTTCAGTTCGATTACCTTACTGATTCAAGTCAATTACATTTTGACTACATAGAAGTTGCGAATTCGCAGCTTCAGATCTTGAACGTGGACACAATTCCTGGTGGCATTTTTCACCAGATCACAATAACAACCCAGCCTGACAGTACTCAGGCTTATCCCGGCAGTAATGTGAATTTTCTTGTTATTGCCAACGGCTCTTTCAATTATCAATGGCAGGAAGATTCCGGCAACGGCTGGACAAACCTTGCCAATAATTCCACATACTCCGGGACCAATACAAATCTTTTGACCATAAATGCCGTTTCTTTGACGTTTAACGGCAATATATACAGGTGCGTCATTACTTCGGATGACTGTCAGAATGTTTCGGATATTGCCCTGCTGGAAGTAGCGGAAGCCTTTCCTGAAGCAACCATTGGAACAGAAAACTCCTGTCCCAACGAAGAAATTCTGGTGCCACTGACCGTTTTTGATTTCAATGATGTAAAAGAATTCACATTCAATATTTCGTTTGATGAGAATGTACTCGAATTTATTGACCTGCAGAATGTGAATGGCTTTTTGCAGAATGGGAACCTTAATACCACACTGTTAACTGATCCCAGCGGTATTTCAATTACCTGGGATAATTCCTCCGCAGTGAATTTTGGGGAGACAAAGCTTTTTGACCTGCATTTTGATTTTGATGAGGATACAACAGCACTTGATTTCATTGATGGAACTGAAGTGCTTAATACTTTCGGAAATCAAGTGGATGTGGATCTGGTTGATGGTAAAGTCCTACAATACGGGATACCTGAAATTACTTCAAACCCGGTGAATGATTCTATTGAGGCAGGCCAGGATGCTTCCTTCTCGATAGATGCATTATCTGCAAATACCTATCAGTGGCAGGTAAGTACGAACAACTCAATCACCTGGGAGGATCTCATAAATGATCCGCCATACTCAAATGTCAATACCACCACGCTTCTGATCACCGATGTACCGCTCAGCTTCGACGGTAACTTATACAGGTGCCGGGTGGCAGGTGATGAATGTTCAGTTAATTCCGGATTTGCCAGGCTGATCGTAGATACAGCTACCGGGTTGATCGAAATTAATCAAGAAAAAGATATTTTTAGCATTTTTCCCACACCGGCTTCAAATATGGTCACAATAAGCAACAATTCGGTGGAAGGAAAGAATGCCCTGATTTCATTGATTGATCTCTCAGGAAAATTGTTAGATCAGGAAGTTGTATATTTAGATATTGGAAACAATGATCTGGATGTTGGAAATTATCCGGATGGTTTTTATTTGTTAACAATAAAAATTATTGATAATAAATATAATGACGGTATTTATAGGGCCAAGGTCATCATCAGTCGTTGACCTCCCCCTGATGCCGCATATCTGAAGATAGGTTAATAATAAAAACAAAAAAGATATGAATAAGAAAATTTACTTTATTCTTGTGGCGCTGTTGGCCTGGTCATTTAATCTTAAGGCTCAAACTGCTGAAATAGAGAGCATTACTGCTGCGCCTGGTGATGCTGTGGAGTTTGATGTCACAGTAGCTGATTTGCCAACAGATATGGGTGCGATAACCCTATTCATAGGTTTCGACAACAACGTCCTTACCTATACTGGTACCACTGACGGGACAATCAGCGGATATGTTGCAAATAACATGGGTTCGCAGGTTGGTATTCAGTGGACCACAACCGACCTTACCAACGGAGAGGATGTCAACGGTGTGCTGCTGTCTCTGAATTTTGATTACAGCAACCTTGGCGGGACAAGTGACCTGACTTTCGATGCAGGTACCGAGTTTACAAAAGTTGACCTGACTACGGTCACAGTATCTTATACAAGTGGTTCGATCGGCCCCGACGCTGTTACTCCAACTATTGAAATAGGGGATTCAGTTATGAGTGCCGGCCCGGGATCATTTGACATAGCAGCATCAGGATATGGTACTACTGTTGTGGGAGCAATTTCGCTCCGTGTCGTGTATGATCCTTCAGTATTGAGTATTCCGGCATCAAACCCGGTTACTACCACACTTTCCGGAGGAACGTTACTTTCAGCCGCAACAACTCCCGGTGTTCTCACAATATCCTGGATCAATTTTTCAGGTGCCACCCTTCCCGATGGCCCCATATTTAATGTGACCATTGATAACTTTACCGGAGTGAGTGCCACCGGCCTTTCTTTTGAAAATAATTTTGGCGGTGAAAATGAAGTTTCAGAATCCGGAATGGGTAACAATGTTATCAACACTTCTTTCAATAGTGGAAGTATAACGCCTGCTTCGGAAGCTCACCAGCTTACGATACCCGATGTTGCCGATCTTCCCGGAAACCCGGTAAGTTTCCCGATCGATGCCACAGGGTTCCCATCAGATGTGGGTGCCATATCATTGTACATAAATTACGATCCGGCATGCCTTGCCAATCCATCCGTAACTGATGGTACGATCTCCGGATATACATGGAACACCCCTAATCCCGGCGAACTGGTCCTATTATGGACACAGGGAGGCTCCGGACAGGGCATTGACGGAACACTGGTAACCCTTAACTTCGATTACCAGTTCGGTGATTGCGAAGTTACTTTCGGCGGTCAGAGCGAGATATCAGGTGCCGGTACCGGCAATCCTGTTATACCCACTACCTATAATAACGGTAGCATGACGCAGGTCTCCGGCGGCGCCGAGGCACGCATACCTTTCAAATCAGGTGACGTTGGCCAGCCAATTGAATTCCCGGTACTCGTAAAGGATTTCCCGGTAGGTGTGGGCGCCATTTCACTCTACATCGGTTACGACGATGCAGCACTGGATTACACAGGTGCCACCGACGGGACTATCACGGGATATTTTGCCAATGAAATGACAACAGGGCTCATTGGTATCCAGTGGACAGCCACAGACCTTGTCAACGGCCAGGATATCAACCCCAACCCGGAAGATACCCTTGTGATGCTTAACTTCAACTATTTAGGCGGCGAAGGGGATATCACCTTCAACATGGGTTGTGAATTTGTTCAACCCGACCTTACAAACATCCCGGTTGCTTATTTTGACGGCGGGGTAGTCCTCCAGACTTTTCTGAGCCTTAAAGCCTTCCTCGAAGGCCCGTTCAACGGGACCGACATGGATGCTGACCTTGCAGCCTACCTGCCCACAGCCCATCCTTATTCAGGAGCGCCATGGAACTATGCAGGTACTGAAGAAGCCGACCCGATGCCGGCTAACGTGGTTGACTGGGTCCTCCTCGACATCAGGGAAGGAACAGACGCTGCAACTGCGACCAACGTTGCATACAGGGCAGCGCTGCTTATGACAGACGGAATGATCATGGACGTGGACGGAACATCAGAAGTGGCAGTTGATTATGTGTTTACCGACAGCATATACGTGGCGGTTTACCACAGGAACCACCTGGCAGCCATGACAGCCACTGCAGCAACACAGGATCCCGGCGATTCCTTCTACAGCTACGATTTCACCGATGCACAGGC
>CAZMOK010000027.1:5044-35733 GCA_964567785.1 uncultured Bacteroidales bacterium | reverse complement strand
TTCATTCAATTACCCCTTCTTTAATTTCTTTCACCACCCGGGGGCAGATGCTAAATCGAATAAAATTATTTTAATACATCCCTTTCCCCGGTTGGGGAAAGGGGCCGGGGGATAGGGGTTTCAATCGTGCAATCTAATACTGTTCCCTGTCATTCGGGAAATCAACAGTCTTAACGTCTTTTATATATGCCTTCACTGAACCCTTGATCTCTTCGCTTAAATTATGGTAACGGCGCAGGAACCGCGGAGAGAATTTCTGGGTGATGCCCAGCATATCGTGCAGCACCAGTACCTGTCCGTCAACATGGGGGCCTGCACCAATTCCTATAATGGGTACTTTAATCTCGGAGGAAACCTTTTGGGCCAGCCTGGCAGGAATTTTCTCAAGAATGATACTGAAACATCCGGCCTCCTCAAGCAGATGGGCATCCTTAACCAGTTTTTCGGCTTCATCTCTCTCGGTAGCCCGCACCACATAGGTTCCGAATTTATGGATCGATTGGGGTGTCAGCCCCAGGTGCCCCATCACAGGGATCCCGGCTGACAGGATCCTGTCGATCGATTCGATGATCTCTTCACCCCCCTCAAGCTTTACGGCATTGGCTCCTGATTCTTTCATGATCTTTATCGCCGAATTAAGTGCTTCTTTCGAATTCCCCTGGTAAGTGCCAAAAGGGAGATCCACCACTACCAATGCTCTCTTAACAGCCCGCATCACTGATGAGGCATGATAGATCATCTGGTCGAGTGTAATTGGCAGGGTTGTGGTATAGCCGGCCATTACATTGGATGCCGAGTCGCCCACCAGGATGACCTCAACCCCCGACTCGTCAAGTAATTGTGCCATGGAATAGTCATATGCAGTAAGCATGGCAATCTTCTCGTTCTTGAGCTTCAGTTCCTGCAAGACATGAGTCGTTATTTTAGTATATTTTGTTTTTTCAAACATAATATAGGCAATCTGGTTTGAGTTATATAGTACCGATACAAATGTATAACATTTTTGAATCGGGCATTGGCCTTAAGCCTTTTATCGCTAATTTTGCACCCTTAAAGTGAATTATGAAAAAAATTGCTGTACTTCTGCTTCTTTTCCCGCTCTTTACTTTCTATTCATGCAAGGACGACATAGACCTGAACGCCGATTATGAGGATATCACGATAGTTTACTGCCTGCTCGATCCTTCCACCGACACTACTTTCATGAAAGTAAACAAGGCTTTCCTTGGGGAGGGCAATGTGCTGGAAATGGCCAGGATAGAAGATTCCAGCATCTATAAAACCGACTTTTCCGCTACAGTTGAACAATACCGCGACAACGATCTTATAAACACCTATCCCTTTGATGCAATTACTGTAAATGATAAAGAACCCGGTGTTTTCTACAACCCTAACCAGTTGTTGTATTATTCCCTGATGGATATAAACGAGGATGATCTATACAGGCTCAATGTTATGGTGAAAAACAAACTGGTTACGGCAGAAACTTCCATAATTAACTATTTTTCCATTTCAAGGCCCAGTGCCGGAGCTGCATTTGTGAGGATCAGGGACGATGAAAACAACCGAAACGTGGAGTGGAGCAGTGCCCGGAATGGCAAACGCTACGAAGTCTATATCAGGTTTAATTTCAGAGAGCTTTTTACCGGTGCGGCAGATACCACTAACAGGTTTATCCAGTGGGCCCTTGGTACAAGAAAGTCAAACTCTGTGAGCGGAGGCGATGATCTGAGCGTATCTTACACAGGGCAGTCATTCTTCAACTGGATAGAGCAGAACCTGCCTTATAACCAGGAAAAAGAGTCGACTGTGGTTGCCAGGTTTACGCAAAACCTTGAATTCATCATAGATGTTGCGGATGAGGACCTCAATACTTTTATGGAGGTGAATGAACCCTCATCAAGCATAGTACAGGATAAACCCGAGTTTACCAATATAGATAACGGCCTTGGTATCTTCTCCTGCCGCCTGCGGCAGACAAGGGTCAAAAAAATACACCCTGAAACCATCACTGTTATCAAGAATCTCCAACCCGACATGAAATTTGAGTATTAATTACCTCAATGTTACTCTAATTAAACAGCTTCTTTTTATCAATTCTGACTATTTGTCACACTTTGTGACATGGACTGCCGTGTATTCGATTCTTTTTTCTTGTTAATATAAACACCAGATATACAATAAGATACAGTATAGTTGAAAAATCATCTGCCCTATTAATTTGTTAAAAACGGACCTATTTCCATGCGATTGGTCGGATGGCATAAAACTTGACTGATAGTGCCAATAAAGAGTTTAATTAAAATCAAGAATAAGGAAAAGATATGGGTAAAATAATAGGAATTGACTTAGGAACAACTAACTCGTGTGTATCAGTGATGGAAGGGAACGAGCCTGTGGTTATTCCAAACAGTGAAGGACGAAGGACCACTCCTTCCGTTGTTGCTTTTACCGATAACAACGAAAGAAAGATTGGTGACCCCGCTAAAAGGCAGGCAATCACCAATGCCGAGAAAACCGTTTATTCGATCAAAAGGTTCATGGGTGAAACCTTTGACCGGGTGCAGACCGAAACCAACCGCGTGCCTTATAAGGTTGTGAAAGGTGACAATAATACACCGCGTGTTAAAATAGATGACAGAATGTACACACCGCAGGAAATCTCTGCGATGGTACTCCAGAAAATGAAAAAAACAGCTGAGGATTACCTGGGTACAGATGTGACTGAAGCGGTTATTACCGTACCTGCTTATTTCAGCGACTCACAGCGTCAGGCGACCAAGGAAGCCGGTGAAATTGCAGGTTTGAAAGTAAGGAGGATCATTAATGAACCCACCGCAGCCTCGCTGGCCTATGGCCTCGACAAGAAATCAAAAGACATTAAGGTTGCAGTATATGACCTTGGAGGAGGTACATTCGATATTTCCATCCTCGAGCTGGGTGATGGTGTTTTTGAGGTTAAATCAACCAACGGGAATACACATCTCGGCGGCGACGACTTCGACGAAGCCATTATCAACTGGCTTGCAGATGAATTCAAGAAGGATGAAGGTGTTGACCTAAAGAGAGATGCTATGGCACTCCAGAGACTGAAAGAAGCAGCAGAGAAAGCAAAGATCGAGCTTTCCAGCTCTTCTGAAACGGAGATCAACCTGCCGTATATAATGCCTGTTGACGGTGTCCCCAAGCACCTGGTTAAAAAACTTTCAAGGTCGAAGTTCGAGCAACTGATCGATCCTTACGTGCAGAAAACAATAGAACCTTGTAAGCTTGCACTTAAAGATGCAGGAATGACGTCTTCTGATGTCGATGAGGTTATCCTGGTAGGTGGATCGACACGTATCCCCATTATCCAGCAGAAAGTAAAGGATTTTTTCGGCAAGGATCCCTCTAAAGGAGTGAACCCTGATGAGGTAGTCGCAATTGGTGCCGCTATACAGGGCGGTGTTCTGACGGGAGAAGTGAAGGACGTGCTCCTTCTCGATGTAACTCCTCTTTCTCTTGGTATTGAAACACTTGGAGGTGTATTTACGAAGCTTATCGAGGCGAATACCACAATCCCGACCAAGAAGTCGGAGACCTTCTCAACCGCTTCCGACAACCAGCCTTCTGTTGAGATCCATGTCCTTCAGGGTGAAAGGCCTATGGCATCCCAGAATAAGAGTATCGGAAGGTTCCATCTTGATGGAATACCTCCGGCACCCAGGGGAGTGCCCCAGATCGAAGTGACCTTCGATATCGACGCCAACGGCATCCTGAATGTTTCGGCTAAGGATAAAGGAACCGGCAAATCGCAACATATCAGGATCGAAGCTTCCTCAGGCCTGAGCGAAGATGAGATCGAAAAGATGAAGCGGGAAGCTGATGAGAATGCCGAATCTGACAAGAAGGCAAAAGAAAGGATTGATAAACTGAATTCGGCTGACGCACTGATTTTCCAGACCGAAAAACAGTTGAAGGACTATGGGGACAAACTTCCTGATGACAAGAAGAAGGGGATCGAAACAGCTCTCAACAGCCTGAAGGAAGCCCATAAGAAGCAGGATATCGATGCAATCGACAAAGCCATGGAAGAGCTCAACAAGGAATGGCAAAATGCCAGCGCCGAAATGTACCAGAACACCCAGGCAGGCGGAGAGCAGCAGACCGGCGGTGCTCCGGGCGGCGACGGCGGACAGGACAAAGGAAAAGGCGGAAACGACGATGGCGAAGTGACCGACGTAGACTTCGAAGAGGTTAAAGACGATAAATAATAACTGTTTAATATTAATATTTGTTAAAGGCTGTCCCAATTAGGGGCAGCCTTTTTTATATTTGTACTCAGCAACCCTAAAAAAACATACCATTATGAAACATCTTCTACTTTCATTTTTTTCGTTAATTATTATATTGTCCGTGCCCTCTTTTGTGTTAGGCCAGAACTTGATGCAGAACGGCGACCTGGAAAGCTGGCCTTCAACCACCAATCCTGAAGGTTGGGATAAAGCCGAGAATATTCACCAGGAAACTACGATCTTTCTCAATGGAGCGAACTCGGCAAGACATGAATCGGCAAGCAGTACCAAGGACTTCCAGCAGGTTGTTGAAGGTGTTGTGCCGGGAACTACTTATTCAATTTCCTACAATTACCTTGACAACGATCCATCTGCCAAAACGCGCATCTGGTCTTACTGGCTGAGCGGAGGAAGTACACTCGACGACAATGCTGATATACTCAGGCCAACTGTCTATTCCGATGATAATCCTGACTGGCAGCTCTGGGAAACTGAGCTTACTGCTCCCTCAGGAGCCGATGCATTCAGGTTCGAGGTCAGGGTTTACAACCAGGATGGCAATACCGGAGGATCTGTCTATTATGATGATTTTTCCTTTTCATCAGGTGGAGTGCTTCCTGAACCAACCAATTATCCCACAGATTTCCAGGCAGAGGTAAATGGGTTGACCATCAACCTGAGCTGGACAGATGCCACTGGTGCACAACCCCCCGGAGCATATCTTGTCCTTGCCAGTGACGAGGATAATATCGTAGCCCCCACCGACGGGAATTTTGTTTCCGATGATGAAGACCTTTCGGATGGAAGTGCTGCCCTGAATATTACTCAGGGTAACGAGGAAGCATCCTTCACAAATCTTATGGGCCTTACTACATATTATTTTGAGATCTATCCCTATACCAATGGCGGACCAAGCGTGGACTACAAGACAGATGGCACAGCTCCGGCAACGAATGCCACAACCGCCGACATTGAGATAATTGAGTTCATCGACTTCAATACCGATTTCGAAGACTGGTCAACCATTTCTGTTACCGGTAGTGAAGTTTGGGAAAATGATAACACTTTCGGACTTGATAATACACCCTGTGCCGCTATGAGTGGGTATTCAGGAGGAGCAAATGAAAACGAAGACTGGCTGGTTTCTCCACCCATGAATTTCGATTTGTTCGAAGGTGAAACACTGGAATTCTGGACTGCAACAAATTATGATGGGCCAACACTCGAGATCAAGGTGTCAAACGAATACAGTGGAGGTGATCCAAACAGCGCCCAGTGGGATGACCTTGCTGCTACCCTGTCGACAGGAAGCTGGGAATGGACCTCTTCAGGTCAGATTGACCTTTCGGATTATACGGGATCCGTTTACGTTGCTTTCAAATATACTTCAACAACTTCAGGTGCTGCCACATGGGAGGTTGATGATGTGATGGTAACCGGTACAGGAGGTGTTGGTATCAATGAGAGTGTTGAATTGCTCCAGGCTGAACTTTTCCCTAATCCTGCTGATGATCATATTATAATATCTACCAGTGAAGGACATTTCAGCTATAAGATCCTTTCAGTGGATGGAAAGCTGATCATGGAAGGAGAGGGCAGATCGGGTGATAGGATCAGCCTGGCCGGAACGGAGCAGGGACTATACCTGGTTGAAATAACTTCACCGGAAGGAACGAAAAAGACCATCAAAAAGTTTATGGTAAACAGGTAAAGGTAAAAGTAGTGATAAGGATTATTTTTGAATGATCATCACTAATCACGAGTCACTAAATACTATTTACCCTGTTTATCCTGAACAATAAACAGCTTAATTCTGTCTTTATATATGTAAGCACCTGATAGTTGCATATTCAGCTTAAGGCGCCCGACATACATAACTGACTTGATTTTATGAAGCGCCTTCTTACATATTTGATACTCTCTGTTTTAACCATTGGGGGGGTGTATCCCCAGACCGGCGTAATGCGTGTTGAAAAACCCGCTGAACGTGAAAGTGACCTCTATGAGCTGGTGCCCTGTGGAGAACACGGTGTATTGCTGGTTTATGAAACCATTGAAATACTGGACGTTGAGAATAAAAAGTGGGAATTCACATGGTATGATACAAACCTTGTAGAGCAATGGGTGAAAGATGTGCCGGTCCTGTTCGGGACAGAGTTTTCAGGCTATGAGCTTGAAGAAGACAAGCTTGTGCTCTTCTTTCTTAACACAAGAAAGGTCAAATCTACCCCTGAAAATTTTTCGATAATTTCCATTGACCTCGAAACATTTGAATTCAATACTGTAAAGGGCGAGATGTCGAACAAGGCTGAAGCTGCAGGGTTTATTGTTGTGGATAATATAGCTTTCGCTGCAGTAAATGCCGACAGGGAAGATGCGGAGCTCTACCTGATCAATATTAGTGATGGTGATCTTCAGAAGAACGTACTGAATGTGACCGATCAGAACATGATCGAGTATATCAGGCACAATGAATATGATAATACAGTTGATATATTAGTTAGCAATTATGTGAGCAAGAGGAAAATGGCACTGGTGGTATTTACCATCAACCTCGAAGGAAAGATTGTCGGGTCGTACGAACTTACTGATGTTGAGGGTAGTGAGGGACGTTATCCGAATACGGCCAGGACATTCAGGGACACTGCCAACAACCTCATCGTGATTGGGACCTATAATACTGTTCCCGCAAGGATTCCGGGAAGCGAAGATTATGACAAGGACCAGGCAGCAGGTATGTTCATGGCACGTTTCGATGGTGAGGTTCAGCGTTTCAGTAAATACAATAATTTCCTTGAGCTTGATAACCTTCAAACAGGTTTGTCGAGAAAGGAATATTACAGGGTCCAGCGAAGAAGCATGAAAGAGGGCTCTGAATTTTCACTGAATTATTCACTATTGCTGCATGATATCCAGAAGCTCAATGGTAACTATATCCTGCTGCTTGAATCCTATTATCCTGATTTTAAAACAGTGAGCGATATAACCTATGATTACTGGGGAAGGCCAATTCCACAGACATATACGGTTTTTGAAGGATACAGGTTCATTTCGGCGATCGTTCTTTCATTTGGTGAGAAGGGTGATCTTGATTGGGATAACAGTATGGAAATTTATAATATTTCCACCTTCAACCTTGAGAAGAAAGTAGATTACATAACTGACAGCACCGATGTGATCATGTTTTTCAATGAAGGGGGCAAGGTAACCTATAAAGCCATCGACAAGGATTATTCGCTTACTGGATTGGTACACACCGAACTGGAGAAGTATTACAAAGGTGACAAGATCCAGGAGTCGGGCTATGATAATATGGCCAGGTGGTACGACAATAACTTTATCTGCTATGGCTATCAGCGCATAAAGAATAATTCGCTGGTCGACAAGAATAAAAGGACCATCTTTTATTTTTCCAAACTGAAGTTCGAATAATCAATGGACGCTTTGTTCAGGGCAACAGCTTATCTCGATTATCTGCGGCGTGCGAATACCCGCTACAGAGTCCATTCTCCCTTTGTTTATTCTTTTATTGAGCAGGTGTTGAGGAACAAGGACTCAGCAAAGGAGCCCTCTAATTTGCTCAGTCTGCGGAAAAAGCTTATGAATGACAAGACCCGGTTCAGTAAAACTGACCTTGGATCCGGATCCGTAAATGGCAATACCTACCAGGTAGTTCTGGGAAAACTTATCAGGTCTTCCATTAGCAGCGACCGTGAGCTGGGTATTTTATACAACATAGCAAAGTATTTCAGGCCCGGATTGACCATTGAGTTGGGTACGGCAGCAGGTTTGTCGGCCGCAGCCCTTGCGCTGGGTCACCCCAAAGGCAAAGTCATTACCGTTGAGGGAAGCCCTTCCCTTGTTTCTCTGGCTGAAAAAAATTTAAAAGAATTGAAGATCAACAATGTAAAAACCGTGACAGCAAATTTTGATGACGCTCTTCCGGAGATCCTTTCTGCCGGTAATGAGGTAGGTCTGTACTTTATAGATGGTAATCACAGGTACGGCCCAACTATTAACTATTTTGAACTTGGGCTGGAATATTCATCTGATGATACGGTTTTTGTTTTTGATGATATTTACTGGTCGCGCGATATGTCGGAAGCCTGGAACACAATCAGGAAAAAGCCTGAAGTGAGGATCAGTATAGATATTTTCAGTAAAGGCTTTATATTTCTGAACAAGGGACTCTCGAAACAGCATTTTGTATTAAGGTATTGATAATGTGATTACATTTGCTAAAGGAAGCATTGAATAACATGAGCAACGAAGTAATAAAACTAATTGACCTGAAAAGGCATTATAAAGTGGGTACCGAAGTGGTGAAAGCGTTGCGGACGATTACAACTACCATCAACCGCAATGAATTTGTTGCCCTGATGGGTCCTTCGGGATCAGGCAAGTCGACCCTTATGAACATTATTGGCTGTCTCGATACACCCACATCCGGTCAGTACTTTCTTAACCAGAAAGATGTCAGTAGCCTGAACGACAATGAACTAGCTGAGATCAGGAATAAAGAGATAGGTTTTATTTTTCAGACTTTCAATCTTTTGCCACGGTCGACAGCACTCGAGAATGTTATGCTTCCACTGATTTATGCCGGATACAGTAAGTCAGAGCGGCTGGAAAGGGCACATGAAGTGGTCGAAAGTGTGGGGCTTACTGACAGAATGTACCATCGTCCGAATGAACTTTCGGGAGGGCAGAGGCAGAGGGTGGCCACCGCAAGGGCCCTGGTCAACAAACCGTCCATTATTCTGGCTGACGAGCCAACAGGAAACCTCGATTCGAAGACTTCCATTGAGATAATGGGCCTTCTTGAAGAGATACACAAGTTAGGAAATACCATTATAGTTGTAACGCACGAAGAAGATATTGCCAGGCACGCACACAGGATCATCAGGCTTATTGACGGTACTATTGCATCTGATGAAAAGAATGAGGATATAATGACAATGGCTGATTACAAGACTGAACCAAAATAGTGTGAACATTATTCCCCTGCCCTTGTTTACTCCCAATACCTTCAAGGTTTGCAGATGACGGAAGAATTCAAAATATATACAAAAACCGGTGATAAAGGAGAGACCTCCCTCATCGGAGGTACAAGGGTTCCTAAATTCCATCCCAGGATCGATGCCTATGGCACAGTAGATGAATTGGTATCATTCATAGGACTGGTGCGCGATCAGAATATAGATGTGCATTATAAAGAAGTATTAATAGTAATACAGGAAAAGCTTTTTACACTCGAATCACTTGTTGCAAAAGACCCCGGAGTTGAGCTGAATTATAAACTGCCGGAACTGAAGCAAGAGGATGTGCATCTGCTCGAAAAAGAGATAGACACAATGAATGAGGAACTGCCTGAACTCAGGTCATTCATACTTCCCGGTGGTCATCCGGCTGTTTCTTATTGTCACGTAGCCCGGACAGTTTGCCGAAGGGCAGAACGGAATTTGCTGAAACTTTCTCAGGCTCAACCTGTTGATCCTTTGAGTATAAGGTACCTCAATCGTCTTTCAGATTACTTTTTCGTTCTGGCCCGAAAAGTTGCCAAAGATTTGGATGTGATTGAAACACCCTGGAAATCAAATACTTAATATGTAAATACTTAGTTCAAAAATAACTTGACTTTTAGGTAAAATCGAGTATTTTTGCAAAAAAACAGAGCTAAGATTTGATACTATGTATTGGACGTTAGAACTTGCTTCGAAGTTGGAAGATGCTCCCTGGCCCGCCACCAAGGATGAGTTGATAGACTGGAGCATCAGATCCGGTGCGCCCCCTGAGGTAATAGAGAACCTCAAGGAGATCGAAGACGAAGGCGAGGTGTATGAGAGTATTGAAGACATCTGGCCTGATTATCCTACAAAAGAGGATTTCTTCTTTCACGAAGACGAATATTAATCCGTAAAAGCATCAGACAAGAGGCCGGGTCTTTTTTAAGCCCGGCTTTTGTTTTTTGTAAAGATTACCTGAAAAAACTGAAATTTACCCTGCCGTATTTTCTTTTCCGGTCGAAATGGGGAAGGTCTGAAAAGTCCCGGTCTGCAGAATGTTCCACTATCAATACCCCACCGGGTTTCAGAAGTTCCTTTTCAAAAATGCGATCTACCATTTCATCGAGCCTGTCAAGATCGTAAGGAGGGTCGGCAAAGATAAGGTCGTATTTCCGGGATGAAACCCTTATGAAATTCAAAACACTTGACCGTACAATATGAAGTTTTTCAAATCTGAATTTTTTGGCAGTTTCCTTTATGAAGTTTAGGCACCTGACATTAATATCCACCGAGACCACCCTGACTGCACCACGGGATGCAAACTCAAATGAGATGCTGCCTGTGCCGGCAAAAAGGTCCAGCACTTCCACTTCGTCAAAATAATAGTCCTGCTCAAGGATGTTGAAAAGGCTTTCCTTGGCCAGGTCAGTTGTCGGCCTTACCGGAAGGTTGCCGGGCGGGCTTATTCTTCTTCCTTTATGTGATCCTCTTATTATCCGCATAATCCTGCATTGAACAACAGGTAATTCCTCTGTATCTCAAGGGGATCAATTTGTTCACTGTATAAAAAACCGCTGTAGGGTGAAATTATTTCAATATTCCTTATGAATTTACTCAGGATATCGAAAACAGTATTATTTTCTGATATTTCCCCGGAAAGGCCTACTTTAACTATTTCAGGGTTCAGGCCAAGTTGCTCCAGTGCAAAAAGGACAAAATAGGCGAAATCCTCGTTCGACCTGCATTCAAATGAATTCAGGTACTGTATGGAATCCTTTTTAAGGTAAAGGATATCCAGGTAATGATGCCTGATTCCGAGGAACACCCTGCCTTCTTCATTTTTTCTTTGGTACCTTACAAGGTGACTTTCTGAAAAAACGGTGCACGGGTGCAGCATTTCAGGAAAACCTGCCAGGCGGTTTACCAGGTCGAGGTATTTCTTATCTGCACCGTAAACATTTCTGATCTCATTGTTTTGAATGGTATTGGTGAGGACCTTGAGGCCTGTGGGTGTTTTATGGTTGAAGCTCAGGTAAGCACTTCCTGAATTTTTCTTGAACAGGCCGTCAGGAACAAGTGTGTAAAAGCCTGTTTCGATTAAGGCCTTTTTCTCTTCTGCCCGGTTTATGAAAGGTACATCGGATGTCAGTTCTTTGAACAGCATGGAAAGCGTTTCACTTTCCTTTAACCCTTCAATAATTTCTGAACGGTATCTTGCCAGTGCGATAAATTTATTTTCACTTCTCTGCCTGATCGCAACCCTGAGGTTGTTTAAGCCGATGTAAAAAACAACCGAAAGATCTGCCGGGCTGGTTCTCTGCAATACCGGATCTTGGAAAATTTTTTTTGTGATGTGCCTGTTTGTCACTCCTGTCTTTGAATTGTAGGGCTTATAATCGAAGCCAATTCAAAGATAGGTATTATTCCCAATTACCATCGGTAGAAGGTTCTTCCATTGAACCGACCTTAAGGCCGGGGTAGCGTTCAATGTCTTCCCGCGATTTAATAAGGTTGATGGTAAGCTGGTTGTCCAGGTCGCTGAGGAAATGCCTGTAGTGGGCCTTCGCTTCGTACACAGGAACAACAACACCACCTCGTTCTATGGTGCCTGCCTTCAGTTCGAATAAGGTTCCTTCGCTAAAAGGAATATACCTCAATGAGTCGATAGAGAATTTCTGGCGATGACCGTAAAGCGAATCCGCCACTTTTACGTAGCCTACAGTGTCATTGATCGTGCGTGTAAACGTTGTATCTGTTGGATCGGGTATCTTGTTTACAATTGGTATTTCACTTGTCCTCAGGAAATCGATCAATGTGTCAAAATCGCCTGAATATTTATTGTTGAATTCCTTGTAGAACTGCTGACCGTTCCTGATGTCTTTAAGGTTTTGAATGACTTTGGCCGACCTTTCTTCAACCGACTTGTTGAAGTTTACGGGTGTAAGAATACTGTCAACCACCAAGTAAGCCAGAATAATAATAATTATCGACAGTACGATCTTGATTGCAGTTAATTTCCAATTCATTGTAGACATGGTTTTAAGGTACGAGCAAATTTATACTTTTTTTTTAATTCACATTCCTTTTCAGCCTAATTTAAGATGACCTTATGAGGATAATTTATTAAATGGCTTGTATCAGCCAGACGACATTATTCGGAAACACCATAATTGTATTGATTAGTAGCCTGTTTTTTTGTATCTTTCAGAAATCAGACAGCTTTAATAACAATCCAAATCTTAAGTAAAATGCAAACTTATATTTTATTGACAAAACTGTCCACCGACCTCAGCACACAGATGAAAGACAGGGCAGCCATCGGAAGGAACTGGCTCGACCAGGTAAGGGAAAAATGTCCTGAAGTAAAATTCAAGGCCCATTACGCACTTCTTGGCCAGTATGATTTTATGGATATTTACGAAGCCCCCGACGAGGAAACTGCAGCCAAAGTCTCGATGATAAGCCAGGTAAATGGGGCATTGCAGGCACAAAGCCTTCCTGCCATACAGTACAAACGCTTCCTTGAGCTTGTTGAAGAGATTACCTGAAAATCGCTATATCATGCGATTAGATCCGGGTATTCAGGAATTTCCCCGAGGAACGTGTAGGTTTTCTCCTCCTCCTCAATACGGCAGAAATAATGCCTGATACCGTTTGTTACCAATAAATACTTAACCTTTAACGGAATATTGTACCTGGCAATCTGATCGAATACCGGCTGGGTTATCTTTACTGCGGGCGCCTTGCATTCTGCAATGACAAGGGGTTTTCCCTGATTATTGTACACAATTACATCCGCCCTCCTTGGCATGCGGTTCAACGTGATACCCGCTTCCACCCTTGTAAGTGAAGCCGGATAGTTCTTTACTTCCGTGAGATACTTTACAAGGTTTTGCCTGACCCATTCCTCAGGGGTGAGAACGACATATTTTTTCCTTATTTCATCCCAGATCTGCATTCCTGTATCAGTGTACCTTGTCCTGAACCGGAATCCGGGGAAATTAAGCTGCTCCATGAATCTAGAGGTTGCAATTCAAAGATAGTAAATCAATGTATCGATAACTTTTATGTTGTTGAAAAGATTGATGGGGTTCGTATTCATTATCTCTTAAATTTGTAAAAAAGAACAGTGAGAACCAAAAAGGAAATAGTTGAAAACTGGCTGCCCAGGTATACCGGCATGAAGCTGGAAGATTTCGGTGATTACATCCTGATGACCAACTTCGACAGTTATGTTGAGTGTTTTGCAAAAAAATACGGGGTAAGGTTAAATGGAGCGGACCGTTCGATGCCCAACGCAACTTTTGGGGACATATCAATGATCAACTTTGGTATGGGAAGTGCCAATGCAGCTACAATAATGGATCTTCTGGGTGCGATTACCCCAAAGGCAGCCCTATTTCTGGGTAAATGCGGAGGGCTTAAAAAGAAAAACAGTCTCGGTGACCTCATACTTCCGATAGCTGCCATAAGAGGGGAGGGGACATCAAATGATTACTATCCGCCTGAAATGCCTGCCTTGCCTGCTTTTAACCTCCAAAAAGCAGTATCCACAACAATACGCGATTTCGGGAGGGATTACTGGACAGGCACCGTTTATACAACCAACCGAAGGGTATGGGAGTATGACGACAAGTTCAAGAAAAAGCTCAGGAAACTCAGATGCATGGCCATCGATATGGAAACCGCCACACTTTTTATCACCGGTTTTGCCAATAATATCCCGTCGGGAGCCCTGCTTCTGGTGAGCGACCAGCCGATGATTCCTGAGGGTGTAAAAACTGAGGATTCAGACAAGGTCATTGCCGGTACCTTTACCGAAGTTCATGTGGAGATTGGGGTTGAATCGCTCAAACAGTTGATCAATCATGGTCTTACAGTAAAACACCTTCGATTTGAATGATTTAAATTTTTTTCCTGATGAAATTTGATCAGATCCTCCGTGACCTTGAGAATAAGATATACCATCCTGTTTACCTGCTGCATGGGGAGGAGCCTTATTATATTGATGAAATATCTGATTTTATTGAGGATAACGTACTCGACGATACAGAAAAGGAATTCAACCTTACAATAGTTTACGGAAGGGAAACCAGCGCTCGCGAAATCATTGACCATGCCCGCAGATACCCTATGATGTCGAGCCACCAGGTTGTCATCGTTAAAGAAGCCCAGGATCTGGGTGACCTCGAAGAGCTGGCACCATACATTGAAAAACCACTCGATACTACTATCCTGGTGCTGGCACATAAATACAGGAAGATCGATCAGCGACGTTCACTGGCAAAAATAACATCCAGGAAAGGGGTCCTCTTCGAATCTTCGAGGATCTATGACTACAAGGTACCCGACTGGATCGGGGAGCAATTAAGAAAAAAAGAATTCGGGATTAGCCCGAAAGCCTCTATGATGCTTTCCGAAAACCTGGGCAACGACCTTTCAAAGATCAGGAACGAGCTTGATAAACTGATCATCAACCTGGAAAAAGGGACTCATATAGATGAAGACATCATCGAGCGGAACATTGGTATAAGCAAGGATTACAATATTTTCGAGCTTACGGCCTCTCTCGGTCGGAAGGATGTGTTGAAAGCCAACAGGATTGCTAATTATTTTGCTGCCAACCCTAAAATACATCCGTTCATCCTGACACTGGTGATGTTATACTACTATTTTATCAAACTTATGATCTACCACCAGTTAAGTGACAAATCAAAGAATAATGTAGCCGCAACGCTCTCGATCAACCCGTTCTTTGTTAAGGAATACAGTAATGCCGCAAAGAACTATTCTTTCGCCAAACTAGAAAGGATTATTGGATACATAAGGGACTACGATCTCCGTATGAAGGGAATGGGAAACGATAATACTGATAACGGGGAACTATTGAAAGAGTTGGTATTTAAGATCTTACATTAAAATCATTTAAAAAGTCTCTCGATCTCTTCTTTATATTTCTCTGAAATAAAATTCCGTTTCAGTTTAAGGTTAGCTGTAAGCTCTCCGGTTTCAAGGGTAAACTCATGGTCGAGCAGTTCGAACCGCTGTATCTTCTCCGTACTGCCAAAAAACTTGTTGTATTGGTTTATCTCCTTCTTATATCCTTCCTTGACCTCGGGATGCTTGATAATGTCACTGTTGGAAGTAAACTCAATATCCTTATTTTCGCACCAGCTTTTGAGGTGTACAAAATCCGGGACGATGAGGGCAGCAGCATATTTCTGGTTTTCGCCCAGCACGACTATTCCATCAATGAAGGGCGATTCCTTGAATTTATTTTCCAGTAATTGCGGGCTGATATACTTTCCGAGGGAAGTCTTGAAGATCTCTTTTTTACGGCCTGTTATTTTCAAATGTCCTTCAGGCTCAATAACCCCGACATCACCGGTGTGAAACCATCCTTCATTATCGATGGCCATATCTGTAAGGTCCGGTTGCTTATAATAGCCTTTCATTACATTCGGACCCTTGCATAAAATCTCCCCGTCTTCGGCAATTTTTACACTGACGTTGGCAAGAGGCTTACCAACCGTACCTATTTTTGAACCTTCGGGGTGAACTGTGTTGACTGCAATTACCGGTGAGGTTTCTGTCAGGCCATATCCCTCCAGAACAGGTATGCCAGCCGCATTAAAAACCCTGTTGAGCCTGGGTTGCAGGGCAGCGCCTCCTGAAATGACGATAGACAGGTTTCCACCGAGTGCATCCCTCCACTTCGAAAATACCAGTTTATCGGCGAGTTTCAACTGCAGATCATAAATGGGGTTATTCCCTTCAATATCATACCTGTTGCCAAGAGAAACCGCCCAGTTGAAGATCAGTTTTTTCATACCCTTCAGCTTACTGCCCTTGTCCAGTATTTTGTCGTAAACCTTTTCGAGCAGCCTGGGCACTGTTGTGAGTACCTGTGGTTTAACCTCACGAATATTATCCGCTATAGTCCCCATGTTTTCAGCATAATAGATCGAAAGGCCCTTGTAGTGGAACCAATAGATGTTAGTCCTTTCGTATACATGGCACAGCGGAAGATAGCTGACGGCCTTATAGGTATGGTCAACATTAACAATGTCCTTTACTGCAAAAACGTTTTGCAGGATGTTATCGTGGGTTAACATTACACCTTTCGGATTGCCGGTTGTGCCGGATGTATAGATTATGGTAGCAATATCATGTGCACCGATATTTGACTTGAGTTCTTCGAGCTTTTCGGGTTGAGGGTTTTTTTTACCTTTTTCTATCAACTCATTCAGGTGTGGAAGGTCTTCGTTCTTTCTGAAAGTGTAAAGGCCTTTCAGTGATTTAACCTCAGGCAATATATGCTCGATCTTGCGTATGAGCTCTTTCCCTGCGACAAAAACATATTTGACTTCCGCATGGTTCAATATGAACTGGTAATCCGACTCACTGATTGTTGGATATACAGGAACATGAATCGCTCCTGTTTGGAGTATCCCCATGTCGAGAAAGTTCCACTCAGGCTTGTTATTCGAGATCGTAGCAATTTTGTCACCTGGTTTCACTCCCAGGTCCAGCAGGCCATAGCTTATGTTGTTGGCCTGTTCAAGGTATTGGTCGATGTTGTATTTCACCCACCGGCCATCTTCCTTACCTGCTATGAAATCTTCCTTGAAAGGAAAACTCTCTTTATGAAAAGGTAACAGATCGAAAAGCCTTTTGACTTCCATGATTATACCCGGGTTTCATTAAGACGGCTGCAAAGATAGAAAAAAAAGAATTTAATAGTCTGTAATAAAGGAAAAGAGACTGATAATCAGCTTTATATATGATTACACCTTCTTATTTACGATATAGGAATTCGCCTGGTCCAGGGCAGTTAATACAAGATCGTTAATGTTGACCCTTTTGGGAAGGGAGGTAACATAAAAGATCTGTTCAGCAACATCTTTGGCAGTCAAAGGCTCGTAGCCCTGATAAACCTTTTTTGCCTTTTCTTTGTCACCCTTGAACCTGACCTCTGAGAACTCGGTTTCGACGAGCCCGGGGGAGATCTGTGTTACTTTCACTCCTGTACCTAAGAGGTCGATCCGGAGGCCTTTAGTGATGGCATCCACTGCATACTTTGTTGCGCAATATACATTTCCTCTCGGATATACTTCCTTTCCTGCGAGAGAGCCAATGTTGATAATATGCCCTTCGCCTCTCCCGACCATGCCCCTTACAACATGATGAGTAACATACAGAAGCCCTTTGACATTCGTATCGATCATCTTTTCCCAATCGTCAGGATCACCTTGCTGCAAGGGCTCAAGGCCCGAGGCAAGGCCTGCATTGTTGATCAGTATATTGATCTTCATCCATTCAGGCGGCAGATCCAGGAAATTATCTTCCACCGATTTTCTGTCGCGTACATCGAAGACAAGGGGCAACACATCAATATCATACTGTTTTTCCAGGGTGTCGCTCAGTTTTTTTAACCTGTCTTCCCGCCGTCCGCTGATGATCAGATCGTAGCCGTTTCCGGCAAACTCTGTTGCACATGCTTCACCAATGCCTGATGTAGCACCTGTTATGAAAGCTGTCTTTTTCATCTAATCTGGTCTTTTCCGGTTCTTGTTTTTGTAAATTAGGGGCAATAAAGCAGGGACTTTTTCCCGGTAATTTTCGTAATCCTTGTGTTTTTTCCTTAGACGATTTTCCATCAATGGTATGCTTATAAAAACAAACAGCAGAGTAATGGCAACTGCCCCTATTCCTGTCCACAGGAACTCCATTCCGAAAGAAAGGCCGGCGAAGAAAATTCCCCACCAGGTGAGGATCTCACCCAGGTAATTAGGATGTCTGCTTAATCGCCATAATCCTGTCATCTGTCTGTCACCGGCAGGTCTCTTTTTAATTTTTCTGAGTTGTTCATCAGCAACAAAAGCCAGCAGCACAGCACCCAGCAGCACTACCAGCCCGGCAATGGCAAGCAGTGGAAACTCGATCCCGGTTGCTGTGAAAGCCGGTATTAAAGGGAGGCATCCCAGGAATACCATTAGGGTGGGAAATAAGTGAATTCCCAGTAAACTGACGATCCAGTAAAAACCCGGAAACTTTTTCCTGAAATCAGCATATCTCCAGTCTTCATGGATCAGCCCGGGCCAGCCCCTGTAAAAATTGGAGGTGAGCCTCAAACCGTAAAGAAAAACAAGGAACAACAATACCCATCTGAATACCGGTGATTCTCCGCCTGGAGCCATCGAAAACAGAAAAACAGCAATAACCACAGGTTTTACACTCCAATATGGATCATAAACACTCGAATTGTTCAGCAATACCGAAAATATAAAAATCATAACCGTACCTGCAAGGTCAGCGAGTGCGATCCTTGCTACAAGACTGTATGAACCAAAATACCTGTAAGTGTATATAGCTGTCAAAATAGCAATTGCGTAAGCAATTACGGTGACGAGAACAGAGATTGACCGGGATTGACGGTATGTTTCCATAACCGGCAAATGTAATAATTTTTGAAAGTGGTGGGGAATGACTACCTGACAAGAAGTTTTTCAGTAAGCTTTCTCCCTTCTGAGATACAGGTCAGCGAATAGAATCCCGGTTTCAGGCCCGAAAGGCTTATTTGGAAGGTCTCACTGCCGGCTCCCACTGTGTTCAGTAAATGGTCCCTGGTTTTAATACCGGCGCTGTTGGCAATGATCAGTCTTATCTGTCTTCTTTTCTCAGAGTTTATCTGTAAATTGACATAACCTGAGGCAGGGTTCGGGTAGATCCGTACAATACGGAAGCCCGGGCTTGTAAGGGAATTATCGTTTATACCAAAAGGGCTTTTGATAATATCAAGTCTTGTATCAATAAAATCTTCAAATTTTGTTGCTGCAATTGTTTCATAATCGGCACCCAGCCAATCCATGATGAGGGAAGTATAGATTTGCCTGTAATCAAACTGATATACAAGGTTGCCATTATCAAGGTTGTTTAGGTCGGGTACTGAGCCTAAAAGACCTGTATTGAGACCGTCGCCGAGCAGGAATACAGGGGCAGCTGTTCCGTGGTCAGTGCCCAGGGAGGCATTGGAATAGACTCTGCGGCCAAACTCTGATGTGGTAACGGAAATAACACGATCGTTGATGCCCAGAGCCTCCAGGTCTTCGTGGAATGCTTTCAAAGCTTCGGAAACATGGTACAGCAATGCGGCATGAGTTCCGGTAGTGGGATCGTCGCCGGTTACCTGTTCCGCGTGGGTATCAAAACCATCTATTTTGACAAGGAATATTCTTGTTTTTATCCCGCCGCTGAGCAGACGGGCCACTATTTTGAGCTGCCAGGCCAGCTCATTGTCTTTGAACTGGTTAGGGACAGGGTAAGGGTAGGTTGTTGGATAGGCAACGCTCCCTGAGTTGGAACCGTTCTCATAAACCTCTTTCAGCCTGTCAGCATACTGGTTCGATTTGAGTTCCATTTCCATCAGGTATTTCAGTTCATCACCCGCATAACTATCAGGGATATAAGAAGGCGGATCAATGCCCGTTCCGGTAACCAGTTGATGAAATGTATCAGGATCTGTAATGGCTATTCCTGCAGGGATGCCTTCACTTCGATGGTATAAAAGTGATTGGGTGAACCCAAATTCGAGGCCCGGTGGATCGGGCATCTCGTCATTCGGGTATTCTTCCGGAAATCCCGGGTATTTACTTTCCAGGTATCTTCCCATCCAACCCGAATTATAATAATCTTCGGAGCCGCCACCCATGAACCAGATATCCCTTCCCCTGAAATGAGACAGGTTCATATTATCATACCCGACATTCTGGATGAACAGGGCTTTGCCTTCATCATACATACCTTTGGCTGCAAGTAGGTCGGGATGCAGGCCAACCTGTTCGGTTTGTCCGAAGGATTCGTCAAGGTTAATGAATTTCCGGTTACCGGTATCGGGTATGGCAATATTAGAACGGTATTCCATGTATTTATCATACTGATCGATGGGGATCATCGTATTCAGCCCGTCGTTTCCACCTGCAAGCTGGACGAGTACCAGCACCCTGTCGCCTTCAGAGTTCTTAAGAGCTCTTGTTAGGGCATTGGCCATGGAAGTAACCGGGATTCCATTGAGTATGACCGGAGACGCTGCAGCCAGGGAAATATTTCTGAGGAATTTTCTTCTTTTCATCTTCAACGCATTTAGGATAGTTGCATCTCGGGCGATTGCACAAGTGCCACCAATAGTTTTGTCAGCAGGAACCTAACCACTCCATCATTGCCTGAACTGAGGTAATTGTTCCATTCGTTCGTCCAGTAATAAGCGGGGAATCCGTCGAGAAAAATACTGCTGAGAAAAAAATCCAGCCTTTCAGGGGGCAGCTCGGATACAAAAAGATACCCTGACAATTCATTTACAAGGGTTGATGCATCAGATGGATTGCTTATGTTACCTGAATTTTCCACCCAGTAGAGAATATCCAGCCTGAAAAGCAGCTCATTTTCGGGATTTTTCACACCATCCAGCAATGGCAGGATAAGGTAATACCTGAAAGCAAGATTTGTAGGGGTTATCCAGTTCCTGTTATATGAGGGAGGCTGGAAATAAGCGGGGTAGCCCGCTACATCCGGTGGATCGTAAAAATTGATACCCATTACATACAGGTAGCCGAGAATGATATTCTTATAGGAATCATCGTAGAGCTTGTGCGGATTGTCAGGCATATCAATCTCAAAGAAGCGGAATATCTTGATCAGGTTTTCGATGGGCGACCTGATAAGTGCACCTGCATGATCGTCCTGAGTGCTTGTATTGTCGGCATCATAAAAATGCTTGCTGCGGAAAAGCCTCTCAAGAACAGGTTTCACCTCGTAATTATTCTCCCGCATTGTTTGCGCAAGGGGCTCAATTATGTCCTGTTCTATTTCGTCGTCTATTTTATAATAAACAAAGAAACGGTATAATTTCCTGCAGAGGAACCTGGCCGTTTCATCTTTTTGAAAGATCATATCGATCAGCTCATCAAGTTCGCCCAGGGCTGCATCACCTGTGGCATATTCATAGAGGATCTCACCGGGTTTAATAACCCTGTTCCCGAATTTTTCACTGAAAGTCTTTTCACCTGCGTCATGCAGTATTGCAAGTTCGTCCGACCCCCAGGTAAAGATCTTTCCCCGGGCTATTTTTATTTCCGGAAGAAGGTCTTCATGATAAGTAAGGAATTCCTGGTCGTAGATGTAACCGGTGAGTACCCGTGCCGCCTCCTTGATGTCCTGCTCAGTAAAATGTGTGTAGTCGCCCGGCGCTATCTGCGGACCTTTGCCGATGGTATAGAGCTCAAACATTTCACGGGCAAAATTCTCGTTGGGATTTTCGGCCGTGTTGAGGAAATTGTCGATATATACCAGCATAGCATTATCATAGACCACTTTTTTAAAAAGCTGCCTGAAGCTTTTAAAGGCATAATGCCTGTATAGCTGGTTCTGGTAGTATATGGCAGTGCTTGATTGTACCTTTGATCTTGAAACGGGCAGGTGCGTATGCAGGAAATAAGTCAGTTTTTCCCTGGAATTTGTAGTTTCCTTGCGCATCTGTTCAATATGCCAGCCAATGAAATAGGCTATCAGGTCATTTACATCGCTGTTCTCCGGCCCTGGTTTTGGATTTACCCATGGCTCACCTGTTGCCGGATCGACTGGGGGATCGGGGAGCGGTTGCTCAGTAAAGAGGATGTTTAAAGCCTCTTCGGCATCTTTTTCTGCAAAAGAGCTAACTTCCTGCCTGGTTGGGCCAAAAGTTGACCTTTCAAGCAATTGGGCAGCTTTTTGCTTACCCAGTGGACCTGTAATGGGATCTAAGGATGCCATATTTCACCAGGGACGTCGTCTCCCAATCAAATATAATAACATTGAATTATGTAACTATATTGTCTTGACAAAAAGTTATCAAGTACAGCTTGGAAATTAAGCAGATGGGAGCAATGACAAATCTAAGCCGGAACTTTTTTGAAAAAAGTTTTGCAAAAAATGAGACGTCGTCTCTATCAGAACCTTTTCGTATAGGTATGACAGTAAGGAACGCCTCCTGTTTTGTCGTAATAGTCCTGGTGATAGTTCTCAGCAGGGTAAAATTCCGTTGCAGGGGTTAATTTGGTTGCTATATCCAACCCCTTTTCCTCAAGTATTTTTATGAGCTTTTCAGATACCTTTTTCTGATTTTCATCAATGTAGAAAATCTCAGAACGATATTGCTCACCGACATCGGGGCCCTGGCGGTCAACCTGGGTAGGATCATGTATCTCGAAAAAGAACCTGGCAAGTTCCTCAAATGTGATCTTATCCGGATCATATTCAACTTCAAGGGCTTCGGCATGGCCTGTTGTTTTGCTGCAGACTTCCTCGTAGGACGGATCTTTGACGTGGCCGCCGGTGTAGCCCACCTGGGTGGATTTAACACCTTCCAGTGTTTTAAAGTAATGTTCAACACCCCAGAAGCAACCTGCTGCAAAAATTGCCCGGCCGACTTCCTTTTCGGGTTCCTTAGCCTGAGATTCAGGGACAAAGCTCATGGAGATAGAATTGACGCAATGACGAGTGTTCTTCGGTGTAAAACCTTCACCTTTAAAAACATGACCAAGGTGCCCACCACAGTTGGCACAGACTATCTCAGTCCTTATGCCGTCGGCATCCGGTACATGTTTTACCGCACCTTCAATTTCGTCGTCAAAGCTCGGCCAGCCGCAATGTGAATCAAATTTGTCGTCCGACTCAAAAAGGGGGGCATCACATCTCTTACAGGTATATGTCCCTTCTTCTTTATGATTGACAAATTCACCCGACCAGGGCATTTCAGTTCCTTTGTTAAGTATAACATATTCCTCCTCAGGAGTAAGCAGGTTGTATTTTTCGTTTTCCATATTTTGAGAGACCGTAATTATTGGGGTTAAAAGTGTTATGAGAGCCAGTATTGGAAAAAAGTTCTTCATTAGTATTAATTCTTTAGTATTAAACCGTTTATGAAGTTTTTTGTTTAGTTCTGCCGGTAATATTTTAACGTAATTCCGGTAAATATGGTGTGTATTTATCTAACTAGATAGAAACATTTATAATTGATATTAAACAGGTATCCCTGTAATGAACTATATTTGCCATTAAATTTAATTGATCTTAATAAATAATAAAGAACCTAATTATGAATTATCGCTTTATTTTTAGGGCATTAGCAACTGTTATGATTGCCGGGGTATTTCTTACCTCATGTTTCAAAACAAATGACAGCGTTTATCTGGATGAGCTGGATATCACACTGACCTATTACGACACAGAATTTGATTTCGGGCCCTACAACACCTTTACTGTAAGGGATTCCGTAGGTCTTATCACAAATTACCTGACAAAGGAACAGAAGGAAGAATTTTTTGAGCCGGGAGGTACAAGTGATAAAATCAGGAATTATGTGGCCCAAAAGTTTAAAGATATTGGTTATACGGAGGTTACCCAGGACGACAACTACGATTTCGGTGTCAACCTGGTTGCCACATTTGTGAATACAACCACCATTGTCAGTTCACCCGGCTGGTGGGGATACTATCCCGATTACTGGTACTGGTACGGTGGCTGGTGGGATCCATGGTATGGTTCCTATCCCTGGGGTTACCAGGTTTATCAGCATCAAACAGGTACTGTGCTCATTGAAATGGCCGATGGGGCTTCGGTGAGGGAGTACCAGGAATTTATTGAAGGAAAAACAGAAGAGGAACTGGAAGAGATACCACCTGAGGATTTCCCGACCGTATATTTCCGCTGGCAGGCAAATATTACCGGTATTTTGGGCAGCACCACGGAATAT
This sequence comes from uncultured Bacteroidales bacterium, assembly GCA_964567785.1. Lineage (GTDB taxonomy): Bacteria > Bacteroidota > Bacteroidia > Bacteroidales > JAGOPY01 > CAZMOK01. The sequence goes on along the minus strand of CAZMOK010000027.1, from coordinate 11,665 downwards.
AACGAAGACAGGGCCGTGAGAGGTATCAACGAAGCCTTTGAGAACTCACCCTATCTAAGTAATTAAAACCCAATTAAGGAGAAAAGGAAAATGAAAACGATATTAACAGCTACATTCATATTTGCCTTGGTCTTTAGTTTGACTGCCCAGGATATTTCTGTACCGGAAACAGACCTGAGCAAAAGTATGATGGTCGAATCACGTGAACCGGCTGCAATTAACAACAGGTTTCTCGAAAGAGGCCTCTTCAGTATTGAATACAATGCCAGCTTCCCGGTAGGGGAGTTTAGTGACTTTATTTCAGAACCCGGTTACAGGGGATGGCATTTTGAATTAAAGGGTGTGATAAATGACAATCTGGCCATTGGAGGGTCAGTTGGCTGGTATGCCTTTTATGAAGAGTTCGACAGGGATACCTATTTATTTGACGGCGGATCCCTCACTTCTTCGATATTCAATTATTACTACAGCGTACCCCTTAGGGTTGTTGCCCATTACTATTTCCTGCCTGATGCCTTCATACAGCCTTTTGCAGGCCTGAGCATCGGTACCAGCTACAATGAAAAACGAAGGGAGATAGGGTTTTATGTATTTGAAGAAAAGAAATGGAATTTCGGCCTTACCCCGGAAGTGGGGGCGATCATTCCTTTTGGCGACATGGCAGAATGGGGGGCGCAGATCAAGGGCAGGTTCAATTACCTGACATACAACGATAATGAGCAGGACAATACCATGTTTATCGATATCTCTATCGGCCTTGTTTATTCTTACTGACCCAGAGTTTTGCGTTTACAAAGGCTTCAATCCAGGGTGAAACTGTATCGGCAGTCCTTTCACCCGGGTAGTTAGCCCATTGCCAGGGCATAAAAGCCCTTTCAAGGTGCGGCATCATTGCAAGGTGCCTCCCGTCACCTGAACAGATAGCAGCAGTGCTGTAATCCGAGCCATTCGGGTTGCCCGGGAATTCATCATAAGAGAATTTCATGGGAATGTTGTATACGTTCTCCTCATAAGGAAGAACGAAGTTACCCTCTGCATGCTGGATCCATATCCCCAGCCTCGATCCTGTAAGGGATTTCAGCATTACCGAGTTGTTTTCCTGCACTGTGACGTTTACGAAACCGGATTCAAATTTCCCTGAATCGTTCAGCTTCATTTTCGGCTTTTTTTCATGCCCGGGATATACAAGCCCCAATTCAACCATTAACTGGCAACCGTTGCAAACACCCAGGCTAAGTGTATCCTTACGGGAATAGAACTTGTCAAGGGCCTTTTTAGCTTTTTCATTATAAAGGAAAGCCCCTGCCCAGCCTTTAGCTGAGCCAAGTACATCAGAATTTGAGAATCCACCCACGAAAACAATGAAATTGATTTCATCCAGCGTTTCCCTGCCCGAGATCAGATCGGTCATATGCACATCTTTCACATCAAATCCTGCCAGGTAAAGTGCATAAGCCATTTCCCTGTCGCCATTGACCCCTTTCTCACGGATAATGGCAGCTCTCAAACCAGTGGATTGCCTTCTCCCTGGATCAATTCCATATTCCTTGAAGGTGCCCTTGAAATCTGAAGGGAAATCATAATTCAGTACCAGGTTTTTATAATTCCGGTACCTTTCGGCAGCGTGTGCTTCGCCGCTTTGCTTTCGGTCGAGCAGGTACGACGATTTATACCACGTATCCCTCAGCCGATCAATATTAAGCTCGTAATGGAAGTTATTGTGCTTGATGAAGATGATCCTGTCTCTAACAGGTTTTCCGATTAGATGATAATTAATCCCTTTTTCATGAAAAAGAGAAGTAACAACCTGCAGGTCTTTAACCTGGAGTACAAGGCCCGGGTTCTCTGCAAAGAGGGCGAGAGCTGTATTTCCAACCGGCAATGAACCAAGGTCCAGGCGCATGCCTGTATCATTCCTTGCAAAGGTCATTTCCAGCAGTGTGGTTATCATTCCCCCTGCAGAGATATCATGCCCTGCCATGATCTTTTCTTCTCCGATGAGTTTCTGAATGGTATCAAAAACAGTGGCAAAATAGTCGGGATCCATTACCAGTGGCGCTTCTTGCCCTATCTTACCCAGCGATTGGGCAAAACTGCTGCCACCGAGTTTATAATCGTCATTCGAAAGATCCAGGTAAAGGAGGTATGAATCCATATCGGGCCTGATCACAGGCTCCACTATTTTCTTTACGTCTTTTACCTGACCTGCCGCTGAAACTATAACTGTTCCCGGTGAATATACTTTTTTCCCGCCGGGATATTTCTGTGTCATTGACAGGGAATCTTTTCCAGTGGGAATGTTGATGCCAAGCCTGATGCTGAAATCACTGATTGCTTCCACAGCTTTATAAAGACGTGCATTTTCGCCTTTGTTCCTTGCCGGCCACATCCAGTTGGCGCTGAGAGAGATACCTTTCAATCCTTCTTCAATGGGGGCCCATATGATGTTAGTGAGTGATTCAGCAACTGATAAAATACTTCCTGCCCCGGGATCTATTAAACCTGCGACAGGGGCATGGCCGATGGCTGTAGCTATACCTTTTTCCCCCTTGTAGTCGAGTGCAACAGCACCAAGGTTATTGAGTGGCAACTGGACAGTCCCTGCACATTGTTGCTTTGCTATCCTACCGGTTACAGCCCGGTCTACCTTGTTGGTAAGCCAGTCTTTGCAGGCAACCGCCTCCAGTTGTAAAACTGTTTCGAGATAATTTTCAAGTCCGAGCGGATTATAATCCGGGTCATCGAATTCAACAGGCAAAGAGTTGTCTTCCAGTACAGTCTTTGGAGGATTGCCAAAAAGATGGGCAAGGTGAAGGTCGAAGGGCTTCTTATTTTCCTTGTTTATGAATGAGAATTGCTGGTCGCCTGTAGTTGTACCCACATCAAAAACAGGCGCCCTTTCCCTTTCGGCAATGCGTTTCAGAAGCGGCAGGTCTTCCTCCCTGATCAGCAACCCCATACGTTCCTGCGATTCATTGCCAATGATCTCCTTATCGCTAAGGGTAGGGTCGCCAACAGGCAGTTCCTTCATGTAAACTTTTCCCCCGGTAGCTTCCACGAGTTCAGAAATGGAGTTCAGGTGTCCGCCTGCACCGTGGTCATGAATGGATGTTACAGGATTTTTGTCCATTTCTGCAAGTGCACGTATGGCATTGTAGACCCTTTTTTGCATTTCGGGGTTGGCCCGCTGAACAGCATTCAGCTCTATTGTGTTGCCATATTCACCTGTTGCAACCGATGAAACGGCGCCGCCCCCCATCCCGATCCTGTAGTTGTCGCCACCCATGACGATTATTCGTTCACCCTTTTGAGGTTCATCTTTCAGGCTGTCGTCTTTTTTTCCTGAACCTATGCCTCCGGCAAGCATTATCACCTTGTCATAGCCAAATTCCTTTTTCCCGTCAAGGTGTTCAAAAGTGAGGACACTGCCGCATATCAACGGTTGTCCGAACTTATTCCCGAAATCGGAAGCCCCGTTGGAAGCTTTTATGAGGATATCTTCGGGGCTCTGGTATAACCATTTCCTTGGTTTGAAAGGTGATTCCCATGGTCTGTCTTTTTCTGTCCGCGGGTAGGAGGTCATATAAACCGCTGTTCCGGCCAGTGGCAGGCTCCCTTTGCCTCCCGCCATCCGGTCGCGGATCTCTCCTCCTGATCCGGTGGAGGCCCCGTTGAAAGGCTCAACGGTAGTGGGAAAATTATGTGTTTCGGCCTTGAGCGAAATGACAGACTTGATGTCCTTTACGACGAAAAAGTCGGACCTGTCCTGGTTTGCCGGTGAGAATTGGTCTATTTCAGGACCTTCGATAAAAGCTACATTGTCTTTATAGGCCGAAACCAGCCTGTTGGGATTTGCCTTTGAAGTTTTTTTGATGAAGCTGAAGAGTGTTTCAGGCTGTTCTTTTCCGTCGATGATGAAGGTGCCGTTGAAGATCTTATGCCTGCAATGCTCTGAATTCACCTGCGCGAACCCGTAGACTTCACTGTCGGTAAGGTTGCGCCCCAGTTTTTTGCTTACTTCGCTAAGGTATTCCACCTCGCCGTCACTCAATGCCAGTCCCTCTTCCTCATTGTAATCTGCAATATTTTTTACTTCCACCACCGGATCGGGGCTGCGGTCGATGGTGAACAGATGCTGGTCCAGCCCCCGGTAGACCTGCTGCAGCATCGGGTCATAGGCCGGGGCTTCCGATATGGCAGAAGAAAATTCTTCTATTCTTTTAATGCCGCTTATCCCCATATTCTGTGTTATTTCAACTGCATTGGTGCTCCAGGGGGTGACCATTTCCCTACGCGGCCCGGTGAACGTTCCTTTCAGGCTTTCTGATTCAACATAACCTGCATTGTCAAGCAACCAGGTAAGCTTGCCGATCTCTGACTTTTCGGGTTTGTGGTCTATTTCCACTGCATAGACCAATGATTTGCCTGTTCTGAAAAAGAGGATCATAGGTGAGGGATTTGAAAGAGCAAAGATAGGAAAACACTTAATTAAGATCTGAGATCTGAGATCTGAGTTTTGAGATAATATCAGTAGAGCTGGTTGGTTTTGAATTTTTATTTGGAAAAGACTTTTATAATGAACATATGTTTATTATATTTGTGATGTAATTAATAAAAATGATTCATGCCAAGACCGGAAATCGACAGGATAGTGCATCTTCCGCCACTTTTTAATGAGTTCAAGCCAATAGGTGTGTCAGGACGTTTCCTGAATGAGATACAGCTATCGCTGGATGAATATGAAGCCTTCAGGCTGGCCGACTACCTCGGCATGTCGCAGGAGGAAGCTTCGGCTGAAATGGAGATCTCACGTCCGACTTTTACGAGGCTTATTGAAAAGGCCCGGAAAAAAATTGCCGAATTTCTAATAACAGGCCAGAAGCTGAGAATTGAAGGAGGAAATGTTCATTTCAGGCAAAACATACTTCGTTGCCATGATTGCGGGCATATGTTTAATACAGACTTCATGTCGCGGGTAACGGAATGCCCTGAGTGTCATTCGAAGAACCTCATTAACCTGGCCGGTGGTTTTGGTCATGGTAAATGTTGTGCAAACAGGAACATTTAAAAAAAAGGAGGCTATTATGCCAGGAAGAGACGGAACAGGACCGCGCGGTATGGGCCCTGCTACGGGATGGGGCTTAGGCCCGTGCGTAAATGAAGAAACAATGCAACAAGGTTACGGCCGTGGAGGTGGTTTTGGACGAAGGTCACGGTTTGGAAGAGGAGCCGGGAACCGTTGGGGTAGGGGCTGGCGGTCAGAAATCCGGGAAGGCTCCAGGGAAGACCTGCTTGAGGATGAAATAGGTTTCTTGAAGAAACAGCTTGACAGGGCCCGGGATGAACTATCCAGGCTTAAAGAAAAGAAGAACAAGGACAATAACTGAGGGCCGTCAATCACTAAAAACCAGACAGTATGAATAATGGAAAAGGAAAAGGCAGAAACAAAGGCGGTGCTTACGGTCCCGGAGGGTATTGTGTTTGTGCAAAATGCGGCGAAAAGCTGCCCCACCAGAGAGGGATAAAATGTACAACGATCAAATGTCCCAACTGTGGTAAGCCGATGATCAGGGAAGAGTTGCTTGAAGAAAAGCGCAGATGAAAATTCATAGAGATACAGATTAGTTCAATACCTTTGGTCCCTGATTAAATCATTTCTTTATGCCTGCACATCTATTCGGGCCGGTGCCTTCAAGGCGGCTGGGAATGTCGCTCGGGGTGGATATGGTTCCGCACAAAGTCTGTTCATTCAATTGTGTTTACTGTGAATGCGGAAAAACCACAGTGCACACTTCTGAAAGAAAGGAGTATGTACCGGCAGATGAAGTCATCACCGAACTTAATGAATTTCTCAGGGAAAATCCTGCGCCTGATTATATCACATTTTCCGGAGCCGGTGAACCAACCCTTAATTCGCGAATAGGAGAGGTGATAAAATTCATCAAAGAAAATTATCCTGACATCCCGCTGGCCGTTCTTACAAACGGAAGCCTTCTCTCCGACGATAAAGTTAGGCAGGAGATAATGCCTGCCGACCTGGTTCTTCCCTCGCTGGATGCTGCAAGCACAAAAGCTTTCACAAAGATCGACCGGCCGCATCCCGGTATCAGACTGGAAGAATATATCGAAGGACTGATAAAATTTACGGAAGAATTCGAGGGACAGGTATGGCTTGAAGTAATGATCCTTCCCGGCTATAACGATAAAGTGGAAGACCTCATGCTTCTGAGGGATGCACTTATACGGATCAATCCTGACAGGATCCAGCTAAACACCCTGGATCGCCCGGGAACCAAGGCCGATCTGGAAGCTGCCAGCCTGGACAACCTGAATGAAATAATTGAAATGTGGGGGCTCGAAAATGTTGAGATAATTGCAAGACCACCTGAACGAAAAGCAAAAAAATCGTACCGCAAAGACCACGAAAATGCCATAAGGGAAACCATTGAGCGCAGGCCTTGCACTGTGGAAGATATAGCCGACATACTTGGGCTGCACGTCAATGAAGTGAATAAATATCTTTCTGTACTTGAAGAAGAAGGAAAGATAGAGCCTGTGAGGCTAAGCAGGGGAATCTTTTATAAATTAACAATGAACAGTTAACAATGAACAGTTAACAAT
>CAZMOK010000027.1:0-4944 GCA_964567785.1 uncultured Bacteroidales bacterium | reverse complement strand
TTAACAATGAACAGTTAACAATGAACAGTTAACAATTAACAATGCATTATAGCCTTCAACACTTAACTTTTTAATGATCATTATTCATTGTTCCTTGTTCATTCCTTATCAAGGTCGTCCTGCGAAACACCGTAGCGTTTATCGGGAATCTCGCTGCCGTAAGGTTCAACGTGCACAAGTACATCATAGATATTTTCTATGTCTTTTCGCAGTTCATCGTCAACATTATGGGCAAGCTGATGGGCTTCTTTTACACTCATACCGCTGTCCACCTCAATATCAACAGCGATCAGGTACCGGTATCCCTGTTTCCTGATCTTTAAATTATGTGGGCGGTGCACCCCTTTTACTCTTGAAACGGCCTTAAAGACTTTCTTGTAGATACCCGGGTCATCAACCCCGTCCATAAGTTCGAGGTTCGTGGCCAGGAATATCCTTACAGCAATATAAAGAATATAAATGCCAACGAGTAATGCAGTTATTGAATCAATGATAGGGAGCTCAAGCACATAAGTAAAGAAAAGTCCGAGCAGTACCGAAACAGATATTACCACATCGTTCTGCATGTTCCTGCCGTTGGCCTGCAGCATCGAACTTTCCACCTTTTTCCCTACACGCAACTGGATCCTGGCTAAAATTATCTTCACGACAATGGATACCACAGTGACATAGATTGCTATCATCCCGGGAAGTTCCCTCTGTTCACCTGAGAACACCCTTTCTATGGCTGAAATGGCGAGTTGTGCACCTGCAAAGAATATCACGAACGACAATACGGTTGTAGCAATGGTATCAGCCTTCTCGTAGCCATAAGGATATTTTATGTTTGGTTTTCTTCCAAGTATCCTGGCAGTGAAAAGGGTTATGAGCGAAGCAACAACGTCGGAAGCTGAGTCAACGCCATCGGCGAGTACTGCCAGGCTGCCGGAAATAATTCCTGCGATTATCTTCAATACCGACAACAGGGCATTCCCGATCACACTGATCCAGGAAGTCCTGACAATTGACCTCTGGCGTTCAACACTATTCATCGGGGTAAATATAGTAAAAGAGCATAAAACTATGGCTTAAGCGTATACATATAAAAAAAGCAGGCAATCCTTTAAGAACAGCCTGCTTTATGGGCGTAAAAAAAATCTTATTCCTGTGCGGCAAGGTATCTTTCTGCCTCGAGGGCAGCCATGCAACCTGTTCCGGCTGCCGTCACTGCCTGGCGGTAGGTCCAGTCCTGAACATCACCACAGGCAAAAACACCCTCTATGTTAGTAGCTGTTGAATCAGGTTTGGTCAGCAGGTAACCTGTTTCGTTCATATCCAGCACTCCTTTGAACATATCGGAGTTGGGCTTGTGCCCTATAGCCGAGAAATAGCCGTCTACGTCCAGCTTTCTTTGTTCGCCGGTTTTCTTGTTTTCAATGATCACACCTGTTACAGCTTTATTGAACCCTTCTTCCTTGCCAACTATTTCTTTAACAATGGTATCCCAGTGTATCTTAATGTTCTCTGTGTTGAAAACTCTTTTTTGCATAGCCTTGGATGCTCTCAGCTCGTCCCTGCGGTGGATAAGGTGGACGGTCCGGCATAACTTTGCAAGATAAGTTGCCTCTTCAGCGGCTGTATCCCCACCTCCAACAATAACTACATCTTTACCTTTATAGAAAAAACCGTCGCATGTTGCACAGGCAGAAACCCCTGCGCCCATGAACTTTTCCTCCGACTCAAGGCCCAGGTATTTAGCGGTTGCACCTGTGGCAATGATCAGCGTTTCTGCTTCTATCGTTTTACCATCATCGGCCACTGCCCTGAAAGGTCTTTTAGACAGGTCGACATCTGTAATGATGCCAAACCTGACATCGGTTCCGAATCGCTGTGCCTGCTTTTTGAACTCTTCCATCATCTCCGGGCCCATTACACCGTCGGGATAACCGGGATAGTTCTCAACATCTGTAGTTGTGGTCAACTGTCCGCCTGGCTGAATGCCTTCATACATCACAGGATGAAGATCTGCTCTTGCAGCATAAATAGCTGCTGAATACCCTGCAGGCCCCGATCCAACGATCAGGCACTCGACTTTTTCTGTGTTTTCATTCATTTTTTAAATGCTTTATTTTGAAGATCATTTTGATGACACTGAAAGGTTTGCAAAGTTAATATTAATGTTAAATCCTTTCAAGATGTAGCTCTTTAACCAAAACAGTGCCAGATGGAAGAGATGTGATGTTATTTAGAGAGTTATATAGATTAAGGATGTTCACATGTGCTGCAGTAAGCTGTAAAAGGTGACTTGTGACTCTTAACTAGTGATTGGTAATTAATTGATTAGCGCTATTTCGCGGAAGGTTGAAAGATAAATAAGGCAGTAACTGACAAAATAACAGTCTGCCTGGTTCAGTTTCGGCCTTTTTTTCTGCCTGATTTTAGCATACAAGGATTCACGCCTGTTTTGAATCTTTATTATAATTTTGATCAAATTCAAAAAATGCTCAGCACTATGAAATTCTATGGTTTCTTTCATTACTACTTCCTGTTCTTATTCCTGATCCTGATCTTGTTCTTCCCGGCTTCACTGACAGCCCAGATAGACATCAAATATCAGGAGCCCCCCAAGGAGATCCTGAAACTTGCCGATGCAGCGCCACTGCCATCGTTGAGGATCGATGACAATGCAGAGTGGATGCTGCTGCTTGAAAGGTCTTCATTCAAGGCCCTCGAAGAACTTGCCGCTGAGGAATACAAACTTGCAGGTTTACGAATAAACCCCGCAACCAACGGGCAGAGCCGTTCGAGGTATTACTACGGTATCACAGTTAAGAATATCAAGGATGGAACCGAAACAGAGGTTTCGGGTTTACCTGAAAACCCGCTGATAGGCGACCTGCAATGGTCTCCTTCGCAGGATATGGTTTCCTTTTCTGTTACCACCCTGGAGGGGATCGAGCTCTGGGCCCTTGATGTTGACGAGGCTTCGGCACGAAAACTTGCCGGGCCACGATTGAATGACATTTTCTACGGATCGCCTTATGCCTGGGATCCTGACGGGGAATCGCTGGTCTGCCTGCTGGTGCCGGATGACAGGGGAGAAAGCCCTGTGCTCGACCGGTTACCGGAAGGGCCTTCCGTACAGGAAAACACAGGCACAAAAGCCCCCGTGCGCACCTACCAGGACCTCCTTAAAGATAAAGCCGATGAGGAAGCGTTCGGGTACTTTGCCACTTCTGAGCTAGTCCGCATTGGCCTGAACGGAGAAGAAACACTTCTGACAGGACCGGATATGATCATGGATTTCAGTATTTCCCCCAATGGGATGTACATCAGGACAGAAACCCTGGAAAAACCTTTCTCATACCTGGTGCCTTATTACCGCTTCGGGTATTCTGTTGACATTATTGACAGGGACGGGGCGTTGGTGAACAATGTGTATAATGTGCCCCTTACCGAGGACCTTCCGAAGGGTTTCATGGCCGTAAGGACTGGGCCGAGGAATTTTGGATGGCGAAACGACAAAGGGGCTGAATTATACTGGGCGGAAGCCCTCGATGAAGGGGATCCCGACAAAGAGGCCGAATACAGAGATGCAGTTTATTTCACCGGGTTCCCGTTTGACATATCAGAGAAAAGCCATCTCATCAATACGATCAACAGGTACAGCTATACCATCTGGGGCCCCGGTGACATGGCCATTGTCTACGATTACTGGTGGAACGACAGGAACCGTAAAGTCTATATGATCGATCCGCTCAGGGACCAGCCTTTCCCGCCTGTGCTTTTCGACCTGAACACCGAGGATCTGTACAGTAATCCCGGCAGGTTCGTAACTGAAAAGAACGAGTACAACCGGAATGTGCTTGCCGTGGGTAAGAAACGGACGCTTTACCTCCAGGGCGAGGGGTACGGCCCTGAAGGCAACCGCCCTTTCATCGACCTTTACAAGATCAGCTCAGGTGAAACCGAAAGGCTCTGGCAGGCTGAAGGGGAAAGCACCTACGAAAGGGTCGTCGACGTCATCGACATAAGTAAAGGCGAAGTGATCACCAGTGTGGAGTCGGTGGACGAGAACCCTCAATATTACATCCGGAATATCTTCAGGAAGATTGCCCCGGTGCAGATCACCGATTTCCCTCACCCATACGAAAGCCTGAAGGGCATGACCAAGGAATTTGTACAATACAAGAGGGCCGACGGCGTGGACCTGACTGCCACTGTTTACCTGCCCCCCGGGTATGATAAAGAAGAGGACGGCCCGTTGCCCATGATCCTGTGGGCTTACCCCCGCGAATACAAGGATGCCTCGGCTGCCGGCCAGGTAAAGACCTCGCCGCACCGGTTCACCTACCTCTATTACGGCTCCCCCATTTACTGGGTCAACAGGGGTTATGCGATCATGGACCGTGCTGATTTCCCGGTTATAGGTGAAGGGGAGGAAGAACCGAACGATTCGTTTGTGGAACAGCTTGTGGCCAATGCAGAGGCAGCCATTGATTATGCGGTTGACAGAGGTATCGCCGATCCGGAACGAGTGGCCGTTGGAGGGCATTCCTATGGCGCTTTCATGACGGCCAACCTGCTCTCGCATTCCGACCTTTTTGCTGCAGGCATTGCCCGGAGCGGGGCGTACAACAGGACCCTCACACCTTTCGGTTTCCAGGCAGAAGAAAGGACTTACTGGGAGGCTCCGGAGATCTATCACCAGATGAGCCCGTTCATGCATGCCGACAAGATGAAGACACCCCTGCTGCTGATCCATGGCGAGGCCGACAACAACTCAGGCACCTTCCCGCTTCAGAGCAAAAGGTACTATCATGCACTGAAAGGCCACGGCGCCACGGTAAGGCTGGTCATGCTGCCTTACGAATCACATGGTTACGCTGCCCGCAAGAACATCATGCATATGCTCTGGGAGCAGGACCAGTGGCTGGAGAGATGGGTTAAATAATTAACAATTAA
>CAZMOK010000026.1:2464-35841 GCA_964567785.1 uncultured Bacteroidales bacterium | reverse complement strand
CTTTGCGTGAAACATTTAATACTTATGATGCAGACTCAACGAGGGGGTGGGTAAGGATTTTGTACAACTTCTCCCCGAAATAACGTAATATTGTCCCTAAAGAGAAGAAGCAATGTCAAAACTCGAATCCAAAGTCGCAATCATAACCGGCGCCTCATCGGGCATCGGCAGGGCGCTTGCCCTTGAAATGGGTGAAAGGGGGGCAAGGCTGGTCCTTGGGGCCCGGAACAAGGAAAAGCTCGATGATCTTTCGAAAGAGCTGAATGATATGTCGGTTGAGAATATCGTAGTGCAGACCGACGTAAAACTTGAAAATGACTGCAAAAATCTGGTGCTTAGCGCAGTGGATAACTACGGTGGAGTAGATGTTCTTGTTAACAATGCCGGGATCTCAATGAGGGCGCTGTTCAGGGACCTCGATCTGGACGTGATCCGGAACCTGATGGATGTAAACTTCTGGGGTGCGGTTTACTGCACCAAATATGCCCTGCCTTATCTCCTTGAATCAAAAGGTTCTGTAGTAGGAGTTTCTTCCATTGCTGGCTATAAAGGACTTCCCGGCAGGACCGGTTATTCGGCCTCGAAATTTGCCTTGCACGGTTTCCTGGAAACACTTCGCATAGAAAACCTGAAGACCGGATTGCAGGTGCTGATAGCCTGCCCGGGCTTTACTTCTTCAAATATCAGGAACACTGCCCTTGCTGCGGATGGCTCGCAGCAGGGGGAATCACCCCGTGATGAGGCCAATATGATGAGCGCTGAAGAGGTTGCAACACATATTTCAAACGCCATCGAAAAAAGGAAAAAACACCTTGTGCTTACAGGCCAGGGTAAGGCAACAGTGCTCCTGAACAAGTTCTTCCCGTACTTCATGGACAAAATGGTATACAACCATATGGCAAAAGAGCCCGACTCACCCATTTAGTGATAGCAGTCATGCGGTGAATACGCAGCAACGAATTGATGTTCCTGAAATCTTGTAATTTTTTTTATAGATTTCACCGGATGACTGACATTACGAGTCAAGAAGCTGGGGTCAACAATACGAAGACCTGAATTCCTAAAAACTCTTAAATAATTTGCTTTCTGGTATATTTTTTCCATATTTGACACCTTAAAATTGCGTTTGTAAAGCAATCAACTTAAAAACTATGAAAGAACTAAGTTTAGTCATTGAGCCGAAAGTGGGCTTCGGAGAGATAAAGTTCGGCGACCTTTCAGAAAAAGTGATCGAATACCTGGGTGAAGTAGACGAAATAGAGGAAATCCCCGACGAAGACGGATTTAATGTGGTAATCCTGAATTACTGGGAAAAGGGCGTTTCAGTCTTTTTCGAAGGAGTTGAAAAAAGTGTGGTTTCCTGCTTCGAGACAGATATTCCCGAGGCAACACTTTTCGGCAAGAAGGTCTTCGACATGAAAGAAGATGATGTCATTGCACTCATGAAAGAGCATGGATTCGAGGTTGCTGAAAAGGAAACCGAGGAAAACGGAGAAAGAAGGATATCTTATGATGACGCGCTGATCGATTTCTTCTTCCTCGATAGCGAAATGATTGCCGTTAACTGGGGCGTGCTGGTTAACGAAAAAGGAGAGATAGAAGAGTTCTGATCAGGCCCTGGGATGATGGTCCAGGATATTCTGTCTGATGAATTCCCTGTCGAGATGTGTGTAAATTTCAGTGGTGGTTATTGATACATGACCGAGCATTTCCTGCACGGCCCGCAGGTCGGCTCCCCCTTCAACCAGATGAGTGGCAAATGAGTGCCGCAGGGTATGCGGACTGATGGTCTTATTTATCCCTGCTTTTTCTGCCAGGCCTTTCACAATATAGAATACCATCTGCCGGCTTAGCCTTTTGCCCCTTTTACTGAGAAAAACCGTGTCTGCATCGGCCTTAGCAGGATTAGTATGCACACGTACCGAATCCAGGTATATGCCAAGCTGTTTCAAAGCCTTGGCCCCCACCGGCACCAGCCTTTCCTTGTTTCCCTTACCAATAATGCGAATGTAGCCTGCTTTTGTGTGAATATCAGTTATTTTCAGGGCAATAAGCTCACTGACCCTTAAGCCGCAGCCGTACATAATTTCCATGATAGCCTTGTTGCGTTCCCCCTCCGGAGTGCTCAGGTCGATCTGTAAGATCATCCTTTCAATTTCTTCAACTGTCAGGAAGTCGGGCAGTTTGCGGCCGGTGCGAGGTGAGTCGAGCAACTCTGACGGGTCGCTTTCTATTATGTTTTCGAGGAGAAGGTATTTAAAAAAGGCTTTCAGGGCAGAGACCAGCCTCGCCTGTGAGCGCGGGCCCATGCCTATTTCATTCACCCATGATACAAATTCCTTGAGCATTTGAAGGGTTACCTTGCCCGGTCCTTTTCCCGGATATTTCATCTCCATGAACTGCACCAGTTTGTCAAGGTCCCTCATATAGCCCGATACCGAGTTTTCCGATAAAGACCTCTCAAGCCTCAGGTACGAATTGAATCCTTTAATGTAGGGTTGCCACACCACGATGTAAAGATAGTGTTTAGTGGTAATACGGTGATTAGTTGTTTATTGTCAGAATTGACTTTATTGTCACTATTGTCACAATTTGAAATAAGCTATCAGCCATCAAAACTTTCTAATCCTTAAAGTAGGATTTTACAAAAAATCGTATTATTTTTGCAGGCCAAAATTTCAGGAGATATACCGATGGCACGAAAACAAAAAGATCAAAGGGTACAGGTGATCCTCGAATGTACCGAACATAAGAAAAGCGGCAAGCCCGGGACTTCCAGGTATGTAACTACCAAGAACAAGAAGAACAACCCGGAACGACTGGAATTAAAAAAGTTTAACCCCATCCTTAAGAAAATGACCGTTCATAAGGAGATCAAATAATATTTGTCATGGCTAAGAAAGTTGTTGCATCACTTCAAACAAAGACCAAGGAATTCGCTAAGGTGATCCGCGTTGTTAAATCTGATAAGACCGGCGCATACGCCTTTAAAGAAGATATGATACCCGACGAACAGGTTCAGAAGTTCCTGTCGGGCAAATAATGAAAAGCATTACATAATATTAAAGCTTTTCCTCTGATGGAAAGGCTTTTTTTATATTCATAATCAAATGGGAGTATTTTCATTCCTCTCCAAAGAAAAGAAGGAAGATCTAGACAAAGGGCTTGATAAGACCCGTCAGAGCGTCTTCTCAAAAATATCCAGGGCTGTGGTGGGCAAGTCCACCGTTGATGATGAAGTCCTCGATAACCTGGAGGAAGTGCTTGTTACTTCAGATGTAGGTGTTGAAACCACTCTTAAGATCATCGACAGGATCCAGGACAGGGTTGCAAAGGATAAATACCTGGGCACTTCAGAGCTAAACCGTATCCTCAAAGAAGAAATTGCCGGCCTGCTGCAGGAAAACAACGATCTTGAACAGACAGACTTCAGCCTGGAAGGTATGCCAAAACCCTACGTGATCATGGTAGTGGGCGTCAACGGAGTTGGAAAGACCACAACCATCGGTAAACTTGCCCACCACTTCAAGAAAGCAGGGAAATCTGTACTGCTGGGGGCCTCCGATACTTTCAGGGCCGCCGCCGTGGACCAGCTTCGTATCTGGTCTGAAAGAGTAGGGGTACCAATGGTTACACAGGGCATGGGAGCCGATCCCGCGTCCGTGGCCTTTGATACGCTGAAATCAGCACAAACCGAAAATGCCGATGTGGTCATAATAGATACGGCAGGACGGTTGCATAACAAGGTCAACCTTATGAATGAGCTTTCGAAGATCAAAAGAGTGATGCAAAAGGTTATCCCCGATGCGCCACACGAGATATTGCTCATACTGGATGCCTCAACCGGACAGAATGCGATCGAACAGGCACGCCAGTTCACCGCGGCCACTGAAGTGAATGCACTGGCGCTCACAAAACTGGATGGCACAGCAAAAGGCGGTGTTGTAATAGGTATTTCAGATCAGTTCAAAGTGCCCGTCAAGTACATTGGTGTAGGTGAAAAAATGGAAAACCTGCAGCTCTTCGACCGCTTTGCCTTTGTCGAAAGTCTCTTCTCAGAATAATATCCCGGGGCTTGTTTTTTTTTATATTTACCCTGGGCCTTTTTTGCCCAGAACTAATTTCACTGCCATGAAAACCACCAAGAGGAAGAAAAAGATCAATATCATAACCCTTGGATGTTCGAAAAATATCGTGGATTCAGAAGTGCTTATGCGCCAGCTTGAGGCTTCAGGCGTTGAGGTGCTCCATGATTCCAATGATCCTGCCGACACAGTGGTGATCAATACCTGTGGATTTATAAACGATGCCAAGGAAGAATCAATCGACACTATTCTTGAAAATGTGGAGGCAAAAAAAGAAGGCCTTGTGAAACAGGTCTACGTAATGGGTTGCCTTTCCGAAAGGTATAAGAAAGACCTTCAGAATGAGATACAAATGGTAGACGGGTTCTATGGCACCCATGAATTACCCAAAGTTGTGGGTGACCTGGGTGTGGACTACAAGCACGAACTGGTAGGGGAAAGAATGCTCACAACCCCGAAACATTATGCCTACCTCAAAATATCCGAGGGCTGCAACCGTACCTGCTCCTTTTGTGCCATTCCCATAATGCGGGGAAAGCACGTATCGAAACCCGAAGATGAAATTCTGCACGAAGCGGTGAAATTATCTGAACAGGGGGTTAAAGAACTAATTCTCATAGCGCAGGACCTGACTTATTACGGTGCCGATATCCATAAGAAAAGGACTCTTCCCCAGCTCATAAATAAGCTTTCTGAGATTGATAAGATAGAATGGATCAGGCTCCAGTATGCCTACCCGGCCGATTTTCCACTGGAATTGCTTGATGTCATAAGGGATAACCCGAAAGTCTGCAAATACCTCGACATGCCGCTGCAACACATCAGCGACCCGTTGCTGAAATCCATGCGGCGGTTTGTGAATAGTAAAAGGACCCTCGAATTGCTCGATAAAATAAGGGAAACAGTGCCAGGCATAGCGCTTAGGACCACTTTGATAGTCGGTTACCCCGGTGAAGAGGTTAAGCATTATGAGGAACTGATGGAATTTGTAATCCGCCAGCAGTTCGACAGGCTGGGTGTTTTCACTTACTCGCATGAAGAGAACACCAGGGCTTATGATCTTGTGGATAATGTCCCGCAGGGCGAGAAGATCAAAAGGATGGAATCCATTATGGACATCCAGCAGGAGATCTCCCTGAAAAAAAATCAGCAGAAAATTGGTAAAAAAATGAAGGTGCTGGTCGACAGGCTTGAAGGAGATTATTTTGTCGGCCGAACTGAGTTCGATTCTCCCGAGGTGGACAATGAGGTGCTCATCAGGAAAAATAAAGTGATCAGGGTCGGTGAGTTTTATGATGCACTTATCACTGAGGCTGATTACTTTGACCTCTATGCAAAATAAGCTGCGTTTAATGTAAGTTCATCCCACAGGCCTGATCGCTTGAACAGATTGCTGAATAATCCTACCTTTGCCATAACTGTAACCAAATCATGATTACTGTTATGAAGTATCTGCAGATCACTATTGTTTTACTGGCTATGCCTTTAATTATTTCCGCCCAGAAAAATGGTTTTGCAAGGGAATCCATCGGCAAAATGGAGTATCAGGGCTATTACGTTGATGGTAAGAAAGACGGGTCCTGGGTGATGCACCATCCGAATGGTTTTATGTATAAGGTTGAGTCATACGACATGGGGACTAAAGATGGTATATTCCTGACCATTGATTCTCGCGGCAACCTCCAGATGGAAGAATTCTATAAGGATAACAGGCTCAACGGCCCTTCAAAAAAGTATGGCCGGGGAAGCAAACTGGAGTATGAATATAATTATAAGAACGGCAAATTACACGGGCTGCAGAAAAAATATTATGACAACAGAAAGCTCCAGGAGGAAAGCTGGTATGTCAACGGCCTGAAAGACAGCACAACCACCTGGTACGACCAGCAGGGACATAAAATTGCCGTTTACTCCTACCGGAATGGCAAATTCCACGGGATTAACAAGGAATTTTATCCCAACGGAAAAGTTATGAAGGAATCAACCTACCAACTTAACCAGCTTCAGGGTGCTTACAAAGAATATTTCCAGGACGGAAGCCTGAAAGTCGAGGGTCAGTATGAGGAGGGCGAAAAGGCCGGTCGCTGGTTTACTTATGATAAGCAGGGCGAAGTGGTTGATAAAGAAAGATTTTAAAACTGTATTCTGCTAATACTGCTCTGATAACTCTTCGAAAAGTGCAGCCCATTCGAGTCCGGAATAGCTCCTTCCAAATCTCAGTATTATTAATTTTTTTACCGGGTTGACATAGATATATTGTCCCATGATACCTTTGGCAAAGAAAGAGCCGGTTTCCAGGCTCCGCCATGAATAGGTATAGGGATATCCGTCGTCGTCTTTGCTGTTGTTCCTGATATCCAACGATTCATCAATCCACCATCCGGGAAGTACCTGCTGTCCTTTCCATTTACCTTTTTTGAGGAAAAGCCTTCCGAATTTGGCAAAGTCGTATAACCTGGCATTAATACAGCAGAATGCCTTGACTGTGTTGTGCTTTTTACTGTCGGTATTCCAGCTTGCATCGTATTCCATCCCTGTCTGCTTCCATATTTCTTCTTGAAGATATTCCGGCAGGCTCATGCCTGTTGCTTTTTCAAGTATAAAGGCCAGGATCTGCGTGTTCCCGCTCATATATTCATATCGTGTGCCTGGCGGTTCAACAGGCTTCAGGTTGTATGTGTATTTTTTCAGGTTCTTCCCGTAGTAGAACTTAGCGGCATGGCCGAAGGGGTTCTTGTAGCTTTCACTGAAGTGTATCCCCGATCTCATTTCAAGAAGGTGACGGATGGTGATCTCCTCAAATCCCGGGTGCCTGAATCCTGTAAGGAAATCAGTGACCGGCTGTTCGATCGATTCAATGTATCCACCGGCAATTGCAGCACCAACAAGCGCTGAAACAAACGATTTGGATATGGAGAACGAGCTGAGTATTGAAGATTCGGTAAAGCCATCGAAGAATCTTTCGTACCGAACGGTGTCATCCTTGATAATGGTGAAGGCTACAGTTTCATTCTTTTCAAGGAAATCCCCGAAATTTTCATAAGTTTCAGCCGATACATATGAATCGGGCAGTTCAGGGCTTTCTTCATTTTCAGCTTGTTCAAACCTGAATACGCTGCTATCGTTCTTTATGCTAACAGCCGGGAATTTCCTGTAATCATCTATGTCAGCATAATTCCAGAAAATGTACCTTCCGATATGGGTGAACGCGAGTAGCATTACGAGCCCTATAATTATAAGCGCAATCAGGCCCTTACGAATCCAATTCAAGATTGGTGAATTTATCCGTTAATTTATAGTTATAGGGAGGATATTCATAGATCGGCATCCTGTTTTCGGTCTCTCCTATTGAGTACCCGTAAACCGTATTGTATTCCGATACGTCTTCGCCCATTGATTCATATTGACTGATCAGTTCAGCAATGGGTTTTGACTCGACGATTATCACTTTGCCCATCTGATCTATGATCGGACTATGGCTGCGTGTATGGTCGTGATCGAATTCAAGTATTCTCCTGCCATGGCTTGTAATGCCTATAACTCTAAAAGTCAGGCTTTTGCCAACACCGGGGAGGTTCAGGACATTTCTGTCGGTGCCCAGGAAGGGTATACCTGCCTCCTCCTTCAATGCTTTGATATTGCTTACCATGTTCCTGGCATCGAGCGAGAAATCCTTGATCCTTTCATACATTTCGAGTGGTATTTCACCAAGCACCTTTTCTTCACTGCGTTCCTGAATAGCTCTGGCATTAGTGGCGAAATTATGGTAATTTTCCATATATCCCTTTACTGAGAAAGTATAGTAGGGAAGAACACCAATTTCATTGAGCACTTTCCTGAGCTTGGCCGTATGACCACGCCTTGAAGCAGAAGCAGTGAATACCTGCTGGTTGGTTACTATCCATCCTGCATCCAGCAATCTCTCAACACTTTGCTTCACCTCGGGTGTGATCTCCATGGCCGTTTCGAAGTGAGTTTGTATCACAAACTGCTTGAATCCGATCCTGGAAGCTTTTTCCTTGAATTCAGCAAGGACTTGCTGTAATTCAGTGGTTATTCGCTGCGGCAGATATATGGGTAGTCTCGTACCCAACCGGATACGCTGCATTTCAGCATGCTTTTCACCGTCAGGCCTGTTTTCATTGGCGGTCTTCTTTCTCAATGCCATGTCGTAGAGTGCATCGAACATCCTTTTCAGGGACTTATCGCTGCTCATCAGGGCATCTCCACCTGTTATCAGGATATCCCTCAACTGTGAATCCTCTTCAAAATATTTTAACAGCCCATCCAGCCTGTCCCACCAGGATCCCTCGGGTTTCAGCTTGTCGAGGTCAAAATTAAGGTGGCCATTCTGGAAGTCATACATTCTCTGGCAGGAAACACAAAGGCCCCCACATGCACGTCCTACGGTATCGGGGATGAGTATGGACACTTCAGGGTATCGCCTGTGAATGTTGTAGTGCGACGGGAGCAGCCAGCCGGCGGCATTGGGCTTGCCGGGCTCGACTATATCTTCCTTTTCCCAGGCTACGATCTTGCCAAATTCATCAACCAGTTCCTTGCTGGTAAACATATAATCCCTTATGGGAAGATCAGCTCCCAGCGGAAGGCTGGAGGAGTCGAGAATTATCAGTGAAAGATAATATGGGTTTACAAATATCGGTATCCCTGAGTCAACGGCTTCCTGCAGTGTTATCAGGGTTTCCGGGCGAAGGGAATAGTCGAGCAACTCATTCAGTAATTCTACATCCTTTACGGCAAACCTGAGGTGGAATACCCTGTCATCCCACCATGTAAGCATCTTTTCAAACTTTTCATCCTTTGTCATTCCCTCTTCAAAAAAGAATTTTGAATCCTTTATTTTGCCTGATTCAATCTTCTTCATGAACACACGGAGTATCCGTTCCTTGTTTTGCTTCCTCAACTCCACAACTTCAGGATCCAGGCCTGAGGGATGCCTTTCCATCCATTCTTTCACTTTTTCCCTGTCAGGAACAGCCCTTTGGGATTTCTCTGTGAACTGACGGAACAGTTCTATCATATCGAGAAAGAAATTTGGCTGTGCACCTCCTTTGTTGTAATGAACAGCAAGCCATAAAATCCTGAAAGGGTGGTTTATAATGACTTCCCCGTTGAGGTTCAGGTCGGTCACTTCCCTTCCTGAGTTATCTATGTAATCAAGAATCCTTATTGCTGCATAGTCTTTCCAACGGAGCTTTTCAAGAGCTTTTTGTCCGTTGATCTCATTATTGTAATATAATAGGGCTTCGGGATTCTGAGAAAGCGTATTGTAGGCGAGGTCGTTCAGTTTGCGGATTGCTTCACCAAAATCGGCCGAATTGAGTAAAATAGTTCTGAGGTCAGGGTTTTCTTTTAATAGGATATTTAAAAGTCTCCGTGACCTGGGGCTGATGGCAACCTTATCGCTTCGTGAGAAGGGTTTGCCTTCAGTTAATTTTTTGTTAAGTTTTTTAATTTCTGTTTCTTGTTTTCCGTTTCTGTACATTTACCCGGGTGAGTTTTATTTTTATAAAAAATTGATCTGCTTTACCGTTAACAGAACAGGCAACAATTACAAATTTACGAAAAAACACGCATTTTTCAAATAGCAGTACCCGGCTGTACAAACAGTTACTACAGGTAATTTAGTAAATTTGTGCACGATTTGTTTTATTGAGTCAAAATAAAAACAGGAAGAATTATGTCAAGAGGGATTTACAAAGTGCCTAAAGCTTACAATGAGCGGGTTAGAAGTTATGCTCCCGGAACTCCCGAAAGGAAACAATTAAAGGAGATGATACAGGACCTCCGGTCTGTTGTTACTGATGTGCCGATGATTATAGGAGGTAAGGAGGTCAGGACAGAAGATAAAATGGAGATCAGGCCTCCTCATGACCTGAACC
Source organism: uncultured Bacteroidales bacterium (assembly GCA_964567785.1). GTDB lineage: Bacteria > Bacteroidota > Bacteroidia > Bacteroidales > JAGOPY01 > CAZMOK01. The sequence continues at coordinate 25,853 of CAZMOK010000026.1, read as the reverse complement.
ATTTATTAGGGCATTATTATATGGGTGGGGCAGAACATGTAATTATGGCCATTGACGCTGCCCTTGAGGCGAGGAAGGAGTGGCAGGAGCTTCCATGGGACCATCGCGCTGCAATATTCCTGAAAGCAGCTGATCTTATATCAGGTCCCTACAGGGCTAAGATCAATGCTGCTACAATGCTTGCCCAGTCTAAAAATGTATTCCAGTCAGAAATCGATGCGGCCTGTGAGTTGGCTGACTTTCTCAGGTTCAATGTACAGTTTATGGAAGAGATATACGAGCAGCAACCTATCTCTCCTGAAGAGACCTGGAACAGGATTGAGCAGCGTCCGCTCGAAGGATTTGTATATGCCATTACACCGTTCAATTTTACTGCTATATCGGGTAACCTTCCTTCAGCACCTGCAATGATGGGGAATGTGGTTGTATGGAAACCTGCTAATACCCAGGTATATTCTGCTGCCGTGATAATGGAAATATTCAGGGCTGCAGGTCTTCCTGATGGTGTAATAAACCTGATCACAGTTCCCGGCCCTGTAGGAGGAAAGGTAATGTCGACCCATCCGGATTTCGTTGGAGTTCACTTTACCGGTTCAACCGAAGTCTTTAAAAAGATCTGGAAAGCAATAGGCGAAAATGTAATGCTTCACAATACCTATCCGAAGATCGTAGGTGAAACGGGCGGAAAGGATTTTGTAGTCGTCCACCCCACGGCCAAATTGAAAGCCGCTGCTACCGCCCTCTCCAGGGGAGCTTTTGAATACCAGGGACAAAAATGCAGCGCCGCTTCAAGGGCATACATCCCTGAAGGATCGTGGGAACAGATCAGAGAATTTATTGTAAAAGATGTTGAGTCGTTCAAAATGGGCGGCCCCGAAGATTTCACCAATTTTATCAATGCTGTGATCGATGAGGCAGCCTTCGACAAGATTGTTGATTATATTGAAGATGCCAGGGCCAGTAAGGAGTGCGAAATTATTGCCGGTGGCAATTATGATAAATCGAAAGGCTATTTCATTGAACCGACTATTATACTTACCTCAAATCCGAAATACCGTTCCATGGAGGAGGAGATATTTGGTCCTGTCCTTACAGTTTACCTGTATAAGGATGATGAGTATGAAGAAATGCTTGACCTTGTAGATAAAACATCGCCTTATGCTCTCACAGGTGCCGTATTTGCCCAGGATCGTTGGGCTATAGACATGGCGTTCAAGAAACTTGTGAATGCAGCGGGGAACTTTTACATTAACGACAAGCCGACCGGTTCGGTAGTTGGCCAGCAGCCATTCGGAGGCGCAAGGGCTTCAGGAACGAATGATAAGTCAGGTTCCTACTTTAACCTGATCAGATGGGTATCTCCCAGGGCCATCAAAGAAAATTTCAATCCTCCGGAAGATTACCGTTACCCTTTTATGGAGGAAAAGTGATCAAGAGAGCAGGATCTTGAGATTAATTAACTGATTTTTCTGAAAAACCCTTCAGGTAATGGGTTATTAGTTGCATGGAGAAAAGCCTGGTTCTACTTTATGATGTTGGAGCTCTTCTGGTTTATTATATACTTTTTGGGAAGAGGCTTGGTATGCTTATAGCTTCTGGCTTGATCGTTACTCGATTTTTCGAACAGGCTACAGGATGTGAAAGTAGCTGTTATGAACGTGAGAACCAATAAGAATGCCAAAACCTTCTTTATCCTTTTCATCGGTGAATCAATTTAGTTTGAAAACGTGGTAGCAGTTAATTTATTACGATTGGTAAAATTATAAAAAATATATTACTGCGCTTCGAATATAGGGTCGGTTCCTTCATTCACTGGTCGAAATAGCGGGTTTCCTTTCCGGGGATGTTTTTGTTTGGTTTGAAAGCAGCTTATTGAGAACAAATCAAGAAAGTTTGATAAGTGCTATCTTTGCAACAAATTTTATAATATGAAACCAACAGTAGATTGCACGCTTAAAAGTAATATGGCCTTTGAGGCTGAAGTGAACGGATTTAAACTGATGATCGATGCAGCACCGGAAGTGGGTGGTGAAAACAGGGGCCCAAGGCCCAAGCCTTTATTGCTGGTCTCACTTGCCGGCTGTACAGGCATGGATGTGATTTCCATACTCAGGAAGATGAGGGTTGAACCTGAGTATTTCAATATTAAGGTAGAGGCAGAGCCGACCAACGAACACCCAAAAACCTACAGCGGCTTCCACATTATCTATGAGTTCAAAGGCAAAGACCTTCCTGTGGAAAAGCTGGAAAAGGCAGTTAACCTTTCACAAGACAGGTATTGTGGGGTTAGTGACCTGCTGAAGAAAGGGGCAGATATAACACATGAGATCAAGATCCTGTAGATTTAAGATTTCAGACTTTAGAATTAGGGGATAGGTTGTGGTTTCTAAGCAGGATAAGCAGTTCGCTCAGGATCATGGCTGTTGCTCCCCATATAACGTAGTCGTTGGGGCAGAAGGCGGGAGCAGTAATCTGAAATCCCGCCCCAACCTGTATCCGGGTGTTTTTCATTATCTTTTCTGATAAAAGGGTGACAACGTCAACTTCAATTATCTCGGCAACCTCATCCGGATCGGGAACAAAATCAGGTTTTTTTTCCGTGCATCCCACAACCGGGGTAACAAGGAAATTACTTGGGGGTATGTAAAGCTTTGTCAGCTTTCCGAGAACTTTCACGCTTTCTTCAGGCACACCGATCTCTTCATAAGATTCCCTCAGTGCAGTATGGACATCATCGCGGTCCGATTCTTCTTTCCGCCCCCCCGGAAAGGATATCTGTCCACTATGAACTCCTTCGTATTCGCTCCGTTTCATAAAAACCACCCTGATGTTAGCATCCGAAGGATAGAAAAGTATCAGGATACTTGCCTTGCCCGCATCATCAGGAGTATTTATGTCCTGCATCCTCTTTACCCTGTTCCGGTTCGCCATCCTGAACTGAGCCTCCCTGCCCGGAAGGTTGCCCCCGAGGGCTCTTTCCAGCCGCGAAATAAAGGTGCGGTAAGCATCGTTATGCATGATGCAAAATTAACCATTCTGTTCTTTAGTTGATCCGGTCATTAAATTTTAGTTACCAATCACTAATTACAGGTTTCTATTAACATATCATCAAAATATTTAATAACTTTATACCGGAAGATACCCGACATGGAAAAAGAGAAGTCAAGAACCATTGATAAGAGCAAAGATATAGCTGACGGCGAAAAGCAACTAATCCTTTTCAACGACGAATACAATACCTTCGATTTTGTAATTGAAACCCTGATCGAAATATGCGGGCACGATCTTCACCAGGCTGAACAATGCGCCTGGATTGCCCACTATAAAGGTAAGTGCGCTGTAAAAAACGGCACCTTCAATGAGCTTAAACCCCTTTTCGATGAGATGTCGCTAAGGGATCTGACTGTATCAATTGATTAAATAATAGAGATGTTCTGGTTGATAATTGGCGTTCTTCTCCTTATAGGTTTTATATTCCTTGTACTGGAGATACTGGTGATACCCGGAACAGGTATCGCCGGAATAGTAGGCTTTGCCCTTATAGGCATAGCAGTGTGGCAAACTTATGCTGTTTATGGGAATACTTCGGGACACATTGTGCTGGGGGTTTCCATAGTGCTTACCTTTATAACCCTGGCAGTGTCGCTCAGGGCAAAGACCTGGAGCAGGATATCCCTGAAATCAAGCATCGACAGCCGGGTGAATGTTTACGAGGAAGTAAAGGTTAAGCCCGGTGATACGGGTGAAGCCATATCAAGGCTTGTACCGATAGGGAAAGCCCTGATCAATGGAGAATATTATGAAGTGAGCACAACAGGGGAATATATCGACCAGGGAACTGAAATTGTCGTAACCAAGATCGTTAACAATAAAATCAAAGTAAAACGTAAAAACTAGTACGTATGACACCACAAGCATGGATTATCATTGGTATTGGACTGGGTTCGCTTTTTGCAATCTGGCTGATCTTTTATTTTATACCTGTAGGCCTATGGTTCAAGGCCCTGGTTTCAGGGGTAAGGATATCATTACTACAGCTTATTTTTATGAGATGGAGGAAAATACCCCCCTCAGTAATAGTAAATAACCTTATTTCTTCCACCAAAGCCGGCTTAAAACTGAACAGGGATGACATGGAAGCGCATTACCTTGCAGGAGGTAATCTTACCAAAGTGGTAAACGCTCTGATCTCAGCCGATAAGGCCAACATGGGGCTTGATTTCCAAACGTCAACGGCAATCGATCTTGCCGGCAGGGATGTTTTGGAGGCTGTACGGATGTCGGTAACTCCCCGGGTGATAAATACACCTCCCGTTACTGCCGTTGCCAAGGATGGTATACAGCTCATAGCAAAGGCCAGGGTCACTGTGAGGGCCAATATCCGCCAGCTTGTTGGTGGTGCAGGAGAAGAAACGGTCCTCGCCAGGGTTGGTGAGGGAGTCGTTTCCTCCATCGGCTCTGCAGAATCACATAAATCAGTTCTTGAAAATCCCGATTCAATATCACGTGTCGTTCTGGAGAAAGGTTTGGACTCGGGTACAGCTTTTGAGATCCTTTCCATCGATATTGCCGATATCGACATAGGAAAGAACATCGGTGCTGTCCTCCAGATGGACCAGGCCAACGCCGACAAGAACATTGCACAGGCCAGGGCCGAAGAGAGAAGGGCCATGGCTGTTGCTCAGGAACAGGAGATGAGAGCCCGCGCCCAGGAGGCAAAAGCAAATGTTATCCAGGCGGAGGCAGAGATCCCGAAAGCCATCGCTGAAGCTTTCAGGACAGGAAACCTTGGCATCATGGACTATTACAAATTCCAGAACATCAAGGCCGATACCCAGATGAGGGAATCGATATCAGAAAGCCCCTCGGGCAAGAAAAGCTCTGATACCGAATCCAAAGAGGATGAAGACAACAAAAAGGATAAAAAATAAGGATCTGAGCACTGATCATTCTGTGCCTGCCCGGAATGTTCCGGGCAGGCTTTTTTATAAGTTTGTGCCCCTTTTAGAAGGTTTTTTTCATGCTAATTAGTACCTTTATTTATGTTAGACCGGTAAGAATGGATGCACAACAAAAAGAGGAGCTGGAACAGAAATTCGGCATTTTGCTGAAAAGCGCTGAGCCTTTCACAACTTATGAAGAAAGGCAAAAGATCGATGATGCCTTCCGCTTTGTAATTAAACTGTATGGCAAAAGCCTGTCGTCTGCCAATGACTACCGGACAGGCCATTCAATCGATGTGGCAAGGATCGCTGTTGAGGAAATGGGGCTCGGAGCCACTTCAATCGTTAGTTGCCTGCTACACGACTCGGTTATCCATGGTTTTACAGGTGTGAAGGAAATAGAGAAAAGGTTTGGAAAGCAGGTGGCGAGGATCGTCTCAGGCTTTGCAAAACTATCTGAACTCCCAACCGATAAAGTTTCCCTGCAATCCGAAAGTTTCCGCAAGCTTTTCCTTGCCGTCATAAATGATATCAGGATCATACTCATTAAAATTGCACACCGGCTTAACGATATGAGAAACCTGGCCAGGCTGAACGATAGCGACAGGCGGAAATTCACATCGGAAGTTGCGCATATTTATACACCCATTGCACACAGGTTAGGCCTTTACAATATCAAGAAAGAGCTTGAAGACCTGCTGATGAAGTATGAGCGCCCTGAAACCTATAACCAGATTGCCGGAAGGATAACCGAAACGGAAAAAAGAAGAAATGCCTTCATCAATAAATTTTCTTCTCCAATCCAGAAAACTCTGACCGATAATGGCTTCAGGTTTGATATCAAGGGGCGTCCAAAATCCATTCCATCTATCTGGAATAAAATGCAAAAACAGGATGTAGGCTTTGAGCAGGTATACGACCTGTTTGCAATCCGTATCATAATCGATACCCCCGTGGAACAGGAAAAAGCTGATTGCTGGCGGGTTTACTCATTGGTCACGAATATTTATTCGCCAAACCCTAAAAGACTGCGCGACTGGATCTCCTCCCCAAAGGCGAGTGGTTATGAGTCGCTTCACACTACGGTGAAAGGCCCCGGCGACCGATGGGTAGAGGTGCAGATCCGTTCGAAACGAATGGATGAGATTGCCGAAAAAGGCCAGGCAGCTCATTGGCGGTATAAGGAATTCAGTTCAAAGAAAGATTCAGACCACTGGATATCCCAGATCAGGGACATACTTGAAAACCCCGGCCAGATAGATTTTGATGATATCAGCGCCAGGGGACGGAAGAGGGAAAGTGACAAGGTCTATGTATTCACCCCCGACGGTGACCTGAAGGAACTCAAGAACGGATCAACAGTGCTCGATTTTGCTTTTGAGATACATACCAATGTTGGCTATTCCTGCACCGGGGCCAAGGTTAACGGTAAGATAGTGCCCCTGAAACAGGTTCTCAGGAACGGAGACAAGGTTGAGATCCTCACTTCCAAAATACAAAAACCGAAACTCGACTGGCTGAATTATGTAATTACCTCCAAAGCCAAGAACAAAATAAAGAGGTCGCTGAAAGAGGAAAAATTCCTCGAAGCCGATAAAGGAAATGAGATATTGCGCCGGAAGCTAAAGAACTGGAAGATCACTTTCAGCGACAGTAACATCGATAAGATCATAAAAAAGTACAAGCTAAAATCGTCGATCGATCTGTATAGTATGATATACCAGGAAAAGATCGACCCTCTTGAGATCAAGCGGCTCCTCCAGAATGACGATAAAGAAAAAGAGATCCCCGAAACAACAGCAAAGGCCGGAAAAGATGAAGAAAGAGGTGTGGCCGCCAAGTCGCAACCGGGAGACGTACTGAGGATCAGCAAGAACCTTGATAAAGTCAATTATAACCTCGCCAAATGCTGCAATCCCATACCGGGCGATCCCGTATTCGGATTTGTTACAATCAGCAGGGGCATCACCATCCACCGGAAAAATTGCCCCAATGCTTCGCAACTTCTTGAACGGTATGGATACCGTACCATTCCGGTTGAATGGAAGGATACAGAGGATGCCTCTTCTTTTACCACAACAATAAAAGTACATGGCATAGATAAGGTGGGTATGATGAATGAAATATCTGAGGTGGTCTCAAAAGATATGAAAGTAAACATGCTCTCGGTCAAAATAGATTCGGGCAAAGGCGAATTCAACGGGATCATCAAACTGATCGTAAGGAATACCAGGCACCTTGATGAACTGCTGCATAAGCTTGAAAAGATCAGGGGCATCAACAGGGCCTTAAGGATCGGGTAATAGTAATATCACAATCTTTTGTATATCTACCGGACCTCCTATCCCGGATTATCCCACCCTCTTATTTGGATTATTTCTTAATAAACTGTTAAAATTTTTTACCGGTTGCAAGGGGTTAATATATTCGCCCAAAATTTTAAAATCTGAAAAGCAATGAAGTTATTTAAAGTTTTTATGATCATGATGGCTGTTATCTCTGTAAGCCTTACAGCCTGTAAAAAAGATGAAAATGATGATGACAACGGTGGCAGTGTTACCGGTGGGGGTTCAATGACCCTTAAATACGACGGCAATGACTTTTCTGCCACACTAGCCGTTCAGGCGGTAAATTCCAACGGTGTGATCAATGTTACCGGCAGTGATGGTAATGCAAGGCAGGCCTCTCTGGTGCTCTTTGGTGCCTCAGGACCGGGAACTTATACCATAGGGGCTGCATTTCCGCAAAATCTCTGTACCTGGACAGAAGGTACTAACACTACCCAGACTTATACCGCAAGTTTTGTCATTGGTTCCGGTACGGTTACGGTTACAGAATTAACTGATTCGAAGATCAAGGGCACCTTTGAATTCACAGGGGTGAACACCAACCAGGAAACCAGGACTATAACCGACGGTTCCTTTGAAGCCAATTTCAATTAAAATATTTTTGACGCCAGGTCATTAACAATTCCCACTATAAAATGATACTGCTCCGATCCCCGGGGCAGTATTTTTTTTATTCCAGACTATTTTGAACTTTTCCTGATCAATGCCAGTTTGTAGTAATAATAGATATTACTTTTCTTCAGTAAGATTGGAACCCGGTATCAGGTTCGTCAGTATTGAATTGCAAAAGGCTGTACGAGTCGATGGAAGACGAAGAAATAAAAGACGATTTCAGGTATAAACAGGTCTTTTAAAAGATCTTTAAAAAAAAAGCTGCCCCTTACAGGCAGCTTTTTTATGTTGTAGAATGATCAGGCTTGAGCCGTAGGGCCTCCCATATTGAAAGGCGGCATTCCTTCATGTCCTTCCGGTACTTTGATCTCACCATGCACCGATTCATATTTTCCAATATTGTCGCGCAAGGCCTTCAGCAGTCTCTTTGCATGCTGAGGGGTGAGTATCAGTCTTGCCTTAACCTTTGCCTTGGGGGCTCCAGGCATCATTTTAATAAAATCCACTATGAACTCAGAAGGTGAATGGGTTATCATTGCGAGATTTGAATAGATACCCTCAGCCTGTTCCTCGCTGAGCTCGATATTGATCTGATTTTTTCCTTTTTTTTCTTCCATGATTATTTCTCCATTTTTTCTTCTTCAATAATATTTTCAGATTCTTCACCCCTGGCAGCCATGATCTCTTCATATTCTTCCCTTGAACCAACGATGATGTCGTCGTACTTTCTGAGGCCTGTTCCTGCCGGTATCTTATGGCCAACGATAACATTTTCCTTAAGCCCGTTGAGTTCGTCAGTTTTGGCAGTGATAGCGGCCTGCGTGAGTACTTTGGTTGTTTCCTGGAACGACGCGGCAGATATCCAGCTTGTGGTTTGAAGTGATGCTTTTGTAATACCCTGAAGCACCTGACGTGCAGTTGCAGGTCTTGCATCCCTCGCTTCTACCAGCTTTTTATCACGCCTTTTCAGCATTGAGTTTTCATCCCTGAGTTTCCTGGCAGTTACTATCTGCCCTGATTTGAATACTTCTGAATCGCCATGGTCAATGATAACCTTCTTACCGAATATCTCATCATTTTCATCCTGGAATTCTGTTTTATTGACAAGCTCTCCCTCGAGGAACTTGGTATCGCCCGGATCTTCAACTTCTACCTTACGCATCATCTGGCGTACAATTACCTCAAAATGCTTATCATTTATCTTAACTCCCTGGAGTCTGTACACTTCCTGGATCTCGTTTACAATATACTCCTGTACCTTCATCGGACCCTTGATGGCAAGTATGTCGGATGGTGTCATAGCACCGTCCGAAAGTGAGGTGCCTGCCTTTACATAGTCGTTTTCCTGGGCAAGGATCTGCTTGGATGTAGGAATAAGGTATCTCTTTTCTTCACCTGTCTTGGAGGTAATGATCACTTCACGGTTCCCTCTCTTCAGCTTCTTGCCGAATGAGACAACACCATCGATCTCTGATACAATAGCAGGGTTAGACGGGTTCCTTGCCTCAAAAAGCTCAGTTACCCTTGGGAGACCACCCGTGATATCACCGGTTTTTCCTATCGCTCTTGGTATCTTCACCAGCGGTTCACCGGCTTTGATCTTGTTACCGTCGTCAACAATGATGTGGGCCCCTACAGGAATATCGTAGGTTTTTACTATCTCACCGCTGCCTGAGAGAATATGTATCGCAGGGTTCTTTGTTTTTTGTCTCGACTCTACGATCACCTTGTCAACGTAACCGGTCTGTTCGTCCGATTCAACTCTGTAGGTCCTGCCCTCGACAATATTCTCGAACTGGATCTTTCCTGAGTATTCGGAAAGAATTACAGCATTATAGGGATCCCATTCACTTATCTGGTCGCCTTTTTTAACCTTATCGCCATTGCTGAAGAACAGCTTGGCACCATAAGGGATATTGGATGATGTAAGCGGTATGTTCGTATTAGGGTCGATGATCCTCATCTCTGCCGAACGACCGATGACCATCTGGTAGGTCTTTCCTTCCTTGTCGGTATATTTTACCGACCTGAGTTCATCGATATCAAGCTGGCCGTCGTACTTGGCCTCGATCTTTGAAATAATTGCGATGTTCGATGCGGTACCACCTACGTGGAATGTACGCAACGTAAGCTGGGTACCCGGTTCACCAATCGACTGTGCTGCTATAACGCCCACTGCTTCGCCTTCTTCAACCAGTTTACCTGTTGCCAGGTTCCTTCCGTAGCACTTTGTGCAGACACCGTGTTTCGATTCACAGGTGAGTACCGACCGTATTTCCACCTCCTCTATGGGTGATTCTTCAATGACCTGGCAGATCTCATCAGTGAGCTCTTCGCCCGCACTTGCAAGGACTTCACCTGTTTGGGGGTGGAAAATGTCATGCAATGCAACCCTTCCGAGTATCCTGTCGTACAGGGATTCCACAACTTCCTCGTTCTTCTTGAGCGCTGAGATCGTGAGTCCTCTGAGCGTACCGCAGTCCTCTTCAGAGATAATGACATCCTGGGCAACATCTACAAGCCTTCTCGTAAGGTAACCTGCATCGGCCGTCTTGAGGGCGGTATCAGCAAGACCTTTCCTGGCGCCGTGTGTGGAGATAAAGTACTCAAGTACTGAAAGCCCTTCCTTAAAGTTTGAAAGGATGGGGTTTTCGATGATCTCACCACCTGTTGCACCGGATTTCTGAGGTTTTGCCATCAGGCCTCTCATTCCGGATAACTGCCTGATCTGTTCCTTTGATCCCCTGGCACCTGAGTCGAGCATCATGAAGATCGGGTTAAAACCCTGCCTGTCGGTCGAGAGCTCCTTCATCACCTGCTGGGTCAGCTTGGAGTTGGTGTGTGTCCAGATGTCAATGATCTGGTTATACCTTTCATTATTGGTAATGAAACCCATATTGTAATTAGACAATACTTCTTCAACTTCGGCATTTGCCTGTTGGATGAGATCTTCTTTCAGATTGGGGATTATCACGTCACCAAGGTTGAATGAGAGCCCTCCCGAGAAAGCCATTCTGAAACCGAGGTGCTTGATGTCGTCGAGGAAGTTGGCTGCCTTCTTGGTTCCGGTGAACCTGAGGATCCTTCCGATAATATCACGAAGTGCCTTTTTCGTAAGAAGCTGGTTAATGTACCCGATCTCATTGGGAACAACCTCGTTGAACAGAAGCCTTCCGACAGTTGTTTCAACCTTTGTGGTCTGCAGTTTCCCGTCAATTAGGTCTTCTACATAAACGTATATGACAGCGTGAAGGTCAACTCTTTTCTCATTGTATGCAATGATCACTTCCTCTGATGAGTAGAAAGTGCTTCCTTCGCCCTTTACAGGGTATTCTTTAGTGCTTTTACGGCCTTTGGTCATGTAGTACAGGCCGAGTACCATATCCTGCGAAGGAACGGCTATTGGAGCACCGTTGGCCGGGTTCAGGATATTATGTGAGGCGAGCATGAGGATCTGTGCTTCCAGGATGGCGGCATGTCCCAGTGGTACGTGCACAGCCATCTGATCACCGTCGAAATCGGCATTGAACGCCGTACATACCAACGGGTGAAGCTGTATTGCTTTACCTTCAATAAGTTTCGGCTGGAAAGCCTGGATACCCAGCCTGTGAAGGGTAGGTGCCCTGTTCAGCAGGACCGGGTGGCCTTTAAGGATGTTTTCCAGAATATCCCATACCACAGGGTCTTTCCTGTCGACGATCTTTTTAGCTGATTTAACGGTCTTAACAATACCTCTTTCAAGGAGCTTTCTGATGACGAAAGGCTTGAAGAGCTCGGCTGCCATGTCTTTAGGCAATCCGCATTCATTCAGCTTCATTTCGGGGCCTACAACAATAACTGAACGGCCTGAATAATCAACCCTCTTACCGAGAAGGTTCTGACGGAACCTGCCCTGTTTTCCCTTGAGGCTGTCGCTGAGTGATTTAAGCGCCCTGTTCGATTCTGTTTTAACAGCACTGGCCTTCCTGGAATTGTCGAAAAGCGAATCGACAGCTTCCTGTAACATACGCTTCTCGTTCCTCATGATCACGTCAGGGGCCTTGATCTCTATAAGCCTCTTAAGCCTGTTGTTCCTTATTATGGCCCTTCTGTAGAGATCGTTGAGGTCGGATGTCGCAAAACGTCCGCCATCAAGAGGCACAAGCGGCCTGAGTTCGGGCGGTATTACAGGCACCACTTTCACGATCATCCATTCCGGCCTGTTTTCTGCCCTGTTCCTTGCATCCCTGAATGCTTCCACCACCTGCAGCCTTTTCAGGGCATCCTGTTTTCTCTGTTGTGAGGTTTCTGTGTTGGCTTTATGCCTCAGCTCATAAGAGATAGTGTCGAGGTCGAGCCTGGCCAGAAGATCATGTACAGCTTCGGCACCCATCTTGGCAATGAACTTGTTTGGATCAGAATCTTCAAGGTATTGATTGTCGGCAGGCAGCGAATCAATTATATCAAAGTATTCTTCCTCAGTGAGGAAATCCATCTGGCTTATACCGTCCTTCTCCTTTATGCCCGGCTGGATCACTACATACCTTTCGTAATATATGATCGAATCCAGCTTCTTCGACTGAAGGCCGAGGAGGGCACCGATCTTATTGGGTAGTGAGCGGAAAAACCATATGTGGGCAACAGGAACAACAAGTTGTATGTGCCCGGTCCTTTCCCTTCTCACTTTTTTCTCGGTAACTTCAACGCCGCAGCGGTCGCAAATGATACCTTTATACCTGATCCTCTTGTATTTTCCGCAATGACATTCGTAGTCTTTTACAGGCCCGAATATCCTTTCGCAGAACAGACCGTCCCTTTCGGGTTTATAGGTACGATAGTTGATTGTTTCAGGTTTCAACACTTCACCGTACGACCTTTCCAGGATGATCTCCGGAGAGGCAAGGCTTATTGTTATGTTTGAAAAATCGCTTGTAAAACTGGTGTCTTTTCTGAAAGCCATTTATCGATGTATATTTATTGTAAACACTTTTTATTATCGTCAATAAAGGTTGACTAATCGAACTTGACATCAAGTCCGAGCCCCCTGAGTTCATGTATGAGGACGTTAAACGATTCGGGAACGCCGGCCTTGGGCATATTTTCGCCCTTAACCAGGCTTTCATAACTCCTGGCCCTGCCCTGGACGTCATCCGACTTGATCGTTAGTATCTCCTGCAATATGTTCGATGCTCCGAATGCTTCGATGGCCCATACCTCCATCTCACCAAAACGCTGGCCACCGAACTGTGCTTTACCACCAAGCGGTTGTTGGGTGATGAGTGAGTAAGGCCCGATGGAACGGGCGTGTATTTTGTCATCAACCATGTGGTGGAGCTTCAGCATATAAATATACCCCACTGTGGTAGGCTGATCAAAACGTACACCTGTTTCGCCGTCGTAAAGGTAAACCCTTCCGTCTTTCGGAAGCTTGGCCTTCTCCATCAACTCGTTTATCTGCTCATAGGAAGCTCCGTCGAAAATAGGAGTTGCAAACTTCATGTCCAGGACTTTGCCTGCCCATCCGAGGACTGTTTCATAGATCTGTCCGAGGTTCATTCGGGAGGGTACACCAAGAGGGTTGAGTACAATATCAACCGGGGTCCCGTCCTCGAGGAAAGGCATGTCTTCTTCACGTACGATCTTTGCAACTATACCTTTGTTACCATGGCGTCCCGACATTTTATCACCCACCTGGACCTTTCTCTTTTTGGCGATGTAAACCTTTGCCATCTGAACGATGCCCGAAGGTAGTTCATCTCCTACCTGGTAAGTGAATTTTTCGCGGTTATGCCTGCCAAGCAACTCTTTGTACTTGATATTATAATTGTTTATGACCGTTTTGATAAGTTCATTCTTTTCCTTATCAGCCGTCCATTTGTTCGGGTTAACCGTTGTGTAGTCAATTCCAAGTAGCAGTTTCTGGGTGAACTTAGCCTTTTTCGGTATCATCTCTTCCTTGAAATTACTGTAAACACCCTGTGAAACCTTGCCGCTGAGAAGTACAGTCAGCTTGTCAACAAGCTTGGACTTTAGTTCAGCCGCTTTCTTGTCAAAATCTTTATCGAAATTGGCAAGAACGTCCTTTTCCTTTACTTTCGTTTTCCTGTCTTTGATAACCCTGGAAAATAACTTGTTTTCAATTACCACACCTTTCAGTGAAGGAGGAGCTTTCAGTGAGGCATTCTTCACATCTCCGGCCTTATCGCCAAAGATTGCCCTCAGCAGCTTTTCTTCCGGTGTCGGATCGCTTTCACCTTTAGGGGTAATCTTGCCGATAAGGATGTCACCTTCATTCACCTCGGCACCTATCCTGATAAGTCCTGTTTCATCAAGGTCCTTGGTTGCATCGGCACTCACATTAGGGATGTCATTGGTGAGCTCTTCGATCCCCCGCTTGGTATCCCGGACTTCCAGCGTGAATTCCTCTATATGGATCGATGTGAACACATCTTCTTTTACCAGGTTTTCGGAGATCACGATAGCATCCTCAAAGTTGTAACCCTTCCAGGGCATGAAAGCCACTTTAAGGTTGCGTCCAATTGCGAGTTCTCCTTCTTTGGTTGCATATCCTTCACAGAGCACCTGGCCCTTTTGAACTTTCTGTCCCTTTTTGACGCTGGGCTTAAGTGTGATGCTGGTGTTCTGGTTCGTCCTTTTGAACTTTGTGAGTTCGTACTTCTTCACATCGTCATCAAAACTTACCAGCTTTTCATTTTCATGGCGCGTATAGCGTATGACGATTTCCCTGGCATCAACGGATTCAACAATACCATCACCTTCGGCATTGATGAGCACCCTTGAATCATGGGCAACGTCTTTCTCGATACCGGTTCCAACGATAGGAGCTTCAGGTTGCATAAGCGGAACAGCCTGGCGCATCATGTTCGAACCCATGAGGGCACGGTTAGCATCATCGTGTTCCAGGAAGGGTATCAATGAGGCCGCAATGGAAGCGATCTGGTTGGGGGCGCTGTCGATCATGTCGATCTTGTCCCTCTCTGCGATCGGATAGTCAGCCTGGTACCTTGCCTTGACTTTATCATTTACAAAGTTGCCTTTTTCACTCAGCGGAGCATTAGCCTGGGCGATCACCTTAGTCTCTTCCTCTTCGGCACTGAGATAAACCGGTTCCTCTTCAAGTTTGACCGAGCCGCTGTCGACTTTTATGTACGGTGTTTCAATAAAGCCAAGGTTATTGACTTTTGCATAAACGCAGAGCGATGATATCAGCCCGATATTCGGCCCTTCCGGTGTTTCTATGGTACAAAGCCGGCCATAGTGGGTATAATGAACGTCACGTACCTCAAATCCTGCCCTTTCCCTTGAAAGACCGCCGGGGCCTAAAGCTGAGATCCTCCTCTTATGAGTGATCTCTGAGAGGGGGTTGGTCTGGTCCATGAATTGCGACAACTGATTTGTGCCGAAGAAGGTATTGATTACCGACGAAAGTGTTTTTGCATTGATCAGGTCGGCCGGGGTAAAGACTTCATTATCCCTGACGTTCATCCTTTCCCTTATAGTCCTGGCCATTCTTGCAAGACCAACACCGAACTGAGCATAGAGCTGTTCGCCTACCGTTCTTACGCGTCTGTTACTGAGGTGGTCGATATCATCGACTTCAGTTTTCGAATTGGCAAGAGCTATGAGGTGCTTAATGATGTCAATGATATCTTCCTTTGTCAAAACTTTGACATCGGCTTCGACATTAAGCTTGAGTTTCTTGTTGATCCTGTATCGGCCTACATCCCCGAGGTCGTACCTTTTTTCGGAGAAGAAGAGCTTGTCGATGATGCCCCTTGCTGTCTCTTCATCGGGTGGTTCAGCATTCCTTAACTGCCTGTAAATATATTCCACGGCTTCCTTTTCGGAGTTGGCCGTATCTTTCTGCAGCGTGTTGAAGATAATGGTGTACTCACTGGTATTCACATCTTCTCTGTGCAGAAGTATTGATTTGACTCCTGAATCAAGTATCAGGTCTATGTGTTCTTTTTCAAGAACCGTTTCCCTTTCAATTATAACTTCAGTTCTTTCGATGGAAACAACTTCTCCGGTATCCTCATCCACAAAGTCTTCTATCCATGCCCTTACAACGCGGGCCGCCAGTGTTCTTCCCAGTACCCTTTTCAGCCCGGCTTTGCTTACCTTCACCTCTTCTGCAAGATCAAAGATCTCGAGTATGTCTTTGTCGGTTTCATATCCGATCGCCCTGAGCAAAGTGGTAACGGGTAGTTTCTTTTTCCTGTCGATATAAGCATACATCACGTTGTTGATGTCGGTTGTAAATTCCATCCATGAACCTTTGAAAGGGATGATCCTGGCTGAGTACAACTGTGTACCGTTCGCATGAAGGCTGGTTCCGAAGAATACGCCGGGGGAGCGGTGCAACTGAGAAACTACGACCCTCTCTGCCCCATTGATGATAAAAGTGCCTTTTGGGGTCATGTAGGGGATCATACCCAGGTAGACATCCTGGATAATGGTTTCGAAATCCTCATGTTCCGGATCAGTACAGTAAAGTTTCAGTTTGGCCTTAAGGGGGACACTGTAAGTAAGTCCCCGGTCCATACATTCATCGATTGAGTACCTGGGTGGGTCCACAAAGTAATCGAGGAACTCAAGAACAAAATTATTCCTGGCATCGGTAATTGGGAAATTTTCCGAAAAGACCTTATAGAGACCCTCGTTGGCCCTGTTTTCAGGATTGGTCTCAAGCTGGAAAAAGTCCTTGAAGGACTTTAGCTGGATGTCAAGAAAATCGGGATATTCAGCGTTTATTTTAGCGGATGCGAAATTGATCCTCTGGTTGTTTTTTGAAGCCAAGGTTCTTTATATTTTAATTCCCGAGAGGGAAGGGTTAGCAGATGATTTTATTCGAATTTTTTATACACCGAACCGAACCCGGCTAATTAAAGCCAGGTTCGGCCGGTCTGTGCTAATAAATTAGCTGGTATGTTGTACTACTTAACCTCTACTTCAGCACCAGCTTCTTCGAGCTGTTTCTGCAGTGCTTCAGCTTCATCTTTGGTCACTCCTTCCTTTATGGCTTTAGGAGCGGAGTCGACGAGTTCTTTGGCCTCCTTAAGGCCGAGGCTTGTAAGTTCCTTTACAAGCTTAACAACAGCAAGTTTCGACTGGCCGGGAGCATTGAGGACAACATCAAATTCTGTCTTTTCCTCAACTTCTTCGCCACCTTCGCCACCGCCTGCTCCTGGAGCTACGGCCACTGCTGCGGCTGCTGCCGGCTCGATGCCATATTCTTCTTTAAGGATTTCAGCCAACTCGTTAACCTCCTTTACGGTTAAATTCACCAGTTGTTCTG
Organism: uncultured Bacteroidales bacterium; assembly: GCA_964567785.1. Taxonomy (GTDB): domain Bacteria; phylum Bacteroidota; class Bacteroidia; order Bacteroidales; family JAGOPY01; genus CAZMOK01. The sequence continues at coordinate 8,652 of CAZMOK010000026.1, read as the reverse complement.
CTAATTCTTTTAACTCTGCCATTTCTATTATGATTTAATTGTTTGCTAAAAATTGATCTGATTATTAATAATAGTATTCCTATTCGGATTTTTCGGATAACGTTTTAAGGACTCCGGTAATGGTATTGCCACCCGACTGCAGGGCTCCGATCACGTTTCTCATGGGTGATTGCAGCAACGCGATAACGTCGGCTACCAATTCATCCTTCGATTTGATCGATGCCAGGAAGTCAAGCTGATCATCACCAAGATAGACCATCTCCTCAATGTAAGCTCCTTTGAGGATCGGCCTGTCTGTTGTTTTCCGGAATTCCTTTATCAACTTGGCGGGTGCATTTCCTTTATCCGACAACATCAATGATGTAGGGCCCGAAAGTATTTCATAAAGATCATTGAAATCTTTATCAACTTTATCCATGGCCTTTTTCAGAAGCGTATTCTTCACTATCTGAAGATGGACCTCCTGCTTGTGGCAAAGGGCCCTGAGCTTAGTAGTCACTTCTGAGTTAAGGTCTGAAATATCGGCTACATATATGGTGTCATGGCTGGAAAGCTTTTCCGCCAGCGAGTCGATTAACTGATTTTTTTCTTCTCTGGTCATGTCGTTAATTTTTCCCTAATCACAGTTTTAAGCTGTAAAGGATTTGGGTTCGACTTGAACTCCGGGACTCATGGTACTTGACAGATAGATACTTCTCATATAGGTGCCTTTGGATGCCGAGGGTTTCATCTTTACGATAGTCTGAAGCAGTTCGCGGGCATTTTCCACGATCTTCTGCTTTTCAAAAGAGACTTTTCCGATGGAAGAATGGATGATACCATATTTATCCACTTTAAAGTCGATCTTACCGCCTTTGGCATCTTCAACAGCTTTTCCGATATCCATTGTCACTGTGCCCGTCTTTGGGTTGGGCATCAGGCCCCTTGGTCCAAGGATACGGCCCAGCGGACCTATCTTTGACATAACGGGGGGCATGGTAATGACAACATCTACATCGGTCCAGCCACCTTTGATCTTATCTATATATTCATCAAGTCCCACATAATCAGCGCCGGCTGCCTTTGCTTCATCCTCCTTATCGGGGGTGCAAAGAACAAGAATCCTTACGCTCTTACCTGTTCCGTGAGGCAAAGTGACTGATCCCCTGACCATCTGGTTTGCTTTCCTTGGGTCAACCCCAAGCCTGATGTTAATGTCGACCGAAGAATCGAAACTGGTAGAAGTAATACTCTTTACTATCTCGACTGCTTCGGATAGGGGATAGGCCTTGCTTCTGTCGAACTGGCTCAGCGCTTCCTTCTGCTTTTTAGTTATTTTTGTCATATTATCTCAAAAATTAGAGATGATTTTCAAGGAAAAAGACTTTTAATTATCGGTAAAAGGATTTTTCCCTTTCACGGTAATGCCCATGCTGCGTGCTGTCCCTGCGACCATTCTCATTGCCGATTCAACGGTAAAAGCATTCATATCGACCATTTTGTCTTCTGCGATAGCTTTTATCTGGTCCCATGAAATGGAGGCCACCTTAGCCCTGTTGGGTTCCGAAGAACCTTTCTTGGATTTGGTTGCTTCCAGTATCTGGACTGCAACAGGCGGGCGTTTAATTACAAAATTGAAGGATTTGTCTTTGAAAACAGTAATGATAACAGGAAGCAGTTTTCCTGCCTGGTCCTGTGTACGTGCATTGAACTGTTTGCAAAACTCCATTATATTCACACCTTTGGCACCGAGTGCAGGCCCCACAGGCGGTGATGGATTGGCAGCTCCTCCTCTGATTTGTAATTTTATTAAACCACTTACTTCTTTTGCCATTTTAAATTTGGAGTTGAAGTGTTAATTAATGTGCACACCAGATCGTTCATTCTTTTTCTACCTGCATGAAGTTCAGTTCGAGAGGGGTTTTCCTTCCAAAGATCTTGACCATGACCTTCAGCTTTTTCTTCTCTTCGTTGATCTCCTCGATCACGCCTGTAAAGCTGTTGAAAGGCCCGTCGATCACTTTGACGGTTTCACCGACTATGAATGGAACATTAACTCCTTCTCCCTGTTCGGCAAGTTCATCAACTTTCCCCAGTATGCGATTTACTTCAGAAGGCCTCATCGGACTCGGTTCACCTGAATTTCCCAGGAACCCGATAACATTCGGGATATTCCTGATAATATGAGGGACTTCACCGACAAGAGCAGCTTCTATCAGCACATAACCGGGAAAATAGTTTCTTTCCTTGCTGATTTTCTTGCCTTTTCTCACCTGGTATACCTTCTCGGTAGGAATCAGTATCTGGGAGATATAATCCTGCAACTTCAGGCGCGAGATCTCACTCTCCAGGTATTCTTTTACCTTTTTTTCCTTACCACTGATCGCCCTGATCACATACCATTTTTTAACTTGTTGTTCTCCCATACCAAAAAATCAATTCCCAACGAAAAGATGAATGTAACAATCCAGAAAGTGCTTATTATTGGAGGAACCCATAAAGGGCCTCCAATACTGATCTGACCGAGATATCCATCAGATAAACCACTAGTGCGATTATCAGGGAAGCAATGGATACCACAATTGCGCTACTTTGAAGCTCACTCCAGCTTGGCCAGGAAACTTTATGTACAAGCTCTTCGTAACTGTCTTTTAAATAACTGACAACCTTGGTTTTAGCCATTTTTATCTTTTTTATTAGCACGGGTGGTAGGAATCGAACCCACAACCAATGGTTTTGGAGACCACTACTCTACCAATTGAGCTACACCCGTTTATGAACAGCTTTTAATAACCGCCTAAAGGCTTGCCTCCGGCAAACCTTTAAAGCGGGTAGATATATGATGAACTGTATTATTCAATAATATCAGTAACCTGTCCGGCACCTACGGTCCTGCCACCTTCACGGATAGCGAAACGCAGTCCTTTGTCCATGGCTACCTCAGCAATCAAGTGAACTTCAATTGTAAGGTTGTCACCCGGCATCACCATTTCTACACCATCCGGGAGTTTGATCTCCCCGGTTACGTCAGTTGTCCTGAAATAGAACTGCGGACGGTAGTCATTATGAAAAGGTGTGTGGCGACCGCCTTCTTCTTTCTTCAGGATATAGACCTCAGCTTTGAACTTCGTGTGGGGTGTGATCGATCCCGGGGCGGCAATAACCATACCACGGGTGATTTCCTTCTTGTCAATACCCCTGAGAAGCAATCCGGCGTTATCACCGGCTTCGCCCCTGTCGAGTATCTTACGGAACATTTCCACACCTGTCACAACAGACTTGAGCTTTTCGGCTCCCATACCAACAATGTCAACAGATTCACTAACCTTAATGACACCTGATTCAATCCTTCCGGTTGCTACGGTACCCCTGCCTGTAATTGAGAATACGTCCTCAACAGGCATCAGGAACGGCTTGTCAACATCGCGCTGCGGGAGCGGAATCCAGTTGTCACATGCATCCATGAGTTCGAAAACTTTTTCAATCCACTTAGCTTCGCCGTTAAGGGCTCCGAGGGCAGATCCCTGGATGATCGGTGTGTTGTCACCATCGAATTCATAAAACGAGAGAAGTTCCCTGATCTCCATATCAACGAGCTCAAGAAGCTCTTCGTCATCGACCATGTCGACCTTGTTCATGAATACCACAATGCTGGGTACGCCCACCTGGCGTGCAAGAAGGATATGCTCCCTGGTCTGGGGCATAGGGCCGTCGGTTGCAGCTACTACGAGAATCGCGCCGTCCATCTGGGCAGCACCTGTTACCATGTTCTTAACATAGTCGGAGTGCCCGGGGCAGTCAACGTGTGCATAGTGCCTGTTCTCAGTTGTGTACTCAACATGGGCAGTGTTGATGGTAATACCCCTTTCTTTTTCCTCGGGTGCATTATCGATCTCGTCAAACGATTTAAACGATGCCAGGCCCTTGTCCTGCAGGTTAAGCGTGATCGCTGCAGTCAAAGTGGTCTTACCATGGTCAACGTGTCCAATAGTTCCAATGTTTAGGTGAGGTTTACTCCTTTCAAAGGTTTCTTTTGCCATATCATTCTACATTTAATAGGGTTTTCTTTTCAATGCAATTGAGCCAATGACGAGAATTGAACTCGTGACCCCTTCCTTACCAAGGAAGTGCTCTACCCCTGAGCTACATTGGCTAAAAGAGCGGAAGACGGGGATCGAACCCGCTACCTACAGCTTGGAAGGCTGTCGCTCTACCAGATGAGCTACTTCCGCAAGGTAAAGTTGGAGTTAGAGTATTGTGCGAGCAATTAACAACCATTATCTCACACTCAAACTCATACTCAACTGGTGGGGAGGGAAGGATTCGAACCTCCGAAGGCGAAAGCCAACAGATTTACAGTCTGCCCCATTTGACCGCTCTGGAACCTCCCCGAATGATCCATCTTTAACCAGGTGGAAACGAGCCGATGGACGGATTCGAACCGCCGACCGGCTGATTACAAATCAGCTGCTCTGACCAGCTGAGCTACATCGGCATTATTACAAAGAACGCATAAAAAAACAGACCTTTTCTTGAAAAAGGTCTGCAAAAATATAAATATATATTGGAACGACCAAAATATTGTAGTAAAAATTTAAAACTCTTTAGCCCGTTGTTTTTCTTTATATTTTTTGAGCTGACGCCTGAGCGCCTCGACGGCAATATCTGTTGATTGTTCAAACGATTTACTCTGTTTCTTGGCGTAAAGGTCTTTGCCCGGTATGATCACTTTTATTTCCGCGATCTTGTTCTCCTTGGTGTCGTTGTTATCGACCTTTAATGAAACTTCACTTCCAATAACACCATCGTAGATCTGTGTCAGCTTTTCAACTTTCTCATTGATGAATGAAAGAAGTTTTTTGTCAGCCTTGAAGTGAACAGAATTGATGTTTACTCTCATAAATTAATCCTCCATATTTAATGGTTAAGCCCTTGGATGGGCCTGATTATATATTGTCTTGAGTTTTTCAATGGTATTGTGGGTATAGACCTGCGTCGCAGCCAGATTTGAATGACCCAGTATCTCTTTAATAACATTGAGGTCGGCCCCGTTGTTCAGCATATGTGTCGCAAAAGTGTGCCTCAGGACATGAGGGCTTTTTTTACCGGAAGTGGTAACCAGTCCAAGATATTTGTTCACAATGCGGTAGACCAGCCGTGGATAGATTTTTTTTCCTTTTTTGGTTATAAAGAGGTAGTTTTTTTCGCTCATATCAGCCTTTTCCGCCCTCCTTGACAGGTAAGTTTCCAATTCCTTTTTCAGGGTAGGTAATAACGGAATGTACCTCTGTTTATTGCGTTTGCCTGTCACTTTTATCATGCCCCCGTCAAGGTCAATGTCTTTCAGCTTTATTTCGATCAGTTCGGCAAGCCTGATCCCTGTCATGTAAAAAATACTCATTATCAACCTGTCGCGCCGGCCCTCAAAATCATTATCAAAACCAATATCATCGAACAGTGCCTTCATATTTTCCTGCTCAATGAAAACAGGAAGCCTGCTGCTGGTCCTTGGAGGGCTGACACGGTTCATCGGGTTACTGCTGATATGGCCCTCTCTTTTCAGGAACCTGAAAAACGATTTAAGGGTGGTCACCTTGCGGTTTACCGTCCTTGCCGAAATATTGTTTTCAATCAGGTGAACGATCCAGGAACGGATCATTTGGTGTGTGGCTTTTGCCGGCTCTTGTATTTCATAATGCAATTCAAGGAATGCTGAGAACTGGGCAAGGTCATTCCTGTACGCGCTTATGGTGTGACTGGAGTATCTTTTCTCGTGCCCGAGGTATTTAGCAAACCTTTCTACCAACATCCAAAAAAATAAGAAGAAACTTTATTTCAAATATACTATAAATAAGGTAGAAATAAAATTCCTTCTTAATAAAAAAATTCCTTAAGCAGGAGAAAGATCAGCCTTCTGCTTCCTGACGGAGCTGCTGGACGTAAATTGCCTTGAGCTTTTCTTCACGTCTCTTTACGGATGGCTTTGTATATTGCTGCCTGTCCCTTACTTCTCTCATCACACCGGTCTTCTCAAATTTTCTCTTGTACTTTTTAAGCGCCCGGTCAATACTTTCTCCTTCTTTTACGGGAATAATTATCATTCTTAATACCTCTTTTTTTTAGTTATTGATATTCTACTTTTCCAAAATCGGGGTGCAAAGGTATTTATTTATTTTCAAATAACCAAAAAACTAGAAGGTAGCAACCCC
>CAZMOK010000026.1:0-2364 GCA_964567785.1 uncultured Bacteroidales bacterium | reverse complement strand
TTCCGGTAAAGGTGCAACCTCGTATTGCCGCCGTAAATGCCGTGATTCCTGTTAGGGTATAGCATCAACTCGAACTGCTTATCAGCTTCCACAAGTGCATCTATAAGGTCCATTGTGTTCTGGACATGTACATTGTCATCACCCGTACCATGTACCAGTAAAAAGTTGCCTTCCATCTTTTCCACATGATTGATGGGCGAATTGTCGTCATAGCCGCTGGCATTCTGCTGTGGCCTGCGCATAAACCTTTCAGTGTAAATATTATCGTAGTAACGCCAGTTGGTAACAGGGGCCACGGCAATGGCTGTTTTGAAATATTCGGCGCCTTTGGTAAGGCAGAGCGTCGAAAGGTAACCGCCGTAACTCCATCCGAATATGCCTATCCGGTCAGGGTCAACGTATTCTTTAGATGCCAGGAATTTTGCCGCTTCGATCTGGTCGATGGTTTCATACTTGCCCAGCTCAAGGTAGGTCATCTTCTTGAATTCCTGTCCGCGTGCCCCTGTTCCCCTGTTATCAACCGATACAACTATATAACCATTCTGGGCCAGCATCTGGAACCATATGAAGTTAAAATAGTTCCAACGGTTGGTCACTGTTTGTGAACCCGGGCCGCCATATACATACATAAAGACCGGGTAGGTTCGCGACGGGTCAAATCCGGGAGGCAGGATCTGATAGCCATTCAGGGATACCCCCTCGGATGTCTCAAATGTGAAGAACTCAAGCTCACTGAAGCTGTATTCCTCTGTAAGGTTTTTGATACGCTGGTTATCCTCAAGCACTCTCAGCACCTTCCCGTTCGACTTGTTAACGGTGTAGACCGGGGGGGTGTTTGCAGTTGAGAAATTGTCGAGGTAGTAGCTGAAGTCGGAACTGAACCTGGGACTGTGCCAGCCTCCCTGGTCTGCTACCAGTTTCATTTTGCCCTTCAGGTTCACCGACCAGATCTCCCTGTTCACGGGTGTGTTCCTGGCAGCAGTGAAATAAACTTTTTCGTCATTTTCATCATACCCGAGCACGGATGTAACATCCCACTCACCGGAAGTGAGTTGAACCGGTTTTACTTCATCATTCTGTTTATAGTAAATATGGTAATAGTCATCCTTCTCGCTTGTGAAGATGAATTCGCTCTCTTCAAGGAAAATAACATTGTCGTAATGGCTCTCTTCAATATATGTGTGGCTTCTCCCTTCATGAACAGGTGTTGATTCACCGGTTGATATGTCGGCATAAAGTATCTCGAACTTGTTCTGGAGCCTGTTTACACGGAAAATGGCCAGCACTTCCGGATCCTTGGTCCAGAATATCCTCGGGATGTACTGGTCGGTTTCCTCACCAATATCCATTTCTGTTGTCTGCCCGTTTTCCAGGTTATACACGTGAACTGTCACAAGTGAATTATCCTCGCCTGCCTTGGGGTATTTGTATTTATGGTGTCCGGGATATAACCGGCCCCAGGTGGTCATCCAGTATTCTTTAACCTCACTTTCATCAAACCGCAGGTAAGCGATCTTTTTTCCGTCGGGCGACCATTGAAAGGCTTTTGTTATGGCAAATTCCTCTTCGTATACCCAGTCGGTGGTACCGTTTATGATCTTGTTCTCCTCACCGTCGTGGGTTACATTGAATTCAAGGTCTTTTTCAAAATCCTTCACAATAATGTTATTGTCTCTGACATAAGCAATCTTTGAGCCGTCGGGCGAGAAGTCGGCCAGGCGCTGCTTGCCTTCCATCGAAAGAGGGGTTAATTCCTGTTCCGGGAGGTCCCAGATAAAATAATCCGATTCGGAGGAATACCTGTAGATGCTCCTGGTTTTGGTGGGTATGAGCAGTTTTTTCTCGTCAGCGCTGAAACCGTAGCTGTTTATTTTAATAGGAAGGGTGTCACCTTCGGGCACCATTTGCGACCCGCTTGCTATGGTGCGAATGTATTCACCGGTTTTGTAGCTGTAGACGTTGATCGAATCCTTTTCGAGTACGCTGTAGTGCTCCCCGTTTGCCATGGGCATCATTCCCCTTACACCGGCGGGGAAGAATTTGGGAGAGCCCCAGATGTCTTCAAGGTTGATTTTTTTTGTTGTTTCCTGTGAGAATACAAGGCTGCACGACAGTGCAAAGATGATGAGCAACAGATGTTTTTTCATAGTTAGTGCTTGATGTTTTGGATGATTGCGGGCCAAAGATATTCATTTCGCGATAAAAAAATATTACATTTGCAAGCCCAAAGCTGCGGGATGTTAGCTCAAATGGTCAAGTCCCGGGTACACAAGTTCTTTAAAATTAAAGGGTGTTTAGCTCAGTTGGTTTAGAGCGCATGCTTGACAGGCATGAGGTCACTGGTTCGAATCCAGTAACACCCAC
>CAZMOK010000025.1:0-39337 GCA_964567785.1 uncultured Bacteroidales bacterium | reverse complement strand
CGCGACCTCCTGCGTGACAGGCAGGCATTCTAACCAAACTGAACTACCAGACCATATAAAGAACGTTCAAAGCGGTTGCAAAAATAAACGCATTTTCTCAATCTACCAAGATATTTTACGTTTTTTTCTAAAGCACGTTGCAATATGAGGTTCTACCTAAGTTGAATAAATTGTATGTGATCTGTTTCTCTTTATTATTTTTGTTAGAGAATAATCCACATGTCGGCCAAAAAGAAAAATAAGACAAGGAAATCGTTCCCGGTTAAGATAGTCTTGCTGTTTGCGGGTGCGGTCATTATTGGAACAGTCCTGTTGTTTAGCGGGATATTTAATGATAACAACCGGAAAGGTTCAGCGGTAAAAAACATAACCTCCAGGGAAACGCCTCTCAGGCATGATGCCGACATCAGGATAATTGACGTTGACAGCTCTGTATTAGCCACTTTCAAGGTTGAAATCGCAGAAACAGTACAGGCGAGAATGAAAGGGCTCATGTACCGTTCCATAATGCCGTTCGATCAGGGTATGTTCTTTATCTTCGAAAAGGATGAGCCAAGATCCTTCTGGATGGAAAATACATACATCCCGCTAGATGTCATCTTCATAAATCAAAAGATGGAAATAGTCAGGATCAGAAAAGATACCCGCCCCCGAACCCGTGATGCCATCAGGTCAGACCATCCGGCAAAATATGTCCTTGAAGTAAATTCAGGTATGACTGACCGCTATGGTATTTCCGAAGGACAAAGAGTGATACTGGAAAGAGTTGAAAAAAATGGAAATTAGCTATTTCAGGCTGATCCCATAATACCAGTTCCAAATCCCCAATCACAAATAATTTAGGATTCAGAACTATCTAAACTCTAAGCTCTATACACTGATTTCTGGCCCGGTATTTGCACTTTATCCCTCTGACAAGCAACCAACAACCGGATCATTAGTCTCATATAAAAAACCAGGTAAAAATGAGGACATTAACATTACTTTTTTTGCTGCCCTTTGTTTTGCTCGTATCCTGCAAGAAAGACAACCCTGAGCCTAAGGCACAGCAACCCGTAAATCTCGAACTCCCTCCCAAGGCTGATGGTGTGATCAGTAACAGTAACGAATTCGGGCTCGATCTCTTTAAGTCCGTATCCGCCGCTGAAGATAAAAACCTGATGCTTTCACCCCTGAGCGCCAGTACAGCACTTACCATGCTGCTAAATGGCTGTGGCGGTCAATCATATGAACAGATCCACCAGATGCTGGGCTATGAAGGGCTTACAATGGGTGAGGTCAACCAGGTATACGCCAGCCTTACAGAACAGCTTCTCACAGCCGATCCTGAAGTTGAACTGGCCCTGGCCAATGCTGTATGGTACAGACAGGGCTTTAATGTAAAGCAACCCTATCTAGACACCATGTCTGCGGTCTTTGATTCTCGTATCGAAGGGTTGGATTTTAATTCACCCTCGGCCCTGGAAGTGATGAACCAGTGGGCTAGCGACAACACCAACGGGAAGATCCAGGAAGTACTGGATGAGATAACTGCCGAGGCCGTGATGTTTTTGATGAATGCCCTGTACTTCAAAGGCGACTGGACCTGGCAGTTTGATCCTTCCAATACTTCAGATGGCCCTTTCACTTTGGAAGACGGTTCTACGGTAACAGTGCCCATAATGCAGGGCGAGCTGCCCGTCAAGACCTATTATGGAAATAATTATGCTGCGCTTGAAATGTTCTACGGACGGCAGAATTTCTCAATGATCCTGATCAAACCGCAAAGCACAGTCTCAGAGTTTCTGGAAGATTTTGATATTGGAGAATGGCAGGAATTGACCTCATCTCTCGATGCCACTCCGGTTCCTTCAAAAATGGATCTTTTTATTCCTAAGTTCAAGTTTGAATATGAAAAAAAACTTAACGATCAGCTCCAGGCGCTGGGCATGACCGATGTTTTTATTCCATCCCTGGCCAATCTTTCAGGGATCTCAGATGCAAGTATCTATGTAAGCTTCGTCAAGCAGAATACTTTTGTGGAAGTAAACGAGGAAGGGACTGAGGCGGCTGCTGTCACCACTATCGGTATTGAATACACCTCCATCAACAATTTTACACTTGATAAACCTTTCGTTTTTGTCATAAGGGAAAGGACAACCAATACAATTCTTTTTATCGGGAAGGTGATGGACCCTTCCTGAATTATTACTCACCCAGTGACTATAGTCACTGAGTGAAAATTGGTTCCCTCTGTAAATCAACCCCTTACAAGTAGGTGTTTTTCATGAAAAAAACCATTAATTTTTATCAAGTCCGGATAAAAAGAAAAATTTAGTACCTTAGCATTTGAAGCCATAAAAGTCTGATCTGTCTTAAGAGTTTATAACACAGTCTGCTCACCGCCGGAATCAACAAATCCTCAAGTTTTTGCTGCCCGGTTATATTCGTGAGCACTAAAAAGATCAATAAAGTATATCTGCAGTTTAATAAAAAATTTACATTATGAGAACATTTACCTTGCTTATCATTGCGGCGCTGGCTACCGCTTCAGTTTTCGGCCAGATAACTATTAACCCGGGTGATTTCCCCTCAGTGGGCGATCATTATGTCTGGGCATCTGACGATATGCCTGCAGGAGTCTCACCTGGCTCACCAGGTGCAAACCAGACCTGGAATTTTACTGGAATGATGGAAGATTATACCAGTGATGCCATTTTTGTAACTCCCGCTTCCACACCTTATGCCTCGAATTATCCCGGAGCCAATATTGCCACAAACACTGATGATACGGTGTACAGCTATATGATAAAGAACTCCGGTAAGGCTTCAGTCCTTGGTACGGTTGTGGTACCTTCCTCCGGCGACCCTCTTATGTTCAATACTTACCCAGAGGAGCTTCTAGCCCAATACCCTGTCAATTACCTGGATGAGTGGGAAGAAGATTTCTATTCCGAATATTTTATTTCAACCGGGCAACCCGGGGTCGATTCGATGAGGTTCAAGAGCGACAAGGAAAAAGATGTGATCGTTGATGCCTGGGGAACGGTAACTATTCCGCTTGGTACGTACAACGCATTAAGGGTCAAGGAGACCGAAGTTTCTTACGACAGCACCTGGTTTAAGATCGGCGGGGTATGGATGCTGCAATTCACTTCAACCGACACTTACTATTCTTATGAGTGGTGGACGAACCAGGGCCCTATTGCACCTTTTGTGGTCAATATGAGTTCTTCGGATGATTTTGCTACAGTTGATGATATCACCTGGGTAAAGGACTTCCAGGTGGGGGTTGATGAACTGCGGGCTGAAAAAGGCCTCTCAATTTATCCCAATCCGGCATCAGATTATTTAACCATTGGAACAGAAAGAAAAGACGACTACCATATCCGTATTATTAACAGTGCAGGACAACTCATGCGCAGTGTTGAAGTTCAGGGGAAGGATATTTTCAAGCTTGATGTTTCCGGACTACCTGCAGGCATTTATCATTGCGTTATTGCCAACACAACTGATGGAACAATTAATACCGAATTATTCTCAGTTAGGAGATAATAGTAACAGGACTTTAAATTGATAATAAAAGGCTGAATAACCCATAAAAAAAGGTAAACCACTGAAAACAGCGGTTTACCAGGGGGTTATTTGGTCGTCCCGGGCAATCCCGGAACTGTTGGCGGAAGCATTTGCTGATTTCGCTTCCGCTTAAATAAGATCAATATTCATGCCAACGATTTATTTATTGGTTTCAAACCTGAATTTCACCCCGCCAAAAACAGTTATCCCGGGCATGGGGTAATCATAGTTGATCTCGTATTCCTGATCAAGAAGGTTGTTCCCGGCAAGGTAAAGGGTGATCATTTTGTGTGCCCTGTAGCTTACCCTTGCATTCAAAAGTGTGTAGGTCTGGGTTTCCTCTGTCGGTGCAGTCCGTGTGTAGAGTTTGTTGACATGCATTGTATTCAGTGAGAATGTAAACCTCCTTAGGTTATAAACCGCCTCGGCAAATAACTGGTGTTCCGGAGCGGCAGTCACCGGGTTGTCCATGTGCAGCCAGGCATAGTTGGCATTCAGGGAAAAGCTTTCGGTTGCCTTAAGGCTGCCTTCGAATTCCACACCGTAATGAGTGAATTCACCCGTGTTTTCGTTGATCACATCAGGGAAAACCCCTGTTGTTTCAATCAGGTTGTCCCCCCTGGCGTAAAAACCCGTAAACTCGGTTTTAAGCCTGCCCCCCAGGAAATTCATCGAAACGGCTGTCTCGTAGTTCCACATTCTCTCGGGAAGTAGTTCGGGATTGGCCGGCGCAAAAAGGAATAGTTCACGTATGGTAGGGCTTCTGTAACCTTTCGAAACATTTGCCTTAATAGAGAGTTTTTCTGAAGGGCTCACTACAAAGCCCGCCTGCGGGATCCATTCCTGCCCGAAAAGTTTGTGGTTGTCGAGCCTTATCCCGGCATTGAAAGTCACTATTTTCAGTAGTTTTTGCTGGTATAAGAGGTAGCCTCCCATTTCATATACAGAAGTATCGGCAAAGACAATCCCTTCACCGCCCATGGCTTTTAAGTTTTGGGCTTTGCCACCATAGTTCTTGTAGTCGAAACCTGCTGTGATGTTACCGGATGGGCTGATACTGTAAGTTTCATAGAGCATCAGTCCGTAATTGTGGTCTGTCGAGTGAAAACCATCGTAAATGTCGTGTTCGCCAAAATTGTAGAAGAATTTCAACGCACCTTCAAAACGGTTGAATGAATTGTTCAGTGATCCGGAAACCTTACCCCTCAAAATGTCAACCCAATGTTGTTGGTTGATGTAGCTCGAGTCTACCTCCGTTGCCGGTCCCGGGTCGTAGGCTTTTGATCCGGCCAGGCTGCCGTCGATGGTAAGCCTGAAGTTTTTACTGATATCATACCCGGCCTTGATGTATCCATTGTTGATCCGGAAACCTGAATTCTCCCTGTGCCCGTCGGTCTGGTCATGGTTGAACGAACCGTAAACATTGAATTTTCCTTTCTTATATCCCGCCCCGGCATTGTATTTCTGCGTGTTGAATGAACCGTAGGAGGCATCGGCGAATGCCCTGAAACCGTCGGTCACCTGGTTCCGTGTAATTATGTTGATGACACCTCCCATGGCGTTCGAACCGTAAAGGATTGAGGCCGGACCCCGCACTACCTCCACCTGCTCGGCATCGGAAGCCACATAGCTGTCGGGCAAAGGATGGCCGAAGATGCCCATGTACTGAGGGTGCCCGTCGATCAGGACAAGGACGTTTGTATTTGGCGAACCCCCGATACCGCGTATGTTTATCTGACCCGCAGATCCCTGGGCAACACCAAAACCTGTAACACCACGTTCGGTTACAAATACACCGGGCACCCTTTGACTGATAACAGGCATGATGTTCGACTCTTCCGTACGTTCGATCTCCCTGCGAGGGATGGCGCTCACTGCCAGGGGGAGGTCATTCCTTGCCACAGTCACTTTTGAACCCGTAATAACTGTTTCACCTGCCTGGTAGGCTTTCGGCTCCAAATAATATTCTGCCTTCACAACCTTTCCATCTTCAATCAACACAAGATCATCCACTTCTTCATATCCTATGTAAGATATTCTGACATTATGGTTACCTGCGGGTATACCGGATAGAAGGAATTCGCCTTCGAAATTTGTAGTGGCCCCTTTCCCGGTCCCTTTTAAGTATATATGTGCACCCGCCAACGGTGTTTCCGTTTCGCTGCTCCTTACAATCCCCGAAAGATCTCCTGTCTGTGAAATTAAGTTGCCGGTAATGAGTAATGATATAATGACCAAAAGAGTTCTCATAATCATAATGGTTTAATGTAGTTGCCAATAGTGTTCAAAAATATATATAGAAGTTGAGATAGTTTAATCCTGTTAATTATTTAACAATTATTTATGCAGATTTCTAAATAGCAGAAAAGTAATACGAGAATAGATAAAGTCAGATAGTAGGGCTGACTTATGAATTCAATTTTAGTATGGAGTAAAAGGCTTTTGAACCATTGCAATCTTTGTATTGTTTATAAAGGTTGAATTAATATTCCGACTATGAAGAAATTATTACTCCTTCTCACCATAATTGCAATGTTGACCTTAAGGTCGGTGGCACAGTACCCCGGAGCCCCTGATTTTGGAAATGTTATCAGTAGTTTCAACGCAGGCGCTGAAACGCCCACGCTCGACTGGGCCTTGTTCGGCGCTGAATACGCCGATGGGCACATCTGGGTGAATGGCTTCAACCCCGGAAACTCATACCAGTACCAACTGTATAAATTTACTCCTGAAGGTACCCTTGTGGATTCGTATCCCAGGTCTTTCGGCTTTTATCCCTGGAAAGGAATAGCTTATGATGGTACATATCTCTATATGGCCAATAAAGACAGTTTGACAGAGGTGAGCATATCAACAGGCCTGGTTACAGGGAATCATATAGCCTCTCCGACAGACCCAACTGAGGCGGTTGCCTATGATACAGATACCGACAGGTTCTGGGTAACCGGTTATGCAACAAATAATATTTTCGAGATCGACAGGCAGGGCAACATTGACCGTGTTTTCTCAAAACTCTCTGACAGGAACGTGCTTGGACTGGCATTCGATAACTGGTCGCCCGGCGGCCCATTTCTATGGACATGGAGCACAGTGATAACCGACGACAGCTCGTATATGGTTGCCGATCAGATTCATATCCAATCAGGTTCGTACACAGGTACTAAAATGTACGGAGTTCGCCAGACACCCTTTCCCTATTCGATAGAATATGCCGGTGGTTTCAGTATGACAGACCAGATACTTGAGGACACGGTTACTTTTGTGGCCCTTCAGCTTGGAAGTTACCAACAGCCAAACGACCAGCTCGACTGGGTGGTTACCTATAACGCTGACCTCTCAAATGGGGTGATGCCCGGACCTTCTATTTCCACAGACCCGACTTTCCTGGAGAACTGGCTTGAACCGGGGGATTCCACACTGGTCGACATAGAAATTTCCAACAGTGGCATTTCCGCCCTGAACTGGTCGGCAAGGATCGAAGGCAACATGCCTCCCGGATCTGATAATGGCTCCAGAACCCCGGGCGATACGCTGATGTGGTTTGATGCTTCGGCCCTCACACCATCAAATGATCAGAGGCTTACCGGGCTGGAGTTTGCCGACGGTAAGTTCTGGCTGACAGGAAGTGGTGAAGTTGGCGGGGATTTAAGAAAAATTTACAGTATCAGCAGCGACGGATCTACATTGCTGAGTGTCTCTAACCAGTCGTCCCTCTTACCCCCGGGTTGGAGCGCCATTGCCTACGACGGGAATTTCCTCTATGGTGCAGATACCTATGGCATAACACGAGAGTACGACATAGACTCGCTAAAGCTTACAGGTAATTTCATTCTCCGGCCCAGCTATACCCCCGACGCCTTTACTTATGATCCGCAGGAGGATCATTTCTGGATGGGCAGTATCAATGGATCCATTCTTGAATTCGACAGGCAGGGCAATGAAGTGAATTTTTTCATAACCCCATACGAAATTGAAGGTATGGCCTGGGATTCATGGACCCCCGGCGGACCGTTTCTCTGGATCTGGACAACAGATACCGCATCTACCGGTGCTGTTGCCACAGCCCTGAGGCTCGACCCTGAAACAGCGCTTCCTACGGCAGCAAGTTTTCCCGGGATAAATACCAGCAGTGATCCCGGACAGCCTGATGAGGCAGAGGCCGCCACTATTACCAGGGACCTGTTTGATGATAAGCTTGTCTTTGCCGCACTTCATAACAGTAACGACACAAACGACCTCAATGATAAAGTGGTGGTTTACGACCTGAATGTGGTTCCGCCTCCTGATTGGATCGAGCTTGTTGACGAGTCATACGGAAGTGTTGCACCGGGCGGAACGGGTATCCTTACGGTAAAACTCAGGGCCATTATGGACGATACCGTAATGACAGCAGGCATCAAGATCTCATCCAACGATATTGTCAACCCGGAGGTTCTGATCCCTGTCAATGTTACTATGCAGTTGCTTACAGGATTGAATGATGTGGGCGAAGAAGCAAAAGCAAGGCTCTGGCAAAATGAACCCAATCCTTTTACAGAAAGGACCAGGGTACGCTTCAGCATTGTTGAACAACAAGAAATTACCCTCAGGGTATACGATCAGATAGGCAACCTTGTCGCTGTGCCTGTCGACAGGCAGATGCAGGAAGGTACGTATGAAATTTACATCAACGGATTTAATCTTAAACCCGGGATTTATTACTACACACTTTCAGGTAGGGATTTCACAGAATCCCGGAAGATGGTCGTTACCCGCTGATCAGAAGCGGATAAAGAAAAGCGCAACCCCTGCCACACTTACAAAGGCTCCGGCAATCTCCGGCCACGTTATTTTGTGTTTGAAGAATATGATCGATGGCGGGATCAGCAAAACAGGCATAAGCGACATAAGCGTTGCAGCAATTCCCGTTGCCGTATTCTGAACAGCCAGCAGTGAAAACGAAACGCCCAGGAATGGACCGAAAATGGAACCGATTATAATGAATTTAAGTCCTTTGGGGTCCTTCAAGCCATTCTTTACCAACTGTTTTTTCTTCAGCATGACAATTATAAAGGCGAAGCCGATCATCCCGGCCAGGATCCGAATGTGAGTTGCTGCGAAGGGGTCGTAATCCTGCATCCCATATTTACTTAATACCAGTCCCACAGCCTGTCCGATGGTCCCAAGCAGGGCAAACAAAAGCCCTTTCAGGGGGTAGTTGAGCTTTATTTTTCTGTTCTCAGGGTTCCTGCTCATGATGGCCATTCCGATACCGCTTACAACCATGAACATTCCTGCAACTTCCTTCAGGTTCATGACTTCCTTAAGGAAAAGCCAGCCAATAAGCGCAGTGATGGGAGGTACAAGGGTCATTACCAGCATGGTTACCCGTGAACTGACCATGGCGAAGGCCCTGAACAGGAAGTAATCGCCGAAAACGAATCCCACCAGCCCTGAAACCGCAAGCCATATCCATGCATGTGAGCTTGCATCTATTGGAAAGGGAATACCTCTTGATATCCACGTAAAGATTGCAAGGAAAACAAAGGCAAAAACCAGCCTGATCATGTTGACCGACAGAGAACCGACACGACGGCTGGCAATTTCAAATGAAAGTCCTGTTACAGTCCAGAAGACCGATGTGAGTAAAGCCGCTGTCTCTCCAAAATATCCTTCCATGGTCAGAATAAGCAGGCGGCAAAGGTAAGCACTTCGCAGTTCTTTAGGCAGGCCGGAAAGATAAACAAGTTATATTTTCAGGAAATTACAGATCTCCTTATAGATGTTGTCGGTGTAGAAACCGAATTTTTCATCCAGAACATGCGCAGGGGCAGAGTATCCGAAATGGTCAACACCGTAAATAAACGATTCAGGACCTGCAAATCCCTGCAATGTTACCGGCAGACCTGCCGTGAGTCCAAAAACTGGCACTCCCGGCGGGATGACCTCTTCCTGGTATGCTTTGTCCTGGTTCCTGAAAAGCCCTTCTGAGATGGCAGACACTACCTGGGCATGAATATTTTTTTCCTGATTTATTTTTTCGGCTGCATCAAGCAGAAGTGAAACCTCCGAACCATTGCCCAGAAGGATTACATCCGGTTTGTTCTTCGATCTTAAAACACTGTAGGCTCCTTTCTTTGCCTCGGTAGCCACCTCCATACGCGATTTTCCGTTGGTTTTTGGAAGGTCATCCACTGCCTGCCTGGAAAGTATCAGGGCGGTAGGTGTTTTCGGGTTTTCGAGGGCCATTTCCCAGGCAACAATTGTTTCATAGGCATCGGCAGGCCTTAGGACCAGCATCGAGTTGTTCCCTGAATGGTTTTTAACCTTTTCCAGGAGCCTGATCTGGGCTTCATGTTCAATGGGTTGATGGGTAGGGCCGTCTTCACCTACCCTGAAGGCATCGTGTGTCCATATATACATTACCGGTAGTTCCATCAGTGCTGCCAGCCTGATGGCCGGTTTCATGAAATCGGAAAATACGAAGAAGGTCCCGCAAGCCACAAATATTCCGCTATGCACAGCTATACCATTTGCGATTGCTGCCATTGTCAGTTCTGAAACGCCTGCGTGGATAAATCCACCCGAAAAGTCACCCTTGACCAGCGGTTTTCTTCCGCCTTTTATGAATCCTTCGGTTTTGTCGCTGTTCGAAAGGTCGGCCGACATTACGATCATGTTTTCGATCTTTCCGGCCAGGTATTTCAACACTGAACCTGATGTACTCCTGGTGGGTGAATCCGGTTTGATCTCTACTTCTGAAAGATCCATTTCAGGTAACTTCCCCGACAGGAAATCGCGGAGTTTTTGAGCAAGTTCAGGTTCCCTGGTTTCCCATTCTTTTTGTGCTTCTTTCCACGCTTTTACTTCCTCTTTTTTTCTTTCGCAAACTTCCTTATAAAAATCTTCAACTTCGGAAAAAACGGCAAACGGACTGCCGGGATCGCCCCCGAGGTTTTCAATGGTCTTTTCAATGGAGGCGCCTGCCTTGGTAAGGGGCTGCCCGTGCGTGGAAACCTGGTATTCAAAGTTTTTGCCATTCTCTCTTACCGCTCCCTTTCCCATAATAGTTTTGCCGATTATCAGTGTCGGTTTCTCTTTTTCGGCAATTGCCATGTCGAGGGCATTCCTGATCGCATCGTGATCGTTGCCTTTGATAGTGATCACATTCCAGCCCCAGGCTTCATATTTCAAGGCAGTATCCTCAGAGGTAACCCGGTTGGTTTCGGTGGATAGCTGGATGTCATTGGAATCATAGAACATGATGAGGTTCGACAGGCCGAAATACCCCGCTATCCTGCCTGCACCCTGTGATATCTCCTCCTGGATACCTCCGTCGGAGATAAATGTATAGATCTTGTGTTCTGTCCATTCACCGAACCTTGCTGCAATAAACCGTTCTGCAATGGCAGCGCCGACAGCCATAGCGTGCCCCTGGCCAAGTGGCCCCGAAGTGTTCTCAATGCCACGGGCAATATCCATTTCAGGATGGCCCGGCGTGCAACTGCCCCATTGGCGGAACGACTTAAGGTCATCTGCCGAATAGGCCCCGTACATGGCAAGTGTTGAATAAAGCATCGGGCTCATATGACCGGGATCAAGAAAAAACCTGTCCCTGAATGGCCACTCAAAGTCACCGGGGTCGAAACGCAGGTATTCCGAGAATAATATGGTTATAAAATCGGCGCCCCCCATTGCACCGCCGGGATGGCCCGATTTAGCTTTTTCCACCATGGCGGCAGACAATATCCGGATGTTATCTGCAGCGCGCATTACAATTTGATCGGTCATGATTGCAGGTTGGTTCATAAGAATAGGAATGAGAATTCAATATTAAAATATTGAAAAGATTTTATCAAATAGTCAAATGAATAGTTATAAAAAGATATGAACGAAATGTTGAAAGATTGCAAGTCTACTCTCATATTTCGAAGTGCTCAAATCCTGAAACCAAGTGCTGATAACCTTTTTTTTAACTGAAGGTCAGGGTGTTCCGTCTTTATCTGGTAATACCCGAATTCACGCCTGACAGGATAATTATTTCGCTGCTGTTCGAATTCATGCGGCGAACTTTTTAATCTGTCGCTGTCTTCTTCAATTTTATAAGTGCTTAATATGGCTTTCCTGATAAGGTCATCAGGATACCCGTCTTTCTCCAACGAAATAGTTTTTTCTTTTTTACCGGGCAGTGCCGATGGGGACCACTTTTCCAGTCCCAGCCCGAAAAAACGACCGACGGACCTCACCGCCATGGCTGTGCCCCTTGCTTTGCCGTCGAACGAATATCCGGCAATATGAGGTGTCCCGATAAATGTTTGCTCAAGCAATGACAAGGAAAGAAATGGTTCGTTTTCCCACACATCAACAATGGCATCTTTGATGATACCTCTATCAAAGGCTTCTGCAATGGCACCCGTATCCATAACAGGTCCCCGGGCAGTATTTATAAAGAGTACTGATGGCCCGGCTTTTGAAAGGAATTCTTCGCCTGCAAAATGGTAAGTTTTATCTTCTCCCTTCATGGTCAGCGGTACATGAAGGGAAATGATATCGCTTTCACCGAGTAAAAGGTCCAGATCGATAAAATCCCCTTTTCCCTCTGTTCTCTCTCTCGGAGGATCATTGAGCAGCGGAACCATTCCAAGCTGGCGGGATGTTTCCAGCACCAGTTTGCCAACATGGCCCACACCAATGATCCCTATCTTTTTTCCCCTGAGATGATATTTCTTTTTTTTCGAATAAAGGGAAAGTGCTGCCGCCACATACTGGTTGACCGAGTTCGCATTGCAGCCAGGTGCATTTGTCCACTGTATGCCATTATTTCTGCAATATTCAGTGTCTATGTGTTCGTAACCTATTGTGGTTGTTGCAATGAATTTTACCCTGGTACCTTCAAGCAATTCACGGTCGCATTTAGTCCGTGTCCTGATGATAAGGCAGTCGGCATTTTTTATTTCCTTATTAATGATGCTTCCTGCAGGTAAAAAGCTGATATCAGCCAGATCCTCAAATACTCCCCTGAGGAAGGGAATGTTCTCATCTGCTACAATTTTGATCATTATCTGCCTTGAAGATTTATTCTTCGGTAAGTTCAATGTCGAAATCCATTTCCACACCGGTGGTCTCACCTGAGCATTGAACTGTGAAATCACCCTCAATTCTTCCCTTCATCCTGGTATCTGACAACTCATTTATCGTAAGGGTGGCTGTTTCGTGGAACAGGGAGCAGTGATCCTCCTGTTC
Organism: uncultured Bacteroidales bacterium; assembly: GCA_964567785.1. Classification (GTDB taxonomy): domain Bacteria; phylum Bacteroidota; class Bacteroidia; order Bacteroidales; family JAGOPY01; genus CAZMOK01. The sequence continues at coordinate 26,560 of CAZMOK010000025.1, read as the reverse complement.
ATCAACGTAGACCCTCATAGTAATAAAGGTACCCTGTATTCCCGGAAATTCGATAGTATTATCCCCCTGGTGGTAGAAGAACACTTCAACGTATTCTGATGCAGTAGCGGGATATTTTGTATCACCGAATATCAGCCGGTACGACCTGTCATCGGGAGTGACCTGTGACCAGAAACCCTTATTGGGGCTGAAGGGCAGGTTTTTGCCTTCCAGGTAACCGGAAGTAAATTTGAGGGTATTATATTCCTTCTCCTCTTCTTCTTTTTTGCAGCCAACAGATGATATGGCCACTATCAGAATTACTGCCAGGATTTTTTTCATTGCAATATATTTTTTTACAGGTAACGTGATCAGCCCAGGTCACAGATCTTTTGCAGTTCTTCCGGATCTTTCAGGTAGAATCTTTTACCGTTTATTTCTATGAGGTTGTCTTCCTGGAACTTTTTAAGTATACGTATAACACTTTCGGTCGACATGCCTGCAAGTTCGGCAAGTTCCTTCCTGGTCAGCAATAGCTCAAACCTCTGGTTTTTGAAGATATTGCTTGCCAGGCACAACAATATGTCGGCAAGCTTACCGTAGCTCTGCCGGTGTGTGAGACAGAAAAACCTGCCATTGATCTGGTTGGTGTTCTCGCTCAGAATGGATATGATCTTTGATGCAAACCGGCCGTTGTTCTCTATCATTTCGTTAAAGACATTCACCGGTATCAGTTTAGCCACTGAGTCAACATAGGCGCTGGCGGTATAATTGAAAACCTGCTTTTCCCCGGTGAGTGAAGTAAGGCCGACAAGGCTGCCCGGGCCTACTATTTTAAGGATCAGCTTCGCTTTTTTGCTTTCATAATAAACTTTAAGCAATCCATCACAGAGAAAAACAATATGAGAGGCAAAAGACCCTTGTTTGGCGATCACTTCACCTTTTTCATATTCAACAGTTACCATGTTTTTTTCAATGATCTCATTCTGTTCCTCTGTCAGGAGATCGAAGCACTCACAATGTGCATTGTCAACAGTACAACTGGTTCTTAAAGAATTTTTATCAGTCATCGTTCTTCATTTGAGCAGAAGACAAATTTAACAATTAATCACTATAAGACTGTAAATGACATTTTGAAAGTTGACGCATGTCATGTTTTTTTAAGCTGAATGTCATATGGGGGTCATGATCCGGTTTTATGTCTATTGTTAATTTAGTAACAGTAAATAATTGCATTTCACAAAACTTGAAGAACTATGAGAAAACTATTGCTATCGTTGGTGATTCTTGCCTTACCGGCAATGGTTTTTGCAGAAGGAGAGGAAGATAAAAAGAAGATCGATTTTCCTATGATGAACTATTTGATGAAAGCCGACAGGAACACCACACCCTCGGTTGATCATTCAGAGTTCGAAATTCTGCAAAGATCATTCACCGACGCTCACAAGGTCACTGCAGCCTGCCTTTCGTGCCATACCGGGAGAGGGGAGGAGGTGATGGCCACTGCCCACTGGAAATGGCAAAGGGAGGAGGAGATTGAGGGAAGAGGCATTGTACCGCTCGGGAAAAAGAATATTCTGAATAATTTTTGCATAGGAGTGTCGGGAAGCGAAGGGACCTGCACCCGTTGCCACATTGGTTATGGATGGAAGGATAAAAGCTTCGATTTCGGAGAGGAAATTAATATTGACTGCCTCGTATGCCATGACAATACCGGGACCTACGAGAAGGGGAAGGGTATGGCAGGATACCCGAAAGAGTCGGTCGACCTCAGTTTTGTTGCCAGGAACGTTGGTTCACCGGGCAGGGAAAATTGCGGCGTATGCCATTTCTGGGGCGGCGGAGGAAATAACGTAAAGCACGGCGACCTGGATGAGGCTATGCTCGATTGCAGCAGGCACGTGGATGTCCATATGACCACCGAAGGTGAGGATATGAGTTGCGTTGATTGCCATGTTACCGAAAAACACCAGATGGCAGGAAAACTCTATGCATTGTCCTCAGAAAACATTAACAGGGCCACCTGCGAATATTGTCATACGAGTGAACCCCATAAAGAGAAGATACTGAATGAACACAATTTACGTGTTGCCTGCCAGACCTGCCATATTCCCTACTATGCAAAGGCAAATGGTACAAAGATGATCTGGGACTGGTCAACCTCAGGCAGGCTTAACGACGACGGCAGCCAGATCCATGAGTACGATGCAGATGGAAACCACAACTATCTCTCTATCAAAGGAAATTTTGTTTACGACAACAATGTTATTCCTGAATATTACTGGTTCAATGGCATTGCCGACCACCAGCTTATTACTGATAAGATAGATACTACTCCCGTGCAGATGAACAGCCTCGACGGGGCTTACCGTGATAAGGGGCGTTTTCAGAAAACCAGCCATCCGTCGAAAATATGGCCCGTGAAAGTACACAGGGGCAAACAGATATACGATACTGAATATAAAACGTTGATCCAGCCTAAGCTGTGGGACAAAGAAGCGGGCAACGGTGCTTACTGGAAGGATTTCGAATGGGACCGTGCCTGCCGTGAAGGGATGGAATACCTGGGATTACCCTATAGCGGCAGTTACGGTTTTGTTGAAACAGAAATGTACTGGCCACTGAACCACCAGGTAGCCCCCGCCTCAGAATCGTTGAAATGCGTAGACTGCCACACCCGTGAAGGCGGTCGACTGGCATCCCTCAACGATTTCTACCTCCCCGGCCGTGACTATAATGCCACCGTCGAGTTTGCAGGTATTACCATAATCTTCCTGGTATTGCTCGGGATCATGTTCCACGGGATCTGCCGGGTTATATTCAGAAAGAATTGTGCTATCAGTCAGTTAACAGAAGGAGGGCAAAAAAAATGAAAAAAGTATATCTCTACAAAAGATTTGAAAGGTTCTGGCACTGGTCGCAAACGCTACTGATCTTCACACTCATAGTCACAGGCTTTGAGATCCACGGATCGACAAATTTCATTGGATATGAAACCTCCGTGAAAGTCCACAACATCGCTGCGTGGGCCTTCCTGGTCCTTATAGTTTTTGCCATTTTCTGGCACCTTACTACTGATGAGTGGCGGAACTATTTGCCTACCCGTAAAAATCTCAGGGCCCAGATCGACTTTTACCTGACAGGCATCTTCAGGAATGCCCCACATCCTACAAAGAAAAAGCTTGGAGCGAAGCTTAACCCCCTCCAGCGACTGGCCTACTTCGGGCTGAAGGTGGTCATTATACCTGTAATAGTTGTGTCAGGAGTTCTCTATATGTATTTTCATTACCCCGTGCCGGGCATTGAGCTCGACAGTCTTGAATCGGTTGCCGTAATTCATACCCTTGCCGCTTACCTGCTGGTTGCTTTCGTGCTGCTCCACCTGTACCTTATCACTACCGGACGTACAGTCACCTCAAACATGAGGGCCATGATTACAGGCTGGGAGATCATGGATGACGAGGAAGTGGAAGAGATCAAGAAAGATGCCATGAGGGAAACCGAGCTAAGGATCAGGCCTGTTAAGGGACATCCCGAAAAGAAGGTGAAGGTTGAGGAATTACAGATAGAAAGACCGGAAGAAATACCGGTCAATAATAAAAAGAAAAAAGAAGTCACTATTAAGGAAGATTAAAAATGAAAAGTCATATGACCATGAAAAGAATATCGGTTTTATTTCTGATGGGCGTATTGCCGCTTATATTGTGCAATAGCTGTTCCAAAATGGATACATACTCGAATGTGGATGAAATGATCAAAGAAGCTTCTAAGTATGTTTCCGAAATAACTGTCGAGGAATTAAAGTCCTATTTTGACGATGGGGAGCTCTTCACACTGGTGGATGTGAGGGAACCCGGTGAACATAATTTCGGCTTTATACCCGGATCTGTAAATATCCCTTCAGGGTTACTGCCATTTAACATCGCAAAGGATGAATTCTGGGAAAGTGAATTCCTGTACCGCCCCGAAAAGGACGAGTTGATAGTTGTTTATTGTAAGAAGGGGAAAAGGGGTGTTCTTGCAGCCAAGACTTTACAGGAACTTGGCTATACCAACATAAAGAACCTGCAGGGGGGATGGAAGAAATGGGAGCTCACCTACCCGCTCGAATATGAAAAAAAACTTGAAGACCTTCATGCTGTCCCGCACAAAGAGGAGGGTGGTTGCTAACTGTATAATTCAGGAAACATAGCAGAGACCGGTGCATTTCACAATGTGCCGGTTTTTTAATTTTCCGGATCGGAATTTCTTTTGCGGTAATCTTCCCCTTCGGGATAAAGTATTTTTCCCTCCCAGTTGAGCCGGTATACAAGGGTGTCAGAAAGCTCTTCGTCCCTGTTGAAAGTGGTCATCCAGTTATCGAAGTTCCATAGCTCTTCGATGGTTGGTTTACCGAAACTGTTACCCAGCCTTACTTTACCTGTTCTGTAGCCTTTTTCCCCGCAAAGAATGAGCTTGTGGTACAACAGGGATTCATTGATGTCATAACGGGTAAAGAAACGCAGTTCAGCAAAGTTTTCCTTGTTATTGATAACAGAATCGAGCTTTATCACTTCAACGCTTCCTACTATATACCCGCCCGTTATATTTGCCAGGCGTACATTTTTAATTTCAGAGAATTCTATTTGCCAGCAAATGTCAGGAGCTGCTTCAAGGAGGTTATTCTTTCCGAATCTGAAATAAATATCCCTGTAGGCCATTTTATGGATGGCAGGAAGTGCCATCTCCGTTGATATAGTAAGCGATTCGCCGTCGGAGGATTTCCTGCCTGCCAGGGTCCAGTTTACTGAGATCATACTGTCGGTCGAGATCTTTTCGAATAATTCAGGGTCCTTCCTTGTTTCCCTGTCCATGAATATCTCGTAATCGAGGATAGCAGAGTCTGATTCACAGATAAACCTGAATGCAGCGGCATCTTCAGGGTCGGGCTGTTTTACCATGTATGAAGAAAGGTTGGTGGAAGCTTTTTTTACATCCATCGGATTATCTACAGGACTTAGTATGACAACATTCTTAATAAAGGGATGGTTGGGATCGTAAGCAAAATACCAGCCGTTGCCGCTGTTAAGGCCTTGTTGGTTAGGCGCATCGAAACGGTCGTAAGGATATGTCTGGATAGATCCCCCGGTATTTCTGAGGGGATCGGATACCCTTATGTGGCTCGGGTTATCACTTACTTTGTTCTTTTTCTGGCTGTCGCCGATATAATTCAGTACATGGCCTCCTGAGGCCTTGTCACCCTCGATAACAGGGGGCCATGAAAGTGACACTGCCTGTATGTGGGCGTTCCTGGCCTGCCTGCCGAGCATCTCCGGCAACTTTTGACTGGCCAATGGCTCTTTTTGTTGCTTGTTCCCTATAACATTGACTATTTTATAAGGGTTTTCCGACCATTTGTTATGCTCTGATGATAGCCACCATTCCAGCCCGGCATCTGTCCAGCCCGTTAGTTTACTGCCGAAATGCCGGTTGATCTGGCCAAATATTGCATCGGCACGGGCCTGTATATTTTCTCCTTCTCCGTATCCTGCAGTAGCAAGCATGTTAGCGGCTGCTGCCTGCCAGCTGGCTCTCACATTTTCCTTGTCTTCAATCCCTACATCCGGGGGCGGGTTTACCTGGAGATACCCGCAACCTGAAATAGATGCAAAAAGCATTACCGAAATAATTAATGGAATGATCTCCTGCTTCATATCAACAGTAAAGGATAACATAACCCGTGATGTGCTCGCTTTATTTTGCTTGAATCAAAGATATTGCAAAATGATGTAGGAGGCAAAAATACCCCGGAATACCTTTAAAAAAAAGAAACAGGAAAAGAGGATAATTATCAGCCTTTGTCTTTGCTGTATAAGCCGGTATATCCTTTCATTATGCCCCGGGTCGATTTTGAGATGAAAGCCAGGATCTCATCCCTTTCAGGGGTTGCAGGCACATCGGCTTCAATTATGCTGACAGCCTTGGTAACATTATAGCCTTTAACATAAATGATACGGTAGATATCCTGGATCTGGTTTATTTGTTCGTTGGTGTAACCCCTTCGCCTCAATCCGATAGAATTGACACCCACATATGAAAGCGGTTCACGACCGGCCTTGGTGAAGGGCGGAATATCTTTCCTGGCCATCCCTCCTCCGGAAATAAATGCGTGCGGACCGATCTTTACAAACTGGTGAATGGCAGCAAGGCCCCCTATTATCGCCCAGTCGCCTATTTCAATATGTCCGCCAAGGGTAGCTGCATTTGCAAGTATTACATTATTACCGATAATACAGTCGTGAGCAACGTGAACATATGCCATCAGGAGGCATTTGTCGCCGATAACCGTTTCCTGGTTGGCCTTCGTGCCCCTGTTAATAGTCACAAATTCCCTTATGGTGGTGTTGTTTCCTACCTTTACGGCAGTTTCTTCACCGTCGAATTTAAGGTCCTGGGGAATGGCTGAAATAACGGCACCGGGAAAAATACGACAATTCCTGCCTATATGAGCACCTTCCATTATGGTTACGTGATGCCCGATCCAGGTGTTTTCTTCGATCACCACGTTTTTTTCAATGGTGACAAAAGGTTCAATAACGACATTATTTGCGACTTTGGCCTGTGGGTGTACGTATGCAAGCGGTTGGTTCATTACTTCGATTTTGCGATATTATTGTTTCCTTTTTTTATTATTGATGCGGTAAGTTCTGCTTCAACAACCGGTTTGTTACCAACGTAAGCAGTTCCTTTCATCTGGCAAATTCCCCGCCTTATAGGCCCTGATAGCTTGGCATCAATTATAAGTGTGTCGCCCGGAACAACTCTCTGCCTGAATTTTACTTTCTCTATTTTCAGGAACAACGTAGTGTAATCTTCCGGGTTTGGAACAGAGCTCAGCACAAGAACGCCCCCGGTCTGGGCCATTGCCTCAACCTGCAGCACTCCCGGCATCACAGGTTCCTCAGGAAAATGACCAACGAAGAAACCTTCGTTCATCGTTACATTTTTTATCCCGACAATCCTGTCATCGGTCATCTCTATGACCTTATCGATCAAAAGGAAAGGAGGCCTGTGGGGTAATATTTTTTTTATATGGTTGATGTCCATAAGAGGCTCCTTGTTCGGATCATACTGGGGGATCTTGCTCATCTTACTTTCATTAATGATATGTTGCTTAATTATTTTTGCAAGGTTTGTGTTTGCCGTGTGCCCGGGCCTCCGGGCAATGATGTGCGCTTTCAGGGGTGCCCCCAGAAGTGCCAGGTCGCCCACGACATCCAGCAACTTATGCCTTGCGGGCTCGTTGTCGAAATGCAGCTCCAGGTTGTTCAGGATCCCTTCGCTCTTAACCTTCACTGTTGGCTTATTGAATACACCTGCCAGCCTGTCGAGCTCTTCCTGTGAAACTTTCCTGTTTACAAAGACTATGGCATTGCTCAGGTCGCCTCCCCTGATCAGCTTGTTCTGCAGCAGAAATTCGAGCTCGTGTAAAAAAACAAAGGTCCTGCACGGCGCTATTTCTTTCTTGAAATCGCTGATGTTTTCTAGCACTGCATTTTGTGTGCCAAGTACCTTTGTCTCAAAATTGATCATGGTTGTGACCTTGAACTTGTCACTGGGTATCGCTACGATCTCGATCCGGTTCTCCGGGTCACTGTAAGATACGGGCTCTTTAAGTTCCAGGTATTTTTTCCTGGCATCCTGTTCCACTGTCCCTGCCTTTTCCAGCGCCTCGGTGAAGTAGCGGGAGCTTCCGTCCATAATGGGGGTCTCTTCCTGATCGAGTTCAATAAGAAGGTTATCCAGTTGCATCCCTGCAACGGCTGCAAGAACATGTTCAGTTGTATGCACAATGGCGCCATTATTTTTCAGGCTTGTTCCCCTGTCGGTCTCTGTAACATAATCTACTGATGCATCAATTGCCGGATTCCCTTCAATGTCGATGCGAACGAACTTGATGCCGTGATCGGCCGGGGCCGGGCGGAAAGTCAGCTTCACCGGCTTTCCGGTGTGCAGGCCTGCACCTGATACGGATACCGGTTTTGCTATTGTTTTCTGATTTTCTGCATTCATCGAAGGGCAAAAATAAAAATTATTATAAGGCAGACATCACGAGCCAGTTTCAGGGTCTTCCTTGCGTGCCATGTCTTTCACTTGCTTCTCGAGGTTGACGATCCTTTCAACAAGGCTGTTCATATTCTTGAAGTAGGCGTAGGATCTCCAGTATTTTTTTACTTCAAATGCAGGGCTGCCTACAACTATGGCACCCTCTTTCAGGTTCTGGGAAATACCCGATTGAGCACCTATCTTGACGTTGTCATCTATTTCCAGGTGGCCGGTAATACCTGCCTGGCCTGCAATCATGCAGTTCCTTCCTATCCTGGTTGATCCGCTGATGCCTGTCTGGGCAGCAATTACTGTGTTCTCACCAATCTCAACATTGTGTGCAACCTGTATAAGGTTATCAAGCTTTACGCCCTTGCGTAAAATGGTTGAACCCAGCGTTGCTCTGTCGATTGTGGTGCCTGATCCAATTTCCACATCGTCTTCAATTATTACGTTCCCAATCTGAGCAACCTTTTTATAGTGGCTGTTTTCCTGGGGGGCGAAGCCAAACCCGTCGCTTCCTACCACCACACAACTGTGTAAAGTGCAATTCCTTCCAATCTCAACATCGGTATAGATCTTCACCCCTGAGAACAAAACTGTATTATCGCCAACAGTTACGTTGTCGCCCAGGTAAACATGGGGGTAGATCTTTACGTTGTTGCCCAGCTTTACATTGTTGCCCAAATAGGCAAATTCACCCAGGTAAATATCATTGCCCAGGCTGGCACTGTCGGATACAAAAGCAAGGGATGAGATCCCTTTTTTGTCTTTCTTCACCTTATCATAATGTTCCAGTAACTGGGCAAATGCACTGTAGGCATCGGGTACCTTGATCAGGGTTGTGCTGATCTTGCTTTCAGGTACGAAACTTTCGTTTACAATTATTATGGAAGCCCTGGAATTGTAGATGTAATGGGTGTATTTGGGGTTGGCGAGGAAAGAAAGGCTTCCGGGTTCTCCCTCTTCGATTTTCGACAACCTGTCGACCGAAACCTCCGGGTCGCCTTCAATTTTCCCTCCTATCAGTTCAGCGATCTGCCTGGCAGTAAACTTCATCAATTCAATTGTTTATAGGCCTAATAAGACAGCCATTGGCGCGCTAAATTATTAAAAATATGAATGTTAAGAGGAATAAAAACAAATCATTTTTTAACACTGCCCAGTTCCTTGGGATAGCAAAGAAAATGTTTGAGTACCGGTTGGGCGAGCAATGAAAGGTTCAGCAGGTCTGATGCCTCTGACAGTTCCTTTATCGTTCCGTCCTTGAAAAGGATATCAATCCCGGTGATCACCGGGTCATAAGCATAGTTGGTGGTTGTATCACCAAATGCATAAAAACCTGTTTCGTGGTCGTCAAGTTTTAACAGTTCTGCAGTTTTTTTCTCAATGCTGTCCATATAATGATCGGCAAAAGGATCCTGCTTCATTTCGATCCGGTAAAGGTTCCTGTTTATCAGTCGTTTGCAGAGATCCGACAATATCCTGTCCTTGTGACCTGCCCATACTTTTACTGCTGAAATGATATCGAAGTCGTCAAGCAATGCAAAAGCATCGAGTAGGTCCCTGTTCTCGAGGAAATCTTTTCTGAAATATTCTTCTTTGAGGAACATTTTAAGCGGGGGAGTTGCAAAAAGGTCGGCACCGTTTCGCTCAAGGTATTTTGCCCTTTTCAGGATGTTCATCAGCAGGTATTCTGAAGCGATTACGGTTTTGTGCAGATACACCTGCCAGTACATGAGCCTGCGGGCTATCAGAAATTTCTCGACTGAATAAATGCCCTTCGCCTCAATTACAAGTTTGTTTTCATGTACATTGAGGGTTTTGATGATCCGGTCCTCATTGATGATCCCTTCGGCAACACCGCAGTAAAAGCTGTCGCGCTTGAGATAATCCATGCGGTCCATATCAAGCTGTCCGGCGATCAACTGATGGAAATACTTTTTTCTGTAGGTATCCTTGAATATGCTGATGGCAGGTCCCAGTTCCCCCCCCATTTGTTTGTCGAGCTCATGCATGAAGGCAAGTGAAATATCTTCATGGTGAACTCCACTCACTATCGAATGCTCAAGCGCATGCGAAAAGGGGCCGTGGCCCACATCGTGCAAAAGGATGCCGAAATAAAGTGATTCTTCTTCCTGATCGTTAAATTCCAGGTCCTTTTGCCTGAGCGACTGGATAGCCTGCTGCATCAGGTGGAGCGTGCCGAGTGAATGCAGGAACCGGGTATGCATGGCGCCGGGGTAAACCATGTGTGTAAGCCCTAGCTGGCGGATCCTCCTCAGCCTTTGAAAATATGGGTGTTCTATCACCCTGAAAACCTCTTCGCCGGGAATCGTAATGAAACCGTGTACAGGGTCATTTATGATCTTTTGCTTTTTCAAAACAATCTTTTAAAATATCGCGTGGCACTATCAGAACCGAAGGTACAATTAACCTCTTAAAAATTCAAAAAAGGGCAATAATTCAGTAATATTTCCCTTTTTATACCTAAAGCGGGAATTATAGCTACACCTTTACCTTTTTCCTTTATAACTTCGTATAATATTAAAAAAGAAGACATGGAACAAGTACGTATTTTGTGGGTAGACGATGAAATTGAATTACTGAAACCGCATATTCTTTTCCTTGAGCAGAAAGGGTATGATGTAGAGACTTCCAATAACGGCGAGGAAGCCCTGGAGATGATAAGGAACCGGCTTTACGATATAATATTCCTTGATGAGAACATGCCCGGCCTTACCGGAATAGAGACCCTCGAGGAGATAAAGAGCACCTATCCGAACCTTCCTGTGGTCATGATTACCAAAAGTGAGGAAGAGAGCATCATGGAAGATGCAATCGGCTCGAATATATCAGATTACCTGATTAAACCCGTCAAACCCAATCAGATTCTTCTCTGCCTTAAAAAAAACCTTGAGAACAAGAAACTTGTCAGTGAAAAGGCTGCCTTCAGCTATCAGCAGGAATTCAGAAAGATCAGTATGGAAATATCCGATGGCCCTGATCACAACGGATGGAAGAATGTGCTGAAGAACCTTACCCGCTGGGACCTCGAACTGGAACACTCGGAAGACCCCGGGATCTTTGAGATCCTCCAGATGCAGAAAGACGAAGCCAACACTGTTTTTTCGAAATATGTTGAATCGAATTACCTCGACTGGATCCATGGCAGGAATGATGACAGTCCGGTACAATCACCCACATTGCTTAAGGAAAAGCTCTTTCCTCTGCTTGACAGGCAGGATAATACGGTGCTGATCGTAATTGATAACCTCAGGTATGACCACTGGAAGTCCATTCAACCCATCATCGAAAATTATTACAGGGTGGAGGAGGAAGAAATATATTACAGCATCCTCCCTTCAACAACACAGTATGCCCGGAATTCCATGTTTTCGGGCCTTTTGCCCCTCGAAATAGAGAGGCGCTACCCACAGTACTGGGTAGGTGAAAATGAGGAAGGCACTAAAAACCAGTATGAAAGTGAACTGCTCGGCGAAAATTTAAAGCGTTACGGGAAAGACATAAAATTTTCTTACAACAAGGTGCTGAACCTGGCGGCAGGAAAAAAACTGGAAGAGAACCTGCCCAATATCATAAATAACAAGCTCGTCGTGATAGTCTATAATTTTGTCGATATGCTCTCCCATGCACGCACCGAGATGGAGATCATCAGGGAACTTGCCGATGATGAAAAGGCCTACCGCTCAATAATGCTATCGTGGTTCAATAATTCCACCTTGCTGGATATCATAAAGTATCTTTCTGAAAAAAAGATCAACCTGGTTATAACAACAGACCATGGTTCGGTGAAGGCAACAAACCCGGTTAAAGTGGTTGGCGACAGGAATACAAATACCAACCTTAGGTATAAGACAGGCAAAAGCTTGAATTACAACCCCAAAGAAGTTTTCGAAGTAAAAAACCCGCACGATGCCTATCTTCCGAAGACCAATGTCAGTTCGGGCTATATCTTTTGCAGGAGTTCCGACTTCTTTGCTTATCCCAATAACTACAACTATTACGTAAACTATTATAAGAATACGTTCCAGCACGGGGGAATAAGCATGGAAGAGATGCTGATACCTTATGTCACCCTGAAGTCAAAATAATTTCCTTTTTTCCGATCTTTGAAGCATGGAAAGTTTTAAGGTAGAGGATGAGGCAGGCCTTGACGAAGTGGCCGGAAGAATACTGGAATTGTATCCCGGTATCAGGACTTTTGCCATGGAAGGGGAGATGGGATCAGGAAAAACCACACTTATCAAATATTTCTGCAAAAAACTCAATGTAGAAGACCTGGTGGCCAGTCCTACATTTGCCATTGTATATGAATACCTTTCAGGTTCGGGGCCGGTATACCATTTTGATTTTTACCGGATCAATAAACTGGAGGAAGTCATTGACCTGGGTTATGAAGATTATGTATATTCGGGAAGTTACTGCTTTATGGAATGGCCTGAGAAAATTGAACAACTTTTACCGGATGATTTCGTATACATCAGGATCAATTACGGCCCTGAGGAAGGCCAGAGAATAATAACTTCCGAGCATAGAAAGAGATAAGCGATGTCAGGCTCACAAAAAAATTATTTAAACCTTTCGGGATCGGAAGGACTGATGCCAAAAGAGGAAATGCTTGAGGTGGATAAAAAGAGTTCAAGCATAATCATCGGTATTCCCCGTGAGGTCCATTCAGACGAGCGAAGGGTTGCACTGGTCCCTGAAGCTGCCGGCCTGCTTGTGCAAAACGGACATAAGGTGCTGGTGGAAACAAATGCAGGCTCGGGCGCACGGTTTACCGATCATGAATATGCAGAGGCAGGCTGCCAGGTCGTTTACACAGCCGAAGAGGTTTATAAGGCTGACCTGGTCCTGAAGGTATCACCTCCCGATGCCGACGAGGTGGAAATGATGAAAGACAGGCAGGTGTTGTTCTCAACGCTGAATCTTACCTCGCAGGATAGTGATTTCTTCAGGAGGCTGATGAGCAAGAAGATAACAGCAGTTGCTTTTGAATTTATTAAAGACACTTTCGGATCTTACCCCGTAAGACGTTCAGTCAGCGAGATAGCAGGGAATGCAGCCTTGCAGATCGCTGCACGCTACCTGAGCGACCCGGAATACGGCAGGGGCAGCATGCTGGGTGGTTTTTCGGGAATAACACCAACTGAAGTGGTCATCCTGGGCGCCGGCACAGTGGGAGGAAATGCCGCCAGGGTAGCCATGGGAATGGGGGCCATTGTCAAAATATTCGATAATTCTATCTACAGGTTGAGAAGGCTTCAAAACCAGATGCATCAACGGATATTCACTTCCATCATTCAGCCTAAAGTACTTGAAAAGGCTCTGGTCAGCGCAGATGTCCTCATATGCGCCCTTCATGCACCCGAGGGAAGATCACCCTGCATGGTGAGGGAAATGATGGTGAAAAAAATGAAGTCCAATGCAGTCATTATCGACGTGAGCATCGACCAGGGGGGCTGTGTGGAAACTTCACACCCTACAAGTCATATAAATCCCGTATTCAAGAAGTATGACGTAATTCATTATTGTGTGCCCAATATTGCTTCAGGGGTCCCCCACACGGCAAGCTACGCTTTCAGTAACTTTTTTGCCCCGGTAATCCTTAAAATTGGCGAAGAGGGCGGTATTGACAATCTTATCAGAAGGGACAGGGGGATATCAAACGGTATATACCTGTACAAGGGGATCATCACTAAAAAGCAAGTCAGCGACCTTTACGATCTTCCCTTTCAGGATATCGACCTGTTGCTGGCAGCATTCTAGAAATTGGCTGATACAAAATTCATCGATACCGGGTCTTACCCTGTCTATACAGGCAGTGATATTTATACAATACTGCAAAATTTTATCCAGCTCGATACCTATAAAAAAAGCAGGTTTTATGTATTGATGGATGAAAACACCAACAAATACTGCCTGCCACGCTTACTGGATAAAGTCGGATCGTTGTCAGGTGCAGGCATGATCACCATTCCACCCGGAGAACATAACAAAAGCATAGATACGTGCGGGTATGTGTGGAATTTCCTTACACGTGAAAAAGCCGACAGGCACTCGATCCTGATCAACCTTGGGGGTGGCATGGTAACAGACCTTGGCGGTTTTGCCGCCTCAACTTTTAAACGCGGCATCCGGTTCATCAATATCCCAACCACACTCATGGGCCAGATAGATGCCTCAATAGGCGGAAAAGTGGGGGTTGATTACGGAAGCCTGAAGAATCTCATAGGATGCTATAATAACCCGCAAGCGGTATTCATCGATCCGGCCTTCCTTTCTACACTGGACGAAACAGAAAAATTGTCGGGATTTGCAGAGATCATAAAATATGGCCTCATCTCCGATGCCTCTTTCTTCCATTATCTTCATTCAAGGCCTGTGAAGGAACATTCCGACTGGATCAGCCTGATAGAGAAGTCGGTGGAGATAAAGACCTCTGTCGTTAAGATCGATCCTGTGGAAAGGAAATACCGCAAAGTATTGAACTTCGGACATACCATCGGGCATGCACTTGAATCATCTGTCCTTGAAACAGGCAATAAAAATATTAGCCATGGAATTGCCGTGGCCACCGGAATGATCTGTGCCACGTGGATCTCCGGCAGGCAACTCAACCTGCCTCTGTCAACGGTGGAGAAAATCAACACCTATATCGTTGAAAACATTGGTATTGCCGGTGGACTTGCCGTGCACAAAGACAGGATCCTCCAACTGGTTTCGTACGATAAGAAAAATGAAAGGGGAAAAATACTTTTCACCCTTATTGCCGGTATTGGCAATGCTGTGATCAACCGGGAGGTATCCATTGATATGATCGCCGGGTCGATAGACTATTGCATCGAATTAGGAGAGAAGTATGCCCGTTAAAATTGAAGGTTTGAATTCCCGGATAAAGGCTGATATCCGCCTGCCCTCTTCCAAAAGTATCTCGAACCGGGCGCTCCTGATGAATTTTCTTACCGGGTATCCCGCTGAATTAGTAAATCTTTCACAGGCAGATGATACGCTGCTTCTAAGCAATATACTGGATTCCCTGGGGAATAAACACAACAACGAAGTGATCATTGATGCAGGGAATTCCGGGACAGTGCTAAGGTTCCTCACAGCAAGCCTGGCTTTCAGGCAGGGGGATTACATCCTTACGGGTAGTGAGAGAATGAAGGAAAGGCCCGTTGGACCTCTTGTCGATGCCTTGAAGGGACTGGGCTGTAAAATTGAATACCTCGAAAAACAAGGTTGCCCGCCTCTTTGCATATCCGGGATCAACCCAATGACTGAAGGAACAATTTCCATAGATGGCTCATTAAGCAGTCAGTTCGTATCGGCCCTGATGATGGCCGGCACCTTGTTTGAAAGAGGCCTGGTCATCAACCTGGAAGGAAAGGTGGTTTCAAGGCCCTATATTGGCCTTACGGCTGAAATTATGAGCAAATTCGGGATGTTGGTTGAATTGAGCCCGAAAAGAATTACTATAAAAAAGGGCAGAAAGCAGCAGAGCAGGATATCGGTCGAGCCTGACTGGAGTGCGGCAGCTTTCTGGCTCTCGGCGGCGATCATGAACCGGGATTCCGAAATCCTTCTCTATAACCTTAAACAAGATTCCCCACAGGGCGACAGTGCATTGATCAAGATCGGCGAGGAGCTTGGATTGGATTTTACCTCCATGGATGCGGGACTCATTGCCACGAATACCGGAAAAGCACCGTCCTTTTTCTCCTTTGATTTTTCAGATACCCCCGATCTGGCGCTCCCTGTTATCCTGGCCTGTGCTGCCCGTGGTGTTGAGGGTGAGTTCAGCGGCCTGTGTTCGCAGCCTTTGAAAGAGTCCGACAGGCTTTTGGCAATCGAGGAGATCGTCTGCAGTCTGGGTGCCGGGTTTATGAAAACCGTTGAGGGGCAATGGAAGTTGTCAAAGAGGCAGGAACTTCCCGGGCAGATAACAGTGAATGGCAGGGGTGACCACAGGGTGGTCATGTCGGCTGCAATGCTTTCCGCTGGAGGTGTCGGGATCATTATTGAAAATTATTATTCGGTTTCCAAATCGTACCCGGGATTCCGGGAACAGATGAGAAAGGCAGGTTTCAGGATAGAGGAGCTTTGAATATTTTGTTATCAACATCCTGTTGAATATTTCTGGCCGGCATTTTCAAAGCACACACCATTAATTAATACATTTGTGCAACACCGCATGCATTATGAAGGTAGACGTCTTTATCCCGTGTTTTATCGACCAGTTTTTCCCCGATACAGCCTTCAACCTGATCAAGGTACTGGAAAAAGCAGGTTGCGATGTAAATTATAACGAAGAGCAGACTTGTTGCGGACAGATTGCCTTCAACAGTGGTTTCTGGGATGAAGCAAAAGTGATAGGGGAGAAGTTCATCAGGGATTATCCTTACAACCGCCCTATTATCATTCCATCCGCCTCTTGTGCAGGATATGTGAAAAACTATTTCCAGGAGCTTTTCCATAACAGCGGCCTGCATAATGAATATAAAATTATAGTCAGTAATGTAAGGGAGTTCAGCGATTTCATGGTGAACGACCTTAAAAAAACCGGTTTTGGCGCCATTTTCAATCATAAGGTCACCTATCATGACTCATGCACCGCCCTCAGGGAATATGGTCTTAAGGATGAACCGCGCCGGCTGCTAAGAGAAGTGGAAGGCCTGGAGCTGCTCGAGATGAAAGATACGGATATCTGCTGCGGTTTCGGCGGGACTTTTGCCGTAAAGCACGAGCCTATTTCAACAGCAATGGCGGAGCAGAAAGTTTTGAATGCTTTGGAAACGGGGGCTGAATATATTGTTTCCACCGATTCTTCCTGTCTGATGCATCAATACGGTTATATCAGAAAGCATGATGTTCCGCTTAAGGTCATGCACCTGGCGGATGTGATTGCTTCCGGATGGTGAGATCCCGGTAATTAACCGGTGAGATATGTTACAACATCCTTTTCCCGAAAAACTAAGGATTTCTTTATCTTTGAGAACCGTTTCAAAACTAATCACAAACCAGGACCGATGAAAGTACTATTATCCAGGATAACCTTCGCATTATTTATTGCAGGGGTGATGATCCCCGGCGGGTTGAAAGCCCAGACGCCAACAATACAGGATTGCCTTGGAGCTATTCCCGTATGCCAGGATGTTTATATAGAAGAGAATACCTACACAGGCACCGGCAACTATCCGAATGAGATATATACCCCACCGGGGTCCTGTTCGGGTTACTGCCCGAACAGTTGTCTCGACGGTGAGCAGAACAGTGTATGGTATGTTTTTACCGTACAGCAAAGCGGGAACCTGAGGCTTACCATCGATCCTGAAGTGAACTCTGATGATTACGACTGGGCAATCTATAATATAAGCACGTTACGATGCGATGATATTTATGGAAACCCCCTTCAAATGCAGGAAAGCTGCAATGCTGCAGGGGGAGCAGGTTACCAGGGGAACACCGGTATCAGTTCTTCGCAGGGAGGTAACGGCGACTGCAACAATTGCGGCAATACGAACAAATGGAATGCCGATCTGTATGTTGAGGAAGGAAGCACATATGTCCTGGTTATGTGCAACTGGGCAGGAGCCGGTGCACAGGGAGGATATACCCTTGACTTCAGCGCTTCAGATGCTATTATTTATGATGATGTGCGACCGGAGCTTGAGGATGTTCTTGAGGAAGAGATCAGTTGCGGGGTGGATTACATAATCGTTGATTTTTCTGAAAATGTAGACTGTGAATCCGTAGATCCCGGTGATTTTATCGTCGACGGCCCCGGGGGACCATATACGGTATTGGATGTACACGGTGAGGCCTGTGATCTGGGAGGTACATACGAATCGAGGTATACACTTACCCTCGACCGTGAGATCAATGAAGACGGGCTCTATTCGGTCCAGCTTATCGAACTGAACTTTATCTATGATGCCTGCAACAATGTTGCTATGGGCAATACGATCACTTTTAACGTAGATCTGGGTGCGCCTGAAATTGATGAAAGCTCAATGTCTGTTACCCCGGCCACCTGCGGACTTACAAACGGTTCCATAACGGGGATAGACGTAACCGGAACGCCTCCGTTTATTTTTGAATGGACCAATTCGCAGGGAGTGGTTGTGGGCGATGAACTGGACCTCCTCGACGTGTCCGGTGAAAATTATACACTCACAATAGAAGATGAAAACACCTGTGTTTCAGTCGGCGGCCCATACACTGTTGAAGAAACGGGCGCACCTGATGTCATAGAGGGCAATATAGATATTGTTTCCGCAAACTTTGGGGCGAACAACGGATCGATCACAGGCATAGAGGTTGAAGGGAATGGGCCTTTTGAATTCACCTGGAGGGATTCAACCAACAACGTGGTCGGCACCGACCTCGACCTGCTGAATGTGTACACAGGTAATTACACCCTCGAAACGATCGACGTTAACAATTGTGATACAATAACAGGGCCATATTTTGTGCCCCAGATCGGTGGCCCGCTCTCAGTTTATGTAGTGGCAAATCCCTACCAGGTATGCCGGGGAGAATCCTCAACGCTGAACGCAGTTACCTCAGGGGGTGCCGGTAACTACACTTACAACTGGTCATCAGACCCTCCCGGGTTCTCTTCAGATGTTCAGGACCCCACAGTGAGCCCGTCCGAAACAACCTCGTATATGGTAAATGTCAGCGATGGATTTAATGTGGTTACCGGTTCCGTGGTGATCGAGGTACTGGAATTGCCGGGTGCCGATGCGGGTGAGAACCAGACAATCCCATTCGGTATAAGCACCTCATTGCAGGGAAGCGGATCGGGTGGCAGCGGCGAATACCTGTATGAGTGGGAACCTGCTGAAAAGCTGGTAAATGCAAACTCACAGAATCCTGCCACAGTGAACCTCTACGAATCAACAACTTTTACCCTGGTAATTACCGATGAAGAAACAGGGTGTATCAGTGAAGTGGACGATGTAACTGTTACTCTCAGCGGCGGTCCGCTGAATGCAACAGCCATGGCTATGGATCCTGAGATCTGTAAAGGTGAAAGTACCGACCTGGTTGCAATACCGGGAGGAGGAAATTTCCCTCATTATACCTATGAATGGAAACATAACGATGTTGTGATAAGTACCGATTCTATAATAACCATCACCCCTGCACAGTCGGAAGTATATGAGTTGGTTGTTTCCGATGGGTTTAACGATACAGAAGATGAAGTCACGATCAATGTGATGCCGCTGCCGGAGTTTACCATAAATTCGGGACAGGAGCAGATAATGGCCTGTCCGTATGATACAGTGACCCTTTCGCCGAGCACAACTGCTCCCGGCTGGGAGTACTATTGGTCTAACGGTGTTATTGCCCCTGAAATACAGGTAGGGACTACCGGAATAGGATTCGACACAAAGGAGTATTCACTGACAGTTACATCTGATGAAGGGTGCACGTTTATGCAGGAAGTAACCATTGTCTTCGACTTTTCAATGTGCTTTGGTGTGGGCGAAATGCTTGAAGAACACGGCATAGAGGTTTATCCCAATCCGACCACAGGTAAACTGACAGTTGATTTTGAGGATGCTTCCGAACTGAGTGACATGAAGCTTTATGATCACCAGGGAAGGATCGTCTGGTCAGAGCAAACTGATGGTTCTCCGGAAGGCAACTGGATGAAAAGCATTGATCTTTCAGGACTTTCGAAAGGGATGTACGTGCTTGAGATATGCTTTACCGATAAGCTGCTCCATTCAAGGGTTATCCTGGAGTGATCCTACTTGTGCATCAAATTGCTAACCCCCGACTCATAAGTATTTTGTATCTTTGCGAAAACTTTCTGAAGGGTTTTTCCGGTGTGGCAATGCCCCCCTTTGTTGGTTAGTGTTTTTTTATAATCCTGAATAATAATGATTTTTTTTATTACAAGGTATCCGCTGTTGTTGCTGGTTTTTTGTCTTTTAGCTACTGTATCATATTCACAGGAAGCCATATACCAGGACGATGCCGTGCTTCAATTCGACCAGGAAGAATTTGACGGCCGTTTCTGCGTGCTCGCTGAAGTGGCAGATGAAAACAACTACTATGTCACCGACCTGACCAGTTTCCCCGACAGGTTTTCCAGGATATACTTTCTCAATCTCGTTTATGACGAAAAAATGGTGGTAAACATTGATGCCCGGATCGATCATGACCAGATGTGGTTCAAGTCGAGCACTGTATTTACTGAAGATGAAGTGGTTTGCAGGATGGATGAACTGCTGGAAGAAACACTCGATACTTCCTCAGGCATGACCGGGAGCCAGAAGGCCGCATGGCTCGGCAAGCACGACAAGTTCAACAAGAAAAACAGCAAGGATGAAACTAAATAACTACCTGTTTACCAAACTGATCTTTATTTCTTTCTTTTTGTTTTCAGGAAATCTGTTTTCTCAAGGGCTTACCTGCGAAGAATCGGAGCCTTTCTGCACAGGATCTATCTATACTTTTCCTGCCGGGACAACCGGACAGGCCCAGCCCGGAGCCAATTACGGCTGTCTTCTTACACAGCCCGCGCCGGCGTGGTACCACATGCTGATAGATGATCCCGGTGACATAAACATCCATATGTTCAGTACGCCCCTTGTGGATATCGATTTCATTTGCTGGGGGCCTTTTGAAGACCCCTTCGAACCGTGTGTTTCAGGCCTCACCGGGTCAAAGATAGTTGATTGCAGCTATTCCCCGAACCCTACTGAAGACTGCTATATCCCAAATGGTCAAACCGGCGAATATTACATCCTTTTGATAACCAATTTTTCACAGACAGTCTGCGATATCACTTTTTCACAGACATCGGGAACAGGTTCCACCGACTGTACCATCCTGCCGCCGCCGGTATCGAACAACGGTCCGCTTTGTGTGGGGGAGACTCTTGAACTTTACGCCGACACCATTACAAATGCCACCTATTACTGGTCGGGGCCCGGAGGGTTCATTTCCTCACAGCAAAGCCCGGTAATACCTAATGTGACCCTTACCAATGCCGGAGATTATTCTTGTGTGATAACTGTTGGCGGCAACAGTTCTGACCCCGCCATCACAGGGGTTGTTATCAATGAAAAACCGACTATGGCGCTCAACAGCAGCGACACTACTGTTTGTATCGGTACTCCGGCTTACCTGATGCTTGAACTTACAGGGTCAGGTGAGTTTGAAGTTGAATACAGCAACGGTGATTCCACTTTCCTGGCAACAGGACTCACCGGGCCTGTGGACACAATATTGGTCTACCCTGAAGAACCCACAACGTATACCATCACCGAAGTGTGCGACACAAATTGCTGCAGGGGCTATATAGGGCAGACGGTGTTTATGGATACCTATCCATTTACTTCGGGAACGATCAGCGGGACAACCTCAATATGCTCGGGCGAGGGCGCTGAACTCATTTTCGAGCTCACCGGGGCAGGACCATGGGACATAACTTATACTGCCAATGGGTCAAACCCTCAGAATACAACAGCCAATTCATCGCCTCATACAGTGTCTGTTTTTCCGACAGGCAACACTACTTATGAGATCTCTTTCCTTGAAGATATTAATTGTGAGGGTGAAACTTCAGGCAGCGCCGATGTCACTGTCAATCCGGCCGCTACGGTAGGCGCCGGGAGCGACCAGACAATTCCGTACGGAACATCCACTTCACTGGAAGGTTCAGCAACAGGTGGATCGGGGGATTATTCCTACCAGTGGGAGCCTGCGGGAAAGCTTGTTGACCCGACAGTGTTGAGCCCGCAAACAGTAAACCTTACCGCAACAACATATTTTACCCTGACCGTTACAGACTTGCAGGGAAATTGCGAAACTGACGATGACGTGACCGTGACGATCGAAGGGGGACCGCTAAGTTGCAGTCCTGCTGCCAGTCCGGAAGAAATTTGCTTTGGCGGCTTAACTCAGCTCCAGGCCATGGCAACAGGAGGCTCGGGTGATTACACATTTCAGTGGTCTTCAGATCCTCCGGGCTTCAACTCTGATATTTCAAATCCACAGGTTTCACCACTTGAAACAACAACCTATTTTGTTTCGATAAACGACGGATTTGGCGTTGTGACCGGTTCGGTGGAAGTCACCGTTTATGAGCTGCCTGTACCGGCCCCGGGGCCAAACCAGAACATTCCAAACGGTGCATTTACAACTCTTGAAGGCGGGGCTTCCGGCGGTTCAGAACACTTCGGTTATCACTGGGAGCCTGCCGACCTGCTCATCGATCCCGATGTTCAGGACCCCCAGACTGTGAACCTCTTTTCAACCACTCTCTTTACGTTGGAAGTGACCGACCTTGAAACAGGATGTATCAGCGAGGAAGCAGGACAGCTTACGGTAAATGTGACCGGAGATGTACTTAGTGCAAGCCCCGCGGCATCGCCTGAAAGTATCTGCTATGGCGAAGAAACACAGCTTTTTGCCCTCGCCGGCGGAGGGTCAGGGGATTACGAATACTCCTGGACAGGCCCCGGCGGATTTACCTCTTCGCTTGAAAACCCGGTTTTGACTCCAGAAGAAACCGGAACCTATACTGTTGTTGTGGACGACGGGTTCAACCAGGCTTCAGCCTCTGTATCAGTCAATGTCTATCCGGTCCCGGAGGTCTATCTCGGGCCGCCGGATACAATCGTTTGCGTTTACGATACGGTTGTGCTTGATGCCGGAAATGAAGGCGCAACGTACCTGTGGTCGAACGGCTCCTCCGAAAGGATTATAAACGTAGGCACAACGGGCATTGGTTTTGATATGAAAACTTTTTCAGTATTGGTGACTGATCCAAACGGCTGCAGTACCGAAGAGAGCATAACAGTGATGTTCGATTTTTCCCAGTGCCTTGGGATTTCCGAAGACCCTCACTTCGGTGATATCAGGATCTTTCCCAACCCGAATTCCGGTTCGTTCACTGTTGAGATAAGCGGATATACAGGTAATATATCTCTGTCAGTTTCCAATATGTATGGTCAGGTGCTCCTACAGAAGGAATTCCGGGGAGTGAGGAATAATCTTAATGAAGACTTCAGTTTAGAGGGAATTCCGGCAGGAATCTATCTGATAACACTTAAAGATGATACTGCACTGACTTCAAGGAAACTGCTAATAAGGGAGTGATCCCATAAACAATCAATCAAAATTTTTAAGTAACTTGCGCGTTTTTCCTGACAGATGCTCTATAAAAGATCAAATCCAGAAGCACACACGATGAAATTCAATTACCGTTTCTCAAAAGTCATTTCAGGGCTTTTTATACTCGGTCTTTTTATGACTGCCGCTCACACTGCCTTCTCCCAGGGTGCTTTTAAAGCTGAGGTAGTCCGGACCAATTGCCCTACATCCAATAAGGAAGCTGAAACCTGGTACTTTGGCCATAACGCCGGTATTGATTTTACTTCGGGCAACGCAACTCCCCTTAATGATATGAATGGCCTGAATGTGCCGCAGGGAAATGCCGTAATTTCGGATTCTGCCGGTAACCTGCTTTTTTATACAGACGGAAATACCGTGTGGGACAGGCGAAGATTGAAAATGCCCAATGGTGAGGATCTGAACAGCACTTCTTTTGTAACCCAGCCTGCTATCATAATCCCGATGCCCGGTTCAAGCCAAACCTATTTTATCTTCACTGTGGGCCTGCCGTTTGATACACCGCTGCAGCCTTCGGCAGGGTTGAGCTACACTGAAGTTGATATGAGCCTGAACAACGGCTATGGCGATGTTACAACCGAAAAGAATATTGAACTTCTGGATCTTGTTTCCTCAAAGGTCACTGCTGTAAGGCATGCTAACGGAACCGATTTCTGGGTGGTGGTCCATGAGTACAATTCAAGCAATTACTGTGCTTTCCTCGTAAACGAAGACGGCGTGGACCCTGACTTCGTTTCTTCATCTCAGGGTATCGCCCATACCGGTGACCCAAACACAAATGTATTCCTGGGTAACATGAAGATCTCTCCCGACGGGAGTAAGATTGCCTCCGCCATTTATGGACTGAACTCATTTGAAATAGCCGATTTTAATAATTCCACAGGCGCTGTTACCAATGCCATATCCTCAAACTCACCTGAGGAATATAAATGGGCATACGGAGTGGCCTTTTCGGCCGATAATTCAAAATTATACGGATCAACTGCATATAACGGCGGGGCTGTCGACAGTGCATCCAGCCTGTACCAGTTTGATATCAGCTTAGGGTCATCAATATTCGATAACCCGGTTTTGCTTGATCAAAACACAGAAGGCCGGTACTATTGCGGCATGCAACTGGGACCTGACGGAAGGGTTTATATATCCAGGGCCCTGAACTACTTTGGTTTTGGTGAGCTCAGCGTTATCTACAATCCCAACAGGCCCGGAATGGAATGCAACCCCGACATGCTCGATGGAAGCTTCCAGGATTTCAGCCTGGCAGGCAGGTTGACAAGCTGGGGGACCCCCAACTTCATGCAATCCTATTTCGACAGGCCCCACTTCAATGTCGACAGCGTATGCTATTTCGACAATACCATGTTCTTTCTGCAAAACGAGGCCAATATTGATGAGGTTGAATGGAACTTTGGCGATCCGGAAAGCGGAGCAGAGAATAGTTCAACTGACCTCAGGCCATCCCACCGCTTCACCGAGCCGGGGATTTACCAGGTCACTGTAACAGAAACCTACAACGGACAGGACTACACCTATACTGAGTCGGTGCTGGTCAATGAACCTCCCTTCACTGAACTTGGCGATACTATATATATGTACCAGGGCTCTTCGGTAAGGCTCGATGCCGGCCAGGGATTCCAGTCGTACCTTTGGAGCACAGGTGAAACAACCGACAATATTAGTGTAACAGAACCAGGCAGCTACTGGGTTGTGGTTGAAAATGACAGGTGCTGTTTCAACCTGGATTCCGTGCAGGTGGTCCTCTTCGACATAATCGTACCCAATGCCTTCAGACCGGGAGGTGTAAACAACTTATTCAGGGCCATTCCCACTGCAGGGGTTGAGCTGAACAACTACCAGATGTTCATCTACAACCGGTGGGGACAGCTCATATTCGAAGCTGAAAGCATTGAAGAAGGCTGGGACGGCACGATGAACGGTGAACCGGCGCCCGGTGATGTCTATGTATGGTTGATCAACTATTTTGTTGAAAGGGACGGTGGCGAAGAGAGGGTCACCAGAAGAGGTAACCTGGTGCTGCTTCGGTAAGGAACAAACGCTTACTGAAATTACATGCCGGGTAAATTCAATTGATACCTTTAAATTTTTTCCAGGGAGTACTGAAAATGAGCACCAGCTATGTAATCCGGATTGCTGAAAAGCTGAATATTTCAACTGAAAAAGTTCGCAATACCATAGCCCTCCTTGAAGACGGGGCAACCATCCCATTTATTTCCAGGTACAGGAAAGAGCTTACCGGAAGCCTTGATGAGGTTACCATTACCGGTATCCGCGACCTGTTGAAAAAATTACAGGAGATCGATAAACGAAGGGAGGCTATCCTTCATAGCATTGACGAGCAAGGGAAGCTTACCGGGGAGCTCGAAAAGCAGCTTTCAGAAGCTGAGGCCATGACCGAGCTCGAGGATATCTACCTGCCTTTCAGGCCAAAGAAGAAAACCCGTGCCTCCGTCGCCCGGTCGCGCGGACTCGAACCGCTGGCAAAGATGATCATGAGCCAGGGCGACGGGGACCCCCTGCAGATGGCAGAACGGTTCGTCGACCCTGAGAATGAGGTAAGTTCAGTTGATGAGGCATTGGGCGGGGCCCGCGACATCATTGCCGAATGGATCTCGGAACACCGGTATTGCAGGAAGCAGCTCAGGAGGCTCTTCTACCATGAAGGGGTCATTCATTCAAAAGTTGCCAGGGGAAAAGAGACTGAAGGCCAGAATTACAGGACCTACTTCGACTGGAAGGAACCGGTGAAGAGGGTGCCCTCACACCGTTACCTTGCCATGATCAGGGGCGAAACCGAAGGCTTCCTGAGGGTGGAGATCTCACCGCCGCAGGATAAGGCAATTGATAGTATCAGCAGGATATTCATTAAAGGAAATAACCCTTTATCCCACGAAGTGGAAAAGGCATTGAACGACAGTTACAAAAGGTTGCTGAGGCCTGCAATGGAAACGGAAGTGCGTGCCGAAACCAAGGAAAAAGCCGATGAAAAAGCCATTAAGGTTTTCGTGGAAAACCTCCGGCAACTCCTGATGGCCCCGCCCCTGGGCAGCAAGAACATTTTAGCCATCGACCCGGGCTTCAGGACAGGCTGCAAGGTTGTTTGCCTCGATAAGCAGGGAAATTTAAAGCACAACGAAACCATCTATCCGCTTCCGCCCGAAAGCGAGGTGAAACAATCGGCCAAAAAACTGACAAGCCTTATCGATGCCTATAAAATTGAAGCCATTGCTATAGGTAACGGTACCGGGGGCAAGGAAACAGAGCGTTTCATCAAGAGCATGCGGTTCAACAAGGATAT
>CAZMOK010000024.1:15226-39478 GCA_964567785.1 uncultured Bacteroidales bacterium | reverse complement strand
ATAATTAGTAAACAGTTACATAAAGAAAGATTTAATTAAACCGCACAACGCGTTACTTTTTAATAATTATAGCAGAACAAAGCCTGTTGTCGGAAGATGCCCTGATCACATAAACACCGGAAGGAAGGCCGGAAAGATCCCATACAAAGGTGCATTTATCACCTGGTTTGCATGATGCTTTTCTGTGTTTCATAACCTGGCCATACATGTTATGAAGAGATAGCCGGGGATCAGTGAAACCAGCAGATTTAAGATCAATTGCAATGAGACCCTGAGTTGGATTCGGAAAAACAGTCAGTTTCTTGTCTTTTTGAAAATTATCCCCAAAAACAGAGGTGGGCAGATTATCCCGGTAATACACGCTCATACTGCCCTGGGCAACCAGTATACGGCCATCCAGTATTGCCACATCCTTTATCATAGGCGATGCTGAATTTGGCAGGTCATCGGTAAGGTCATGCCATTCTGCACCTGAATCATATGAATATATCACAAAACTGTTCCCTCCCCCCCAGACGTTTTCGGTACCACCTATTAGTATTTCTTCTTCTCCTGCAAAAATTGCCTCATTTTTATAGTATTGTTCCGGAATAAAAATGCTGTCCCAATGGATCCCATCAGGGGATCTCATTGGTGGTTGTCCGATACCGAAAAAATGGGTTTCATTGGAATGATAAACAATGAAACCTTGCTGTATTTGTTGAAAGCTTTCCCCCTGGTCAACAGAACGAAAAGTGCCATCAGGGCAGGTGAACACAAGAATGATGGAATCTTTATTTACTATCCTCCTGCAATCCATGTTTCCGAGTCCTGATGGGACTTTATTCCAGGAGTTATAACCATGCCGGATCCTGTAGAGGCCATTGTAGGTGGCGGCAAAGCAATATTCCTGGTCAATTGCAATTGAGTGGATATAAGGAGTGGAATCAGGGGAAAAGCCTGAATTCTTTGCTTCCCAGTTTTGACCGAAATCATTTGACACATAAAAACCATATTCTGTTGCCGCGTAATAGATGCTATCTGTAACGATCAAATCTTTGATCAACCTTAATTCACTGGAAGGGCAGCTCCGTATAAATGTTTCTCCCTCATCGAGCGATTTGTACAAGCCTGATTGGCCACAGGCCCATATAACTGAATCGGACAGACAGAATGAATTGATCTCGAGGTGGTACAATGAGTCGGGATTGGCAATCCAGCCGGAGGCAGAACTTCTGTAACATGGCCCGTATCTGGTTGAACAATACTGTATGGAATCATTGCTTTCAATAGCCCATGTATTGTGATTCTCCAAACCGTCATTCTCGGGTACCCAGCAATTGTTGTTCTGCATGTACCTGAATACCCCTTTTGTTCCGCAACAGTAAAAACTGCCATCAAATTCATCGAAGTCATCTATCCAGATATTTGAAGGCAATCCATCACTGACAGATTCCCAGGCATTCTCCATTTCATTGAAAACGAAAACACCATAACCATGAGAGGTCCCAATCCAGTACGACCCGGAATAAAAGTAAAAACAAAGGATCCCAAAATATTCATCCGGAAGCCCGGTTTTGGGTATAGGTTGCCAGGTATCCCCCAGGTCGTCTGAGATCAATATGCTGTCGGTATGTGTTGTTTCAATGAATAAAATCGAATCAGATGCATAGAGTTCTCTTATATAAGTAGTAGTGCCCTGAACATAATTCAATAATGTCCATGTATCCCCGTAATCATGGGATCTGTACAACTCCCAACCAGCAGTTGTAAACAGAACTGTGTCGATAGTTTCTGTGTTATAAAAATTCATTGCCAAGTCAATTTCTTCCCAGTTCTCTCCATGATCAAAAGACCTGAATAGCTTGGAAAAAGTCTGTGCAATTACAACATGTCCGGCCTTTTCAATGCAATTTATAGTTTGGGGGGCCAGCGATTGTTGCCAGTTTGTGTGGTCCAATTGTTTCTTGCATACGCCATATCCCGCCACATCAATGAAGATAAAAGAATCAACAATAGCAATATCACTTATATAACCACCTTCAAGTCCTCCTGAAGGCTGCCACTGAGCCGAGAGTGCCAGGCTCAAGAAGAGGGGTAGGAGTAAGGCAAACCTTAAGAAACGAATGTATCCATTTCCGGTTCCGGTAAAGGCAGAACAAGTTCCGGAAGAGGGCTTACCCATGACTTTAAGAGTTTTAATCAATGTATGGCAAAATTTCTTTTATACCAATTGGAACGTATTCCTCACAGACCTAAAGATAAGGTAATTTTTACGGTTGTGCCAAACAATGCCGGTGGCAACTTTGTGAAATAAAAAACCCTGCAGGCTTCAGGAACCTGCAGGGTTTTGATCAAATGGAACCGGGATTTAACGCTTTATAAGTTTTCTCACTGTAATATTGTCCCCTGTTACCACACGCACGAGGTACATACCACCAACATAATTGCTTACGTCAACTGTATGACGGCTTGAAGTGATTTTTTCCTGGTGGAGAAGCTCCCCGGTCATGCTGTAGATGAACATTTCAGCTTCTTCTATACCAGGCACATCAACATGAACAACATCTTTGGCCGGGTTGGGATAAACCAGGATCTCTCCCTCGGGCAATCTTCCAATCTCCTCAACAACCGGTTCATTCACAACAGGGCCTGAAGCATAGAGGCTGTTACCCAGTGTCTGCTGACTGTATGCTGTGATCCTTACAGCATCTATCAGAACATCGTCCCAGTTTGTGCTTGCATCGCACATAAACCGGATCTTCATGTTTGTTGGAAAATTGTAGTCTGTTTCAAGGATCGTTACCGTGGCAATGTAGAAAACATTGTTGTCAAAGTGAACCCCGCGGGCAAAAGCTGCAACGGTGTTCCAACCGGAACCGTCATAATACTGTACCCAGAAATCCTCATTGTACTCCATACTCACGGCTATGAATTCAAATTCCACATCTATCTGAACAAAGTCCGGGGTATGTACATCCTCGCCATTGGTCATATAGAATGAAGAATTGACTCCACTGTTATCCTGAATATTGACAGCGTTGCTGCCCTGCGGGGCATAGTATCCACCCGTGTACATGCCGCAGTCATAACCTCCGTCGGTCCAGATACCCCAACCACTTTCGAAGTCTGAATAACTAAGTTCAACCACTGTGGGGGCTGAATCTTCTGTGGTAAATGCCCAGGTAGCACAACCCGTTGCTGAACCCGAACTGTTGTAAGGCACCACCTTCCAGTAATAATCCGTCAGGTAATCCAGGGTGCCTGCCATGTAGCTGGTTGAGCTTCCCATATCAATCCCGTTCTCAATATTGGTCGGCGGGTTGTCGGTACCGAAATAGAGGTAATACCCATCGGCATCTCCGACCGAATTCCAGCTAAGGGTCGGATTAACGGTTATACCTGTTGCACCGTTAGCAGGGAATGCCGGGCTGGTACAGGACGGTGGAGGAGGTAAATCCTCGGTGGTGAAATTCCACGTTGCGCATCCGGTTGCTTGTCCGTAAGCATTGTATGGAACGATCTTCCAGTAATAATCCGTCAGGTAATCCAGCGTTCCGGGATCATAATTTGTGGTATTTCCAAGGTCGAGACCATTGGCCATGTTGGTGGGTGGATTGTCTGTACCCAGATATAGGTAGTATCCATCGGCATCTCCAACGCTGTTCCAGCTCAGGTCGGCGTCGATCAGCACATTGGTTGCCCCGTTTGCCGGGCTTACCGGGCTGGTGCACGATGGCGGTGGAGGCATGTCTTCGGTAGTAAAGCTCCAGACTGCACAACCCGTTGCTTCCCCAACAGAATTGTAGGGAACCACCTTCCAGTAATAACCAGTGCTGTATGAGAGTGTGCCCGGATCATAGCTGGTTGCATTGCCCAGGTCGGTACCGTTCTCCAGGTTTGTCGGTGGATTGTCTGTACCGAAATAGAGCAGGTAACCGGTTGCTCCCGCGGCGACATCCCATGTAAGGTCAGCATCTATGGAAACGCCTGCAGCTCCATCGAGAGGTGAAACCGGTGTAGTGCAGACAGGGGGTTCGGGCGGTGTCCCTCCAACCACTTCTATCAGGTCGATGGCAATATCCGAATAGTATGTTGAGCTTGCCCCGCTGCCAACAATTCCCCTGAACCTGACTTTAATGTTGTTCATTCCTTCCCAGACGGAGAGGTCGACGTTTGCCTGGAAGAAAGGATCTGATTGTGATGATTGCTGAGGGCCTGTCACTACCCATACATCATTGGTCCATGATCCGTCATAAACATCCACATGCAGTGAATGAATAGATGCGCCGTACATATGGTACCAGAACGAGAGCTCAGGCAAGGTCAGGGCAGTGAAATCGAATGTGGCCTCTAAATGTGCCTCATCCCCGTTAACCCTGGGGCTCGAAGCCTCGGTATACATGTAATATGAACCATCATGTGCAGATGTCGGGCCTGTGCTGCTTGACGGGGTCCCCCCGCTGTCACGTGTCCAGTCGAAGTCATCACTGATTCCCTGTTCCCAGAGGCCGAGTCCGTTTTCCCAGCTTTGTGAATAGGGAAAAGTACTGATTATATATTGTGAGGGATCTACCTCGCTGACCGTAATGTCATCAAAAGTCCATCCATCACTGGCGGTAGTGCTGGTAGCCGGATAGTTGTCCTCCTGGCCGAACCTGACCTGGAAAGTACTTGAAAGGGCCTGGCCGTTCGAAGACAGGATATTGTCAATGTCAATCCTGTCGACATCGTTCCACACTCCGGAACCGGCCGAACCGCTGTAAAGGTCATAAACCTGAATCCAGCTATCGCTGTTGCTTCCCCTGATCCATACACGGTCGTTGGAGTGGGATTCCTCACCATGGTTCATATAAGAGAAAGCCAGTTCGAGTTCAGTTGAAGATGAATATGACGATAGGTCGAGGGTAGCAGTCAAATAGTTCACTGAATAAGTTCCTGAGGGATTGGCATCAAGGGTAGCGGCATGAGATCCTGACCTGTAGAAACCTGATCCCGCGCTGAACCGCAACCTTCCGTTACCTGTCTTTTCATAGGCCCATTCAGGCAGGCCGTCTATCGAACCTGTATTCGAAGTATAGGTAGTTGTACTGCCTATCTCTTCAAATCCTTCTGTCCATGGCAGGCTGAAAGGCGGCGGGGAGGTTGCCGTAATGTAGTTTGTTTTTGTTTCGGTATCGGAACCGTAGCCATTGGTTGCCACAAGAGTGACCGTATAAGTACCGTCGGCATCAAAAGTGACTTCAGGGTGTTGAGAACTTGACGATGTCCCGTTCACAAATGTCACAGTAGTTGGGTTGAACGACCACGACCAACTGGTTGGCCCGTTTGTCGTTTGATCAGTAAAAACCACCGTTTCGCCTGTATTCGGTGTTGTATTGTTTACAAAGAAGTCGGCTACCGGCGGGTCTGTAACAGGTGTGGAAGTTATCCCGCTGATCACGATTGAGAAATCCTGTGAGCCTCCGCTGAGGGTACCGTCATGGTCCACTGTAATGGTATAGGTACCTGCCACGGGACTGGCAATATAAACCACCTCAACGTTATCCACATTGTTTTCCCCGTTATTGGTAGCTGCCGCCGAAGGATTGTCCCTGTCGAGCTTCCATGGATAATACGTATTGCTGTTGCCTGTAATTCTCAGATCAAGGTCATTCACCAGCATGATGTCGGCCGGGTCAAGCTGTGCTGAAACGGGCGTTCCGGGAACATCGGTCCAGGAAACCGTTACCTTCAGGGGCTCTGTTCCATCAACGGAAACATCACGGGTATATGTGCCACCGTTGTTCAATGTCAGCTCATCGATCAGGTTGTCGTTCTGATCGCCAGATATGATCAGGGCCGCAGCCTCGGTATTCATCAACCCCCAGCCGAACTGGTAATCGGGGCCGTCGTACGAACCCGCTTCATCGGCGGTGTGAATCACAAGGGCTTTTGTGGTTGCTGCCCTCATGTAATTACCACTGCCGTTCAGATCTTCGTAATGCTGCTGCAGCAACGCCAGGGAACCACATGCAGAAGGGGAAGCCATTGATGTACCGCTCAGTGTATAATAAGAAGTGTTGCTTCCGTCATCGGTGGAATACAAGCCTACACCGTTGGTAGAAATATCCGGTTTGATACGGCCGTCGTCGCAGGGCCCCCAGGAGCTGAACGAGCTCATGGTAACACTTGAAGGCCCATTGTAGCCTCCAGGTACATCTTCCACTGCTCCGACAGTAAGGATATTCTTGGACACACCTGCATGTGAAACACAATCGTATGGTCCATCCTGGGGATACTGCCCGTTGGTTGGTCCGTCGCCCCTGTCATTCCCTGCTGACTTTACTATCAGGTAATAGGGTGCATCGACAGCTATCTGGTCCCAGTCCTGTGCCTGGCTGTCGTAAAAACCAAAAAGATAATCTTCCTGGGTGCTGATGCTGGTATTTCCATACCACTGCCAGGAGCTGCCTGTCCAGGCCCATCCACGGCTATATCCGTAAGAGTGGTTCGACATCAGTGCACCTGCTGCAGCTTCAGATGCCATTTCCGACTGGTCTGAATTCCAGTCGAAAGCGCGAAGGTCAGCATTGGGCGCCATACCTTTTGCACTGGCATCGACTCCGGAGGCGATCATGGTACCTGCCACGTGGGTGGCGTGATAATGAGTACTGGTAACACCGTCGCCCATAACAACCCTTCCGTTATATTCCTGGTGGGTTGTGAGTACGGCGCCACCATCCCATTCACGGACAGTGATACCTGTGCCATCAAGGCCTAAACCTGAACTACCGCCGGGATGCAGGTTGCTGGTGGAAATAGAGGCAGCAGAAACAGCATTTTCAGTAATATAATACTGGGGCTGCCCGAACTCATCAATCCTCATCAGTTCAAAGAACACCCCTTTATTGTTTTCAAATGTAACCGGGATGTCGTTCAGCCGGGCGTACTCGAGCGCCTGCTGTTTTTCCTGTTCGAACAGCTCAGCTTTTTCCGCTGCAATTCGCTGTAGTTCCTGAACGTTTGTGACATTCTGGGCCTGTGTGAAAAGAGCGATTAACAGGCTTCCAATCACTGAAAGGTAAATCTTTTTCATTTTTTTGGTTTTTTATTTCAGACAATATAGTCTTTCGCTTTGCAATTGGAGGAGGGCGGTTTTATTGCAAGGCTACATTACCGATCAATAAAAATCAGAATACAGGATACCTTTAGCGGTTGAAGTAAACTTGGGCTTAAAAAGAAAAAATTGAATCGTAATCTGTTCTCAAATATAGTAATTTCTGATAATTTGTAAAGTTTTTTTACTGATTTATCAGGAAGTTGTTACAAAAAAACGCAATTTTTATTTTACTTTGTGAAATTATTAACAATTATCCAATTCAACCCTATGAAAAAACTCCTTACCCTGACCGCCTTGCTGTTAACCGGATCATTCATTAACGCCCAGGTTGAACCCCTGATCAACAACAACTGGCAAACTTTCATGTGGCCTTACAACGCATACTACCCGGAATCCCAGAACGGTCCGAACGGCCACCTGGGGAATGCATGCGGATATACCAGTCTGGCCAGGATCTGCCATTACTGGGAATACCCTGTCAACGGAAACGGTGTACTCGACTTTGATGATTATTTTGGGAACCACTGGTACATCGACCTTGAGAACATGAACCTCAATTATGGCGATATGCCTTATGAACTGCAGTGGGAGGACCCCGAACCGGTCTACCACGAAACCGCCACATTAATGCTGGCGTGCGGAGCTATCGGAGAGGACATCCAGATAGGCTTCACCGATGGTATTTTCCGTATACCGGAAGCCATGCAGGATTACATGAATTACAGTGGGGAAATGGAAGTGCTCCAGCGCTGGGACTACACAAGGGAAGAATGGATCAACATCTTTAAAAATGAGCTCAATAACGGCAGGCCCATTATCATCGACGGGCGCACACCCGACAGTCCGGCACCCTGGGAACCCGGATCATGGCAAGGCCATTTTTTCGTTTGCGACGGCTATAATGAAAATGATGAATTCCATATGAACTATATGTTTGGTGGCATCAGTGGTTATTACGATATTGACAACATGGGAGATTTCTCAGCTTACCACAGGATCATCATCAATTTTGAACCTTTCAATGTAGGAATGGAAGAAGAAACCTTGCAAAGTGACATAACCCTATACCCGAATCCGGCAAGTGATGTCTTCACTCTTGTATCAGGAAGCAACAGCACGGTCAGGACTGTATACCTGACTGATTCGGAAGGGAGTATTGTAAAGTCCTTCCATAATATATTGATGCGGGAAACCCAAAAAATGGACATAAGGACAGATGACCTTGCGCCCGGCTTATATTTTCTTAGGGCAGTAACCCCCAGATCGACCCTTGTCAAAAAAGTGCTTGTAGTAAAATAAGGAAGACCGGCACTTTATCAGCATCCTTCATTTATTCTTAGCTTTACCAGTTCAATTGACACAAATGGTAAACCAGGACGATACTATCCGGGTCAGGAAAAATACAGGAGAGCTTGTTCCCTTTGATGTTGAAAAATTGAAGACTGCGCTCAGGCGCTCAGGGGCAGGTGAAAAAGAGATCAACAGTGTGGTGGAGAAAGTTAAGTCTTCACTTGTTGAAGGGATTACAACCAAAAAGATCTACCAGATTGCCTACCGCACCCTTAGGAAAATCTCCAAACGGACTGCCGGCCGGTACCGGCTGAAAAAAGCCATATTCCAGTTCGGCCCTACAGGCTATCCTTTTGAGTATTTCGTAGCAAAACTGCTTGAGTTCGAGGGATACAAAACAGAGACAGGCCAGATTGTGCAGGGCAGGTGTGTTCAGCACGAAGTGGATGTGGTGGCAAGCAAAAACAGCAAATTGCTGATGTGCGAGTGTAAGTTCCATCAGACCGACAGCGTAAAGAGTGATGTAAAGATCCCCCTGTATGTCCATTCCCGGTTCAACGACATAAAAGAGAAATGGATGGCAAGCGGTGAGAACAAGGGATCTGATTTCGAGCCGCTACTGATCACCAACACCCGCTTTACAGAAGATGCCATGCAGTTTGGCAAGTGCTCGGGAATGAGGCTCATCTCATGGGATTACCCTGAGAACGACAGCCTGAAAGACTGGATCGACCGTTCGGGATTCCACCCTATAACCAGCCTTAAATCGCTTACCAAAAAAGAAAAGCAGGGACTGCTGGATAAAGGTACCGTCCTTTGCAGAGAAATTGTTGAAAAGCCCGGGCTTCTTGATGCCCTTCCCATTACTCAAAGACGTGCCCGGAATATTATGAAAGAAGCAAAAGCCCTGGTCGAATGAAGTTAAGATCGACACTATCAAAGCCGCTGGCAAGCTTCGTTTCGGCCCGTATCCGCAAAGATGCCCGGAAAGGGATATCCTGCCAGCATAAAATTTTCAGCAACCTTATCAAAAAAGGAAGCCATACTTTATACGGTAAAAAACTGGACATTGATGTTATTAAGGGATATGGGGATTTCAGGGAAAGGGTGCCTGTGACCGGCTATGAAGACCTTAAGCCCTACATAGAGAGATGGTCGAAAGGTGAAAAAGACATGCTGTGGCCGGGCCTGCCGGAATATTTTGCCAAAACAAGCGGCACTACCTCCGGCAGCAAATACATTCCCATCACCCCGGATTCCATCAGTAATCATATTGATACAGCCAGGAATGCGCTGTTGGTTTATATGAAACGTTCAGGCAACTATGCTTTTGCCGATCATTCCATGATCTTCCTGCAGGGTAGCCCTGTGCTGGAAAAAAAAGGTATTGTGCCGGCAGGAAGGCTGTCAGGCATTGTAGCCCACCACGTACCGTCTTACCTGCAGAAAAACCGGGTGCCGTCGTGGGAAACGAACTGCATCGACGACTGGGAAAAGAAAGTCGACAAGATAGTTGAGGAAACCCTTAGTAAGAAAATGTCGCTGATCAGCGGCATCCCTTCCTGGCTGCGGATGTATTTTGAAAAACTTGTAGAAAGGACAGGCAAACCTGTAGGAGAGATCTTTCCGCATTTTTCCCTGCTTGTTTACGGCGGACTTAATTATGAACCTTACCGCAATGTCATAAGCAACCTTATCGGGCGCGATGTTGACACCCTTGAAACCTACCCGGCCTCCGAAGGTTTTATCGCTTTCCAGGACGAAGGCCCCGGAGAAGGCTTGCTGCTGAATGTCAACAGCGGGATCTTTTTTGAATTTGTGGAAGCTTCCCGTTTCCATGAAGGCCCGCCACCCAGGATCCCGCTCGAAGAAGTTGAAAAAGGAGTTGATTATGCTGTTATCCTGACAAGCAATGCCGGGCTGTGGGCATACAGCCTTGGCGATACCGTGAAATTTGTTTCCCTTGATCCGTACCGGGTTGTTGTTACCGGGAGGGTATCGCAATTCATCTCTGCATTCGGTGAGCATGTAATAGCATCGGAGGTGGAGGAAGCCCTTTCAGAAACCTGCCGGACTACCGGCATAAACGTGAACGAATTCACCGTTGCCCCCCAGATCAATCCCGACAGGGGGTTGCCTCATCATGAATGGCTCATAGAATTTGATTCCCCGCCAGAGCCGGCAGGTTTATTTAATGAGGAACTCGACAGGGCACTCAGAAAGAGAAATCCTTATTATGACGACCTGATAAGGGGGAATGTACTGGAAACACTTCGCATAACCCCTCTTCCAAAGGGCCATTTCAGGAAATACCTGGAAAGCGAAGGACGGCTTGGCGGGCAAAACAAAGTTGTACATGTGGCCGACAACCGTAAATGGGCCGACGGGCTGCTGTATTTGCTCAATCAGAAGGGATAGCACCCAGCATTTTGCCGATAAAAACCTTGAATACTTCAATTCCCTGGTGCACATCCCTGATATCCATAAACTCGTTGGCACTGTGTATGGTGCTGATCTGGTCAAGGCTCATGAAATAGGGGTTCAGACCGTAAACGGGACAGCCCTTTTCCCTGAAATAATTGTTGTCGGTTGTAGCGGGGAAAAGGACCGGTACGACCTCGGAATCGGTGAAAACTGTTTTTATCGACTCCGACAAGGCATCGAAATAGAGGTCAGGCTCGGTCATAAGAGCAGGAGGCCCCTGGGTGATGATCTCGATGTGGATTGATGTGTCGTTGAGCGCTTTTCTTACCTCTTCCACCATTTCTTCAGTTGTAGACCCCGGAAGCAGGCGGCAGTCGAGATATGCCCGGGCTTCGCCCGAATGCTGGTTGATACTGCCTTCAGGATTGCTGAAATGGGTGAGTGTGATATTGTTGCAGGCCAGTGCTGCCAGCCGCGGTTCTTTCTTCACAAATTTTTTCAGTACAGGCCTGAAAGGGAACCAGTGTATATGCCTGATCGAAAACCCTTTAAGCCCTCCCCTCACCTTGCCCAGCTCCCTGAACATGGTGAGTGAAGCATCATTGAAACGTATCTTCTGCTTCCTCTCAAGAATCCTGTGAAGGCCTTTCACAAGCCTTTTATTCGGGTATTTTCCCCCGTTGACTGAAGCATGGCCCATCTCCTTTGTATGAACGTGCAGCTCGAGCCAGAGCATGCTTTTATCGGCAATTGAAATTCCAAATACGGGGCTGTCGATGCCAATGAAATCCATATTGTCAAACCCGCAGCTCCCCTCACCTATAATAACGGCAGGGTTGATCTCTTCTATGTGGTACGATGAAACGATCCCGCTTCCCCTTTCACCGCCTGTTTCCTCCCCTGAAACGGACAGGATGCTTACGTTGTAGGGCAGGTCGCTAACCCTGGCTTCAGTAATGAAAGCTGACAAAGCCACTAGCTGGATCACGGCAAGGCCCTTATTGTCGATGGATCCCCTTCCCCATACCCTGTTCTCTTCAATGGCCCCCGAATAAGGAGGATATTTCCACTCTTCAGGATCTCCGGCAGGCACCACATCTATGTGATTCAGAAAAATTATGTTAGGCTTGTTTTCTTCAAGAGGATAGAGGGAAGCTATGAAATTACATCCGTTTTCATCACTGTCGAGCTTATGCACAAAAAGTCCTTTCTCCCGGCAAATGTCCGAAAGGTATTTGCCTGCCACTTTTTCAGAGCCTGATTCGGAAGATACGGATACATATTCGCTGAGCATCCCTATGGCTTCAGGAACATTTGTTGTACAGGGCTCATGATCGCCGGGAGGGGTTTGCGAATGGGCTTGCGGGAAATGAAAAGGCAAGGTCAAAAGAAAAGATATCCGCAGTAATGATAGTAAGAAAGCCCTCATCAATCAGTATGGAATTTAGTTAGATACGAAAGTAATTATTTTAAATTAAAGAAAGTGCTACTCAGATATTATAACCAAAAAAAACCTTATTGCTTTAAATTTCATATATTTAAGCTTCAATTTACTATTGAAATACTAATTATGCATTATATATTCAAAAGTACTTTTACTTTTTTAACTCTTCTCTGCTTCTTAATAATTGCCGGATGCAATAATCCTAAACCCCCTGAGAATACTGATGAAGCAATCCCCGATGAGCCAAAAGTTGAAAGGGACCTCAATGAAATAGAGGAAGAAGGAACACTGAGGGCCATAACCATTTTCAGTCCTACAAGCTATTTTCTCTACCGCGGCAGGCCGCTGGGCTTCGAATACGAGTTGCTCGGGCGGCTTGCGGCACACCTTGAACTAAAACTGGAAATAGTAGTGGCCGGGAACATGGACAGCCTTTTTGCCATGCTCAACAGGGGCGAAGGGGACATCATCGCCTATGGCATGACCATTACCGAACCGAGGCAGGAAATCGTGAATTTTACGCACCATCATTTCGAATCGCAGCAGGTACTGGTCCAGCGGAAGCCCCGGAAATGGCGGAAAATGAAATTGCACGAAATTGACAGGGAACTCATCACCAACCCCCTCGACCTGATCGGTGAAAAAGTACACGTAAGAAAGAATTCTTCGTATTATGAACGGTTGGTTAACCTACAGCAGGAGATCGGGGGTGAAATAATAATTGAGCCCATTTCCGGAGACATCACCACTGATGAAATAATCAAAATGGTGGTCGACGGGGAGATCGATTACACGGTAGCCGACAACAATATTGCAGCTGTCAATAAAACCTACTTCCCGATACTCAATATTGACACCAGGGTAAGCTTCCCCCAGCGGATAGCCTGGGCAGTGAGGAAGAATTCGCCGAAACTTCTAAGGGCTGTGAACAAATGGATAGACGGGATGAAAAAGGAAACCGATTATTATGTGATCTACAATAAGTATTTCAAGAATAAAAAACTCTACAGAAAAAGGATCAGAAGCGAATTCCACAGCGAAACCGGGAACAGGATCAGTAAATACGACGTCCTGGTCAAAAAATACGCCGGGAATATCGGCTGGGACTGGCGGTTCCTCAGTTCCCTCATATACCAGGAATCGAAATTCGATCCCGGGGCAAAATCCTGGGCCGGCGGCAAAGGCCTGATGCAGCTAATGCCGGCTACTGCGAAAGAGCTTGGTGTAAAAAAACGTACCGACCCCGAAGAGAACCTGCAGGGGGGAGTTAAATACCTGGAACAGATTTGGGGAAGATGGGATGACATCCCTGATTCGATACAGCGGGTCAAATTCACTCTTGCCTCTTACAACTGCGGTTACCAGCATGTAAGGGATGCTCAGCGTCTTGCAGAAAAAAAAGGCGCTGATCCGCTTACCTGGGACGGGGAAGTGGAAGAATACCTGTTAAAGCTGACCTATCCCCGTTTTTACAACGACAAGGTTGTAAAGTACGGGTATGTGAGAGGCATTGAGCCCTATCAATACGTCAGGGAGATCTTTGAACGGTTTGAGCACTACAAAAGGTTCATTGAAGCCTGAAGATCTTGCGGAATTTTCCTGATCTGCTGAACTGGCAGTTATTATTTACCTTTAGAGTTTTTACGAACTGAATTGATGATGAAGATATTCCTGATATACGTCCGCGACGAAGACTACTACAACATACTCCCCGAGAAGCTGAGGAAAAATGACAATAACGGCCGGGTAGAAGTCATGGCCTTTCCGCCCCTGGGAATCCAGACCCTGGCTCCGGTGATCCGTGAACACGGACATGATGTAAGGATGTTCGACACCTGCCATCCTGAGATGAAGGAACACCACATAGCAGAGGCGGTAAAGGAAGAAAAGCCGGATGTGATAGCTCTTTCTTTTCTTTCCACAACCTCTTACCCGCCCATGAAAAGCATGGCGGAAAAGCTGAAGAGAGTGGCACCGGACACCCCTTTGGTCATTGGAGGGCCCTTTGCGACAGGCAATGCATCAAAAATACTTGATGACACACCTTACATCGATTGCGTTGGAAGGGGCGAAGGAGAGGAACTGATCCCTGATTACCTCGATAACCTCGACACACCTGAAAAAGTAGCCGGACTGACCTGGCGCTCGAATGGGAAGGTAATTGAAAATCCTGACAGACCATTATTGCAGGATCTCGATAAATACCCATACCCCGACAGGCAAAGCCTTCCGGTAGAGTACATTGAATCGATGCCGCTGGATGTGCCGGCAGTTTTGTCGCTCGACAGGTTCTGCACCATGCAGACCACCCGGGGATGCCCCTTCAACTGTATTTATTGCGATATCCCGGCGCTCTGCGGCGGCAAGTGGAGGCAACGCTCCCCCGAACACGTGCTGGGGGAAATGCAGCAACTGAACGACCAGGGCTACCGATCCATTTACCTTACCGACGACCATTTCCTGATGAAAAGAAAAAGGATAGAAGCCATCTGTAACGGCATCATTGAAAGAGGACTGGAGTTCCACTGGGGCTGTGAAGGAAGGGTGGATTCCACAGCCGTAGAGAAATTCCCTCTTATGGTGGAGGCAAACTGTAATTTCCTTGCCTTCGGGGTTGAAGCGGGTACCCAAAAAGTGCTCGAGCGGCTGAATAAGAACCAGACGCTGGAACAGGTTGAAAAGGCCATAAGCCAGGCAAAAATGGACGGGATCGAAACTGCACACGGATTCTTCCTCATCGGTTCACCTGATGAAACTTTTGAGGATATCCAGGAAAGTTTCCGCTTCGCGGGAAGGCTCAAGCTCGACACTTTCGGGTTCAACCGCCTTTGCGCCTACCGGGGCACCCCACTCTGGAATGAATATGTAGAACGAGGCATTATTGATGACGACGCCGACTGGAACAAATGGTTCAAATGCTCCGACATTGACCCCACCATACTGCCCAGCCAGGTTGTTCACCAGGCAAGGAAAAAAGGGTACATGAAATTGTTCGGCTATCTTGTCACACGTAGGCCCCTTGCCACTTACAGGCTACTCCGGAGATTCGGCCGGTACATGACCTCTGCCGACATCTTCAAACTGCTCTGGAGCCCATTCAGGAAAACAGGCCTGACACGCAAACCCGACCTGCCACAATGGATGATCGAACAGGGGCTTGAGGAACCGGTCAGGGAATACGATACTGAAGAAATCCGCCGGTACTGCTAAGAATAAATATTCGGCATAAAGGTCTGGTTGATCATGTTTGAGATGATCTGGGCAATTTCCTTCCTCGGAAAACCGAAAAAATTCTCCCCTACATTGTACAGGAATGATATCTCCTGCTTGAACAACTGCCTGTCAGTAAGCGCCATTCCCACCATAAATTCAAACAGTGTATACCGTTCACCCGGGTTGAGCTTCACGATGTTCTGTGCGGCATTTGCCAGCACTTCGTCGGGTTTGCCCTGTTTATGTACCTCTTCGAGAAAGAGCTTTGGGAAAATGGTAAACTGTGAGAGGGTCATGATAATGTTCTCATACTCGGGCTGCGTCATTTTCTCATCGAGGTTCGACATAATAATGCCCGCTGCTGCAATGAAGTGCTTACGGTAATGATCTAGCTCCGAACTGCTCAGAGTGAGTAAGATCTCAATCAGGTCGTTCACTTCCTTATCGAGCTTTTCATCTGTTTCCACGGGCCTGGATTCACTGACCGATCTATACGTCGCAGAATCGCTGAATAACTGCACCGCTTTTATCCTGATCGGGTTGATGGGATGAGAAAGCAGGTTGGTACTGCTTTCCTTTCTGAAGAATTCGAGTATTTTGTCGTTCTCCTCCAGGTAGGCCCTGAAGTCGAAATTGATCCTCTTTGAATCGAGGCCTGATGAGAGTTTGAAAAAGCCAGAGGCTGATTTTTCAAGGCTCGGGCTCGCAATGAACCCGTAACGGTCGGCAGTAAGTTCCGAAAGTTTTCTCCACAATGTGATCTTATGGGTAAGGATCAGGGGCATACGCTGGGGATCAGGGAAAATGAACTGGATCAGCTTGGTTATGTGGGCATTCCGGCTGATAAGGTGGCCGATCTCATGTCCTATTACAAAACGAAGTTCCTCGTCATCGAGCCTTTCCACCAGCTCCGAATTGAAATTGATGATATGTACATCGTTATCTTCCAGCCGTGAGATCGAGAAGGCATTCACCTGGGAGGAATTGGTAACATAGAAATCGATAGGTTCCTCAAATTCAAGTGTTTTTTGCACCTCCTCAAAGAGGGAGGCCAGCCGGGGGGCAAGGCTTTTGTTCACTTTGAAACTGTGCCCTTCGAGCATGAATTTCCATTCATTCTCGATCTTTTCAATTTTTGCCTCCTTGAGCAAGTTGGAAACAATATCACCATGCATTGTCCGGTTTAGTTCATTTCCGAGGTCTTCTTCCAGCTTGATCCTGATCTTTTCGTAGTCCATAAGGTTTAGTTTGATTGGTTTTTGATTTGTTTTTTGACCGGTATTCTTTAAGGCCTGTAAAGGTATTGATTATAGCCAGACAACAAAAAAAGCCGGTATAAAAACCGGCTTTCATAAAAGATCCGTAATGGCCCTTACTTGTTAAAACCTTCTGAACCGGATCACTGTTGCCGTTACTATCAGTGCGATACCAATCACTATGGCCCAGTTGGACAGGGGTATGTCTGTAGGGTCAGCCATACACCAGGGATCCTGTGGAGGTTCCTCACTGAGATATACCATGTAGTCGCCGGTATTTCCTATGGTATGACCATAGTCTGCCGGCGCTGCAAAAAAGACGTAACTACCTGGTCCTATCGTAGCGCTGCAGGTACCTACATTTCCCGGTGAGGGAGACGCAGTTGCTATTGCTGCAGGAGAACCGCATATGCCGTCTACAATGTAAAAAACACAGTTG
Source organism: uncultured Bacteroidales bacterium (assembly GCA_964567785.1). GTDB lineage: Bacteria > Bacteroidota > Bacteroidia > Bacteroidales > JAGOPY01 > CAZMOK01. The sequence goes on along the minus strand of CAZMOK010000024.1, from coordinate 22,331 downwards.
AAATTAGCGATCCCCGACCAGTAAAGTGTCTTGGTTTCAGTGAGCTCTAAAAGATACCAGTCGGTATCCCTCGCATCTGTGCCAAAATAGGTGTAACCGTTTCCCCTTCCGCAAAATACATCTCCTATTTCAATATCGGTGAAGATCGGAGGGTCATTGTTGCAGCCCCCATTGGTTACATCCTCACCATCATCCGGAATATCCGGTTCCCCTTCAGGAAGGGCGCATGGCAAACAGCCGGTCCAATCCCTGGCCCCTGAACTGTTGTACTGGGTACCCTGGTACCCTTCCGGCGCTTCAGCGCCGAGATAATAATCCTGTGAAAACAGGCTGAGGCTGATCACTGACAAGACGATCACCCCAATCATCCTGGTTAATTTTTTCATAAAGCTATAAGATTAATTAATGGTTTTGGTGTCACAAATATAACAGGTCATTTAACTGAAGTCAAATCAATGTTGTACGTCTAAACGCAAAATGCATTTATTCATACAACTTTTTTCATACCCCGGCAAACTCTTGTCTTATTTGATAAACTTAACTTTATCTTAACAGGGTATGCCAGGCTTTTTTGTTCCTTAGTACCATAATACAAAGACAAACCATGTCTTTGCGGAAATAAAAGCGGTGATGGCCGAGCAAAGAGCAGATCATCGCGATAAAGGTCTCCAAAAAGGAACCTTATTAAGTGGCTGGAGAGATCCGGCTTTTTTTATGCCCAAAAAACACAGAAACGCCTGAATATTCTCAAAAAGATTGGTCTGCGTGGTTGACATAAGGTAATGCCTGCAATATATTTGCACGGTGCTAAGCACTAATAATTCAAAACTCTTAAAATCTTTTTGATATGAAAAACAAATCTTTACTATTGTTATTTGTATTGCTGTCAATCTCTTTTATCATAAAAGCACAGACAGAATTAACTTTTGAATACGGGCCTCCTGCCGAAGCCGATGTATGGGAAAAGTATACAATCCCACTCACTGCCGATACTTTTAATATGGACCCGGCCGAATTCGAGGCCGCAATGGCCAACATAACTTCCTTCTGGATCCGCACCGAGATGCATACCGGAAATGATGTGGGGGGGATCGACAATGTGATGATAGGCAGCGAGTATATGTCGGACTTTAACTTCTCTTACGAAGGCTGGAGCTCAGGCGGTGACGGCACCATGGAATGGGTATCCTCAGATGGGGTTGAAGGCGGTTTTCTCCAGATTAGCGACTGGGCAACCGGCGACTGGCACTGGCTGATAGCGCCGGCTTCCTGGGCAGGCGACTGGAGTTCACTGATAGGACAGAATATCGAATTCTGGTATAAAACCAACCGGCCGAGTTATTCTGCCATCATCAAGCTTACCACTGAGCCTTTAAACCGTCTGGTGATCCATGCCCCTACTGGTAACTTTGTTCCACCAAACGACTCTGTATTGGTTGAAATTGAGGTTACACCAATGGCAGAAGAGGATATGGTTGTGACTTTCACCAGTTCCGACAATTCCTGCATCACGGTGCCTGAGTCGGTTACCGTCCCTGCCGGGTCGTCCAGCGCAGAACTGTACTTTACGGCAGCTCCGGATGCAGAGGAAGGGTGTACCTCAGTGATCGAGGCCCAATATCCCGGCTATATTTCTTCAAGGATCACCATGAAGGCCGAAGACCATTCATCGGTAAGCTCACTGGGGAATCCTTCTGACCTGAAAGTATTTCCGAATCCCACTAAAGGCAGGCTCAACGTTTCCAATGACAGCGGGCATGATATATCTGCCATTAAGATCTACGACCTGGTTGGGAACAAAGTAATGGAGATGGCAGACGTGCAAAATGACCTCTTCACGGTTGACCTTTCCGGTCAGACTCCCGGGATGTACTTCGTAAAGATATTTACAACTGATGGGGTAAAGACCTCAAAGATCCTGCTCGAAAAGTAAGACTAAGTCTTTCTTTTTGTGCGGTTAAGTTAGCTCTATTCTGGTGCTGATTACATTTATTTCACATTGTGTGATACAGGGCTTTGTAGTACCTGGAGCCCTTAGGATTCTGAACAATATCGATAAACCCTTGTTTAGAGTGTTGTCATTTAGAAGGTCTATGCATTCTTCTATAAAAGTTAATACCCTTTTATCATATTGAAAATGAAAAATTCAATCCTCATCCTTGCCCTCTCATTGTTCACATTTATTGCAACAGCACAGAAAAACATGAGCGTGCTCGGCCAACTATCGTATTCTGAAAGCCTAAGTGATATCTGGGGTTATGTTGACGAAGCAGGGAATGAATATGCCCTTGTTGGTGTATACGACGGCTTCTCCGTTGTTGACATTTCCGATCCTTCCAACCCGGAGGAGATCTTTTTCGGGCCAGGCCCCCAGTCAATCTGGCGTGACATTAAGACATGGGGAGATTATGCCTATGTTTCGAACGAAACAGGGGATGGCGTATATATTGTTGATCTGGGACCCCTTCCCGGAGGTTCCATAACCAACACCTCAAACTTTACCGGCAGCACTTATCCTTTCCAGACCATCCATAACCTATACATAGATGAGTCGGGGAAGCTTTACATTTTCGGGTCCAACAACGGGAACGGCGGGGCCATTATCTGTGACCTCACGCAAGACCCGATGAATCCCGTTGAACTGGGCAGGTTCAACACCTACTACCTGCACGACGGAATGGCACGTGGTGATACCCTGTGGGGAGCTGCCATTTACCAGGGCGTTCTCGCGGCCATTGATGTTTCCGACCCTGCAAACACCCAGATCATGGGAACGGTCAGCACGCCCAGCCAGTTCACACACAATACATGGGTCTCTGACGACGGCACCCATGTGTTTACAACCGATGAGGTGAACAGCGGTTTCATAGGGTCCTACAATGTAACAGACGTGACCAATATGTTTGAGGTCGATCGCATACGTTCCAGCCCCGGGAGCAGTGTCATCCCTCACAACGTCCATGTCCACGATGATTTCCTGGTAACTTCATACTATACCGACGGAATTGTTGTCCATGACGCAAAATACCCCGACAGGCTCGTGGAAGTGGCAAATTATGATACTTCTCCCAATTTTTCCGGTGGCGGATTTGATGGCAGTTGGGGGGCATACCCTTACCTGCCCAGTGGACTAATTCTTGCATCCGATATCCAGGAAGGACTTTACATATTAGATATTGACTATGTCCGTGCCTCTTTCCTCGAAGGAGTGGTGACTGATGCCAACACAGGAAACCCACTTTTCAACGTGAGGGTCGAGATACTTGGAACCGGGCAGGTGACGCAAACTGCTTTTGACGGGGCTTATGAATTCGGCAGCACCATTTCAGGAACTTTTGATGTTGAGTATTCGAAAGCAGGCTATACAGACAAAATAATAGAGGATGTACAGATCACCAATGGTGAGATAACCAACCTGGATGTCGAGCTTGAGAATATGTTCGTAGGACTGGATGAAGAGGCTGGTAAAAAAATTCAGATATCCCTGTATCCAAATCCTTTCACAGAAAGTATCGCTGTAGATTTCAATCTTGAAGAACAGGATGGGCCCTTAACGGTTTCCATTTTTAACACCATGGGCAAAGAGATGGAAACTATTGCTGCCGTCAATGATCAGGACAGGTTAACCCTGGGCAACACTCTACCTTCCGGGATCTATTTTATAAGGATCAGCAGTGGTTCCCAATTTATAAAAGCTGAAAGGATCATAAAGTATTGATGGCCTTTGGCTATTCTGATTTGATGAATTTCCCTGACAGTACCTGGCCATCATAGTGTATGTTCAAGGCATAAATGCCCGGTTCAAGACTTGAAACATCGATGGAAAACCCTCTATATGATCCGGTATGTTCTTCTGAGTAAACTGTCATTCCCATCATATCGAATATTGCTGCTTGCACTTTTATGCTTATGGTTTGTCCTGATAATTCGATATTTATGAAATCCCGGGCGGGATTAGGGTATATCCTGAGGCCCGGTTTTTCGCTTCGGAGTTGATCGATACCAAGGTTTGGCGGGATCCCGTATTTCAAAAGCCCAACACCTCCTGCAAGCTCACCAAAAACGAATTCAAGCCTTCCGTCTGAATTGAGATCCGAGCCGTTCACATTTACATTCACACCGTTCAGGTAAAGGGAGTCAACAAGGTTGAAATTTCCATAGAGATTGTTATCGATATTGTTGAAAAGGTAAAGCCATCCAAGCTCAGATCCCACATAAAGAATGGTATGGCCAAGGCTGTCGTAAGTCATGAACGGGGAACTGAACCCGGTACAACATTCCGGCATCACATCGATGCCTCCCAGCTCTTCAATTGTTGGTTCACTACTGAATTCCGGATCACCCGATGACCCTGTATTTTCATAATACCTGATAGTCCCGCTCCTCTCCCCTGCCAGGAGATCGGGCAGCCCGTCACGATTGACATCGAATACCCGGGGCTTTGCCGACTGCCCTGCATCGATGTCAAAATAATTCGGTACCGTAAGCTGGAGATCAGCAGGGTTCCCTGGCCCGGCTACATTCTCAAAAAAATGGAGTTTTCCCTCTTCGTCCCCCAGCAGCATATCCATATCCTGGTCGTTGTCGAGGTCACCGAATGCAGGGTAGGCTCCTTCAAAGTTAAATACCCCGGTCCCTGCAAAATCATCCGTCACGATCTCAAACTCCGGCATTTCATGGGTGCCTGTGTTCCTTAGCAGCATCAACCGACTGGAATAATCCCCTGCCCCTTCAAAATAACCGTAGCTACCGGCAACGATATCCATCAGGCCGTCGGCATTCTCATCAAAAAACACCGGGTAGGACCCCTCTCCCAGGTCGATCATCCCCTGCTGCAGAAAATCATCCTGCTCGAAAATAAAATCGGGTTCATCTTGTAAGCCTTTGTTCAAATAGAGCCAGATGTTATCATGATTTTCAGATGTATTGGGGTTGTTGGGCGCCACCAGGAGGTCCTTCACCCCGTCGTTGTCAACATCGAGATGGTAAGCAGCAGGGAACACCGTTATGTCAACCGGATCGGGGCCTGCAGGAAAAGTTGTGTTCTGGTCAACCATTACAGACCCGGTTGAAGTTCCCCCGTTCTCAAGCATCACCAGGTTGTTAAAGGTTATATCCCCGATGAGGAGGTCTTTCACACCCGTACCCGTGAGGTCAATGGCAAGCACTGTGGACCCGGGATGCCTTCCGTCCTTTTCAGGGTTGGCAACATTCACCTCGCAGGTATCGAAAAGGGTAACCGTATTGTTGTTTCCGTCTTCTGAAAAATAGCCCCAGCAGGCATTTCGCAGTTCGAAATCCAGTCCCTCACAGTTGCCGTTGTTCTCTATGGAAAGGTTCTTATGGTATTCCAGTGTGTTACCTATAACATTGAAGGCCAGGATATCGAGGTCCCCGTCACCGTCGACGTCAGTTATGGATGGGATATCGGGCGGTGCAACATACAGGGGTGTCATGCCATTGAGGCCGAAAGTCTGTAGGATGGGGGTGACGAGGTTGAACTGTATGCTGTTTCCGGGGCCCGGGTCGTTCCGGTAAACTTTTATCCCTCCGGGCACCGAGGTAAAAAGATCCTCCCGCCCGTCGCAATTGTAATCCCTTAAAAGCATCCAGTTCCGCATAGGCGGAAAGTAGATCTCGTATTCAGGGGAGTACTTGTAGCTGATCTCCCCGTTATCACCTGTGTTGACGAAAGTCTTCACCGATCCGTAAAAATCCCGTTCAAAAGCCACAAGGTCTTTCTTTCCGTCATTGTTAAGGTCAATCTCTGAAAACTGCGGTGAATTAAGCCCGCCTGCCCACGGGTTGGGCAGGGTTGATCCACCGGCTGAAACAGCAACCGAATTAAAAGGTACAAGAGGGATCTGAGCATTCAGGCAGAAGGATAAAAACATTACCGGCAGAAAAAACAGAAACACAATTTTATTCATCCTAAAAAGGATTTGAATATTCAGGATTATTCACAAAGGTAGTATCAGTGAGCGTCTTGATAAAGGCAATAAGACTTTCTTTTTCTTCCTGAGTAAGCTGAACACCGCCTTCATCAACATTTTTCATCAACGGGTCGATGGTAGGGGAAAATTTCAGCCCTTCGCTGTAAAAATCAATTACCTCCTCAAGCGTTTCAAAGCGTCCGTCGTGCATGTAGGGTGCCGTAAAAACAAGGTTTCTCAGCGTAGGGGTGCGGAACTTGCCAATATCATTGGGATCGCCTGTAACTTCATAGAGCCCCCTGTCAGTAAAAATTGAATCCAGACCGTTGTTGTGGAATTCATTGTCGGTGAAGAGAATGGTGGAATGGCAATGGAAACAGTCGCCTTTCTCGGTGAAGAAAATCTCAAATCCTTTTGTTTCAGCAAGGGAAAGTTGCACTTCTCCCCGGAGGTACCGGTCCCACTTGGAATTGTTGGATATCAGGGTCCGTTCAAACTGGGCCAGTGCCTTTACCACATGGGTGGAATCAAAGTCCCTTGTCCCAAAGGCATCAAAGAAAAGGTCAGGATAGCTATCATGTGCTTTCAGGCCGGCCACTGCCTGCGGCCACGTGTTGTGCATCTCTATCGGGTTCCTTACCGGTTCAAAAGCCTGCTCTTCCAGTGTATTGGCGCTTCCGTCCCAGTTGTGGCCCCTTATCCATCCTGCATTCAGCAGCGACATGGAGTTGCGGAACCCTTCAGTGCCATCAATACCGGTGCTGAACTTCTTTCCGTTATCGGTAAAAGAAAAATCCTGTGCATGGCAACTGGCGCACGACTGGGTATTGTCGGCCGACAGGATAGGATCGTAAAACAACATCCTTCCGAGCTTTACCCCCTCCACAGTCATAGGATTATCAACAGGTATGTCCATATCGGGGAACCCCTGCGGTATGATCAGTTCGTACGGTGTGGGGTCAAACACTTCAGGCACGGGCTGACCGGGGGGATCATTTTTCTTGCAGGATGATAGCGAGAAGGAAATAAACGCGGCCATTGCAAGGAGGATCGTATTTTTTTTAATCGTACTCAATTATCAGTTATCAGTTATCAGTTATCAGTTTTCAGTTCATTGTTAATTGTTCATTGTTCATTGTTAATTAACACTAACCGGTGTCTCAAAAACAAAC
>CAZMOK010000024.1:0-15126 GCA_964567785.1 uncultured Bacteroidales bacterium | reverse complement strand
TTAATTGTTCATTGTTCATTGTTAATTAACACTAACCGGTGTCTCAAAAACAAACACATCCCCACCGTTTTCCTGAAGTTTCTGTTGTATTTCCTGGTTTCCCATAACCATGGTCATCTGGTTCAGGTCAAAAAGGTTCGGGCCTTCCCACCATTTGTTTATATCCATTTTGATAAAAAGAGTTACCTCGTTTCCGGAAACGGTAAAGGCAGATCCGGGCAGCGTGACTTCGATGAAGTTCTGGTTCCCGTTGGTGGGCCCTGTGTGTGCCTGGTAATTGTTGACCGTGCCTGATGAGTCGATCTTTCCTTCCAGTTTCATGTAATGGTAACCCGAACCGAGAGGGGGTGGCCACTCCATATTGTTCTCTGGGGGATTGGGGAACGCCCCTGCTATGTTCTTTTCCGCACTCAGCCCGAAAATAAAGGAAACAGAGATATATTCACCTACGGGGACCTGGCTTTCCGGTACAAGTGTCGTTGTGCTTTCTTCGAGGCCATCAACATAGAACTCTTGATCAATGAATACTTCAGTACCGTCTTTCATCTCAAGGGAAATGTCAGAAATAAAATATTGAAGCCGTGAGACACTATAAAGGTTACCAAAAGAATTGGTGTATTCAATGTTGTCAAACTCAACCGCTTCATTGCCTACGTAGTGCATCATCTGAAAATTGATCCGGGCATTGGAGGCTTCATCTTCTTCCTCTTTTTTGCAGGAAGAAAGCATAATACTTGCGGCGATCAACAATATAAAATAGATCAGAAATCTTTCAATCATTTTTACAGGATAAGTTATTTTCAATGGAGTTACTTTATTAATGACAATTAAACATGCTGCTTTGTTCTACTAAACGAAAAATAAGACTCCGAATTACAGTTTTTGACAAAACAATACTCCGGTTACATCAATTTATTTGGATTTAAGGCTCATCGACATTACATTTGTTCAGAGACAAATTTTTTCAGTTAAATAAAATTTAAACTTATGAAAAAGATCTACACCTTTTTAGCCATACTTTCTTTACCTGCAATTTTGCTCCTGTATGCCAATTCAGGAGGCAGCCAGGGGGGCTACACAGGCTCACCGGGCGATGGCGGCAACACTTGCGTGGGTTGTCATTCAGGCAGTGATGTAATAAACCAGGAAGGCTGGGTCACTTCAGATATCCCGCCAGAAGGTTACACACCGGGGATGCAGTATACGATAACGGTAACCGGAAACCATGAGAATGTGCAGAAATTCGGTTTTGAGCTCACAGCCGAATCCGATGACCAGGCACGTGTGGGCGAATTCATTATTCTCGACACAAGGACCCAGTATGCAGCCGGCGACAACCAGAGGGTGACCCATACTTCGGACGGAACAACCCCGAGCGGCGATTCGAATAGCTGGGAAACCACCTGGGTTGCACCTGCCGACGGGGCAGGCAAAGTCACCTTTTACACGGCACTGAATGCTGCCAACGGCAACAACAGCACGAGCGGCGACCAGATCTACACTTCCAAGCTGGCAGTTAATGAAGCCTCAACAGGCATTGCCGGCCTAAGCCTTGAAAAACAGGTGGACCTTTATCCGAATCCTGCAAATTCAGTGGTGAACATAACTGTACCCGGGGGTTCCGAAATAAGAATGATCGACATTACGGGGCAGGAAGTGCTAACTATCGAAGAAGCTTCTGAACAGGAAGCTATTGATGTGAGCTTCCTGAGCAAAGGCATCTATTTTGTCAGGATCAAATCAGGTAATGATGTTGCCAGTGTCAAGTTGCTGAAGAACTGATTCCGTCATCTTTTAGTACTTTTACTTCTTCATCCTTAATTGATAAAAAATGAAGAAGACGCTGTTCCCACTTGCCATCCTCCTCTTTATATTCTCCTCGTTGCCTGCGCAGGAATACAGTTTTACCTACGATGGCATTGAAAGGACATACCGTGTTTTTGTACCTGAAGCGTATGTTCCCGGAGAAGTTCACCCCATGGTTATAAACATGCACGGCCTGGGGTCTTCAGCCATTGAGCAGCAAATATATTCGGGCTTTGATTTTGTTGCCGACACCGCCGGGATCGTAATGGTATATCCAAATGGTGTTGACAACACCTGGAACGTTTTTTCCTCAGGAGGAACGGATGACGTAGGTTTCCTGTCAGCGCTGATCGATACCATAGCTGCCAACTACGACATAGACCTGACAAGGGTCTATGCCACCGGCATGTCGATGGGCGGGTTCATGAGCTACAGGCTGGCCTGCCAGCTTGAAGACAGGATCACAGCCATAGCTTCAGTTACCGGCCTCCTGGTCTTTTCGCCCTGCGAGCCCTCAAGGCCGGTGCCGGTACTGCAGATGCACGGCACTGCCGACCAGGTGGTCCCATATGCGGGAGTGCAGTTTACCATAGACCACTGGACCAACCATAACAATTGCTCCCCTGATTCTGTTGTAGTGGACCTTCCCGATACCGACACCACCGACCAGACAACAGTTACGCTGACCACATACGGACTCTGTGATAACTCAAGTGAAGTATTGCTTTATACCATTAACGGGGGTGAACATACCTGGCCCGGCGCCACTTTAAGCATAGGTATTACGAACTACGATATAAACGGAAGTGCCGAGATATGGAATTTTTTCAGGGAGTATACCCTGGATGATTTCACCGGCATAGGGACCTTTCCTTTAAAACAGAGAAAGCTGACCGTCAAACCGATGCCGGTGACCGGCTCTTCCCTGGTAGAACTCCCTGAAGGTGACAGGCACGATAAGATCCTAAAGCTTTACAATCTATCGGGAAAGCTTTTGAGGGAAACCCGGTACGGCCCTGCAAGCGAAATTGTTTTCACAAAGGATCATTTGAAAAGCGGTTTGTACATCCTCGAAGTCTATTCCGGGAATAAGGTATACAGGGAAAAGGTCCTGGTCTATTAGAATAAATCCCTGTACTATACCGGGATCTCAATGGAATAGGCTGTGCCTGCACCCGGTTCGGAATCGATGGAAAGTTCCCCGTTCAGGAAGTTAACCCTGGAGCTGATACTCTGCAGTCCGAGCGATTTGCTTTCAGGCACTTCCTCTACATTAAAACCCTTGCCATCATCACTGTAACTAAGATGTAATTTACCGGGAAGGACTTCCATTTTGATCATGATCTTACCTGCTTCAGCATGTTTCAGGGTGTTGTTCAGCATTTCCTGGATGATACGGTACAACATGATCTCTTTATTCTCAGGCAGGCGTTCGGCATCAACGGGAATTTCCTTTTCAACAATTATGTCCTCGGTATCATCAACTTTATCGAAAAGTTCATCAACCGCCTCGAACAAACCCATTTTTGTAAGTAGCCCGGGCATCATATTATGGGATATCTGCCTCACGTCGCCTGAAGCCTGTTCGAGCAACTGGGTGGCTCTGTCGATCATCGGCCTGTTTTCGGGACTCCGGTCTTTCAGGGAAATAAACTGCATCTTAACTGTTGAAAGAAGAACCCCCAAACCGTCGTGCAGTTCCCTGGCAATGCGTTTTCTTTCGTCTTCCTGACCTTCCACAAGGGCTTTGGCGGCAAGGACCTTCTTTTCTTCCTCAAGCTGCCTGATTTTCTGCTCTGCAATGATCCTGTTCTTTACAGCCTTCTGCCTGAAGTAGAGGAATACGAAGAGAATAACAAGTATGACTCCCAGTCCCGTGAAAAGGAAAATGTTACTCTGTAAGGTCTTTTTATTCAACATCAGGTCCCTTTCCAGGGCTTCATTTTTCAGGGCGAGGATCTGGGCCTGATCTTTCTCCTTTTCATACTTCAGCCGGAAGTCGGCAATCGCCTCTGCTTTCCTGATGTTGTATATCGAATCCTCCACCGCATCATGAAGGCCCTGATAAATAAAGGCATTGCGATAATCCCCTAATAATTCATAGGTCTTGAACATATTGAAGTACAGTTCCCTGGTGGTATAGATGTTATCTATTTTTTCACTTATCACAAGGCATGAGTCGTAGATATCCAGTGCCGTTCTGTAATCACCCCATCTCTCATGGATCAGGCCCATATTCTTATAGGCCAGCATATACCCATGCAAATCGCCAATCTTTTCCTTTATATCCTTGCCCTTTTTATAATACTCGTAGGCGCTCCGGTAGTTGTTTTTCTCCTCGTCAATATTACCGAGGTTTACCAAAGCATTGCTCATCCCGATCATATCGCCGGTCGTTTCACTTAATTCCAGCGATTTCTTGTATATCCTGAAAGCCCCTTCGAGATCCTCATCGTCGTATGCGAGGTTCCCAAGATTATTGTAAGCTATGCTCATATACCTCGAATTTCCCAGCTTCTCATTGATGATTATACTTTTTTCAAGGAATGTTTTTGCGTTGTCAAAGTCGAATGTTTCATAATAACTGATCCCCAGGTTAAGATATCCCTTTCCCATTTCTTCCTCGTCTTCCAGTTTCTCGCTTATCCTGATCATGTCGAGAAGGTAAATAACAGCCGAGTCGTAATTAGCAAGGCGCATATGCATCACCCCGATCCCATTCAGGGCGGTTGTCAGTCCCGTGGAATCGTTGATCTCCCTGAAAACATTGTAGCTCTTCCTGTAAAATTCTATACCCTTTGCAGGGCCACTTTTTCTGAAGACCGTGTGCCCTTTTTCTGAATAATCTCTTCCCATCCTTACATGATCATCGATTTCGCTGGCCAACTCAATCGCTTTATCTGTGTAGAAAATTGCTGTATCATATGAATACGCATTCCTGAAAAGCCTTCCCTTAAAAGAACAGGCATCGACTATACCCTCGTTATAATCGATCTCATTTGACAGATCAAGAAGCTGATCAGAATAATCCAGTGCTTTAGAAGGATCAGTGATCATATAAGCTTCGACAAGACCGGACAGAATCTCCGCTTTCATCGTGCCCTCTTCTGTATTGGCCAGTTTATTTTCAAGGCTGTCTGTAACAGTTTCAGGCTGACTGAAGGATTTACCGGCCTGAAAAAGGAAAGCAAGTATGATAAAATAGACCAGGAGAGTTAGAAACGGGCAGCCTGACTTGTCGTTGCAAATCCTGAACATTTTTTCCATCATTTAAGTTTTACTCATCGTTAAGAAAGAGAATATCAGGCTCACTTGCTGTAAGCCCTGAAAAATCTTCAACATTAAAAAAGCACCCTCCTTAAAGGGCCTCACCAGTCACAAGGGATACTTGCCCACCATCGGCGGCAAGTAATTCCGCGCAGATAGTATGTGGTACGTTAACCGGTTCGTGCGGTCCTTCTTCAGGTAGTTCTTCTGAGTGGTCATAGTCTATATCGCTGAATGTTTTATGGACCTTAATGATGGTAGTGTCATAGTGATCGGTGGTATTAAGGCCATATTCATTTCTTATGGTATTCCATTGAGAATGACCGTAAGGATAAGTATCACATGTGGTTTTTTTCTTTACTCCCTCACCTTCAGAAAGATTAATAACAACAGAGGCTTCTATCCATTTCTCCTCATCATCCCACCTGAGTTTTAACACAAGATTATCATCAGATGATCTGAAATTTTTTGCTTTGATTGACATGATTTTTGATTTGTAAGGGTTTTTTAATTTTTCAATATATGTTTTTGTAAATTGAAAGAATATCATAAGGGTATAGTAATCAGAAACCTGACTCCTTTTCCAGGCCGGGATTCAACATTCAGCTTCCCGTTGAGAAAGTTCACCCTTGAGCGTATGCTCTGCAGTCCGATGGACCTGGAGTTCTCTGCTTCCTCAACATTAAATCCCACGCCATCATCAGCGTATAAAATCTTTAATTTACCGGGTAGGACCTCCATCCTGATCGCTATTTTCTTTGCGCCGGCATGTTTCAGGGTATTGTTAAGCATTTCCTGAAGGATCCTGTAGAGCATGATCTCCTTGTTCTCGGGAAGGCGGTCGGCCTCAACGGGTATCTCCTTTTCCACCATAATGTCTTCCGTATCGCCTACTTTTTCGAAAAGCTCATCAACAGCCTCGAACAACCCGAATCGGGTAAGCAGACCCGGCATCATATTATGGGAGATCTTCCTTACATCACCCGAAGCCTGTTCGAGAAGCCGGGTGGCCTTATCGATCATGGGCTTGTTTTCAGGGCTTTTATCTTTGATCGAAGTGAACTGCATTTTAACTGTGGACAGGAGGACCCCGAGTCCGTCGTGCAACTCCCTGGCAATGCGCTTGCGTTCTTCCTCCTGCCCTTCTACAAGTGACTTGGCTGCGAGCACCTTCTTTTCCTCCTCAAGCTGCCGGATCCGTTGTTCTGCGATGATCCTGTTTTTGGCGGCCTTCTGCCTGAAATACAGGAAAACGAAGAGGATCAGCACTATTATACCGATACCTGTAAAAAGGAAAATATTCCTCTGGCTGGTTTTCCTTTTGAGATCGAGGTCTTTCACCAGGTTCGCCTTTTCAAGCCTGAGGATCTCGGCCTGGTCCTTTTCCTTTTCATATTTGATCTTTAATTCATCCATCCGGGCCCGGGTTTCAACATTGAATATGCTATCGGAGAACATATGACGTTTTTCAAGGTAGTCGTAAGCCCTTCTGAAATCCCCGGCCTTATAATAGGCATTTGATTTGTTCTTAAGGGCATTGCTGTAGAAATGCCTAATATTATGTTCTCGTGCCAGATCTATCGCCGAATCATAATATATGTGTGCGAGTGTGTATTTACCCTCTTCAACATAAATATCTGCTATATTGAGTATGCATACATTGATACCCTCAACCATATCCTGGTCGCGATAGTAATTCAATGCCGCAAGATAATTATCAAAGGCCTTCCGGTATTTCCCCTGTTTTTCATAAATCTCACCCAGGTTATTATAATTATTGGCCAGTCCATGTTCATTTCCTATCTCCCGGTTTATTTCTACACAGAGCCCATAATAATATAATGCTGAATCAAGTTTATTGATGAAATTATAGAGATTCCCGATATTATTGTAGTTAAGTGCAATACTGTACAGCCTGTTATGCTTTTTATTTATCAACAGGCTTCTGTAAAGATATTCTTTTGCCAGTTCATAGTCAGGTTTTGGAAGGGAAGACATGGTCCTGCCAAGATTATTAAGCACCGATGCGAGTCCGGTTTCATGACCAAGCGCCTCACAATATTTCATAGCAAAGTGATAATATACCGAAGCAGAGTCAAATTCTGAGATCCTCAGAAAAGAATTTCCCAGGGAATTGTATACCGACAGCAGACGGAGCGAATCATCGGATCTTTTATAAATCTCCAGGCTTGACCGCAAATTTTCAACAGCCCCTTCATAATCACCAAGTTCCCGTTGCATCGCACTATGCAGCCAATATCCTTTGGCTACGTCCCTGTCCAGTTGAAGAGAATCGCTAATTGCGATCATCTTTTTAACTGTATCAATTCCCTCCTTGTAATAACCGTAACGGTTAAGGATCAAACCATGCCGGTACAACGATTCTATTATTCCATGATCGTACCCAATATCCCTGGAGAGGGAAGCGGCTTCTCCGGCATATTGCTGAGCAGTATCAAGAACACTCCTGTCGTAATATGATTCTGAAAGCTCCAAAAGAAGATTAACCCTGTTCGTATCATCGGGCAGACCGGAAAGAATATTCAACAAGCTGTCGATTCCATCAGTTTCGGCATTGGCAGTGGAAGGTTGCCATGCATTTAAATAAATAATGAGCAGCACAATAACCGACCTTGCGATCCGTGAACTCAATTTCGAATAATATGCAACTCCATCCATCACTCTAAAGGTTGGGCAACTATGCATAATTACCGTATTATAATCCAGGTTATAACCTGTAATACTATCAAGGGACAGAACTATTTAATCTCAATAATGGCGTCTTGTGAAATAATATTGACGGCTTCACCTCCTTCGCTGCCATCCGAATGTATCACGGTTGCTATGACCCTGAACTCCGTTTTGTTGTTTTGGAGGTGTGCTTTCACATCATTCTTTATTTCTTCATCAGTACCATTGCTGTCGCTTAAACTGACATTTTCATTCGTCTTGATCCATACGGCAGAATTGACAAGGTTAGGCGGAGAGAGGGGCTCATAGGATCCCCTTACATTAAGTTCCAGTTTAGCAGTTCTGTTCTGAATGGGGAGGGGGTTACATGCGACAGACTGTAAAGATCCAACATAAACGTAATACGTCGACTGGATATATAAAATATTGCCGTTTTTTGAGAACACCCATATTAGCCCCTGACTTGGCTCATAAAGTTCCATGGTTCAAATTTTTGGTTATTAATTAATTGGTTACTTGATGTTAAATTACATAATTAATTGGCTTTCTGCAAGTATACCATCAAGCCTTCCTGCCTGATCTCAGCTTATCAGTTCAATATCAGAGTTTTCTGAGGCATTGATCTTAACCCCTTTAACCCAGTCGGGAAGATTTTTTATGCGGAAAACCACGTCAACTTCAAGCTCGACATCTGTAAATTCCGCATCGGTTTCTCCTAGCTTGAAGTCCAGTTCGTAAATGCCATCGGCCGGTTCTTCTTCATATTCCCTGGGGATCAGGGCCGGGGAAATAAGCCGCTTAATTTCGGCAACCCCTTTGGCTTTTATGGCCATCAGATCCGGTTCGGTGTCTTCTTTTACGATCTGTATATCTTTTACATATCTTATTTTATAGTTCATGATAAATCCTCTGCCACAATATTACATTCACCCGCCTAAGAAATTATAGCTGAATTCCACTAAAAAAAATATCAGTGAATTTCAGCGACAGTTTCGGTTCTATCTCTTAATAGCTTTGTTTGTAAATGAGAGAAACAAGTTATAATATAAAAAGGTGTCATAATAATACATCAACAAATGGATCATCCTGCCTTATTACAAGATTTAAAGGATGAAGCTGTCATGAAAGATCTATTTAATACCGGAAAAAATGTTAGCCCGCAAGACCGTGGAAAAAGTGCTCAGAACGGGAATAACCTGCTTCAGAGGATTATCAGGCTATTCCTGGTTAACAACGATAACGGTAAGAACAGGGACCTGATCTATGATCCTTACGGATCTGAAATCGAAAAGGCCTGGAATGATTTTGAAAAGGGCAGCAAGAGTCACTGACGCATCATCCAACCATATTCAAAACGGCCTTTCCGGGTCCGAATTAATTCCCTTCAATATATAGGTAAAGATTGTGGCTGAAAACCACTAAACTTTTTGCTGGCATTATTCAGCCAGGATGAGGACTGCATCCTTATTTAATTTTGTTTATAGAATGATGGCAGCCCTCTGAAAAGCCATTTCTGAATAAATAATTAACCAAACCAAAAAGAGGAGGTCGCCGTGAAAAAAACGCTTGACATACTGAAGATAGCACTTCTTCTTCTGTATCCGGCTTTAGTGATCCTTATTATCATTTTATCCATAATCAGGTGAGAAATTAAAAAAGCCGGATCGGCTTGAAAAAGGGCAGAAAAAAGGCATCTCTTTATTTAGGGATGCCTTTTGCATTTGTTGATGGTGGGTGATCCGCCAGGGGGGCTTCCCTGAAAACCACTAAAAAAAAGCAACCCTTTTTTCAGCCACGATTATAAAATGATCCTGGATTAATTTTGATAGGTAAACATTATGAAAGGCTAATACAGCAGCAGCATTTTTTCATAATTGATCATTAACCAAACCAATTAATTCAAAAAAAAAAGGAGGATGTCATGAAAGCTTTAAAATGTGTGCTCGTCGCAGCACTCTTTGCAGTAGCAATGGCAGGGTATGCTTCAGCGGATGAAGCCCCGAAATGGAAAGTAAAAACAAACTTCACGTCGAAGATCGTTAAGATCTCATTCAGCCAGGCGCTTATGAATCCCGGACTGGTCGATGCCATGCAGGCTCAACTGGCCGGGACCATACTTTCGCCTGACAAACCTGTTTACGTAGCCAGGGTAAGCTATGACAACAAGCTTTACCTGATCAGCGGTACTTATGAACAGTGGAGCAAGTTTTTGGGAATGCACTGGAAATCGAAGATCGTACCATTCTCGAAGCTCCACAGGCCCGATTAATTCTGTTAATGCCTGAAAGCCCGCATCGCTGCGGGCTTTTTTTATGATTGGCGGTAAAGGTCAGTCGAGAAGATCGTTTTCTACAGCCCACCTCACAAGACCGGCAGTATTCTTTACTCCAGCCTTGTACATCAGGTTGGCCCTGTGGCTTTCCACTGTGTGGAAGCTGATGAACAGCTTTTCTGCTATTTCCTGGCTAGAATATTCTTTCCCGATAAGATTCAAAATTTCCAGTTCCCTTCCGGTAAGTTTGGGGAACAGCGATTTTGTATCCTCCGTTTTCAGTTCCTGGCTGATGAGCCTCATCGATAGCTTTTCGCTGAAATAATTCTCGCCGCTGTGCACAGCCCTGATTGCTTCTTCCAGAAGGTCTTTACCTGAATCTTTCAACAGATATCCCGACGCGCCATTCTTGACCATGCGCTTTACAAACCGTTTCTCATCATACTGTGAAAGAGCTACGACCTTCACTGATGGGAATCGTTTCCTGACTTCTTTGGTGCATGTAAGTCCGTCCATCTTGGGCATGTTAATGTCCATAAGGATCACATGAACTTCCATACCGTCATCCAGTTTTTCCAACACCTGGAAGCCGTTATTGGCATGGGCCACAATGTTGAAGTCTTCTATCCCTTCAAGGGTGGCTTTTATCCCGTCGATCATCAACTGATGATCATCTGCAATGAGGATGTTGATCATTACCCGGCAAAAATTGGTTGGTATGACAAAGATAATGCATTATAAGGCCTATAGTGGAAATCCACTAAAAAAACTTCTGATGGTCTTCTGCCACCTTATCGATTTGATCCTGTAGTAATTTTACTTTATCGAGATCATTAACCAGTTCATTCAAATATTAACCAGACCAATTGATTCAATAAAACGGAGGATGCCATGAAAGCTTTAAAATTTTTTGTCGTAGCAGCAATAGTTTCCTGCTCAATGATTCATCTGGCAGCAGGTGACGGAATTATCCAGAAAAAGAAAGTGGTAACCATCACTTTTCAAAGGGCCATTTTCAACCCGGGCCTTGCCCAGGCCATGTATTCACAGATCAACCCTGATTTCATCAATACGGAAGAACCCGGCCATTTATGCAGGGTGCTTTACCAGGGAAATATCTATCTTATCTCCGGAACAACATCTCAGTGGGAAGATTTCTTTGAACAGTGGAAGCCCCACTACAAGGAAAAATGGAGATCGAAGATAGCAACCACTGCCTTCGGACCACAAATAATGTAGAGTCCGGCCAGCATCAGTAAATACAACCCGCCACAAAATATGGCGGGTTTTTTATGGATTTTTTTGTTATTGAACATATGTTCTTTATATTTGCTCTTTGTGGAAATGATATTACAATTGAACGATCAGATATTATTTCCACACATAATATAAAGAAAGAAGGGGGTTTTATTAGGTTCTGATATCCTTTGCCTAATGCCCGGCAGTTAAGAATTAATCTTTATAATTAAACATATGTTCATTAATGAATCTGAAAGTAGCCATAGCGAGCGGTAAGGGAGGCACAGGGAAAACAACCCTTGCAACAAACCTTGCAAGTGTGCTTTCGGGGACATACAAAACCGTACTGGCCGACCTGGACGTGGAGGAACCTGACTCAGGGCTTTTCATAAAAGGATTCCTGCTGAAAGAAGAAACCAGGTACAAACTGGTTCCCGGATGGGACGAAAAAAAATGCACCCTCTGCGGTGTATGCCAGGAAGTGTGCAATTTCAATGCACTAATGCAGATGGCCGGAGAGATCCTGGTATTCCCACAGCTTTGCCACAGTTGCCACGCCTGTTCCGAGCTATGTCCTGAATCGGCCCTGCCAATGAAAAAGCAGAGAATAGGCACAATAAGCCATTTCAGGAACGGAAAGATGGAGTTTACCGAAAGTCGGCTCGATGTAGGGCAGGAACAGGCCGTGCCGCTTATTTCCCAGTCGTTGAAATACCTGGAGAAAACCTTTTCAGATGTGGAATTCATCCTCCTCGACTCCCCGCCGGGAACGTCCTGCCCGGTAATAGAAGTGGCCAGGGAAGCCGACTTTGTGATCCTGGTTACCGAACCCACCCCTTTCGGACTTCACGACCTCAAGCTGGCCGTCGATACCATGAAAGAGATCAGAAAAAGGTTTGCCGTTGTGGTAAACCGTTCGGGAAGTGGCAGCGATGAGGTATATAAATACTGCAGGGACGAGAATATAGCTGTTATTGCGTCCATTCCCGATAACAGAAAGATAGCAGAACTCTATGCAAGGGGTGAACTGCTTCTTGAAAAGATACCGGAGCTTAAGGTAAGCCTTGAAAATATTTCGGAATACCTGGTCGCAGGCAAAGAAGGAGACTGGTTTTGAAAGAGATCGTTGTCATATCAGGCAAAGGGGGCACAGGAAAGACCTCGGTCACGGCAGCACTTGCAATGCTTGCAGGCAAGAGAGCCGTTATAGCCGATTGCGATGTGGATGCGGCCGATATGCATTTGCTGCTGGAACCGGATTTTAAAAAGCATGAAGACTTCTACAGCGGTACCAAAGCTGTAATTGACGCTGAAAAATGCACCGGCTGCGGGGAATGCTACCGTGTTTGCAGGTTCAATGCCATAAATGCCGTGAATGGCCATTATTCTGTCGACAGGCTTAGCTGCGAAGGATGCGGATATTGCTCAAGGGTATGTCCTGAAAAGGCTATCAACAACGAACCGGTAAAGGCCGGAAGATGGTATGTCTCAACCATTAAAAATGACAGCACAATGGTCCATGCACGCCTGGGCATTGCTGCCGACAATTCGGGGAAACTGGTTGCAAAGGTCAAGAATGAAGCAAAAGCCATCTCAAGGTCAGAGGACAAAAAGTTTGTCATTGTCGACGGTTCCCCGGGCATCGGTTGTCCCGTGATCTCCTCCCTGTCGGGGGCAAACCTCGTTGTGCTGGTCACTGAACCCTCTGTATCAGGCTTCCACGATCTAAAAAGAGTGGTTGAACTGATACAGAATTTCAGGATCACTGCTGTTTGCATCATCAACAAGCACGACCTGAACCCTGAAATGACGGAAGAGATTACGCAATATCTTGGAAAAGAGAATATAGAACTGATCGCATCAATACCTTACCTCAAGGATTTCACCAATGCAATGACCGGGGGGCACACCGTTATGGAGCACAACAATGAAATGTTGAAAGGGTTGATGGCAGGGAGCTGGAAAAGGATAGAAAAAATAATAAATCAATAGAAAGAAAATGAAGATAGCATTCACATCCAGGGAACCATCGTGGGAATCGCAGATAGATCCGCGGTTCGGCCGCACCTCTTATCTTGCCGTGTATTCTGATGATACAGACGAGATGAGCTTTTACGATAACCGCGACATTGAGAACGAAGCCCATGGCGCCGGGCCCAGGACAGCACAGAAACTGTTCGAGTACCACCCTGACATACTTATAACAGGAAACGGGCCGGGAAGCAATGCTGCTTCAGTACTTGAAAAAGCAGGGATCGAGATCTACACCACCGAAAGTGAAATGACAGTTAAGGAAGCTTATAAGGCTTTCAAAGAAAATAAATTATCAAAATTTTAAACCAATAGCCATGATCAACACAGACGTATTAGTAATTGGCAGCAGCGCAGCCGGGCTGGTTGCTGCAACGACAGGAAAACGAGTTTATCCCGAAAAATCCTTCATGGTCGCGACCATGATGCCCAAAACATTGATCCCCTGCGGTATTCCCTATGTTTTTGGCACTGTGGGCAAAACCGAAAACGACATCCTCCCGGCCGAGAAGATGTTCGAAATGAACAACATCAACACCATCCACGAAGAGGTGGTTTCAATAAACAGGGAAGAGAAGACGGCCGTCACCGGTTCGGGAGAAAAGATCAGGTACGACAAGCTGGTCTTCGGAACGGGGTCCCTTCCCAAAAAGGCAGGGTGGCTCAAGGGCTCCGATATGGAGATGGTCTTCACCGTGCCCAAGAACAAGATCTACCTGGATGAAATGCAGAAGAAGCTAGAAGGTTGTGATAAGATCATCACCATAGGTGCCGGTTTCATAGGTGTTGAAATTTCGGATGAGCTTAAAAAGGCAGGGAAGAAGGTCACCCTTATCGAAAAACTTCCACGTGTCCTGGCACTGGCTTTTGATGAAGATATATCGACCAGGGCGGAAAAGTTGCTCCAGGACAGGGGCATTGAAACAATCACAGGCATCTCGGTGAAACAGATCTACGGCGATGGCAAGGCTGAGGGTGTCATCCTTGAAAACGGCGACAAGCTGGAAGCCGATGCAGTGATCCTTTCACTCGGTTATGATCCGAATACGGAGCTTGCGGGAAGATCAGGAGTGGCGCTCAACGAAAACAATTGCATTAAAGTGGATGAATATATGAGGACAGAAGACCCCGACATTTTCGCCATTGGCGACTGTGCTGAAAAGCGGGATTTCTTCACCAGGAAAAAGTGCCCCATAATGCTCGCATCAACCGCCTGTGCAGAGGCCAGGATTGCAGGCATGAACCTTTATAAGCTGTCGGCCATAAAGACCTTCGGCGGTACTATCTCAATATTCTCAACAGCCATTGGCAATACGGGTTTTGGGGTTGCCGGATTGACAGAGGCAATTGCAAAGCAGGAAGGCTTCGACATTGTAACCGGTAAGTTCGAGGGCATTGACAGGCATCCCGGCTCCCTTGATGATGCACACAAGCAATATGTAAAGCTGGTGGTTGGTAAAGAATCCGGTGTGATACTGGGAGGAGCGGTCTACGGAGGATTATCCGCAGGTGAGCTGATAAATACCATAGGCATAATTATTGAAAACAAGATGACAATCAACTCGCTGCTCACAGCCCAGATCGGCACGCATCCGCTGCTGACTGCATCACCGGCCGGTTATCCGCTGATCAAGGCCGCGGAGGATGCATCGACAAAGATCATGTTCGTGAACCATACGGTTTAAAAATAAAGGCTTAAACGCCTGAGCTGGTAATAATTAATTGGTGAAAGCGCGGCACCCCTGTGGAGAACAGAGGTTCATGGCTATGCTGATGTTTAGATTTGAGTGAAGGAGGATCAAAGGGGTGCCGTTGCTTTT
>CAZMOK010000023.1:38402-41611 GCA_964567785.1 uncultured Bacteroidales bacterium | reverse complement strand
TGGGAAAAAGCCCTGTCAGGATCAATGATGTTTACGGAGGTGATCCTTCAGTGGATCCATGGTCAACAGCATACAACACACCAATGGTGCTGGATTATTTCGGTCCTTCGGGAACCGGTTACATACCGGAATTACCTTCGACCCTGGGGGGCTGGACCGGTGGAACTGCCACAGACGTCAATAATGCCATAAACGACGGTGCATTTATATTGCAGCATCGCGATCATGGCGGGGTAACCGGTTGGGGAGAGCCTTCTTACTACAATTCAAACATTGACGACCTGACCAATACAGAACTCAGCTTCATAATGTCGATAAACTGTCTGACAGGAAAGTTTAACAACAGCTCGGAATGTTTTGCAGAAAAATTTCACCGATACACCCATAATGGTGCTAATTCAGGGGCTTTAGGACTAATCGCCGCTTCAGAGATTTCCTATTCCTTTGTGAATGATACCTATGTGTGGGGCTTTTACGATTATTTGTGGCCTGAATTCATGCCTGATTACACTTCCAATCCCCTTCCCAGGGGGCTGAATCCGTGTTTTGCAAATGCCGCCGGTAAGTACCACCTGCAGCAATCCAACTGGCCATATAATACCGGCAGCAAACAGATAACTTACAGGCTTTTCCATCATCATGGGGATGCTTTTCTTAACCTTTATTCTGAAGTACCACAGTTTCTCACCGTGACCTGTGATCCCAGTATTACTTCATCTGATACCGTTTTTACGGTAACGGCCGACAGCGGTGCATTCATAGCATTAAGCTATAACGGAGAACTTCTTGCAGCTGATGAAAGTGATGGGAATCCGGTTGATCTGTGTTTAAATGTAACACTTATCCCTGACGAACATTTGCTGCTCACGGTAACAGACAGAAATTATTTCCGTTACACCGAAGAGATCTTGATCATCCCTAACGACGGACCTTGCGTCTTACTCGATGAGCTCACGGTTATAGATACAGCATTCAATGGAAATAATATTCTTGAATACGGAGAAACGGGTCTTCTTGCAGTCGAAATGATAAATACCGGTTCAGTTTCGGCCGTAGACTTCTGGGTCAGTTTCAACCATACCGATCCATATTTCAGCCTTTCAACTGACAGTGTCTACGTCGACAGTATCCCGGCCGGCCAGAGCCGTGTGCTTGATGTCAATCCTGAATTTACATTGAACTCTGCAGTCCCCGACGGCCACCAGGTAGAACTGGACATCATTGCCAGGGTAGGATCTGACAGCTGGACCAGCAGCGAAAACTTACCATGCAGCAGCCCCGTTGTCGAAGCCTCGTCCTGTTCAGTTGATGATGCTGCCACGGGGAACGGGAACGGTCTTGCCGACCCGGGTGAAACAGTTGAACTGGAATTGAGTATGCAGAACAACGGTTCCTGCCAGTCTGATTCGATAACAGTATCCGTAAGTTGCAATAACTCCGGTATTTCATTCGCGACCGATTCTGTGAGATGTGCCGGAATTACTTCTATGGGCAGCGGTTATACATATTTTACCATGACATCAGATCCCGGAATGACATCCGGCACAATAATTTCCTTGTTTTTCGGTATGACGGATGACCGGGGGGCGGTATCAAATGATACATTACAGGTTTCCCTGGGTAAAAAACCGGTTCTGATAATCGACCTGGATCCGAATGCATCGTCGGGACCTGTCATGGAAGTCGCCATAGAAAGTAATGGGATACCCGTGGATTATGTAACCAGTATCCCTTCGGGACTGGATGATTATCTTTCGGTTTTTGTTCATCTCGGCGTATATGCGAGCAACCACGTTCTTTCTTCTGCTGAAGGCACCCAGCTTGCAGGTTACCTTAACCAGGGAGGAAAACTTTACATGGAAGGAGGTGATACCTGGTTCTGGGATGCACAAACCGATGTCCATCCCATGTTCAGTATCAGTGCATCATCCGATGGAACAGGAGATATGGGAACTGTTTCGGGTTTGACCGGAACTGCTTTTGAAGATTTGACCTTCGCCTACTCTGGTGAAAACAATTATATGGATCACATAGAGGTCACCGGCACTTCAGTTGCTATCCTTGAGAACTCATCACCCTCGTATGGGACAGCTGTGATCTATGATGCCGGAACCTATAAAACGATAGGGGCTTCGCATGAATTTGGCGGTCTGGATGACGGGACCTCCTCCAAAACTCAGCTTGCAGGAAAATACCTGCGCTTTTTCGATATCCCGCTCTTCAATGAATGGCTGGGAACCAACACCAACTGGGACGATCCGGCCAACTGGTCGAACGGGCTGGTGCCTGATCCGGATACACATGTTACCATTCCTGCATCAACCACAAGGGGGTATTTTCCTGCTGAAAACCGCTCGGGTGAAATGGATTGCAAGACACTGACGGTTGATCCGGGTGCTAATTTCACAATACCCGTAGGCTCAACCATGCATATTCATAATTAAGAAGGAAAGGGGGGAGCTACATTCCGCCGCCGAACATTGCTTCAACCTCCTCCTTCGACTTCATTTCGTATCCTTCAGGGATCTCGAACTCCTTTTTGGATACTTTCTTGGTGTCGATATCGGCTGCCTTAAAGATCATATCGAACTGAGGTGCGTGTACCTCGTACTGAAGCATGATGCCTTCGATATCCTTGAATTCGGGTGTATCGAAATAGTTGTTGTTGTCCCCGAGTTCTTTGGTGAACCATGCATTCATTCTTACTGTTTCACCACCGGGACCTTCTATTTTGATCACAGCACGCTTACACTCATAACCAAGTATTTCCTTTGTCTCATTCCTTATTTCGATCTCGGAGTCAGGTTTGTCTTTCATGGATTCTTTGATCTCTTCATAATCGGATGCAAACCCCACCTTCTTTCCCATCATATCGAAAAGGGATACAACACTTTTTTCTTCTCCATCCTTGATCTTGATGGTTTTGCCCATTCCCATAATGAGATCGGTACGCGTAAGTTCATCCCTGAAATAGGTCTTCAACGTTTTAGGCAGATATGATAACATCTGTTCGGTGACCTCATCACCCTCATAAGTGATCTTGTAAGTTATGGTTCCTTTGAATTCTTTAGGTAAACCTGCAAAAGTCAGTGTTGCGATCGAAACGGCAAAAATTGCCAGTAATACTTTTTTCATAAATCAGTTCTCAATTATTAATTATCAATTATCAATTATCAATTATCAGTTATCAATTATCAATTATCAGTTAT
>CAZMOK010000023.1:0-38302 GCA_964567785.1 uncultured Bacteroidales bacterium | reverse complement strand
TTATCAATTATCAATTATCAGTTATCAATTATCAATTATCAGTTATTAATTATTCATTATTCATTATTAATTATTCACTATTAATTAATCAACAACCCTCAACATCTTATCCCAACGTATCTTTCCGCCAAAGAGGGGTTCTTCATTATCAAGCGATAGCCAGACGAAAACAGCCTTGCCAACAATATGGTCCTCGGGAACGAATCCCCAGTACCGCGAATCGGCAGAATTATGCCGGTTATCGCCCATCATCCAGTAGTAATTCATTCTGAATGTGTATTCATTTGTTTCTTCTCCGTTGATGAATATTTTCCCGTTCCTTATCTCAAGGTCATTAAGTTCATAGGCTTCTATAGCCCTTCTGTACAATGAAATATTTGAAGTATCGATCCGGATGGTCGCGCCTGCTTCCGGGAGGTAGACCGGTCCGTAATTATCCCTGTTCCAGCGGTACCTTTCATCATAGGGGAAAATGTTCTGGTCCCAGTAATTTTCCGGATCAATTCGCTTTTCAACTTGTATTACCGTTGGTATACTTTTGAGTTCTTGGGCGGCTTTATTTGTAAGGGTCATTACATACTTTCCCTGGCCTATGGGGTGGATATCGCTCCTTGAAACGCCCATTCTCGATATCTGCCTGAAATTCAGCAGGGAGCCATTGGTGGCCACGTTGTAATTATACTGAAGTTCACCGGGTGTAGGCATCAGTTTACCATCAATATAGATTTTCTGGTTTAATATTTCGAGTGTATCACCGGGCAATCCTATACATCGTTTGATATAGTTCTCCCGTTTATCCACCGGCCTGGCTATGATCTTGCCATATATGCGTGGATTTGACCAGACATTCTGCCGCCCCTCGCTACGGATCATTTCATGATAGCTCCTGTTGCTCTGGTATTTAACAGAGAGGGTGTCGCCATCAGGATAATTGAATACCACGGCGTCATGCCTGTCGACGCCGCCGAAACCCGGGAATCTGTAATAGGGAAGTTTGATCCATTCGAGGTAAGATTTCCTGTCGCTCGAAAGGGGCATGGTATGATGTACAAAAGGGAACGACAGAGGTGTCATAGGCGCCCTGGGGCCGTATGCCATTTTACTGACAAAGAGAAAGTCACCTACCAGCAATGATTTTTCCATCGAAGGGGTGGGTATGGTGTACGCCTCGATGAGGAAAGTACGGATAATGGTAGCCGCGACCACCGCAAATATGATAGCATCAACCCATTCCCTGATCCATGACTTTTTTATGACCGGTCGCTTTGAAGGGTCAACATATTCTTCATCCGAAAACCCCAGGTATGGTAAGTACACAAAAGGAAAGATTGCCGCCACTGCGTGTTCCCACAGACTGAATTTATTGAAACATTTAGCTGTTTCAACAAACATAACCAGTAGCATAAAGACGTTGATGAACGGGATAAGGAAGAATATATACCACCACAGCGGACGGCCGGTTATTTTAAGCCAGTAATAGATATTAACAAAAGGGATGATAGCCAGGTAGCCTTGTTTTCCTGCTTTTTCGAAGATCTTCCACAATCCTGCTAAAATTAGTATAGCAATGGCTATGGTGAGGATAAGGTATATATTCATTTGGTATAACTTGTCGAAATAGTAACGTTTTTACCTTGAAACGCTTGCAAAGGTCATGTTAATTTTTGTTAAAACAAAACCCTGTATTAAATTGCCAGGACATCCTGCATGGTATAGAACCCTGTTTTGCCTTCAAGCCACTCTGCAGCCACAACAGCTCCCAGTCCGAATGCTTTTCTGTCAGATGCTTCGTGGTTTATGTTGATCTTATCATATGCTGATGCATATAATACCGAATGCTCGCCGGTAACTTCACCTTCTCTGATGGAGTTTATCCGGATCTCTTTTTTACTTTCATCTGCTTCAAAAGACCATTTGCTGAACCGGTCCACTCGGTTTAAGAGATCTCCTGCCAGTGCAAGAGCCGTTCCGCTGGGTTTGTCTTTTTTATGTATGTGATGTTTTTCGGTTATTTCCGGCCGGTATTCCGGAAAATTATTCATTATGGAAGCAAGCTGCTTGTTAATGGCAAAGAGTACGTTAACACCTATACTGAAATTAGAAGCCACAACTATCGAATGCTGTTTTGAAAGGCAGGTCTCCCTGATCTCATTGATCTTCGTGTGCCATCCGGTTGTGCCACAGACAACGGGAAGACCCATGTCGAAGGCCCTGGTGATGTTTTCGAATGCGGTTTCCGGGTAGCTGAAATCGATCAGGGTCCCTTCAACCGGGCTTCCAAGGTTCTGCCAGTCCTTATCACTGTCAAGCACTTTTATGATCTTATGCCCTCGCAAAATGGCTATCTCTTCGATTATTTTACCCATTCGTCCGTAGCCTGATATAATTATATTCAAAACTTAAAAGTTTAAGGTAATTTTTACTCCTGATTCTGTCTGCCTGCCTGAAGAAGGCATGTATGAGGGTGAATTTACATAAGGTTCCCACCTGATCGACAGGTCTTCCGAAACCTCAAAATCATAGAAATGGGCATCTACATTGGCGTCCAGTATGTTAAGGCCATACCAAATAGCAGTAATTATGTAGGAAAGATCCCGGTACCTCCTGAAGTCGTTCATCCCGGTTTCAAGCTGATTCAGGGTATACCTTTCAACATATTCGTTGTCGATCGGATACGTTTCATCGTTAGCGACATACACGTACGCTTCCTCGAACTTATTGAATTCCTGTGTGTTTGAGACAATGAAATAAGTGAGCACCCCAAAGCCAACATAAACAATGGGTATTTTCCAGTATTTACGGTTGTATGCCTGACCGAGTCCGGGTAGTACGGCAGAATAGATTGTTGCCTTCCTTACCGAATGCTCTTCCTCCGTTTTGACTTTTGTCTGCTTGACCTCCGGTTCATTTCCCTGGGAAAAGCCCTGGTAGAATAAACCAAGAAAAAGTATCAGAAGGGCCAGTATCCTTGCTGAGGGAAGTATATTTCGATAGAGTGGTATACTTTGTTTTGAATTAGCAAGCTTCACTTTGGGTGTACCGGTTATTTTTTGACCAGCCTCGAAAAGACTTCATCAAACTCATCTTCGCTGGTAAACGGGATAACGATGCTTCCTTTTCCTTTATTGTTTGCTTTTACGGTTACAGAAGCATCGAGCTGTTTAGACAGAACGGAACCTGCCTCGAGGAACTTTTCGGGGGTTGCCTTTTTCTTTTTTGTTTCCGATTTGTTGTTCTTCAGCAATTCCGAGACCTCTTTTTCCACTTGCCTTACCGAAAGCCCCTTCGATATGATCCTTTCCATCAGCCGGGTCTGTTGTTCATTGTCCTCGATATTGATGATAGCCCTGGCATGGCCCATAGATAGATTTTCATCCTTTATGGCGAGCTGTACCTCTGCCGGGAGCTTCAGAAGCCTGATGTAATTGGAAACAGTTGCTCTTTTTTTCCCGACCCTGTCGCTCAGCTCTTCCTGGGTAAGCTTGCACTCTTCCATCAGTCTCTGGTAGGAGATAGCTATTTCGATCGAGTTGAGGTCTTTTCTGTGAATGTTCTCTATCAGTGCCATTTCAAGCATCTGCTCATCGTTGGCAACCCTGATGAAGCAGGGTACTGTAGTCATTCCGGCCAGTTTTGCGGCGCGTAGCCTTCTTTCACCTGCAATGAGCTGGTACTTTTCAAACCCCAGCTTTCTGACAGTAAGAGGCTGTACAATCCCTTGTTCCCTGATCGAGGCTGCCAGTTCCGAAAGCTCTTCCTCATCGAATACAGACCTTGGCTGAAAAGGATTGGCTTCGATCTGGTCTATTTTAAGTTCAGCTATTGCCCCAACCACATAGTTGCCTGATATATCCTCAGAGGTTATGTCAGTATCAGGACTTTGCAGTATAGCTTCGAGTCCCCTTCCCAGTGCCTTCTTCTTAGATTTCATTTACTATGTTTATTCTTTTGTCGGATTCACTGATCTGTGTCATTCCATTCTTCTGGAGGATCTCCCTTGCAAGGTTCAGGTAGTTGATGGCCCCTGTGCTTGAGGCATCGTGCATAATGATCGTTTCACCGAAACTGGGGGCTTCGCTCAGGCGGGTATTCCTGTTGATAATGGTATCGAAAACCATGTTTTGAAAATGGGTCTTTACTTCATCGACCACCTGTTTTGACAGCCTGAGCCGCACATCGAACATAGTAAGCAGCAGGCCTTCAATGGTCAGGTTTTCATTAAGCCGGGTCTGTACAATTTTGATCGTATTCAGAAGCTTGCCAAGCCCTTCCAGGGCAAAATATTCACACTGAACAGGTATGATCACCGAATCAGCGGCTGTGAGAGCATTAACTGTGATCAGGCCAAGCGAAGGTGAACAGTCGATTATGATAAAATCGTAATCGTTCCTGACCTTATCGAGTACTTTTTTCATCATCTTTTCCCTTCCGGGCAGGTTGATCATTTCAATCTCAGCACCAACAAGGTCAATATGTGAAGGAAGGAGATCAAGGTTAGGAGTGGAAGTGTTAATTATTATGTCTTTTGGTTCCTGATCATCTATAATGCATTCGTAGATACCTGTTTTTACGTTCTTCGGGTCTAAACCTACACCTGAAGTTGCATTAGCCTGGGGATCTGCATCAACCAGCAAAGTTTTATGTTCAAGAACCGCAAGGCCTGCGGCGAGATTGATTGCTGTTGTTGTTTTACCCACTCCACCTTTCTGATTGGCCAGGGCCATTATTTTTCCCATAGAATACCTTGTATTTATTGAGGTTTTAAACAAAAATACAACATCACCGGCTAAGTAACAGGCACGACTTATCAGGAGTTATTAACCGGACTGTGGATAAAAACCCCGGAAAGAAGACTTTATTAACCAATAGGATTATTCTTCTTTTTCGGAATCGGTGGGCCCGAGATCCTCAAACTCAACATCCGTATGGATGTTTTTGTTTTTTTCGGTAATATCCCCGGGTTTTGATTCTTCACTATCCTGTGGCTGGGCGCTTTTTATATAGCTAACAACATCTTCAAAGCCATCGGCAAATTTGTCAAAATCCTCCTTGTATAAGAAGAGCTTGTGCTTTTCATAATAGAACTTGCCCTGCTCATTGTTGAAACGGCGCTTGCTTTCTGTGATTGTCAGATAATTCTCGCCCGACCGGGTGGCTTTTACATCAAAGAAATAGGTTCGTTTTCCTGCCCTAATCGCTCTCGAATAGATCTCTTCTCTTCTTTTTTCCTGATTCTCGTTCTCAGCCATCATTTTCCTGTTTAGTTCAACCAACTTGCTTTACCAACAGAAGCAAATTTAAAAATAAATATCTATGTACCTAAATTTGCCAATAGTAGAAGTTGAATATTTGTTAAACAGACAAGTAAAATTTGGCTCGGGTTGCATGGGATTTGAAAAAATGAAACCACATTGATGTTTTTCTTACCCGGAGTCCATAATTATTTTACATTTGCATCTGTCGTGGAATCGAGTTCATTAACAACATAATGCTAAGCAGAAGGCATCTCCGGATCAAAACATTGCAAGCTTTGTATGCCTTTTTCCAATCGGGAAATGACAGCATAGCTTCCGGTGAAAAATCTCTTCACAAACATATCAACAGGTTATACGACCTATACATATTCCAGCTTGATCTTATCATCGAACTTAAGAATTTTGTCATGCAGCGTCAGGAAGACGCCAGAAAGAAGTTCTTTCCGACAGAGGAGGACCTTAACCCCAATACAAGGTTTGCCGATAATTTGCTCATAAAACAACTCGATGATAATGAAGAGCTTTTCAGGAGAAGAGAAAAACTCAATGCCAACTGGCGCGATGAGGTAAACCTGTTGCTGAAACTTTACAACGATCTCAAGAGCAGCGAAGCATACCGGGAATATCTCAACAACCCGGCACCGGGATATAAACCTGATAAAGAAATACTTTCCTATCTGGTTATTGAGATCCTTAGCGATTACGACCTTTTGAGGGCCATATATGAAGACCGCGACATTCACTGGTCGGATGCCGATTTTGATATTTCACTATTGATGGTGCTGAAAACTATCAATTATTTCAAGAAACACATGGACAATGAAGAGCCCCTTCCCGATGTTTATAAAGACAGGGGAGAGGACCGTGATTATATGATAAAGCTCTTCAGAAAAACAATATTGCGCAGCGAAGAGTTTGAGAAACTGGTTGAGCAGAAAGCTACAAACTGGGAGCTTGAAAGGATAGCCATTATGGATATGCTGATCCTTAAAATGGCGCTGGCCGAAATACTGGAGTTTACTAATATACCTGTAAAAGTCAGTATTAATGAGTACATCGAACTGTCCAAAATATTCAGTTCAAATAAAAGCAGGGCTTTTATTAATGGTATACTCGATAAGTTAATACAGGAACTGAAGGGCGAGAATAAAATAGTAAAGACAGGGCGGGGATTGGTAAACAGTTGATCCCTAAGAATATTAATCATTTAAACTTTTTTTAAAGACTATGAAGTATACTGCCTTTAGTAAGATCAACGAAGCCAAAGGTGCTAAAATGGTAGAATTTGCAGGCTATTACATGCCGCTCCAATTTGAAGGGGTGAATGTTGAACATGAAACTGTAAGGAAAAAGGTTGGGGTTTTTGATGTTTCCCATATGGGTGAAGTCTGGATCAGAGGCCCAAAAGCCTTTGAACTGGCACAGAAAATAACTTCAAATGATGTGGCAAAGCTGACAGACGGTAAAGTTCAGTATACCTGCATGCCAAATGATAAGGGAGGTATCGTTGATGACCTTCTCATTTATCGTTTCAGCGAAGAGGAATATCTCCTGGTGATCAATGCTGCCAATATCGATAAAGACTGGGAATGGATAAAAAAACAGAATACTATCGGTGCTGATATAGAAAATGCATCCGAAAATACAGGTCAGCTTGCCGTGCAGGGGCCGCTGGCAGAAAAGGTCATCGCCAAACTGGTTGATGTAGACCTTGAAGAGATACCCTATTACACCTTCAAGGTTGTTGAGATGGCAGGTATTAAGAATGTAATCCTTTCAAACACAGGATACACCGGTTCGGGAGGTTTTGAAATATATTTTGATAAGGAAGGTGGTGAACCTATCTGGAATGCTGTTTTTGAGGCAGGGGAGGAGTTTGGTATAAAGCCCATCGGGCTGGCGGCAAGGGATACCCTGAGGCTCGAAATGGGATTGTGTCTGTATGGCAATGATATCAACGAAGAGACTTCCCCGCTTGAGGCTAGACTTGGATGGATCACCAAGTTTGTGGAAGGAAACAACTTTGTGAACCGCCCGGCCCTGGAAGAGCAGAAGCAGGAAGGTGTGAAGAAAAGGCTCAGAGGGTTCATCATGCTTGATAAAGGGATCCCAAGGCAGCATTATGAAATTTGTGATGCCGAGGGTAATGTGATCGGGGAGGTGACCTCAGGGACTATGTCGCCTTCATTGAAGCAACCTATTGGTATGGGGTATGTAAAGAAAGAACACGCCGCATTCGACAATGAAATTTATATCCGCATCAGGAATAAGCTTCTCAAGGCGAAGATCATAAAGCTGCCATTCTACAAAGGGTAAGAAAGAAACCTGAGATGAAATAACCGGGAGAACGGGCACCGGGGGCCTTACTCCCCGGTATTTAGCAAGTAGTGAGTTAAAGTTTTGCCCGCACGTCCCGGATCTGGATACAAAGTTAGTACTTATTACCGATATGCTCATTCACTATCGGGAATGAACCTTTCCGTTTGGTTTTCAACAGAATCTGGGCTCATCAGAAAAGCATATGACTTAACAATTATTTAACTCATTATGAATGAGAGGTATGGGTGCGTAAAAAAAGCACAGTACCCCTGAAGGCACTGTGCTTCGTTTAAAACAGTATGAGCTTATCAGATGGCCTCTGTTTCCACGATCTTGGCCATAATATCGGCGTAAGGCACTACCAGGTACTTCTTCCCTTCAAATTCAATTTCGGTACCCGAGTATTCCTTGTAGAAAACAATATCGCCTACAGCAATCTCAATGTTTTCGATGTTTGAGATTGAAACCACTTTCGCATATTTGGGCTTTTCCTTTGCACTATCGGGAATGATTATCCCGCTGGCTGTTTTCTGTTCCTTTTTGTCATCGCTTATGTCCAGAATTACATTCTGGTTGACAGGCATTAGTTCTTTTTGCATTTTAAATCCTCCTGTAAATAATTTATCCGTTTATTTCTAATAGTTCATTGATCCTTTTCTTGTCGAACCCCACTATGATTTCCCCTTCTATGTCGGTCTGGGGCACACCCTGTTGTCCGGTCCTTCTTACAAGCTCTTCGGCCGCCTGCTGGTCTCGTGAAACATCAACATCCGTGAAGGGTATCCTGTTTTTACGAAGGTAGGTCTTCAGGGTATTGCACCAGGTGCATGTGGGAGTTGAATAGACCGTGACACTTTTCATCTTTTTTCCTTCCGACTGCATGATCGCGGCAAACTGTGCATCTTCGAAGAGGGTTTTGTAATAGCCGTTTTCATTACAGCCGATCACAACATTCATGAATTTCCCGTTCTCAAAGATCAGAAGAGATGGCACTGATTTGATCGGGTAATTGGGATGGATATCCCTTACTTTGGACACATCAGCCCATAAGATGGTTATGTCATCCACAGTGGAAGATGCATCCTGAATATTCTTATAGGCACATTCGTTTGGCGCACTGCCAGGCTTATAAAGCAGGAGATATGCTTTGGCTTTGCCCTTGACCTGCTCAAGCACCTCTGGATGTGTTTTTACTTCCTGCATTTTTGTCGGTATTTAATTTTTCATGTGCAGATATCAATATGTGTGCCATAGGTTAAACAATCTTTTAACCATGTAAGTTTTTACTGCAGAAGTGACATGTAGTCAGTTTTGTGTCAGGAAGGTTTTTTAATCTTTTTCTTCAGGTATTGATAATCAAGATAATAAATGATCTTTACAGAGAACGAATTACTGGCAGGCGATGAAAGGGCATAATCAATTGAACTGAAGAAATTCCTGGTAACCGGATCCTGGAATGCTGAAATGGCATTTTGCCAGGCAACGATCATTTCACTGCCGGGGGCAAAATACCAGGTTAAGTACGTATCTATGTTGAAGGCCGTATAATTGATATCGAAATCGCCGGTGAAATCATTAGCCCTTAGATACCCGTCTTCCTTAAGATCGTAAAACCGGTTGTACTGAACTACAAACCAGTAGTGACGGAGCCTGAGCTCAAGGTTCAGCTTACTGTTGAAAGTATAAGTAAGGTTCAGTGTATTTGTAATGTTCTTGATGTCCCTTTTTCCAAAAATTATTGCCTCGGAATTATCGGGCCGTAAACTGTCGGTTACATAACCCAGGTCATTCATATCGTATTCAAAAGAACTCCTCATCCTTAAAAACATATGGTCGCTGATCCTCAACCTTGGCCCCAGGCTCGCGTTGTAGCTTCTTTGTTTGTACTTTGCACCGAAATCTATCCCGGCACTGAAATCGACAACAACTTTTTTCGTATAGTCAGGCGACAGGAAAAAGCTGAGATCATATTGTGAAGGAAGTTTTACCACTCTCCCTTCAACGCGTGGTTCATAATAATCATGGATTTCGAAGGGGTTGGCATCGAATTCAAACCCCACTGTAAGCCGGTTCCTGAAAGTAGTCCTTAAACTGTATTCAATTTCCACACTTGTATATTTCCTTGGGGCATACAGGTAGTTCAACTCCAGGCTGAAAAGGTTATAGAGCTCCAGTATTTTCCAGAAGGGCTCATAAATGTTATACCTCATGAATATCCCGTTCCTGAATACATTATTAACCCGGTCGAAGCCCATATCATTAGGGTCCCACTTGTCGGTTTCCACCCTTTGCCATATCCCCCCGAGAAAGTTCCCGCTGATCTTATCGAGCTTGATGGTGTATTTATGACCGAATTCGGGAGCTTTGTCGCTGCTGTATTTTTGTGAAATATTGTAAAGGCCTGAAACTGCATAAGTGTTTGATTTATTGGCCAGCCTGAATTGGGTGCCGCTGACATTGGCTGTGCGATAGAAATCGCCCATATACACATTCGTGTTATAAGCGCTGATGAAGGAGTTGTTTCTGAACGACTGGTCAAATACAACCATATTGTAATTTGTGAGAGGCTGGATAACGACTTCCTCCTCGTTGTTGCCTGAAGAATCTGCAACCGTTGCCTTCGCCGGGGCAGTTATCGCGTTGAATACCCCAATGCCCAGTCCTTTCCCGGTTCTGCCCGATACCTTAGAGGCATTGATCAACTGCGTTTCAAGCGTGTTTTTGACCACCGAATCATAATCATCGTAAACATCACCCAGGCCCACAGGTGTTGTGCCGATCCTTCTAGAGTAAAAGATACCGCCGCGGCTGAAAAGCTCAGTGCCTTCTGTGAAGAACTGTCTTTTTTCTGAATAATAGACCTCAAAAGGAGAGAGGTCAATAATAATATCATCCGATTCCACCTGTCCAAAATCAGGGATAAGGGTCATGTCAAGGGTGAAGGATTCGCTCAAACCAAGTTTGACATCAGCTCCGTAGCTCGCCCTGAACGACCAGTCTGTTTCAGGTTTTTTCTCGGTATACCCCGACAGGTAAGGCTCAAGCGATAACCTGAGTGGTGGTTTGATCCCACTTATGCCTGTAAGGGAGCCGGACTGGTTAATGATCCCGTCGATCATTTTGTCAATATAATTCCAGGTGGAGATCTCCCTGGTCCTCTTTATCTCCCTCCAGAAATTAAGTCCCCATTCCTGCACTTCGGTCCTGGGAAAACGGATCGCAGAATAGGGGATCTCCATTTCAACTGTCCAGCCCAGGCTGTCGATCCTGACCTCACTTTTCCAGACCGCATCCCATTGCCTGTCCGAGTCTTCCCTGGAGTATTTTTTATCTATCTGTATTCCTGAGGCAGTCACCTTGAATTCAAAAGAGCTGTGGCCTTCGCCATAGGGGGATATATCGACTGAAAAGTAATCGGAATTGAGATTGTTCTGGTCTCTTTTTCCCAGCTCGGTCAGGATGCTGTCAGGGGAGGAGTCGTATAATCTTGCGGCTACATAAAGTGCCCGGTTATCATAAAGGATCCTTACTTCGGTCTTTTGAGAAGGAGCCCTGCCGTTATACGGTTCGAACTGCACAAAATCGGATGCAACAGGTACCCCCTTCCATACATCATCATCAAGGATCCCGTCAATTGAAGGCTCCTGTTCGGTAAAAACTGCCGTCAATGATTTTTTTTCTGCGGGATAAGCACTACCGGCTGTAACCTGATGAGCAATAAAAAGAATAAGAAAAAAAGCTATTCCTGTTACCCTCCGATTCATACAAACCTTTCAGCGTGCAAAATTTTCAATACCTGTTAAATGTTTCACAAAGGTAAGAAAAATGGCTATCCGCATATTTCCCGGTAGAGGGAAAAGTTCTCCTCGTCGAAACAGACAAAAACAATTTCATTCATGCTTTTATTGTTTTCAAGGAAATTATTTACGGCCCTGCAGGCAATTTTGGCTGCTTCATCTTTTGGGTAGCCATAGACGCCGGTACTTATATTGGGAAAAGCGATGCTTTTACAATTATGTTTTACAGCCAGTTCAAGGCTGTTCAGATAACAGTTTGCAAGCTGTTTCTCCTGGTTTGCCGGATCTTTACCATAGACCGGACCAACTGTATGGATCACATATTTTGCCTGCAGGTTATACGCTTTGGTTATCCTTGCTTCTCCTGTCGGGCAGCCTCCCAGGGTCCTGCATTCTTCGAGGAGCTCAGGCCCTGCTGCCCTGTGAATGGCACCATCCACGCCTCCTCCGCCGAGCAGGCTGTGATTGGCGGCATTGACTATGGCATCGGTCTGCATCTTTGTGATATCGCCCCGGATGATCGAGATCTTTGGGTTTCTCATTATTTCTTGATTTTCCTGACAAACAGTTGTGATGTTTCATACCTCACCACTTCCACAGGATCACCCTTTTCAATAAATCCTGCAAGAGAAGTGGCATCATAGACTTCATCTTCGATCAGGACTTTGCCTGATGGCCTCAAGACAGTGGAGGCAACCCCTGTTTTCCCGAGCATCTCCACATAGGTGTTATCGGAAGAAGTAAAGCCTTCATCCCTGCTTTGAACGGATTCGAGAGCGAGTGAACCGAAGAGGCGGTTTTCTGAAAAGACGCTTTTCGTAATATAAAATGAAATGATCATAGAAAGGAATATAGCCGTGATGACCAGGAAAAGGGAGGTGATAACTGTAGTCAGGTCAACACCTGAAAAG
This sequence comes from uncultured Bacteroidales bacterium, assembly GCA_964567785.1. Lineage (GTDB taxonomy): Bacteria > Bacteroidota > Bacteroidia > Bacteroidales > JAGOPY01 > CAZMOK01. The sequence continues at coordinate 26,020 of CAZMOK010000023.1, read as the reverse complement.
TCTAACCCTACATTGCCAACCAGGCTCAGTGTAAGGCCTGTTATAACAAATAAAATCCCGGTAACCCCGGCAACACCGAAGCCGGGTATGGCAAAGATCTCCACGGCTATTAAAACTATGCCCCCAATAAAGAGAAGGATCTCCCAGTTGTCGGCAAGTCCTTCAATGTATAACGGGGCAAAATACAGCAGTGCTGCTATAATGGCAGCTATAATAGGGAATCCAACCCCCGGCGACTGCAGCTCAAAGTATATTCCGCCTATAATGATCATAATAAGGATCCCACTGATGAAGGGATTGATCAGGAAAGCAATGAACCTGTCCATCCCTGTAAGCTCCTGTTCAACGATTTCATAATTTTCAATACCTGCATTTTCAAAGAGCTCGGGAACAGAATTGACAATCCCCTCGCAATATCCATTCCTGACCGCTTCGCTTGCTGTAAATGTGAGTACCGATCCACTGTCGATCACATTTTCGATCTCTATCCTTGGGTCTACCATCGCCTGGGCAATATCAGGATCCCGCCCTTTAGCCTCGGCTGTGGAACGCATAGTGGCGCGCATGTACGACTGATACTTATCGGCCACCACTTCCCCTTGCTGATTGACCACTGTAGCTGCTCCGATAGTTGCACCGGGAACCATGTAGATACTGTCGCATGCAATAGATATCAGTGCGCCTGCACTGGCTGCATTATGGTCGATGAATACATAAACGGGGATTGGCGTCTGAAGGATCTTTGTCCTGATCGAGTCGGCCGATTCTACCATCCCGCCATAAGTGTTCATATGGATAAGGATGATGTCTGCCCCTATTTTCTCGGCTTCATCGATCGCCATTTTTGTGGACCTCCAAACCGGAGGTGCAATTTGTTCCCTGATTTCGAACTTGTACACCGTTAAAGGCCCGTCGACTGTATCACTGATCTCCGGTTGTGAATACCCTTTCACTACCGTCAAAACAAGAATAAAAAGAGTAATGTATTTAAAGACCTTTTCCATTTTTTTAATCGGATATTTTTGAATGCATCTGCCTGTACAACTTTTTCCAGGCACGGCGTTGCCAGTAATCACGTCTCCAGTCTTTTCCCCATCTGATGTTCTGCCACATCCTTTCGTGGAGGTAGTAGAACAGTATCTTGGCCACAACTTCTATTCCCGCAACAAACGAAGCCGTTTCAAATACTTCGCTAAGCGACCGGTCAGTATAACGTTTGAAAATGATAAAAGTTATCAGGAAAGTAGTCAATGTGGCGATTACCCTCCAGCTCATTGCCTTTGTAATCGACCTGCTGGGGCTGTCTTTATGCTCCAATTTTGATGGCCTGCTATTATTCTTTCCCATAAGTTAGGTTTTGCTTCTTTTTGACTTGTTGAAGTGATGTAAATTTAATCAAAGTATTTTTTTATTATGGAAAGCATTTCATTATGGATTTTTCCATTGCTTGCAATTATTTGGTTTCCATAAAGATAGTTATCTTTCCCTTGAAAATCTGTTACATTCCCGCCGGCTTCACTGGTTATTATAGCCCCGGCAGCCACATCCCATGGATTAAGGCCGAATTCATAAAAGCCATCGAACCGGCCACAGGCAACATAGACCAGGTCGAGCGCAGCAGATCCCAGCCTCCTGATCCCCCGGCTCGATTGCACAAGACCTTTGAAAAGCGCCAGGTATGACTCAAACCGGTTGGCAAGCACATAAGGGAACCCGGTTGCAAGAACTGCTTCTTCAAGGCTGATTGAACTGCTTATGCTGATTGGCTTTCCATTAAGAAAGGCCCCTTTATTTTTTGACGCATAAAAACATTCGCCCGACATGATATCAAAGACCACACCCGATACAAGTTCATTTTTGTAAGAAAGGGCAACAGATATAGAGAAAAACGGAATGCCGTGTATGAAGTTCGTAGTCCCGTCGAGGGGGTCAATGATCCAGGTATGGTCAAATCCTCCGGACGGGTAATTGCCCTCTTCGGCTATTATATCAGATTCCGGGACCAGTTCCTGAAGCTTTTCCACAAGCATCTTTTCAGCACCCTTGTCAACATAGGTCACATAGTTGTGCCTGCCTTTGGATTCTATGTCGGAGGAAGTGAACCTGCCTGCCTCGTTTTTTATCCAGTTACCGGTTTCCAGGCAGATCTCGCATACTGAACCTGTTGTGTTTTTAATATCCATATTATGTGGATGGTATTTTATTGTTGTATCGGTTCCTGAAATAGAATATACCCGCAATCCCCAGGATTATCAGCACTATGGAAATGATCTCAGCCTGGGTTACATTGAGCCCGGCAATGTCGTACCGAATGTTCACTCTTATCTTTTCTATAAAAAAACGTTCTATCCCATTGAGGATAAGGTAGATAGAAAACATCATCCCGGGTATTATTATTCTTTTGCGCAGTGACCACAAGACTATGAAGAAAAGGTACACAATGACTGTTTCATAAAAAGGTGTGGGGAAAACGGGCTCGGCAAGTATATGGCAATGGTCCCCGGTGCAGTTGCTGATCAGGACCCCTTCATCAATTACATTATGGGGATAGCGTGAAGCCCAGATCCAGTCGGGGAGAAAGCTTAACCAGTCGGGCTTGGGCGCGTTATTAACGATCCCCCAGCATCCGTCGCCCGAAAGCTGGCAGCCAATTCTGCCCGTGCCGTAGCCTACCAGCAGGCCAGGGGCTACGGTGTCGCCGATCACCGGCCAGGGGATCCCGTTCTTCTCGGCATAAACAGCAACTGCAATCGCTGCCACTATAAGCCCTCCGTAAAACGCTAGCCCGCTCAGTGAGAAAAGGGTACCTATCGGGTCCTTTGCCAGTTGATCGAGATGCTCCACCACATCGAACAGTTTTGATCCCACCAGCCCTGCAATAGCCGCTACCAGCAAAATGCTTCCTGTAAGTTGGTACGGATGGACTTTTTCTTTGACTTTCACCGGTTTTGGCAGTTGCTGCTTACGCTTTTGCCGGTAAATGTAAAATGTGTATGCCAGTGCCCCGCCTATGCCGATAAACCAGTTTCCCTGCCAGGAAAAAATAAACTCCCGGGGGTTTTCAGTAAATATTTCATAGCTGAGGATTATGCCGCTCAGTTTAAGCAATATTAAGCCGGACAGGATAAAAGATATGGCCAGCTCTGAAAATGAGGCAGGTTTTCCCTTGACGCTTTCCTTCATTTGCGGGCTTAGTGTACCGTTTTTCTCTTTTCTCCTTAGCTCAAAATACACTATTACACCTGCCAGGATGAAAGCCAGGGCAACAAAAAAGCCATATGTCTGGACAGGCAGGTCAATGTTGGTTCCGAAGAGGCTGTTGATGAGGTCGCTAAGCTTAGGATACATTGCTAATTCCTTTTAAGGTTTATGATCTCCAATCACCAGGCAGCAGGCTTAAATGAATTCTATCAGTAGCTTACAGGATGACAAACTTATGAAAACCTCCGAAGCGGAGTATATTTTTTATTCAACAGCTTGCAACTTTGTCCCTCCACGACATTAATTAGTATTTTTGCCCAAAATGTTCCAACTATGATCCAGAGAGTTCAGACATTGTTTTTGACAGGTGTTGTAGCCATCACGGTAGTGTTGTTCTTTTATCCCATAGCCAGCTTCCTGTCTGATTTTTATTACCTCAAGCTCTATGTATATGACCTGATTAGCATGACACCCGATACTGAGCCTATCTTTTCGGAATACTTTGTGATACCGCTTCTTGCTATACACGTGGCAGTGGGGCTTATCAGCCTGATAACGATCTTTTTATACAAAAGAAGAATGGTGCAGGTAAGATTGGTCAGGTTTTCGTTCCTGCTAGAAATTGTTTTCATTGCTCTTATCTTTTTCTATTACATTCCACAAATAGAAGAGCAACTTGATGTGGCTGCAGATTATTCGGGAACAGTTGGTGCATACCTGCCCCTGGGCTCAATGTTGTTCCTCCTGCTTGCGAATCGCTTTATCATGAGAGACGAAAAACTGATAAGGTCAGCCGACAGGCTCAGGTAGTTTCTATCAAAATCCCCTGCCTGTTTCAAATATTTCAAGGTCTTTGATCTCCTTTCGGTCGATGGAAAACCTGACAAAGGTTATTTTTTTGTGTAACCCCTGTTTTCCCGCTGCTCCCGGGTTTATATGAAGCAGTTCGTATTTACTGTCGTACATCACTTTCAGTATGTGCGAATGTCCTGTGATAAAAAGGCCGGGCCGGTATTTTTCAATGAGCTGCTTTGCTCTCGGATTATATTTTTTAGGGTACCCGCCGATATGGATCATCAGCACCCTGATATCCTCGCAATCAAATAATTGATATTCAGGATGCCTGATCCTCACATCATGCCCGTCAATATTACCATAGACAGCCTGCAGGGTCGTGAAATCTTCCAGTTGATCAAGTATTTCGATTTTCCCTGCATCTCCGGCATGCCATATTTCATCACAGTTTTTGAAAAATTCAAAGACTTTAGGATGAAGATAGCCATGCGTATCTGACAGTAAACCTATTTGCATCATAATAAGATCCCTACTCCTGGGCAAAAGCCCAAAAGTAGGGATACTTTCCTGATGGTAGTTTAAAGTTTGATCAATTTTTGTCTGAAAAGTTTGTCGGTTTCAAACTAGTTGACCGGAGGGTCACCTATTTTAGTGATCCTCAGGTTCGCGACTTGGAGGCTGATATCTTTATTGTTCTTGGATGATTTAAACCTCAGGTCTATGTAATCTCCTTCCTGAAGTGTAACGATACCTGAAGCAGATGCAGAAGTTGCATCATTGGAATTCAAGGTTTGGTAGAAGGATATCCTGGGGAATTTTTCATCGTTTTTAAAAACTGAACCGTTTACAGTGTGGTTGTTGTCTCCTTCAAATGAGCAGGAAACATCTATCTGGTAGTTCCCGGCGGAGTTGATTATGATCCTGCTTGAAGTACCGTTGATAGTATCAATTACAAGGTCTCCATCAAAGGCTCCCTGCCAGGCACTGTTCCATGGTGTGTAACCGGAATTGCCGAGAGCCAATACAGTGCCGGATTCGTTCACTTCGTAGATCTCAGCAAATGCAGCTCCGGTAAAGGGCTCTGCACCTGTAATGAATTCGGTCCATGAACTGCCTCTCCAGTAATATATACCTTGAGGAAGATTTGGCCCTGTATTGAAAACAATAAGCCCTACGGGTGGGTCTATTATCGGATCCGGTATCTGGGGACCTGATAATTGTACGCGGGGGATTAAAATACCTTTATCCTCAGCATTGATGTCGAGCATCGCACTGCTGTGTGGCGGGGAACCATCTTGATTAATAGATACCTGGCCAAAGGATAAGGTGGCAAAGAAAAACTGAAACAAAAGCAGTATACCTGCATTTACTTGCTTTTTCATGACGTTGGGTTTGGGGTTCGGATTTGGGGGCAAATATAAAGAATCTTTTGGAGAATCAACTTTTTTATTGTAATAATTATTAACAATTTGTTGATTACAAAGAAGTATTCCGGTTGTAGTTAATCACTTTGTGATCGGAACCGGAAGGCAGGCTGAAGGTAATGTCCATATGCATTCTTGATCTTACTGCCTTTTCATCTTTGATTGCAGGCATCCAGTCCAGCATCTTGAGCAGCCTGATCGCTTCTTCATTGCAACCCCCGCCAACAGAGCTTCCTATGGTAATATTTGAGACCCTTCCATGAGCTTCAACGATGAATTTAAGCCGAACTTTGCCGCTTATACTTTGCCGGTAAGCTAAAGAAGGGTACTGAAGGTTTTCCTGCATAAATTTCCCAACTGTCATGCCTTTTTCATTGAAAAGAGGCTGTGGAGACATGTCAACCTGCCTCAGTGAATATACCCTGAGTGAAGTGTCTATGGGGTCATAGGGGAATTCGTGGTTTTTATACCCCCTTTTTCGGCAATGTTTTATATATTTTCTTTTGTCAAATTCAAATTCATACTCCTGCATTGAAGCAACCGGCTGGCCCAACCTGTAGGCAGGCTTCCACATGATCATGCTGAAAACCCTTACCGCTTCCCTGTCTATAGCCGGTGACACGGAATTTACCACTCTTATGTCGTCAACCCCCCCTTCAGCATCAACAATAAAAGAAAGCTTGACGGTACCTTCGGTTCTGTTTTCAAGTTCTTCCCTGGGATATACCATCTCTTCGCAGATAAAATCACGCGTAAGCTTGTTGCTGCTTATCGGTTCGGCAGGTTCTGCCTGTTGGCTGTTAAGCCCCTCGACAAGAATGAGCCAATATATGAGCGTTGTTGAGAATTTGAGCATAAATATAAGTGCATGGTTTACTTTTTAAAGGTAATCACTTTTACCTTTGCATTTAAGTATCTGCCGATAATAATATTCTCCAACAGGTAAAAAACCACGAAATGGATATTTTGTCTCTTATAACCGGATTAATACCAGGAATAGCCGTTGGTTTCCTGATAGCCCTGCTGATCAAAGGGAAAAGCAGGATGAAGTTCCATGAGCAGTTAATGGTTGCAGGAAGTGAAAAAGCAGCCCTTGAGGAAAAAGTAGCCCATCTGGGGAATGAACTTGAGGAAACTGAAGCAGAACTGCAGGCCGAGAGGCAGACGAGGCAGGATCTCTCAGACAGACTTGCCCGGGCCGAAGTCGAATACAAGAATATAAAACAGAAGCTGGAGGAACAGAAAAAAGAGGTTGAGCAACTTCAGTCGAAATTCACCAAAGACTTCGAAATGATCGCCAATAAACTGCTTAAGCAGAGTTCACGTGAAGTTACCGATTTGCAGCAGAAAAACCTGGAGGATGTGCTCAAGCCCCTGAGGGAAAAACTGGGTGAATTTGAGAAAAAGGTACAGGAATCATATGAAAAAGGGATGAAAGACCGTACCGATCTCCGCACCGAACTGAGGATGCTTAAAGAGCTAAACCAGCGAATCAGTGAGGAAGCTAGCCATCTTACCAAAGCTCTCCGCTCCGATTCAAAGAAAATGGGCAACTGGGGGGAGCTTATCCTCGACCGGGTATTGGAACAATCAGGACTGGTCAAGGGTTTGGAATACCAGACCCAGTATACCGACAGGAACGAAGACGGGAACCTAATCAGGCCGGATGTAATAGTGAACCTCCCTGATAAAAAGCACCTTATAATAGATTCAAAAGTTTCGCTTGTGGCTTACGACCGTTATACCAATGAAGAAGATGAAGACGAAAAAGCCACTTTCTTGAAGGCACACATTGAATCCATTCGCCAGCACGTTAAAGGGCTCAGTGAAAAGAACTACCTCGGGGCATCAAATCTTGACACTCCCGATTTCGTACTTTTGTTCATGCCGCTCGAGTCGGCCTTCAGCCTGGCGCTGCAGAACGACAGCGAGCTGTTCAATTTTGCCTGGGAACGAAAGATCGTAATAGTGAGCCCTACCACTCTCCTGGCCACACTCAAGACTGTAGCCTCACTATGGAAACACGAAAAACAGACAAGAAATGCAATGGAAATAGCACAGAGAGGAGGGCGGTTGTTCGATAAGTTTGTAACTTTCCTGAAAGACCTTGAACAGGTGGGAAGCCAGATAACTCTGCTTGGCAAGACCTATGAAAAAGCGCATAACAAACTTTCTTCAGGCAGCGGCAACCTTATAAGGCAGGCAGAGATGCTTAAAGACCTGGGTGTTAAAGCAGAAAAGACGTTACCACAAAATTTCACAGAGGATGAACTACCGGAAAGTTAGCAAAGGCCTCTTTTTCATTCTGATCCTGGCAACACTCATGCAGTGTTCTTCGCCAAACAAGATCAGTGTTTACGATATATCCACTCTTTATGAAACAGAAAATAAATTTACCACTCCTGAAAACAGGGTTTTCCACCTGAGCGATACCCTGTCAACTGCCATATTAGGAGTTTACCTGGTGGACCTGCATTATGAAAAGCCGGCCCCGGAAGCAAATTATTCAGCAATGTATGAGATCAGTTACAGGCTGCAGGATTCGTACGAATCAAGGACTGTTGCTGACAGTTCATCCTTTATTTACATAGATTCTGTAAACTTTGGAAAAGACATAAGGATGATCCACTCCTTTGATTTTCAAGCTATTGTAGGGGACACCTATATCCTTGAACTTCGATTGAAAGATCTTAACATGCCCGGTGAGATAAAGGATTACATCCGGGTGAATAAATCTGTTTTAACGAACCAGCAAGGTTTTCTGCCAGTAGGACAAAACAGGCAGCCGTTGTTCAGGGATTACCTCAATAAGGACGAGGAAATAAAGTTAAGAAGCAACAACAGGGAAGACGGAAACATATTTGTAAGTTGTTATTTCAGGGATTTTCCAATAGCCAGCCCGCCATTTGTCAGTGAGAAAGATATATCGTTCGATTACAGGTACGACAGCCTTTTTGCTCTGCCGGCACTTGAAGGAGAAACCGGTTTCTTTGATCTCGGCCGGGAAGGGTTCTATCATTTTCAAACAGATACAAGCAGTAAGGAAGGTTTTACCCTGTACAGGTTTTATGAAGGTTTTCCGGAAGTGATAACTGCCTCTGACATGATTGCCCCACTTCGTTACATAACAACCAAAAAAGAGTTTGAAGATATTGTTTCAAAGGAAGACAAGAAAGATGCGCTTGACGATTTCTGGCTGAACTCTGCAGGGAATGAACTGAGGGCAAGAAACCTGATTCAGCGTTATTACAGCAATGTAGTTGATGCGAACAGATTCTTCACATCCTACCATGAAGGCTGGAAAACCGACAGGGGATTGATCTATATCATATTCGGCAAGCCTACTAAGGTGTACCGTGGAAAAGGGGTGGAAGAATGGGTCTACGGTGAACCGGAAAACCGTAATTCCTTGAGGTTTACATTTGTCAGGGTCATCAATCCTTTCTCATACAATGATTATATGTTGCTCAGATCGCCAACTTACAAAGAGGCCTGGTATGTGAATGTCCAGAGCTGGAGGAGGTAGTTATAATATGAAAAAAAAAGATTCAATAATTTATGGAACGCGGCCTGTAATGGAGGCTGTTAAGATGGGAAAGGATATTGAGAAGGTATTACTGAAAAAAGGCGGCAGGGGTGATGCCTCGGGTGGACTGCTGAAGGAATTGAAACAATACAGTATCCCCTTTCAGTTTGTTCCAATCGAAAAATTAAACAGGATCACAAAGAAAAACCACCAGGGGGTCATTGCATTTATTTCACCCATACCATACAGGGACCTCACTGAAATCATACAGGGGCTGTTTGAGAAGGGAAAGGATCCCCTCCTTATTTTACTCGACAGGGTAACCGATGTGAGGAACTTCGGAGCCATAGCCAGAACGGCAGAGTGTCTGGGTGTAGACGCAATTCTCGTGCCTGCAAAAGAAAGCGCCCAGGTTAATGAAGATGCAGTGAAGACCTCTGCAGGAGCGCTCAACAAAATACCTGTTTGCCGCAGTTTTGATATCCAAGCTTCAATGGAATATCTCAAGTTCAGCGGTTTGAGTTCTGTGTACACACACCAGTCGGCCGAAAAATTTGTTCATGAAGCTGACCTTAGCGGGCCCCTTGTCATAGTTATGGGTGCAGAAGACAAAGGGGTTTCCCGGGAATTGGCAGGTATATGTGATATGGGTGTTAAGATCCCTATGAGCGGGTCTGTTGATTCACTGAATGTTTCGGTGGCTGCCGGGATAATCCTCTACGAGGTACAAAAACAGAGAAGCAGCTAGATTCAGTTTTATTGTTTCAGTTTGCCCGAAAGGAACCCGGCGGTATAAGAATTTTTGGCTTTATCGATTTCTTCCGGTCTGCCTTCAAATATTTTGTAACCTCCTTTTTCACCACCTTCGGGGCCAAGGTCAATGATCCAGTCGGCCGATTTGATTACCTCAAGGTTGTGCTCGATCACTACTACGGTATGCCCATTATCTATTAATGCACCGAAAGCGTTGAGCAAGTTCCTGATGTCGTGGAAGTGCAGGCCTGTAGTGGGCTCATCAAAAATGAAGAGTGTTTTTTCCTGTGAAACACCCCTGGAAAGGAAATAGGCCAGCTTGATACGCTGGGCTTCCCCTCCGCTGAGCGTGCTCGACGACTGGCCCAGTTCCAGGTATCCCAGGCCTACATCCTGTAAAGGTTTCAGTTTATCGATGATCTTGTTCTCGAGTGATGAAGCCTTTTTATCAGCCTGTGAGAAAAAACCGATAGCCTGGTTTATGGTCAGGTGCAATACTTCGTTGATGGCCTTGCCACAATATTTGACATCCAGCAGTTCATCTTTGAACCTGCTGCCCCTGCACGATTCGCAGGTCAGGTAAAGATCGGCCATAAACTGCATTTCAATTTTCACGACCCCTTCGCCTTCGCATTCTTCACACCGGCCTCCCGGTATGTTGAATGAGAAAAAGCCGGGCTTGTACCCCCTGAGTCTGGCCAACTGCTGCCTGGAAAAAAGGGCCCTGATCTCGTCGTAAGCCTTCAGGTATGTTGCGGGGTTCGACCTCGACGACCTGCCTATAGGGTTCTGGTCTACAAACTCGACAGAAGCTATACTCTTCAGGTCTCCTGTTATCCTGTTGAGCTTCCCTGTTTTATCAGCATACCCGCCGTGTATTTTTTTTACGGCCGGGTATAGTATATTTTTTATCAGAGAAGTTTTCCCTGATCCGCTGACACCCGTGACTACAGTCATGATCCTTAACGGGAATTTTACATTGATGCCTTTCAGGTTATTTTCCCTCACCCCTTGCAGTTCGATGTACTCTTTCCATTTCCGTCTGTTGCGGGGCAGGCTGATCTCCCGTTCGCCCCTGAGATACTGGGCCGTGAGGCTTTCTTTTTCTTTCAGCAGTTTATTCAATTCACCGCTGAATACGATCTCTCCACCGTTGAACCCTGCAAGCGGGCCAATATCGACGATATGGTCGGCTGCCCTCATGATCTCTTCATCGTGTTCAACAACAATAACAGTGTTCCCAAGATCGCGTAACTTTTCCAGGACGTTAATAAGCCTGTGTGTATCCCTGGGATGAAGGCCTATACTTGGCTCATCGAGGATGTACATAGAGCCGACCAGGTTGCTGCCCAGCGATGTTGCCAGGTTGATCCGTTGGGATTCACCACCCGATAGGGTTGATGATTGCCTGTTCAGGGAAAGGTATCCGAGGCCCACATCATCAAGGAACTGCAAACGGTTTGTGATTTCGACCAGCAGTCTTTCAGCCACCTGGCTGTCGTACTTGTCCAACCTGATCTTTTTAAAGAATTTCAGCGCGGAATCAACAGGCATAAGCAAGATCTCGCTGATTGATCTACCTTGTACCTTAACGTAATTGGCATCCTTTCTCAATCTTGTCCCGTTACACTCGGGGCAGATGGTCTTGCCCCTGTATCTGGAAAGCATAACCCGGTACTGGATCTTGTAGGTTTGCTCTTCAAGGTGCCTGAAAAAATCATTCAGTCCGTGAAAATACCTGTTTCCTGACCACAATAGCCTGCGCTGCTCTTCGGTCAGTTCGTATACGGGCTTATGGATGGGGAAATCGAACTTATAGGCATTCATTACCAGTTGTTCTTTCCATTCGCCCATTTTCTCTCCCTTCCAGCAAACTATGGCTTCTTCATATACTGAAAGGGATTTGTTCGGGATGACCAGGTCTTCATCTATACCAATTATGCTGCCGAAGCCTTCGCATTTTTTACAAGCACCATATGGATTGTTGAAACTGAAAAGGTTGACAGAAGGTTCTTCGAATTCAATCCCGTCTTTTTCGAACTTGTTTGAAAACTCCCTTCGTTTTCTTTTTCCTTCAAATTCTGTGTCGACCAGGCAATAACCTTTGCCTTCAAAGAAGGCGGTCTGTGCCGAATCAGCTATTCTTGCCTGCAGGTCTTCGTCATCTTTTTTCAGCACTATCCGGTCAATTATGAGCAGTAGGTCATCGGGGTTATTTATTGAATCATTCCCAAGCGCCTCTTCTAATTTGATCAACTCCCCTTTGTAAGAAACCCTGTTGAACCCTTGTTGCAGGTAAATGTTGAGTTGCGATCTAAGAGGCCTGCCATTGGTGATCTTCACCGGGCTGTAGATGTAGATCCTGCTACCGTCTTTCTTTGACAATACATGATCCGTTATATCGGTAACAGTGTCCCTTTTGACGTTTTCCCCTGAAACCGGAGAATAAGTCCTGCCGATCCTTGCATAAAGAAGCTTCAGGTATTCATAGATCTCTGTTGAGGTGGCAACGGTTGATCTGGGGTTCCTGGTGTTTACCTTTTGTTCAATAGCTATGGCAGGAGAGATACCTTTGATGTACTCAACCCTGGGTTTGCTCATTCTGCCCAGGAACTGACGTGCATAGGCACTGAGTGATTCCACATAGCGCCTTTGCCCGTCGGCGTAAAGGGTATCGAAGGCCAGGCTTGACTTTCCTGAACCTGATAGTCCGGTGATGACGATGATCCTGTTGCGTGGCATCACAACATCAACATTCTTGAGGTTGTGTACCGACGCGCCTTTGATTATGAGATATTTTTTCGGGTCGAGATTATCAAGGATCATAAAAAAACAGACGAAAAATGCCTTTACGGTATATGTTAAAAAGTGCAAAATTACCCATTTAATACTTGCATTTTTATATTATCGCATTATATTTGCAACAGAATCTGTAGATCCAACGTAAAAAAATAAAGTTTCATTCTCACCCAAATACGGAGGAAAGTTATCGACAAAACTTCTACCCTTTTTTAAAGTAAGTTGAATTAAAAAAGGAGGCTTTTATGAAAGCTCACGCGCAAAGCGATAAGGAGCTTCTTGAGAAGTATTTGGCCGGTAACCAGAACAGCCTGGAGATCCTGATCAACCGTCACAAGAACAAAGTTTATGCATATATCCTTATGATCGTCAAGGACAAGCAGATGGCCGACGACATATTCCAGGATACTTTCATCAAGGTTATCAATACGGTTAAGGCCGGTTCATATAAAGAAGAGGGTAAATTCATCCAGTGGGTTATGAGAATTGCCCATAACCTGATCATCGACCATTTCAGGAAAGCGAAAAGGATCCCGGTAGTTGACAATAACCATGACAATTACGACATTATGGACACCATTCGCTTTACCGATCCGTCGATTGAAGAAGAGCTGGTCACCGAACAGATACACAAGGATGTCAGGGCGCTTATTGAATACCTTCCCGAAGAGCAGAAAGAGGTTCTGTACATGAGGCATTATTACAACATGAGCTTCAAAGACATTGCAGAACAGACCGATGTAAGTATCAACACTGCTCTTGGAAGAATGAGGTATGCTTTGATAAATCTCAGGAAACTGGTCAAGGAGCACAATGTGATCCTGACGGCCTGATGGAATATTTTTCCACATAAATAATATTTTTAAGGTTTTCTCCGTTTGTTGGTTGAAGCTAAAGTTTTAACCTAAATCAAGCCTATGGAGAAATCCTTTACCCTTTTTGATCTTTACACATATCAGCAGGAACTTGAAGAAAGGCAGAAAGCCTCTTCACCTGAGGATATTTCACCAGACAAACAGTTGGTGATGAACCTGTTAAATTATGCGAGGGCATTAAAGGTCGTTACGACGAGATCAAACGGCCATGCCTATCTCTTAATGAATTAACCAAAAAAAAATTGATCTGTAAAATCCTGGCTATCAATACGCCGGGATTTTTTTTGTCAGTGCAACAGGTATTTTTTATACTTTTTCCGATAAATAAGCACAGAAGAAATTGAGAAAGAAAGAAAGGTTTGAAAAGTTCCTTGATCATTTTACTGTAAGTCAGCCTGATGCGACAACGGAACTGGAGTATGTGAATCCTTACGAGCTTATTGTGGCTGTAATCCTTTCGGCGCAATGCACTGATAAGAGGGTTAACATGATCACTCCGGGCTTTTTCAGGAAATACCCGACAGTGCGGGACCTTGCTGCTGCCGAAACTAAGGATGTTTATGAGCTGATCAAAAGTTGCTCATATCCAAACAACAAAACGAAACACCTGATAGGGATGGCAGGAAAGCTTTTGGATGAATTCGACGGAGAGGTGCCTGATGAAGTGAGTGAACTACAGAAGCTACCTGGTGTAGGCCGTAAAACGGCTAATGTAATAGCATCCGTGGTGTATAAGAAACCTGCAATGGCAGTTGACACTCATGTTTTCAGGGTATCGGCAAGGATTGGGCTCACAACCGGGGCTAAAAACCCTTTACAGGCGGAAAAGCAGCTTGTAAAATATCTGCCCGAGGAGGTCATTCCGCTGGCGCATCACTGGCTTATACTTCACGGCCGGTACATATGCCTGGCAAGAAAGCCGAAATGTGAGGAATGTGAAATAACCCACTTTTGTAAGTATTATGAGAAAAGTGTAAAAGGTAAGCAGGAGTCATAAATTCTGAGAAAACAAATGGAGCGTGAAAAGTGTTAATATCTTCAAAATTATGCAGGTTCAAAATTGAGTATCTTTGTTTTAAATCCATATTGTCATGAAACTAAAAGAAGGTGATAAAGCTCCCGAATTCGAAGCAACTGACCAGAAAGGAGAAAAAATAGCGTTAAAAGACTTTTCAGGCAGTAAAGTAATTTTGTTTTTTTACCCCAAAGACAACACCCCCGGCTGTACGGCCGAGGCTTGTAATCTGAGGGACAATTACGACGATCTGCTTGAAAAAGGTTTTAAGATTATTGGTGTGAGTGCCGATTCCCAGAAATCTCACCAGAAATTCACTGAAAAGTTCAGGTTGCCTTTCCCTCTAATCCCTGATACAGAAAAGGAGATCATAAAGTCTTATGATGTTTGGGGACCTAAGAAATTCATGGGCAGGGAATATGACGGTATACACCGTACTACTTTTGTTATTTCAGAAGATGGCAGCATTGAGAAGATCATAGCCAAAGTGAAGACCAAGGATCATTCAGACCAGATAGTGAAAGAATTGGGTTTGTAACAGGAAATACTATTAATTAGATGAGCAAAGACAATCAGGATCAGGTCAGGAACCAGAAGCTGAAGGCACTGGAACTGACATTGGGAAACTTAGAAAAGAATTATGGCAAGGGAACCATAATGAAACTCGGCGACTCAGCCGTTGAAGATGTGCCGGCGATTTCAACCGGCTCGATCTCACTGGATAATGCATTGGGCATAGGTGGGCTGCCAAGGGGTAGGGTAATCGAGATATTCGGGCCCGAATCAAGCGGTAAGACCACCCTGGCACTTCATGCTATTGCAGAAGCACAAAAAAAAGGAGGTATAGCCGCCTTTATAGATGCAGAACATGCTTTTGACAGGTTCTATGCACAAAAACTGGGTGTCAATATTGAGGACTTGCTTGTATCGCAGCCGGATAACGGAGAACAGGCACTCGAGATAGTCGACAACCTGATCCGCTCAGGTGCCCTTGATATCATTGTAATCGATTCAGTGGCTGCCCTCACCCCTAAAAGTGAAATAGAAGGGGAAATGGGAGACTCAAAGATGGGTCTCCAGGCCAGGCTGATGTCGCAGGCACTCAGGAAACTCACTGCCAACATTTCCAAGACCGGCACAAGCTGTGTTTTCATAAACCAGCTCAGGGAAAAGATCGGCGTTATGTTTGGCAACCCTGAAACAACCACCGGCGGTAATGCACTCAAGTTCTATTCCTCGGTCAGGATCGATATCCGAAAGATGAACCAGATAAAAGAAGGTGAAGATACCGTAGGAAACCGGGTCAAGGTGAAAGTTGTCAAGAACAAGGTTGCCCCGCCATTCAAAAGAGCCGAATTTGACATAGTTTACGGGACCGGGATCTCAAAATCAGGGGAGATAATTGACCTTGGCGTCGACCAGAATATCCTGAAAAAGAGTGGCTCGTGGTTCAGTTATGGAGATACCAAACTGGGGCAGGGCCGGGAAGCCGTCAGGTCACTGCTGGCCGATAACCCTGAACTAGCCGAAGAGCTTGAAAACAAGATAAAGGAAAAGCTGAAAGAACCAAAGAAGTCATAAAGCGGTAAATCCTGTAAAATTTTAGATCATATGAAGAACGGGAGAGGAACGTTTCCTTTTTTCGTGGCGGTCATGCTATTATTAGCCCTTCTATCCTGCAGGCAGGTTGAAAAAAAGCCTGCTGCAGATGTAAAGGATACCGGAATAACTGAGCTTCAACGGCTCGACAGCGCCATCAGCCGGGATCCATCGAATGCGATGCTGCTGAATGAAAGGGCAGGATACTACCTTGTGAACGGTGAACTGAACAAGGCTTTGTCAGATGTTAATTCGGCCCTTCAGATCGATTCAAAGAATGCTGCACATTATATCACATTATCAGACATCTATCTTTCGATGGGAAAGCTGAACAACTGCATTGAAGCACTCGAGAAGGCCGGGGAGCTTGAACCTGAGAACACCGAAGGGTTACTGAAGCAGGCGGAAGTGTACCTGATATTAAGGGAATACCAGAAAACCTTCGAATATGTAAAAAGGGCCCTGGAGATCGACGATTTCAACCCTGTTGCGTATTTCATACGAGGGTATGCTCTGCTGGAAACCGGTGACACTGTGAAAGCGGTGAGGGAATTTATCAGGGCCACCGACCAGGACCAGCAATATTATGAAGCCTATATGCAACTTGGGCTGCTGTATGCTTCCAGGAACGACCCGCTTGCTGTGGGGTATTATAGAAACGCTATCAACTCAAGGCCGAACAATCCCGAACCGTACTATTTCCTCGGTATGTTCTACCAGGAAAATGAAGATATCGGGCAGGCCCTGCAGGTTTACGACCAGCTCCTGGCTATTGATCCGGAGTACGTAGATGCCTATTACAACCTCGGATACCTGAACCTGGTCTACCTTGAGGATTATGAAATGGCCGCCCGGTATTTTACCGACGTGATCGATCGCAGCCCTAAGCATACAGATGCCTGGTACAACCGCGGCTATGCCTATGAGCTTGCCGGGGATTATGACCGGGCCAGGATGAATTATACCCGCGCCCTTGAAATCACCCCTAATTATGAACTGGCTGTTGAAGCATTGAACAGGATTGACCTGAAGTAGAGTTGAGTGTTGAGATTTGAGATTTGAGATTTGAGTGTTTAGATGAATATTTCAAATCTCAGAATTAGAATCCCAGTAATCTGCCAACATTAAAGACCAGGAATGAGAAGATCCAGGCAGAGGCTGTGGTATAAACAGCCAGGAAGATTGCATGCTTCCATCCGCCTGATTCCCTTCTGACGGCTGCCAGCACAGCTACACAAGGAAAATAGATAAG
Organism: uncultured Bacteroidales bacterium; assembly: GCA_964567785.1. GTDB lineage: Bacteria > Bacteroidota > Bacteroidia > Bacteroidales > JAGOPY01 > CAZMOK01. The sequence continues at coordinate 8,781 of CAZMOK010000023.1, read as the reverse complement.
TACGAACACAATGAAGCTGAGGGCAGCGAGCGGGCTGTAGACCGGTTTACCGGCCATGCTCCCGGCCTGGTATTTCTCTTCTTTTATCCTGTTCGAAAGGGTTGATATGTTGCCGTTATCAGAACCTGACTGATAAAGTACTCCCATGGTGCTGACAACAATCTCTTTGGCTGCTAGTCCTGCTATGAGGCTCACGCCCATTTTCCAGTCGAAACCCAGTGGTCTCAGCACAGGCTCGATAAACCTGCCTGCTTTGCCGATGAATGACGATTGCTGGAGTTCGCGCTGCATGGCATGATCTATTTTCCGGATGCTGTCTGACAGCAATTCCCTTATCTCTTGAGCAGATACATTTTCTTCCGGAACATTATCAGGCATACTTTCAGCAAAGGAAGCTTCTGTAAGTGCTTTTTGCTTTTCGTATTTATTTACAATGGCTTCATTTTTAGGAAAGTAACCGAGTGCCCAGATTATTATGGAAGCTATCAGGATAATACCGCCCATTTTCTTGAGATAGAGGCTGCCCTTGAACCAGGTATGCTTCAGGATAGCCTTTGCAGTTGGCATACGGTAGGGGGGGAGCTCCATTACGAACGGGATCTCCTTTTTGTTATAAAGGGTCTTTTTAAAAAGAAAGGCAAACAAGCCTGCCAGGAAAATACCGGCAAGGTAGATCAGGAACAGTACACTGCCCTGGTGTTTTGTAAAGAATGTGCTGATGATCAGAATATATACAGGATATCGGGCGCTGCACGACATGAAGGGTATTATAAGCATTGTAACCAGCCTGTCGTTGCGGCTTTCGATAGTCCGTGTTGCCATGATTGCCGGTACGTTACAACCGAATCCCATGAGAAGGGGTATGAAAGACTTTCCGTGAAGCCCCACATTATGCATCAGCTTATCCAGGATGAATGCCACTCTCGACATATACCCTGTGTCTTCCATGAGGGAAATGAAAAAGAAAAGGATAAGGATATTGGGCAGGAATACAAGCACACCGCCAACACCACCCAATATCCCATCAACAACCAGGTCTTTGAAGATCCCATCGGGAAGCAGGACATTTACCTGGGTTGCAGTCCGGTCGATCATATTTTCAAGCAGCAGCACCGGGTACTCACCCAGCGTAAAGGTAGCCTGGAACATGAGCCACATTGCAAACAGGAAGAAAGGATAGCTCAGAACTTTTCCTGTAAGTATGGTATCGATCTTTTTGCTGAGCGATTTCTTCTCCACCCTCGAAGGTTTGAGTGTTTCTTTAAGGGCCCCTTCCACAAACCCGTATTTAGCATTGGTAATAAGGGTTTCGGTGTCTTCTGTGAACAGGTTTTCGAGACGTTTTATCTCTTCCTCCCTTGCAGCAAGTATTCTTGAATAATTTGTAAGCCCTGAAAGGGCATACAGTGACGACCTGTCCTTTTCCAATAGTTTTATTGCATAATACCTGGATGAAAGGGTCTGGCTGATCTCCTTGTTTTCACAGATCAGGCTCTTGATCCTTTCGATCGATTCCTCCAGCTCTTTTCCGTGGTTTATGTCGACCATCCTAACTGCAGGATCCCGGTCTTCGTAAACTTCGATAACCTTATTGAATAATTCTTTTATTCCTTTCCCTTTACTGCCAACTGTTGGCACAATAGGGATACCTATCATCTTTCCCAGGGTGGCATAATTGAAATGATCGCCCTTAAGTATGAGTTCATCATACATATTGAGGGCAATGACCACCTTGACATTCATATCGATGAGCTGGGTTGTAAGATACAGGTTTCGCTCAAGGTTTGTAGCATCCAAAACATTGATGACCACATCAGGAAGTTCATTAGTAAGATGATGACGCACAAACAGCTCTTCGGGAGAGTAGTGGGTTATGGAATAAGTGCCGGGCAGATCGGTTATCTCGAGTATATAACCATCTGTCTTTATCAATGCTTTTTTTGAGTCAACAGTTACACCTGCAAAATTCCCGGTATGTTCCCTCGACCTTGTTGCGTAATTGAATATGGTTGTTTTACCGGAATTGGGGTTGCCGACAATGGCTACACGTATCTTTTTCTCAGTTGATGTTTTGGCTTTATAATCGGAACCATTCAGTACCGGGTTGTCAAGGATGTCTTTATTGTTATTCAGCGGTTTTCCATTGGCGGGGCACACTTCGACAAGTCCGGCTTCAGCCAGGCGAAGCGAAACGTTGGAATTCATGATCCTGTATTCAACCGGATCCTGGAGGGGAGCTGCCTTTATAACGGTCACGGTCTTACCTCTTATAAATCCCATTTCGAGGATTCTCTTCCTGAAAGCCCCGTTACCATTCACTTTAACGATGGTGGCGCTTTCACCTTCCCTAAGATCTTTTAGTGTACGCAAATAATTTAGAATTAATCTAAATAAAGTAATACAAAAATAGCTACAATCATGTAGCTATGTCACTTAATTCATTCTAAATTCAGTCTAAATAAGAAGATCAATTTGTGAATAGAAAGGTGTGGATCCGTGCCCTCACTAAAGGTCATAGAATGTTTCCAGGTCTGTTTCGGGATACATGTGGTTATGAATGGCATTGATCGTCCTGATCAGCCTGGCACCCCACCTGTCGCGGAAGAGTCTTTTTATTTCGAAAACCGCAATGTCCCTGGTTAGTTTATTGTTCTTCTGGTAAAGAAGGATACAATCCTTGAGGTCCTGGTAGATATCGGTAAGGTGCTCGGCCAGGCTTGCCTTTATTGGCTGGTAATCAGGATCCCGCACCGGATCAATGAACCAGAAGATATCCTCGTTGCCCAGGCGTTGCCTCAGGTCGTTGAAAACATTCTCCCACTCCTCCTCGGTAACGAACCTCTCGGCAATTTCTTCCTCCTCCGGGGTTATTACAGGCAGAAGAACAGCCTTTACATAGATCAGTGGTGCTATTTTGTGAATGAAATCAAAGACTTCTTCCTTTCCCTCCTTTTCAATTTTTTCGATAAAGAGGACAAATTCATAGGCCACTCTTATAAATTCAAGCACCGGGAGTGATTCCGAAGGCTCTCTTACCTCTCCGTTAACAGGTTGTTTTTCCGACATGTGGGCGAAATTAATTAAAAAATATTGAGGCTATCCGCCAAACAATTTGTATTTTCTGTTGATGGACAATAAAAAAAAGAACCGGGTTCAAAAAGGATCTGATCGATAAGTGCATCCGTCAGCAGGAGGATGTGATGGAGCAGTTTCAGAAAGAAAATATTAAAGCCATTTTCTGATGACTATTATACCTTAAGGTCCTTTATCAGTGCCTCGATCCGCGACTCCAGCCCAGCATTCACAGATTCATGATCATCCCTGCTCTTAAGTTCTTCCTTCACACCAAAATAGAACTTGATCTTGGGCTCCGTACCGCTGGGCCTCATGCTTATCTTGCTGCCGTCGGCCAGGAGGAACTGAAGCACGTTTGATTTGGGCAGGTCGATCTCATCCGTTTTGCCCGTTTCCAGGTTTTTATTTTCCCGGGTTAAATAATCCTTGACCCTGATGATCTTGCTGTTGTTCAATGATTCCGGCGGGCTGACCCGGAACCTCTCCATCATCGCCCGTATCTCTTCGCTTCCCGATTTGCCTTTCCTTACAATGGATACAAGTCTTTCCTTGTAGAAACCGAACTCAAGATAAATATCGATCAGGAGCTGGTACAGGCTCTTACCGCTGTCTGCAGCCCAGGCTGCTGTTTCGGCGATCATGGCACAGGAACTTATCGCGTCCTTATCCCTCACAAAGTCCCCCACCATATAGCCATAGCTTTCTTCGCCGCCTGCGATGAAGGTCTTTTCGCCTTCGTTCTGCTTTATGATATCGGCGATCCATTTGAAACCGGTAAGTACGTCATAGCAGGGCACATTGTATTTTGCAGCAATATCTGAAAGGAGTTCAGAGGTCACGATAGTCTTTACAATGTATTCTTTTCCTGTAAGTTTGCCGTTCGCCGACCATTTATTAAGCACATAGTGAAGGAGCAGGCTGGCAGCCTGGTTCCCGTTCAGTAGCACAAATTCGCCGTCCAGGTTCTTTACGGCTATCCCGACCCTGTCGGCATCGGGATCAGTGGCCATAACCAGGTCTGCATCAATATCCCTTGCTTTCTCAAGTGCAATCTCAAGGGCTGCCGGTTCTTCCGGATTGGGCGACTTCACTGTTGGGAAGTCGCCGTCGGGAACTGCCTGCTCTTCAACAACGGTAACATTTTCAAAGCCGAACATCTTAAGCGCTTCGGGGACCATTACAGCCCCTGTTCCATGAAGCGGCGTGTATACGATCTTAAGGTCTTTCTGCCTCTGTACCACCTCAGGTGAAAGCGACTGTTCCTTAACTTTGCTGAGGTAGGCGTCATCCACATTCTTTCCGATCATTTCGATCAGGCCTTCATTCCCGTTGAAATTCACCTGGTCGATCGATCCGATCTGTTGCACCTCGCTGATGACATTTTTATCATGAGGTGGGATCAACTGTGCCCCGTCGTCCCAGTAGGCCTTGTAGCCGTTATACTCCTTCGGGTTGTGTGAAGCGGTTATGACCACACCGCTGCTGCAACCAAGTTTCCTGATGGCAAAGGAAAGCTCAGGCGTGGGGCGCAGGCTTTCAAAAAGGAATACTTTTATTCCGTTGGCCGAGAAAACCTCTGCTGTAATCCTGGCGAAATATTCGCTGTTGTTCCGGGAATCGCAGGCAATGGCAACTTTGATCTCATCTTTCCGGCTGAACATCTTCTTCAGGTAGTTCGCCAGTCCCTGGGTGGCCATCCCTACCGTGTACTTGTTCATCCGGTTGGTGCCCACACCCATAATGCCCCTCAGGCCTCCGGTGCCGAATTCGAGATCTTTGTAGAAAGATTCAATAAGGTCTTGCGGGTCGTTTTCTATCATGTTCTTCACACGGTTCCTGGTTTGTTCATCGAAGCCGGGTGTAAGCCATTTTTCCGCTTTGCTCAGGATCTGGGGATCGATATTCATGGTTTTGATTTTTTGATTATTGATTTTTTAAAGAGTTCACTATTCCGGCCAGGCTGTCGCGCCAGTGCGGTATTTCAAGTTCAAGGTCATTTTTGATCTTTGCCTTGTCGAGGGTGCTGAGCGGAGGCCGTGGCGCCTTTTGCGGAAACTCGCTGCTCCTTACGGGCACGATTCTGCATTTGCTCCCGCTCATTTCCACCAGCGCATGGGCCAGGTCGTACCAACTGCAAACACCTTCATTTGAAAAATGATAAATGCGGACCCCTTCCAGATCTTTCTGTTTTTCAATGAGCATCATGACTACCCTCACAAGTTCACCGGCATAAGTGGGATTGCCCACCTGGTCGAAAACCACTTTCAGCTCTTCTTTTTCTGCCGACAGCCTGGAAATGGTCCTGACAAAATTCTTGCCAAATGATGAGACAAGCCAGGATGTCCGTACAATGGCGATGTTCCCCGAAATATTTTTCAGTGCCTCTTCACCCTTCAGCTTAGACCTGCCGTAAGCTGATGCCGGATCGGGCTTATCCTCTTCAGTGTATGGCAGGTAGCTCTTTCCGCTGAAAACATAATCTGTGGAAATATGCACCAACAATGCTTTTTGTTTTTTCGCTGCAACGGCAAGGTTCTCAACAAGCCCGGCATTCAGTGCATTTGCCTGGTCTTCCTTATCCTCAGCGCCGTCCACATCAGTAAATGCTGCACAGTTCACGACCGCGTCAAAACGGTTTTCTTCAAAATACCGGTCAACCTGTTCTTTATTCAGCAGGTCGAGGTCTTCAACATCGATAAAGGTGAAGTCAACCCCCTTGAATTTGCCTGCATCGTGCCTGACCTGGCTTCCAAGTTGTCCGTTGCCCCCTGTAATCAGAACTTTCATAGTTTCCTAAAGTTCGAGCTGGTTTTTGAAATAATCAATGGTGTTAATCAATCCCTGCTCCAATTTGATCTTTGGTTCCCAGCCGAGCTCTTCCCGGGCAAGGGTAATGTCCGGCCTTCGCTGTAGCGGATCGTCCTGTGGGAGCGGTTTAAAGACTAGTTTTGATCTGGATCCCGTAAGCTTCAATACGAGTTCTGCCAGCTCCATTATCGTGAATTCACTGGGATTGCCCGCATTAACGGGGCCCATGAATTCCTCCCGTGAGTTCATCATCCTTATCATAGCTTCAATAAGGTCATCAACATAGCAAAAGCTCCTCGACTGGCTTCCGTCGCCGTAAATGGTTATGTCTTCGTTCTTCAGCGCCTGGACGATGAAGTTCGACACCACCCGGCCGTCGTGGGGGTGCATCCTCGGCCCGTAGGTGTTGAAGATCCTGAGGATCTTTATCCTCACATCGTTCTGGATGTGGTAGTTCATGAAGAGGGATTCGGCACACCGCTTTCCCTCGTCGTAGCAGGCCCTGGGTCCGATAGGGTTGACATAGCCCCAGTAATCCTCACGCTGGGGGTGTACCTGCGGGTCGCCGTAAACCTCGCTGGTGGATGCCTGCAGTATTTTCGATTTGATCCTCTTTGCCAGGCCGAGCATGTTTATGGCGCCCGACACGGATGTTTTGATGGTCTTTATGGGATTGAACTGGTAATGGATAGGGGAGGCAGGGCAGGCCAGATTATAGATCTCATCAACCTCTATATAGAAAGGCATTGTTACATCATGCCTTATCATTTCGAAATAGGGGTTGTTTATCAGGTGGACGATGTTCTGCTTTTGCCCGGTAAAGTAATTGTCGAGGGAGATGACCTCGTTCCCTTCGTTGAGGAGGCGGTCACAGAGGTGTGAACCCAGGAATCCCGCTCCGCCCGTTACCAGTATTCTTTTTTTCATTGGTTGGCATACTTGATTGGTGTGCCAAAGATAAAAAAAGCAGGTGAGGAAAAGTGTGCCCGGTCTGATTAAGATTTACCCAGCCCGATACCTTCGTAGTGGAATCCGGCTTCCCTCAGTTCAGAAACATCATAAATATTCCTGCCGTCGAAAATGACTGGTGCATTCATGAGCTTCTTCATCACGCTGAAGTTAGGGATGCGGAACTCTTTCCATTCGGTCACCAGCATGAGGCAGTCGGCTTCAAGGAGGGCTTCGTACTGGTCGTTGCAATAGACCACCGCATCACCGATTTTCCTTTTTGCTTCTTCCATGGCAACGGGATCGTAAGCCTTTACTTTGCATCCCGCCTCCAGGAGGCTGTTGATGATGACCAGTGAAGGTGCTTCGCGCATGTCGTCGGTCTGGGGCTTGAAAGAAAGTCCCCACAGGGCAACGGTTTTTCCTTTGAGGTCGCCTTTGAAGTATGTTTTTGCTTTTTCGAAGAGCACGTTTTTCTGGTCGTCGTTCACCTCTTCAACAGATTTGAGGATGCGCATGTTAAACCCGTTTTCATCGGCAGTTTTGATAAGGGCTTTCACATCTTTGGGAAAGCAGGAGCCTCCGTAACCGATGCCGGGATAGATGAATTTATGCCCTATCCTGGGGTCGCTGCCGATCCCTTTTCGTACCATATTGACATCGGCGCCCATGATCTCGCAGAGGCTTGCAATGTCGTTCATGAAGCTGATCCGGGTGGCGAGCATGGCGTTGGCGGCATATTTGGTCATTTCGGCCGAGGCGATATCCATGAAAATAACCGGGTGGCCGTTCAGGGTGAATGGTTTGTAGAGCTTGCTCATCAGCTCTTCAGCCCTTTCCGATTCTATTCCCACCACGATCCTGTCGGGCTTGAGGAAATCGTCTACTGCGGCACCTTCCTTGAGGAACTCCGGGTTTGAGGCCACATCGAAGGGGATGTCGGCATTCCTCTTTTTCAGTTCGTCGCTGATGGCTTCTTTAACCCGTTTGGCTGTACCCACGGGCACAGTGCTTTTTGTGACTACCAGCATGTAGTCGGTCATGTTCCTGCCCACTTCCCTGGCAACGTCGAGAACGTATTTCAGGTCGGCGCTTCCGTCTTCGTCGGGCGGTGTGCCCACGGCGCTGAAGACCACCTGAGTTCCATCAAGGCATTCGCTTAGCTTTGTGTAGAAGTGCAGCCTGTTCTTTTCAATGTTACGTTCAACTATTTCTTCCAGGCCTGGCTCATAAATGGGGATCACCCCGTTATTAAGTCCTTCGATCTTTTTTTCGTCAATATCGACGCAGGTAACATCGATCCCTACTTCAGCAAAACAGGCCCCGGTAACCAGTCCTACATACCCGGTGCCTACGATGGTTATTTTCATTTTTCTGAAAGTTTTTTTGTTTCAGCGGGCAAAGATAACGGAAATAAGATTTGAGATTTGAGTTTTGAGATTTAAGATTTCAGAATTATGAGTGGGGTTCAGGAGGTTTCTCATTAGATCACTTAGCGGCCCTTAGAGCCTTTGTGTCCTGGAGGCAAAGGAACCTCAGCCACGAAGGCGCACAGGAGCGCAAAACAGAGGTTTTAGTACACAAACCTCGTAAACTGTAATGAACAACCATTTACAACCATCTTCATTATAGCTCAAGTATCTCGGGAACAGCATCTTAAACAATAAGTATGAGAGAAAAACCGGCCACTTCCTTGTCTAGTTAAAAAATTACTTTTACTTTTGCACCCTCATTTTCGAGGCCGATTCGGTAGCTCAGCTGGTAGAGCAACGGCCTTTTAAGCCGTGGGTCCTGGGTTCGAATCCCAGCCGGATCACAACCCCCTCCCAAGCCTTCCCCAAACCAGGGGAGGGTGTTTTATTTTACAATTTACGGTTTACAATTAGGAGGGTAGTAGTTCAGCCCTTTCAGGGCTGGAAGATTGCTGGTTGCCGGCTTTATCCTTACCTT
>CAZMOK010000022.1:0-44643 GCA_964567785.1 uncultured Bacteroidales bacterium | reverse complement strand
TAATTAATAATTAATAATTAATAATTGGTGAATAGTAATTAATAACTGACCCTCTGATAACTACTTCAAACCTTACTGATAAGTACTTCCATAACTTCGGTTGCCTTGCCCTGCAGGAACACATCGGTCATGTACCGCGTGAAGTTAGAAGGGGCTGTGTTCACTTCAATTACCTTTGCCCCCTGTTGCTTTGCCATTACCGGGATCTGGCCGGCAGGCATCACTTCGCCGGTTGAGCCTATTACAATTACAACTTCTGCCCTTTCAGCAGCCCTGACAGAATCAACATATGCATCGGGAGGGATCTCCTCTCCGAAGAATATGAAATCCGGCTTGAGTATGTTGCCTGATTTCGGGCACCTGGGCGGCAGACGGTCCAGTGATATCTCGCCTGCAGGATAATGATATTTTTTATCTATGCTGACCAGCCTCCTGCAATTGCCATGAAATTCGACTACCCTGTCGCTGCCTGCCGCCTGGTGCAGGTTGTCTATATTTTGAGTTACTATCTCGTTCAACAAACCTTTCTTCTGAAGTTCAGCTAAAGCAATATGTGCCTTGTTTGGTTCGGCTCCTTCAAATTTTTCAAAAAAGATCTCTTTTATGACCTTCCAGCATTTTTCGGGGTGCTCATAGAAATAGCCCAGGTCGAAGTACATGGGGTCATAGATAGTCCATAGGCCACCCTCGCCCCTGAAAGGGGCAATTCCGCTTTCTACCGATATTCCGGCTCCTGTAAAAGCGAAAGTATAGGATGAATTCCTTAACAGCTCTGCCGCCTCTGTCAAACTGGCTTCATTCATGTTTTCTGAAAAGGCGGGATTCAACACCCGCCATATTATATATTTCTCCTGATCCTATTTCCTGATTCTACTCCTATTCTTACTCCTACTCCTATTCCTGCTCCTTTTACTTCCCTATTCCTCTTCCACGAAGTTGGCAAAGTTATAGGTCAGGCCTATGCCGAATGTTTGCTTGATCTGCCCCTGGCGGCTCGGACCCGATTCAATTTGTGGGAGGCCGTCGACGAGTGCTATGTCAACGGGAGGTTGTCCCGGGAAGTAAACAAAATGCACAAACAGGCTCATTGCAATCCAGTCGTTGAAATTGTAGTTTACGAAGTTTTCCCAGTTTATATCCGCATCGAAAGCTTCCAGGCCGTCACGGTTGTTGTATGAATAGAAGGCATTGAATTTAGACTCGATTGAGAGTCCTTTGACAACTTCCTTACCAATATAAACCTCGGCAAAGGCCCCAACCCTGAAATTGATGTTGCTGCCTTCGGTTATCACCTGGCCGGTAACTGTATCAATTTCTGCAGCGTCCACTCCAAAGGCTCCTATGTTCGCCAGATCCTGGTCCATAACGAATGTTGATTTCACTGTGGCAGGAGATAGCAGAATATAAAACCAGTCGTTGGGGCGCCACCTCATGGCGGGGGACAGAGTAAGGTAGCCCGGTGCCATGAAATTGGATACTTTGATGGTATCATAATCAGAGTCTACACCTTCGGCAAACTGCGAACGGAAATTAAACAGCACACTGTATTCCCATTTCCCGGCTGCCTTATAGCCAAAAATGGAGTTCAGGTCGATAAGGTCATCGCTTTTTTTCAGGCGTTCACCTTTTTCTTTATAGACGCCGAAAAGAAGGTTGACGCTATTGTCCCATGAAATATTATCCTTTTTGTAATTGGCCTGCCACTTAGTGAGCGCGCCAAGTGAGATGGACGGGGTACCGCCTGCTTGCCAGTTTGAAAAAGAGATCTGGTTGAAATTCAGTTGATTGATCCCTTTTATTTTCCAGTCCTTGGAACTGCCGGCATCATCCTGGGCATTAACTAACGCGAAACCCAGGGAAAAAATAAAAAACAATAAATAGAACTTTTTCATAATCAAATTATTAAAAATTAATATTAATCTTCAAGTAAAAAGTTATATATCACATCATAAATCGACAATCGACAATCCTTTAGTTCCGCCTGACCCCCGGAGGTGGCTTCAACCACTGGTCAAGCCAGTTGAAAAATGTCCGCTGCCAAAGTATGCCGTTCTGTGGCGACAGCACCCAGTGATTCTCATCCGGGAAATAGAGGAATTGTGCCGGAACATCGTTAAGCTTGGCTGCATTGAACGCCATCATGCCCTGGGTTACGGCTATCCTGTAGTCTTTCTGCCCGTGAATTATGAGGATCGGGGTGTCCCATTCATCAACAAAAAGATGCGGAGAGTTGGCATAGGTCCGTTGTGCCACTTCATTGTTTTCTTCCCAGTAGGGTCCGCCAAAGTCCCAGTTAACGAACCACATTTCATCGGTTTCAAGGTACTGCGATTCAAGGTTGAACATACCGTCATGGGCAATAAAGGCTTTGAAACGGTCGTCATGGTTCCCGGCCATCCAGAAAACCGTAAACCCGCCATAGCTCGCGCCCACTGCCCCCAGCAGGTCTTCGTCAATGTAAGGTTCTTCAGCCATCACATCGATAGCCCTGAAAAGGTCCTGCATGTTCTGACCCGGGTAGTCACCGCTGATCTGTTCCTTCCATTCCTGTCCGAAACCCGGAAGTCCTCTCCTGTTAGGGGCCACAATAATATAATCATTGGCTGCCATCATCTGGAAATTCCAGCGGTACGACCAGAACTGACTTACCATGCTCTGCGGGCCTCCCTGGCAGTACAGAAGAGCTGAATAGGTTTTATTGGGATTGAAATTGGGAGGGTATATCACCCAAGTGAGCATTTTCTTGTCGTCAGTTGTTTCTATCCACCTTTTTTCCACGCGGCCCATCTTCAACTGGTCAAGAATATTAGTGTTTATATCAGATAGTTGGGTGTCATCCTCGCCGGCTTCAAAGGGGACTGAAAAGATCTCCGTAGGCATCGACATTGACTGCTTGGTGGCTATAAGCCTGTCGCCGGCATCTGCTACGCTGGTGTAATTGTGGATGCCTTCGGTAATTTGTGCGAACTGTCCATTTAGGTCAAGCCTGAAAATCTCTTTGGTGCCGAACCAGTCGGCAATGAAGTAAATGGATTCTCCGTTGGAAGCCCAGTTGATGCCGTGGGCTTCAATATCGTATGCTTCTGAATAGTTTATTCTCTGATTTTTTATGAAATCGTATACCACTATCCGGTTTTTGTCCGATTCATACCCTTCTCTTTCCATGCTTTCCCAGGCCAGTTTAGTGCCATCAGGACTGTATGCCGGGGAGAGATCGAATCCAAGCATTCCCCTTGTGAAGTTCCTGGTTATCTTAGTTTGTATATCGTAAATATAGATGTCGGAATTGGTGGAAAGCGTAAACGCCATTCCATCCTTCTTCTTACAGGCATATGCAATCCGGTCGCTGTCTGGATGCCAGCTTATTTGTTCCATCCCCCAGAAAGGTTTCATAGGCACATCCCAGGGTTCTGCAGGCATAATGTCTGTTTCATTAGTTATATTTTCGCCATCATAATCTGCAATGAAAAGATGGCTGAACGTTTCAACCCAACGGTCCCAGTGCCTGAACAACATCCTGTTGATCACCTTCCCTTGGGCTTTGTCAAGCCCTTCGTACAATTCATCCAGGTCTTTTTCATGTAGCTTCACCTCAGAGGTAAAAGCGATCCTTGTCATATCGGGCGAGTACTTGAAGCCCGTGATCCCCCCTTCAAAATCGGATATCTGTTTTTTACCTGATCCGTCTGGGTTCATCTCCCAGATCTGCAGCGAACCGCTTTCAGAAGAGATGTACCCGATCTTACTGCCATCGGGTTTCCAGATGGCATTGAATTCACTGGCTCTTGTAGTTGTGAGCTTTTTCATTTCACCGCCTTCAACGGGCAGGGTATAAAGTTCCCTGTTGCTTTTGTTTTGTTCGATATCGTAGTAAGTAACACCGAAAAGCAGGGTCTTGTTATCAGGTGATACCTGCACATCACTTACCCTGCCAAACGACCATAACACCTCGGGCGTCATAATATCGCTTGTGAGCTGCTGGTCTTTCTTGCCTATAATGGGCGGTTCTTCGGTTTTTGGTTCACAACCTGAAACAATAATGAGGGTTCCAAGAAGAATAAATACTATGTTTTTCATACCCCTGAATTTTAAGGTTTTGCGCTCGACGGCGCAAAATTAGAAAATTTCGCTTAATGTATTGAAAAGTCTGACAAATCGATAAAAAGGAATATTTACTATCTACTTTATCTCTTCCATCCTCACGAGGACCCTGGCCATTATCGAATCCCATATGTAATTGGAAGGGCAGTTCAGCACTGAATTGTCAGGACTGAAGGATTCCCAGAAGTTGTGGTTCTTTTCAAGCTGGGTTATCACTGCGTCCAGCATTTTATTTCCAAGCTCAGTTGCCAGTTCATAATAGCCGTAATTGATCAATCCTTCAAAAACCATATAATCCCATAACAGCCACACAGGGCCGTTCCATTTGCAGCAATAGTCCACGTCAGGGCTATACCAGGGGTCCTGTGCAGAGAGGGTCGGGACACCATATTTTCGCCAGAAGCGGTTTGTATCAATCAGTGTTTTTACAAGAAAGGCGGCCCTTTCCTCAGAAACAGCATTAGCCCACATAGGCAGAAAGCCTATGATCTCCTGTCGTTTCAGGTCCCTATCCATAAAACTGAATGTATGTACTTTCTTATCAACATGATAGAAAAAGCCGGTCTTTTTGTCCCACATCCGCTCGTTGACAAGGGTTATCACTTTTTCGGCAGCTTTTTTCCACTTCTCAGCGTCGCCTGTCTTGCCCAGTTCGCGGGCCATTTCAGACAAGCAATGCATTTCATTGATGATCATCAGGCTCAGGTCAAGGCATTCGAGCTCATCTGAAATGTCTTCTTTATCAATATCCAGGTATCTTTCCTCCGATACCTGGAAGATGACGTTGTACCAGTCCCTTACATTTTCAATAATACCGTACGGGCCCCATTCAAAAGTGCCGTCGTTGTCGGTATCCCTGTTTTCGAGAAGCCAGTTCAGGTAATCTGTTCCCGAAAGGTAAGCTTCGTCCAGAAAGTCTTTGTCTTTACTGATCTTGTAAAGCTCAAGGTTGATCCAGGAGTAGAAAGGGGCAGAGGTGGTCGGCATTCCTTTATGTGGGTAGTCCTGCAGCCCCCTTGGGCCATGCCTGTATGCAATCAGTCCGTCATCCCGTTGTTGTTCCATATACACCCGTTGTGAGTTTTGCGCAGAGACCGGGTCGAGGTAAGCATAGGCCATCATGCTCAGGGATTCGTGGAGCACCTGGTGGCCATGGCCCCAGCCCCATAACGGCTCTCTTGAAAAAACATAGAAATTATGGCTGGTCTTTCCCGTGGGAGGAAGCATGCACCCCCTGGCCAGGTTAAGGGCCGAGAGGTATACCAGCTTTTTGTCAGGATTATCGAATCCGATCTCCGGGATGCCGGAAAAGAGCTTCTCATTTTCATCTACATATTTTTGAAGAGATTCTGACTGAAGTTTACGTAAATCCGCATCCAGTTCCGCCTTATTTTTTTCACTGTCAATACATCCCCTTAAATACCTTATATTTTTTATTTCACCCGGTTCAAGCATAAATTGTGTATGCAACAGGATTATTTCGGCTTCGCCGGATGATGACATGTTGAGCGAATCGGACCTGTTATCGGAGTAAAAATCAGTTTTAACAGTATCGTAGAGCCCCCGCATACCTGACTTGTAATGTCCATATGAAAACGGTTCCTCCGACAGGAGAAAATAGTCAATGAGGTTTTCAGGATAGGGCGCTTTGCTGTAGAGGTCACTTATGAGACGTTCTTTGGTTTCATAATGGGATGCAATATATCCTGAAAGTGAATTATTATAGCTCAGGACCTTTAAAGAATCGGCCCCTTCGAGGCAGGGATACATGTCTATCTTCAGTGACCGGTTACTTTCATTGCTTATCTTAAGGTCTGCAATTGCCAGCTCTGAGCTGTATACGAAAAAAGTCTCCTTAACGGTCACACTAGGCCAGGGCTGGTATTCCAGCATAACCATATCAGAAAAGGAGGCTTTTACAAGCGGCTTTCTATGAAAATCTGCAATTTTATTGACCACCACATCGTTGAACTCCCAGAAAGTGAAAATTCTTCCCCCTTTATCGCTGCCATAGTGCAAAGGCTCGTCGTGACTGTTATAATGCATCTTGTAGCCTTTATCGCCGTAAAGTTGCGAACGCCCGATGGCAGCGGTGTAAGTGGTGTAAAGAGGGTCAGCGCCGTCAGCATTGATCATAAGATATGGATCACTAAGTTCGGGCGCCTGAGCATCGAGCATTAAACATGAAAGGGTTAAAAAAGAAAGTGTTAATATCTTTTTCATATTAATGCTTTATAAGGGATATTACTTTAAGAATTAAATGTAATAAATATTCAAGATGAAAAGGACTATAATCATACTTCTGGCGCCCATTATACTTTTGATGTTTTCGTGCTACGGGCCCTATTACGAAAATGATAACGGTAAAACAGTGAAGTTGCCAGTGGGTTCGCCCTTCGAGATAAATCTGAATGAGGAACTGAACGATGAATATAGCTGGCGCCTGCATTCATACGATTCGAGTATCGTAGTACCGGTGCTGTCGCCAAAGATCAACAGATCAGGAGAATACACAAGCTTGAAGACCTTTTATTTCCAGGTGGTGGGAGATGGCGAGACCACAATAAGCCTTGTCTATTCAACGGGTGAAAGGATGAATAATTTCAAGAAAGAGTTCAGCCTGATGGTCAGGTCCAGTTCATGACCTCTTCAAGCCTCTCCATTCATTTTTAAGGATACTAAATACCATTAAATCTGCAAACCTGCCATTGAGGTATTCGCCTGCTCTTTCAATCCCTTCGAATTTCAATCCCAGTCGTTCTGATACAAGAAGACTTTTTGCGTTTCCTGTGGCTGCTTTTATCTGAACCCTGTTCATTCCCATTTCCTTGAAACAGATATCAAGAAGAGCTTCGCATGAACGGGTGATGATCCCTTTGCCTTCATGGTCCTTCGTGAGCCAGTAACCGATCTCAGTTTTACAGTTGAGGTAGTCTATGTCTTTAAGGGCAATGAGCCCGATTATTTCATTGTTCTCCCTTATCTCGAAAACAAGGTCCCTGTCCGACTTCCTCACCCATCTTATGAATTGCTCAGTGTCTTCTGTTCTTTTTGTGTTATCAATAAAAGGAAGCCACTCTCTCAGGTGTCTGCGGTTATTATCGATGAGATGGAAAATATCCCTTGCTGAGGATTCATTGATTTCTTTAAGTACAAGGGATTCGTTTATCCTTATGGATTTCATTTCACTTATCAGTCACTTTCCGATATCTTGTCGATCAGCTTCTCTGCTTCTTGCTTATCGTGCTCTGCAACAAATAACCGACAGGCATCTTCCTGGGAACCCGATACCCATCCGGCAATTGTGCTTTCTTCGTATGTGTTCCTGATCATAGCGCCAATGCCGTTATCTTCAAGGACGCTTTTAATAAAGTTGGCTTCTACCTTCGAACCGGTAAAGACCCTTACTGTTTTATTACTATCGCTCATAATGTGTTTTTTATAAAGTTACAAATAATGCCGGTGGGGTGCAACTGTTATTTTTCCCTTGGGAATTTCCTGGAATGGCTCCTGTTCAGGTTTATAATTGCAAAGACCATTACAAAAGCACTGGCCCACTGGATGAAAGAAAGCCTGTTACCGTTTACCAGGTAATCGAACAATATTGTTGAAATAGGGAAAAACAATTCACAGATAATTGCCACAATGGCTTTTACATTCATCAGCCCGTAATAATAAAGGAAAATAGCCCCGCTTCCGGTTGTAAAGGCAATGATCAGGAAAAAGACCCAGTTCCTCGTTGTAGTAACGCTGAATTGGTCGAGATTGCCTGTTATGATGATGTACAGAAGCATGAATACTGCTGTAAAACCATATCTGTAGAAGGTGGCAGTCTTGAAATTGTATTTTTCAAGGAGCATTTTGCTGAATACTGTTGAGCTGCCGAACGACAGGGCTGCAAGTAAGGCAAAGCCTGCTGCCATAGGTGTTTTTGAACCTGTATCGACCACAGGGAGTTTTAATCCGAAAGTGAGGAAATAGCCGGCTATTATTGCCGCTGAAGCCCACAGTATAAAGTAGTCCTTCAGCTTTTCCTTGAGTAAGATGGCAGCCAGGGCAATGGCAAAAATAGGCTGAAGCTTTTGTAAAAGCACCACTATACTCAGGTTCTGAAAGTTAACCAGAAAGAGTGCTTTCACAATGGCAATTGTTCCGATTGCCCCGCCAAAAAGGGCGATCATGAGCAGCAGGAAAAAATCCCTGGTAGTGAAAAGCTTGATCTTCCTGTATTCCCTGTAAAGGAATGAATTCATCAGGATAAAGGGTATGGCATGCAGTATAAATACCACATAGCCCACATCCAGGTTGTAGAGCCTGGGTGTGAGCACAACCCCATCAAGTCCCCACATTATCGCCGAGAGGCTGATGGCAATTGCACCGGTGATTACAGCTTTCCTGGTTGGCATTTTAAAGTGCGCAAAGATCGATAAAATTCAGGAAGCTGTCAGGGCTATTCGATAATAATTTTTTCTGAATCAACGCTTTCCTTTCCAATGACTTCTATGAAATATACTCCCGGCGACAGATGTGATGTCGAAAAGAATACTTTTTTCAAATATCCGGGAATTCCTGCAGAATACTTTCGTTTCAAAATCTTCCCCCTCGAATCGGTAAGAACGATTTCTAAAGGGCCTTCGGAACTAGTGATTTCTACAGTGAAATGGTCACTGGCAGGGACAGGCCATATCCGTACGATCAATTCTTTTGTAATTCCAGGTTTTTCTTCACCGGTACCTATCGGAATGTTCGTATTATAGAAGATATAATTGCCTTTGCCGCTATCCCAGTTCGTGATCACCATATCGGGATGTACGCTGTAACTATACTCAATTTCAATATTGCTCCCTGATGTGAAAGGATCGGAAAAGGCAATCCAGTTTTTATTGGGCACAAATGAATAATCCGCTGCAGAAAGGGTGTTGCCGTCAACAGATACTGAGAGAATGTTTTCAGTTACCTGTTCCCGGAGTATCAATAAATTTTTCCCTTCCATTGAAGTTCCGATAGTAAAAGGAACGGTTTTGGTAATGACAGATTCTGTGCCCAGGTCTGTCATCTGGATGGCCTCCACAACAGAGCTTGTATTTGATGTGTATTCTACATCGTTGAAATCGGTTCCGTTGCCGGTATGAATCTTCACAGGACGCCACCATCCCCCGTAGATAAGATCTGCAATATCGTCCATATTAATGTCGCATAGAATGATGCCCGATCCATACCCGATAGAAGTGGAATACCAGGAAGCAGAGCTACTGCCGGGCAGGGGAGGTTCAAAGCCGTACATCCTTACCCTGCCGAGACCTCCGAGCTGATCGTTCTCGGTCATGACAACAATGCTTGACGGTGGATCTTCCCGGTAGCCTATATCCGTTGAATTAATGAAATTTTCTGTTTCGGAAGAGTTCCAGTAAGGGGAAGTGGAGATCATTCCCTCTTCGTCGGCCAGGTAGATATAGTTGTCAGAATATTCGCAGGCAAAAACGAGGTCCATATGGCCATCCCTGTTAATATCGCCGAATTCAACGTCCAGTGCTCCCATCAGGTTATCGGTTTCCCATTCCGGCGAAGCCGAAAAAACACCATTGTTATTTATGAACACTTTGCCATAATCTTCCAGTTGGGAATACGGTTCGCCTGCAGCGGCTGCAATGTCAAGGTCACCGTCACCATCGGCGTCACCCAGGGCACAGGAAAAGGTATAGAATGGATCCGATTCAAATGAAGGGGTTCCTTCCAGCGTACCGCTATCGTTGTAATATACCTTGATATTTCCAGGAGAAGAAAAACCAGCAGGACCTATGTAAACCGATACAACAACGTCAACGTCGCCGTCACTGTCCAAATCGCCAACAGCCAGGTGACCGTGGTAGTCGATATCATCCGACTCCCAGGTAGGGCTCAGAGGGAAGGTGCCGTCTCCGTTGTTATGGTATACCACGAGGTGCTGCCTGGAAATATCATTGCCATTGGCAACCACCAGGTCCTTCCGGCCGTCGCCGTCAATATCGGCAATCCCCAGCCCCGTGGCTACATGCCCCAGTGGGGTTGACTCCCAGTCGGGGGCAAGGTTGTAAGGGATGTCCTGGCCATAAGCAAGCGATACTGCTGAAATAAAAATTGCGAGAAAAAGCTGCTTCTTCATAATGATTCGATTATTCTACCTCTATAAGGATCTCTTTTTTCACTTCGGTGTATTTATCAGAATTAAATTCTACCCTGATCCTGGCTATATGCTTGTTGCTGTTAAGAATTCTGCAGTTTTCAGCCTTTAGTTTTCTGTATCCGTTATGCCACAATTCAAGGGTATCAATCGTTCCGTTAAGACCTTCTAATACTGCCGAATAGTTGCCTTCTTCATATTTATGGCTGATTATTTTCGGTCTTACCGTTGTATCTCCCGGCACGGTTTCCGGTACCAAAGGTACTAAGCTTATGCCTTTTTTGGTAGTGATTTTCAGTTCACGGCTTTTCTGAAGAGTAAAAGTCTTTTTCAACTTTGTGTAACCGGGCTGTTTTTCAAGAGTATATTCTGAATTTTTTTCTCCCGGGATGGAGATGCCTGTTATTTCTGTTCCGGGCGGGAAGAAAGGGTTAAAGTCAATCGTTGTTTCCGTGTCACCGCTTTTTTCAAATTTATAGGTTACACTGCCGTCAGATCTTTGCATTTCAAGCGATATATAATCATCTCCGCACCTGATCTTTCGTACCTGCAGGCTGTCCCAACCGGCGGGAAGATTGGGGCTCAGCACGATCCTGTTTTCAAGTGCATCCGGACGGTAACCCAGCAATCCTTCAATGAGTGGTTGTATGGCCATGGTTTCCGACCAGCACTGGTGATGGCATACACCTGACGGCTGGTATATTTCACCGTGTAGAACCTCTTCAATGTATCCCAGTCCCCAGTATTTATAGATCCTGATATTATTCATCAGGTGTGTGAACCCCTGGATGGGATTCCCCGACCGGTATTCACCCAGCGAAGCCCAGCCTGTATAAAGCGGCCACACCGAACCTGTATGGTAACCTCTTGGATTGTACCTTTCACTGTTCTTCCCGGTTATCCTGCAGCCCCAGTCGGAAGTGTAATTGAACCCTGCGGTTTGCCTGACTATGGAAGCTGCCTGATTTCCGCCGGCCTGCCCGAAGAGGACCGGTATGTATGATAATATGGAAGGTTCAACAAGAAAGGTCCCGTCACTGTAAATGCCCTGGTTGAAGAATCCTGTTTCTCTGTTCCAGAACTTTTCCCTTATGATTGCGGTCACTTTTTCTGCATCTTCCAGATAGCTTTCCGATTCATCCCGGAGTTCCAGGTGCTTTGCCATGTAATGTGCGTTGCTGAGGGCCTCGGCCCAGCAAGAAGCAAGATACAGGGAGGTTTTGCTGCCGAACAGGAAACCGCCTTCCACCCAGCCGTGGCCAACGTTAGTGTTCTCTATCAGCAGGTCATGGTCGGTATCGGTTGAATAACAGTATTCAATTGCCTTTTCAATGGCGTTCCAGTTGTTTGCTATAAATTCAATATCTCCGCTGTGTTTCAAGTATCTGCCTGCAAGAACAATGAAAAGGGGAGTGGCATCAGCCGCATCATAATGAACGAAGCCTGAAGTGCTGAGTTCATGGAATATCTTTCCGTTCAGGTCCTGGAATTTTATGAACATCTCAAGTGTCGACCTGATCTTGTTGAAATCACCGTAATGAAGTGTGGCCATTCCGCTCCACTGGGCATCCCTGCCGAAGTACCACCCATATCCGGGCCTGCCGTTCACCTCGTGGTTTCCGTCCCAGCCCTTTCGTGTTGTGGCATATCCTGCAGTAAACGACCTGCCCAGGCCGGTTGTGTGGACAAATAACTGGTCGGTAGCCAGCTTTGCCCATTCAAACCCTTCGTTGAGCAATGGATCCGGTGAAATAAACAGTAAAGAGCTATCATTGAAGTTTTGATAATATTCTTCAGACTTAGCAAATATTTGCCATGGATTGGCTGACACTTCACGATAAAATGAGACTGCATCTTTTATGCCTTCGGTTGAAGCGGTTATTATTATGTCAGCCGCGTTGTTTTCATTTGTTTTAAAAGAAAATCCTCCCGATACCAGGTATTTATCAGTTGATTTACCTGCTGAACTACCTGATTGCCTGAACGGTTCGTAATTTCCTATAACCTGTTCATCAGTTTCATTCATACTGCCGATCAAGGTGGTGTAACCAGCCTCAATATTTACAATAAAAGCATTCAATCCTTCATCAAAAGTGTAATAAAGATCGCCGGACACTTTTTGGGAATAGGGCCACATGATGCGCATATTGCTGCTGAAACGGAAGTGAAGGTTCGCAGCTTCTTCCTGTGCCAGTTCGTAATGTATCAGGGTAACAGGATTGTCAATTGAGGTGGTGATAACTTCCTTTATCTCATGACCCTTTACAATGTATTTGCGGATAAAGGCATTAGGAAGTACAGTTATGTCGGGCAGGTATTCATTAAGCCAGTGGATGGTGTCCCTTTTATCGAACTGTATGCCGGTTTCCATATCGCGGCAGGCCATGAAGGGGTGCGACCATATCTCCTCAATCCCTCCCTTTTCTTTGCCCATTATCAGCATTCTACGTGTCGCCACATCCCAGTAATCGCCGTTCACCTTTTCTGCGTTAATGGCCGGAAGATCTGTTCCGGTGTTCCATCTGATGCTTTCGCTCCTGACAGATTCCTCGCCACTGTGTTCAAATTCAACGAAACATGGATCATAAAAATTCCAGTAGTTCCATGGATGTTTATCAGAATCCCGGGATAAGTATTTAAAGATATTATGGACAAATTTTTCAAGATGTGGGCGGTTTGCGTTGCCGGGGAGAAAGTTCACATATCCGCCTATGGCAATTATTTTTCCGGAACCGTATTCCCGTTCCAGCATTATTTTTTTGTTTTCCCTTAGGAAGATGTAATCCCAGTCAACGGCAATTACATATGAATCATATGGTTTTTTATTTTCAAAATAACCATATAGTCGTATTGAGGTGTCTTTTACGGGCTTATAAATATATGCTCCGCCGTTAAGCCCATCGAATACAGGATGTCCGAGAAAAGAGTGCATTCCGAGCTGCCTGCCATAACCGGTATCTTTTGATTCTTTGAGCACCTTCTGCGGCTTACGGGATTCAAAACCCAACTGATGGATCAGTGGAAAGGCATCCTGGGTGAGCAATATGCCACCACCATCATTAACATAATCCCTGAGATCCGCTGCCGTTTGGTTGTCAGAGAATATGGATACAACATTGGTGTCATTCAGATGGAACCAGAGTAAATCGAAATTTTCTGTTAGGGTCTTTGCACCCGACAGGTCATCTTTTTCGAGCAGCGAACAGCCGATATTTTGTCTCTTAAGGAAATTCCAGGCGGCTTTTGCCTCGGGATGGTCGTTTCCGGAAATAAATCCTACAGATCGCTGTGAATAAACCTCAAGTTTTAATAAGAGAAGCAAAAGCACCAGGAAATAATATTTTAATGATAACCGGTATGCAGACATACAACTTATTTATGCATCTAATATATCAATAAAAAAGATGATTATTAAGCTGGGTACAGATGAAGGGGTATATTCTGAAAACTTCTGTAAAATTTGGAATCGCCTTCATTTTTTCGTAACTTAAAGAGATCAAATTTTACAGTTATGTTACGTATAAATACCATTAGTTTTGTCATCATTTTTCTGGTGACAATAAATGCGGCAGCCCAGGAGGTAAAAGACCCGGCTATCCATGGAACAAGAAGCGAGGTTAAAGTTGCGGAAGTAAGTACAAAACATCAGGGTGCAACATCCAGGGATTTTTTAACGTATGGTTCACGAAGCAGTTATCCGGGTGAACCATCCGGGATGTTTCTGTGCGATTCTTTTACCGAAGGTATTGTTGAATTCTCAGGAGGTATTACATATGAACCTTTACTGCTTCGCTATAATCTCTACTTTCAGCAGATGCAGTTTATCAGGAATGGAGATACCCTGGCTTTTGCAAATCCGGAAGAGCTTAAAAAGGTTGTCCTTGGTAACAAAAATTTCATTTTTTCAGCATTCAAGAATAAAAGGATGCTCGATTCATCTTATTTTGAAGTGTTTTCAGAAGGCAGGTGCCGGTTGCTTAAACGACATTACATTAAATATCATTTTTCTGCAGCTGATGTCCCGGAGGAGGAGGAATATATTTATCAAACCTCGCTTTATGTGAAAAAAGGAGCTGAGCCTGCAATACCTTTGAGAAAATGCAAAAAGGCTGTTTGCTGTGCATTTCCTGATAAGAAAGAGGAGATAAAGGATTTTATCAAGACCAACAACCTGAAAATGCGGCATACAGAGGACATTATGCTGGTTGTAGAGTATTATAACAGGATCTCTTCTGCAAGGTGATGCTGAAAATGTCCGGTCTTAATGTGCATCCTTTACACACCTGAACCCGACCGTGGCGTTCCTGTTCATCCCCGGGCCTGTCAGCAACAGCATCTGTTTCCAGTAAACCGTCCGCGGACCGCCATCTACATACCACCAGCTCGATGTAGGCTCGTAGAAACTCCCGCCTTTCAACACCTGGAAATAATAACTCCCGTTATAATAAATGTCCCCGGTCATCTGCCAGACATTACCTGTGAGATCTCTTATGCCAAAGGGGCTTTCGCCTTCCGGGTAAGCAGTTACAGAAGTTGTATGCCCCAGGCTTGAATTGCATTTCAGGCTGTCGAATTCATTTCCCCAGGGCCAGTCATGACCCGTTGCTGATTGCGCTGAATACTGCCACTCAATTTCAGTGGGCAGCCGTTTCCCTGCCCAGCTGGCATATGCCTTTGCATCTTCTGTATTAACATATACTACAGGGTGGTCAGCAAGACTGTCGGGATAGCTTCCTCCTGTCCAGTGAGCCAGGAATGCTGAGGTATCTTCCGGCAAGTATCCGGTTTCATCCAGGAATATGGCAAATTCTCTGTTTGTTACCGGGTAGATATCCATGTAGAAAGAGCCTACTTCCACACTCAGGGTATCACCTGAATTAGGGTAGGGGATAAAGGTATCATCGTTAAAACTGTAGAACATGTAGTCCCCCTCTTTTACCATGGCCATACCTTCCGGTGTTTTCTTTGCTTTTTCGGTGAATACCGTTTCTGAGATCAGTTCAGGCATTCCTGAAGGCAATGTCACTACCCTTTCATCTTTAAGGATGTCTTTTTCAAACAATTGCACAACAACTTTTCCTTCAGTAATGCCCAGTTCTGTAAACAGGTCAATTTCGCTCCTAATACTGTCCAACTTTAATTTTCTTTCATTCTGATAGGAGGGGTTACCGGCCCAGATCACAAGACTTGTGCCTTCAGTGGCTTCAATATTCAGGGCTCCGTCTTCCATTTCTAAATCCAGTATTTCAGGGAACCTGGCTATACAATCAACACTTCCCTCGGCAAGGGTGCCCAGGTTAGCCCTGCCAAAAGCATCTGTACGGGATGGTATGATGATATGGCCCCCTTCTTCAGTTACCGGGAGCTCCTCATGATTCCAGAGGCTTACATAATGATAGCCGGGAAGATCTTCTGCCTTGAAAAGGGGGCCATGGAAACCTTTCGGTTTGAGATTGAAAACGGTATAAAGGGTTTTCTCTTCAAGGGGCCATTCATTTACCCAAATACTGTCGTGCAATGTTTCCCTGAGGGGCGTCCATCCCGGTGAAAGGAAGTTATGTGTGTTTTCCCTTTGTATCATTGCTGCACGTCCCAGCGTAAAAAGGTCCAGGTCATTGGCTCCCGGTCTGCCGGGAGTGAACATATTGATTTCGATCCCATAACCATTAAAAAAACTGAGAAGGATATCCCTGTGAAGCCTCGGCTTATTGGACCGGATAACCCGGAATATGGCAAAATCAGGTTTGATGAGCTTGTTCAGGTTAAGCACAGGGGGCATAACGATAGCATCATGCACTCTTCCGGCTACAATGCCTGGCATATCCCTGATCACTGCCATGCCCTCGGAGTACATCACCACACCCGTTTTTACTGAGTCTGCTGCTGCCTGCAACTCCCTGCTTGAGGCTCCCCTGCAATCAAGGACCACACCGTCGGCATTGATCTCGTTGATGAGTGAAGCCATGGCGGAATATGGATTTTCCGTCCTTGTGCTCTGGTCCCAGGGATTGTAGCAAATAAAAAACCTGGTGCCCTCTTTTTTGTCTTGCTCTGACAGGGCCCTGATCTTTTCCAGTCCTCCGGGAAGACCGGCAAAAAGGTCCCACTGGTTCCTGTTGTCGAGCCCAAGCCTGGGCCAGGTGGGCCAGAGGCCGAAAACATCGATGCCGCCGAATTTTTCTTTGCCCCATTCAATGAATGAAGCGTGAGTGTATTCTTTTTTGTTCCAGTCGTAAAACCTTTCGTCCCAGGCAAACTGAAGGTATATTATGTACTGATGCCTGATCCATTCAAGGTCTTTGCGCTGGAAGAGGGTGTTGTCGAAAGTGTCGAGATCGTACAGGTATTTCTCAGCAAACATGAGTTTCAGGCCGTTCTGCCAGTCGCCCTTGTATTTACCGGCATACAGGTGGTATTTTACTTCACCACCCGGGTAGAGATAGGTTTTATACCTGTGCTTTTTGCCGTTTACAACTTCTTTCCGCCTGGTAATTGCGCAGAGCGAAATGCTATCGCCCAGTTTAACTGAACCGTATCCCATTTCCCAGGCATTGTCGGGAAGAATGACACTAACAGGGACTTTGCCCGGCCTGAATATTTTTGTCCTTGCCAGCGACCAGGGCCCGGTACCGGTTAAATAGATGTGACTGCTGTCTTCACCAAAGGGAACAACATTTTCAAAAACTATGGTATCATTACTTATATTAGTAAAAGCCATTTCAGCCGGCCAGCCTTTTCCTGAGGATAAGGGCGACATCCTTACCGCAACTTTTTCATTGGACCTGAGCGGGTGATGTTCTTTTTCGTTATAAAATTTCCCCGAATTAGAGAAAAGCACTTCACCATCTGCCATAAATGAAAAAAGTGGGGTGCCGTAAGGAAAAAAATATATATTTGAATCAACCGAATGGTACCGTATTGCTTCAGGTCCGCGGGTAGTGTCTAAAACGATCTGTTGCCCGGAAGTAAGGTTGCTGATTACGATCAGTAAGGAAATCAAAGCAGTGTAGATGGATCTGGCCATATCGGGGTTTTTATCAAAGTTAGGTAATTTGGTTTTTACAACCGGCAACAAAACGATACCTTTTAAAAGAGCATGGACGGGATTGATAAGCTGAACTATGATAAAATTCTTGAGCCGCTTTCAGTGCTCAGTGAGTGTACTATTTGTCCGAGGAACTGCAAGGCCGACAGGATAGCGGGAAAAACAGGCTATTGCAAGGCGGATGCATCTTTCAGTATTTCATCCATTTGCGTCCACAGGGGGGAGGAACCGGTAATTTCCGGCAGCCGGGGCATTTGTAACATCTTCTTTACAAATTGTAACCTTCAGTGCATTTATTGCCAGAACTTCCAGATCAGCTCAAATGAGTTAGATTATGAAGATTGTAAAATGGAACTGAAAAGTGTGCTTGCTCAGATAATTGATATCCTTTCACGGGGTATCAACATAGTTGGCTTTGTTTCGCCTTCGCATTTCATACCGCAGGTAAAGATCATTGTGAGTTCCCTGAGGGAACTTGGGTACGACCCTGTTTTTGTTTACAATACCAATGGTTACGACAAAGTTGAATCCTTGAAAGGCCTGGAACCCTATATAGATGTTTACCTGCCTGACCTGAAATACCTTGAAGAGGATATATCCAATAAATATTCAGATGCCCGGGATTATCCCGGCATTGCCCGCGAAGCGCTGAAGGAGATTTACAGGCAGGTGGGAAGCAGGCTCGATATTGACGAGGAGAGTTATGCAGTGAAGGGGATGGTGATCCGGCACCTGGTGCTTCCCGGACACCCCGAAAACAGTAAGAAAGTATTGAGGTTCATCGCAGAGGAGCTTTCTCCCGAAATCCATATTTCTTTGATGTCGCAGTATTATCCTACACATCACGTCGCATCACATCCTGTTTTAGGAAAGACTTTGAAATATAAGGAATACAGTGAAGTGGTAGAGGAACTGGAGCGGTTGGGCTTTTCAAACGGTTGGGTGCAGCATCTCGACAGCCATGAGAATTACCGGCCGGACTTTATGAATGAAAATCCGTTTGGGGATTAGTGTTTGGGTGTCAGGAAAAACTCCATTATAAATTGTAAACCGTAAAACGTAAATTGTAAATTCCAGCTTCCTTTTTACTTCTCCATTATTTCAACCAATTCCACTTCAAAGATAAGAGTTGAGTTCGGGCCTATGTCTTCGCCTGCACCGCTTTCACCATAGGCAAGTCCGGGTGGGATGTATAGGGTCCATTTGGAGCCGGTCCTCATCAGCTTCAATGCTTCCTGCCAGCCCTTTATAACACCGCCTACGTTAAGGATGGCAGGTTTTCCTCTTTCTACGGATGAATCGAAAACAGTCCCGTCAAGTAAGGTTCCGTGATAGTGGACCTTTACAATGTCATTGGCTTTGGGTGACTTTCCATCCCCTGATTCAATCACTTTATACTGGAGTCCGCTTGAAAGTTCCACCACACCGGGCTCATTTCTGTTCTCTTCAAGGAATTTTTCCCCCTCCTCAAGGTTCTTCCGTGCTTCTTCCTTTGTCATTCCGTCGATATATGACTGGATGGTGATATGGGCATCTTCGAGTGAGATCTTTTCTTTCTTACCGGCCATCATATGGTAGAACCCCAGTTTGAAAGCATCGAAGTTTACATTTTCAATGTCTTGCAGGAGAAGGTTTTTTGCCACCATTAAACCAAAGCTATAGCTTACCGAGTCGATGTTATTCTCGAGCTTTACTTTTTCGGGGGCTTTCATTTTCTGGGCAAATCCCGAAAAGAAGCATCCTGTGATTATAAGTGTAAGGGTTATTGCCTTTATCCTCATTTCGATCGATTTTGGGCAAAGATACTTGATTATTTTTTCCGTGCTTTAAAGGGTTTTCTACTCACGAAATAAACTCCGGCAAATATCATTAAGGCTGCAATCACCTCGGTAAGTGTAAGTGTGTCCATTCCTATGGCAATGGCAGCCACTGAGGCCAGAACGGGTTGCAGGTAGATGTAGGTCCCCGTAACGGTGGGGGAGAGTATGCGAAGCGAATGGTTATTCAGCAGGTATGCAAGGACGGTTGTTCCCACTATCACATATAGCACAGATCCCCAGATCCTGGGTGGGATGGCACCGAAATCCGTTTTAAGGAATATGCTTATTGAAACTGGTATGATATAGAGGGCTCCGAAAAGGAAGATGTATTTTACGACAGTAATGGGGTGATATCTTAGCATCAGGGGTTTTACCAGCACCAGGTACATTGCAAATCCGGCAGCATTGATGAATACAAGGATGTTCCCGGTAAATGTATCGGATTTGAGCGATATCTGTCCCTGGGTCAGGATCACCATAATGGCCCCGGAGGCCCCGAGTACTATTCCGACCACTTTAAAGAGTGTTATCCTTTCTTTAAGCATGAAGTGGGCAAATACAAGGACAAGCACTGGTATCACTGTAACAATTATGGAGGCGTTGATGGGGGTGGTGAGATTAAGACCTTCAAAAAAAAGCACCTGGTTGAGAAATACCCCGAAAAATGCTGCGGCAGCCAGCCTGAACAGGTCTTTCCGTATCGGCCTTTCTTTCGGGTAGAATTGACCGACCAGCCAGAATAGAACTACTGCTCCCACTGCCCTCAAAAAGATGATGGCCCTGGGCTGCATGAAATCGGGCATTATGCCTTTGGCAATGACGTAATTGAGGCCGTAAATCGTATTGGCCCCAAGGATGGCGAAGTGAGCTAAAGCTTTTTTGTTCAAAGCAGCCTCATCAGTAATTAATATTCAGTCCCATTCCATTCCAGGCATTAAATACTTCCTTGCCCTGGTCCGATAATATTCTTGAAGTCGGGATGCTCCGTTTTTCATGATCCAATGTAAATTCACGGTATATATGGTCATCGTCAAATCCGGCCAGTGCGGCATCCTTGCGTGTTCCTGAAAAATAGAGCTCCTCCAGCCGGGCCCAGTAAATAGCACCGAGGCACATAGGGCAGGGTTCACAACTTGAATAAATGGTGCAGCCATGAAGATGATAAGTGCCAAGTTCCATACAGGCATTCCTTATAGCTACTATTTCGGCATGCCCTGTAGGGTCGTTTTTACTGATCACAACATTGTATCCTTCACTTATAATTTTTCCGTTCTTAACTATCACGGCCCCGAAAGGTCCACCCTTCGGCCTCTCCATATTCTTTCGGGCCAGTTTCAGGGCCTCTTTCATAAAATACTCGTGATTGTTTTCCATACGTCAAAAGTAAACTATTGCCAATTGAATGAAGGTAATTTGCCGGAAGTGTTTTCTTTCAGTATTGTAAGAAAATCTTCCCTGCTTATCATGGTGGCGCCCAGTGAAGTAAGATGCCTTGTTTTTTGCTGGACATCTATTATGTTGAAATTCAGCTCTTTCAATTTTTCAATAAGGTAATAAAGCGCAACCTTCGAAGCATCGCTCATTTTGTGGAACATCGACTCGCCAAAAAAAACTTTTCCGATCGAAACCCCGTAAAGGCCCCCAACAAGTTTATCGTTCCGGTAA
The DNA here is from genome assembly GCA_964567785.1 of uncultured Bacteroidales bacterium. Classification (GTDB taxonomy): domain Bacteria; phylum Bacteroidota; class Bacteroidia; order Bacteroidales; family JAGOPY01; genus CAZMOK01. The sequence continues at coordinate 23,852 of CAZMOK010000022.1, read as the reverse complement.
GTTTCCACTGAATGGGCAAAGCCCATCTTGTGAAGTTTTGTATAGGCACTTATCATCTCGTCTGTTATCCATGTGCCGCCATGGTCCGGCCTTTCTGTTAAAGCGCAATTTATCATGACCTGCTCAAAGTGCCTGTCGAAAGTAATGGTAAATTTATTGCTGTTAAGGACCTGCCTGAAACTTTTCGATACTTTTAAGTTATCCGAAAAGAGTACGGGCCGGGGGTCGGGCGACCACCAGAGTATTGGGGATTCCTCGCTGTACCAGGGGAAGATCCCTTTGCTGTAAGCTTCAATTAGCCTTTCCGGTGAAAGATCACCGCCAATTGCCAGCAATCCCTCCTTATTGGCCAGGGCAGGGTCAGGGAATCTGATCTCTTCATCAAGCAGGTAAACGGGCATATTATCTAAAAATAATCAAAATCACTGCTTCTGAACGCTTAAAAAGCCACTTTATGTTCAAAAATGGATATAAAAAAGGCCGCAACCCGGTTGCAGCCTTTTTTCTCTTTTTCCAAAACCTTATGAGATCTTGATCTTTTTGGCCGGTTTGGCCTTAGCTTCGTCACGTTTGGGTATGTTTACATTCAGTATACCATCCTTGTAAGAAGCTGCGATCTTATCCACATTTGCTTCTTCAGGAAGCGCGAATGACCTTGAGAAACTTGAGTAGCTGAACTCCTTCCTGACAACGTTTTCCTCCTTATCCTTGTCTTCATGCTTAACTTCTTTTTCTGAACTGATGGTCAGCATGTTGTTCTCAACGTTGATGTCGAAGTCGCCTTTTTCAAGGCCCGGAGCTGCTACCTCGATCTTGTAATCATCCTTGCCTTCCTTAATGTTTACGGATGGCACTGTAAATCCTTTGTCAGTTTCAAAGGCATCCGGCCAGAGGTCTTTTCCTAAGAACTCTTCCAACAAGCTTGGAAATGAACTTCTTTTTCTTAACATCGGTAACATAGCTCAATCCTCCTTTCTTTTTCAATGTTTTTATGGTTAACAATTTGGGTTAACTATAAATACACTTGACCTTGTTCCAAATCCATGCCAACCTAAAAACAAAGCTTAAGGCTGTCAATTTGGCGCTAATAGTGGTATTTAGACTTAAGTTGGCTGCCAATATGGCGTAATTTTTAACTGATTTTGTCGAGGCAATTCAACAGGGTGTGACAGGTTTCTTCAATTTGTTGTTGATTGATAATCAAGGGGGGAGCGATCCTGAATGCATTATTGTTAAAGAGGAAGCGGTCGACAATTAGCTTATGATCCAGGAAGTTCTTGAAAAGCGGGTCGATCTTTGACGGATCGTGGATCTCCACGGCAAGCATAAGGCCTTTTCCCCGTATTTCTTTTACAGCCTGATGCGGAATCAGCGATTCCCTGAAAAGCTTTCCCTTTTTTTCAGCCTGTTGAATAAGTTCCCCATCCAGCAATTCTCTCAAGGATGCCAGTGATGCGGCGCAGGAAACAGGGTGGCCGCCGAAGGTTGTAATATGGCCCAATTCAGGGTTCGAGGTCAGGCTTCGCATGATCTCCCTGGAAGATATGAATGCTCCAACAGGCATTCCGCCACCCATGGCCTTAGCAAGGCAGAGTATATCAGGTTCAATATCGAAATGTTCAAAGCTGAACAGCTTCCCTGTCCGGCCGAAGCCCATCTGGATGTCATCGATGATGAGTAATGTCCCGGTTTCGCAACAGCGGTTCCTGAGTTTTTGAAGGAATCCATTTTCTGGGATGATGATGCCCGCTTCGGCCTGGATGGTCTCAGCCACAACGCAGGCGGTCTCTTCGCTTATTGATAGCAGGCTGTCAGGGTTGTTGAATTCAAGTTTAGTAATACCTGGCATAAGCGGACGGAAGGTATTTTTAAGCCTTTCATCCCCCAGGATGCTCAACGCACCGTGGGTGCCGCCGTGGTATGCACTGTTAAAGGCGGCAATCTCCCTCCGGCCCGTATATCTTTTAGCAAGCTTAATGGCGCCTTCAATGGCCTCACTGCCACTGTTCACAAAATAGGTACATTCAAGGTTTACGGGAAGATTTTCTGATAAAAGTTTTGCAAGTTGAACTTGCGGTGCCTGGATAAATTCACCGTAGACCATGAGGTGCATGTATTTATCGAGTTGTTCTTTTATGGCATTCACCACAGCCGGGTGCCGGTGCCCAAGGTTGCTTACCGATACCCCCGAAATAAGGTCAGTGTACCTGTTGCCTTTCACATCATACAGGTAAATATTCTCAGCTTTTTCAATCTCGAGGCCCATATGGTTCATTGAGGGAAGTCCCATATGGCCCAGGAATATTTGGCGGTTTGTGCTCATAATCAGTGCTTTGTATAGGGGTGTCATCTAGATGTCATCCGGATGACATCCAGAAGTCATCCCGTTTCCATTCTCTTTTCATAAACAATTCCCCTCTCATTGAGATATCCCAGCAAAAATTCAACCAGCTCCGGATCCTTGGCCAGGTGCTCAGGCGGGTGTATGCCCGGTACACTGTAATCCCCGTCGATAATGAGCCGGGCTATCCCGGTTGCTGTATAACCCGTTGTGCGTGCCATGGAGTGGATCCCGCTGCCAGGATCAAATTCATCGTACAAGTTCCAGGTAATTTCCTGCTTCTCCCGGCCTTTCATTCCTTTTATTATGATCCTCATCACAGTGAGGTCCGATTCCCCATCCTCAAGTTTCCAGTGAGGAAAAAGTAATTTTGTTGTCAGGTCGATGGGACGGACCGTTTGCCCGTTAATTTCTGTTTCCTCACTGCTGAAAAAACCCGAATCCCTGAGCATCAGCATTTTTTCCCTGTGCCCCGGGTACCTTAAAGTCTTTTCAACCATCTCAGGGACACTGAGGGTTTTCATCAGGCTCCTCAATCCGTCGCTGTTGAATGCTTCAAGGGTGCCGACTCTGTCAAAATTGAGGAGTTCCGGATCTGAAAGTGCCGGTAGGGTAACAACTTTACCTTTGCTGACAAACCTTGCGGGACGGGTATATTCCTCTATAACGTCAATAGGGGAGAACCCGGCCTTATATTCATACGGAAGTGTCCTTACCTTTGGAAGTCCCCCGACATATATCCTGATCTCTTCTATTTCATCCATATCGTTGTATCCATGGGCTGAAAGAATATTACTCATTCCCGGCGCTACCCCGGCATCACATACCACGGTTGTTTTATGCTTGAGAGCCAGCTCCTCAAGTTTGAAAGGGTCCTCGGGAAAAAAGGCGATATCCACTACATCCTTTCCGGCTTCGATCACATTTTTGAGTGTTGCGAAGCCCATATGACCCGGTACTGCATTGATCACAAGGTCGGAACTGTTAACCGAATCCTTTACTTCACCGGGGTAAAGCAGGTTGGCCTTTTTAGTTTTGATGCCTTTTTTTGATGCCCTTGCCAGGCTTTTGTCATCATGGTCTGAAACAGTTATTTCAAGATCATTATCTTTTGCAAGTTCCAGTGCTATCGGGAGCCCTACCAGGCCTGCCCCAAGTACGGTTACATTCATGATCAAGCTGGTTTACTTCCTGTTTTTTTTAATTTGATCTGGGCAACCAGGATACCGGTCATAATGATCAGCATCCCTATAATTTTTTGAGCATTAAATCTCTCCGATACTAAGATATAAGAAAATATGCCGGTAAAGACGGGTATGAGGTTGGAAAATACATTGGCTTTTGAAACACCCAGCTCCCTGATACCTTTTGTGAAGAAGATGAAAGCAAGAGAGGATGCGAAAACAGAAAGCAGCAAGAGTGAAGAGACGAGCTCAGGCGTTGGCCGGGTGGACAAAAAATTTTCCAGTCCAAATATTAAAAAGAAGGGGAGGAAAAGAACTATTCCCACCACATTCTGATAGGTTATTATTGTAATGGGACGGTACGTTGTAACGAGCTTCTTTATCAGAACCGAATAGATGACCGCAGAAAACACAGCCAGCAACAGCAAAAAGATGCCGCTTGGATCAGCCTCAAGGGTCATATCAGGCTTGGCCAGCATCAATACAATACCTGTAAATGAAATTATGATGCCTGCATAGTTGAGTAAAGTCAGTCTTTCCCTCACCACGAACCAGGCAGCCAGTGGAGTGAACAAAGGTATTGTGGCTATCACTACGGCGCTTATGGTAGGTGTTGTAAGTTTGAGCCCGAAATTTTCTCCAATGAAATAGAGGAAAGGGTTGAAGAGCGAGCAGAGCAAAAATAGCTTGATGTCTTTCTTTCTTATTTTTTCAAACAACCTGAATATCCTCATGTAAGCGAGCAGAAAGGCTGTCGAAAGGATCAGTCTCAGGAAAATAGTTGTGATGGGGTCGTAGTATTTGAAAACGATCTTGGACCAGACAAAGGAAAGTCCCCAGAAAAGCATCGACAGTACAACAAATATATATATGGTTTTGCCGGTGCCCCTGTTTTTTTCCATGCTATGACCTGTCCTTTTCGTTGAGTGCCCTTGTGTAATGTTTGAGGCTTCTGAGAAGGAGTGTAACAAGAAGAGTTGCTCCGAGTACCCAGGTCGACACTCGGTCGATCTCAAAAGTCCCTTCAGTGAAATAATACCTCAGATGATCTATAAAGGTGAAAGCAAGTACAGTTGCCAGGACCCCTGAATACTCCCTTCTGAGCACCGACTTAGTTGAGAAAGGGATTTCATTTTTTTGATATCTGCTGAAACCGGGAAGAAAGGCAGGGACTTTCTTCGACCATTCAAGGTATTTTTCACCGAATTTTCTCTCCAGGAAGCGTTCTTCGGCAAACATGATCCTTTCATAATATATCCAGAAAAGAAGGGAAACAATGATAATAAACCAAAGGTTGAATGTGAATACGACGATTCCTGTCCACATTAAGTAATTCCCAAGATAGAGAGGGTGCCTCATGAGTGAGTAGATACCGCCGGTGTTAAGAGTTTCTGCCACCTGGCCTTCACGCGTATTCCTCCCTGAAGTGCCTTTTGGGGTTGTACCGATCGTCCATGCTCTTATCAGAAATCCTGAAGAGGATATGATAATTGCCAGGACTGTAATCAGCTTGATTGTCAGCCCATTCAGGCCGGAAATATCTGTGTAGTAAATCACGGGAACTGCCAGCAGAAATAATATAACGGGAATTTGCCCCCTGTACCTGAATAAAAAGTTTCCGCTCTTTTCAAAGGAATGGATCAATGCCATATTCGAATTTTCGGCAAAATTAGCTAAAATTAACGCAAAGCGGATTTCAGAAAAATCTTGAATAAATTTGTCAGAAAGTGTAACATCGGAAAAAACGCCTCGTCTTTCCATTGAAAATCATAAAAAAGTGACAGAAGTCAGGAACCTGCACGAAAAATTGATCGAAGGCTGCCGGAATAACAACCGGGAGGCGCAGTTCAAAATTTATAAACTCTATTATAAATCGATGTACAATACAGCACTCAGAATATTGAACGATACGGCCGAAGCAGAGGATGTGATGCAGGAATCTTTTCTCGATGCTTTCAGGAAAATTGATACGTTCAGGGGTGAATCGAGTTTTGGTGCATGGCTTAAGAGAATAGTGGTCAACCGCTCCCTCGACATACTGAAGCAACAGAAAGAATTCAGGTCGATTGAGGAGGCGGGAGAAGAGATACCTGACAATTTCGAAAATGAAAACTACCTGGAGATACTGTCCTACAAAGTTGACCTTATTAGGAGGGCGATTCACATGCTGCCCGACAACTACAGGGTAATCCTGTCGCTGTATTTGCTCGAAGGTTATGATCATGAAGAGATCTCACAGATCATGAACATTTCTAACAATGTTTCAAGGACCCGCTTTTCAAGGGCAAAAGCAAAGCTTATTGATCTTATAAGGTCGGAAAATCAAAACTTCCGGGTATTTAACGCATAATAGAATATAGCAATGTCGATACTTGAAGAAAAAATACGGAAAAACAAAGAGCTTTTCGATAAGGCTGAACCCGGAAAGGGCCATGAGGAACGGTTCGCCGGAAAGCTCAAGGTACTCCATGAAGTGGAAGAAGAGACGAAGCCGCGGAAGAGTTCGAGGATGTGGAAAGTTGCAGCTATCCTGGTGCTTCTCATGGGGATATCTGCCATTCTTGTCTTCATTATTCCTGAAAAGAGTGTTACCAACGTAGCTGCCGGTGAGCTTCCAAAAGAGCTCAGGGAAGCTAAGTTTTACTACAACGATGAAGCTGACAAAAAACTGGAACAGATCGAACAATGTGCAGCCACCAGTGAAGAGGCTGCCATGGTGATGAATATGGCCATTGAAGAGATGGATGCGCTGGAACAAGAATCTGCCGAACTGGAAAGCCAGCTTCAAAATAATATAGATAACCAGAGGGTTAAAGATGCCCTCATAGTCAATTACAGAACCAAATCAAAATTACTCGATAACATCCTCTACAGGTTATGCAACATTTAGAGGATTAATTAACAGACAAAAACCTTAATGAAATGAAAACTACTATTAAAATGAGGAAACTTGTAATCTTACTGGCAGCCATGTTTACTTTCAGTATTGCCGCTGCCGATGAACTTGAAAAAAGTTACCAGAAAGAATTTGAAGTAAACAAACACGCTACCCTTCACATCGATAACCAGTTTGGTGAGATCAAGTGCCAGAACTGGAATAATAACAGGGTATCTATCGAAGTGATTGTAACTGTCGAAGCCAGGAATGAAAGCAAGGCAGAAAAGTATCTCGACTGGATCGAAGTATCCCTTTCGGGTGACAAGAACAGGGTAGAGGGCATCACCGACCTGGGCAGCGGCCACAGCTTCGAAAATGCAGATATCAGCATTGACTATAAAATAATGCTGCCTAACACCCTCAACATCGACTTTGTGAACAAATTCGGCGACATCATAATGGAAGAGATAGAGGGCCCTGTGACTATTGAACTTTCTTACGGTGATCTGGATATTTCGGCTTTGAATAATGAGGACAACAATATTGTGATCAAGTTCGGGGAAGGAGATATTGGCTATCTTGAAGAAGGAGAGGTTAAGATTGAGTATGCTGAACTTGAGATCGACGGTTGCCTGGATGTAATATTCGATACCAAATTCTCAGAACTGGATATTGAAAAGGCGGGAGAACTGGAGATAACTTCGCAATACGATGAATATAATATCGGCAGCGCAGGACCACTTGATATTACAGCTAAGTTTACCGATTTTGAGATTGATGTGCAGAATGGTACTTTCAGCTATGATCTCCAATATGGGGAACTGAGTGTTGAAAGGGTGATGAATATCGAAGGTAAATGCATAATTGAAAACTCTTTTGCTGACATCACGCTTTCTTTCAGCCCTGAAGCTGTCTTTTCAATCGATGCAGAAACTAAGTTCGGAGAATTGAGCTACCCGAAGTCTGGTTTCGACATCGACCATGAAGAAAAGGGGTTTACAACTCATATCTATACCGGAATTTACAACGGTGGATCATCTTCCGATATACTTTATATCAGGTCGAAAAATGCGTCAGTATATTTGAATAATTAAGAGAGTGTTAATTTGGAGCCCGGTATGCAATGCCGGGCTTTTTTTCCTTTAATCCAGCCCTGCCATTTTCCTGAATTCATCTTCAGAAATCACATCTATTCCAAGTTCCTTTGCTTTTTCAAGCTTTGCCGGACCCATATTTTCACCTGCAACCAGAAAGTCAGTATTGGAGGATACAGAGCTGGCGTTCCTCCCGCCCAGCTCTTCTATAAGATCTTTTAATTCGTTCCTTGAGAAAGTATTGAAAACTCCGCTAACCACTAATGTTTTACCCTCCAGCACCTGTGCCCTGGAAACTTCCTTTTGTCCGGCCTCAAAATTAAGTCCGTGCGACCTCAGCCTTTCGATCAGTTTCACATGCTCATCTTTTTTAAAATAGAACAGCACAGATTCAGCGATCTTCTCCCCGATCTCAGGTACAGCTATCAGTTCATCAAAGGTGGCATCCATCAGGCTGTCGATATCCTGGAAATACCTGGCAAGTGTTTTGGCAACGGTTTCACCAACATATCTTATACCCAGAGCATAAAGGACCCTTTCAAAGGGAACATCTTTCGAGCTTTCGATGCCTGAAAGGATCTTTTCCACTGTTTTTTCCCTGAATGCTATTTTCTTTTCTTTCTTTCCTTCAGATGCCGGGATGACTTTTTCAAGCCCCAGCAGGTCATCATGTTTGAGTTCATAGAGGTCGGCAGCATTGCCGATCAGTTTACGATCAAAGAGCAGTTCTATTTTACCTTCTCCCAGGCTGTCGATATTCATGGCCTTGCGACTGATAAAGTGCTCGAGCTTGCCTTTTATCTGCGGCGGGCACCCGTCTTCATTGGGGCAGTAATGAGCCGCCTCGCCCTCCTGCCTGACCAACCCGGTGCCGCATATCGGGCATTTGTCAATAAATTCAACCGGTTTGCTGCCGGGTTGCCTTTTGCTCTGGTCAACTGCCACTACCTTGGGTATGATCTCACCACCTTTTTCAACAAATACATGATCGCCATATCTAAGGTCCAGCGCCCTGATAATATCTGCATTGTGCAGGGAGGCCCTTTTAACGGTCGTTCCTGCCAGCTTCACCGGTTCCAGGTTGGCTACAGGTGTCACTGCCCCTGTCCTTCCCACCTGGAAGTCGACAGAAAGGAGCCCGGTTAAAGCAGCTTCGGCCTTGAACTTATAAGCAATGGCCCATCTTGGTGATTTTGCCGTATAGCCCAGCTTTTGCTGTTGCTTGTAGGAATTCACCTTGATCACCACGCCGTCGATATCAAAATCGAGCCCCTGTCGTTCTTTGTCCCAATAATCAATGAATTCAAATATTTCTTCAATTGATTGCGTTTTGGCTATGAATTCACTGGTTTTCAATCCCCATTCGGATGCTTTCCGGAGATTGTCATAATGATTTTCAAAAGGGAGATCTTCTCCCAGTAAATTGTAAAGGAAACAGTCGAGGTTTCTTTTCGCAACAAGTTTGGAGTCCTGCATCTTAAGGCTTCCCGAGGCCGCATTACGCGGGTTGGCAAAAGGGGGCTGATCCTTCTCAATCCTTTCGCTGTTGAGTTTTTTAAAGCTCTTCCGTGGCATGAAGATCTCTCCCCTGATCTCAAATTCACCAGGGTAGTCGCCGAACAATTTCAGAGGGACAGTCCGTATTGTTTTTACGTTGGTTGTTACATCATCACCTCTCACCCCATCACCCCTGGTAACGGCTTGCGAAAGACTTCCTTCACGGTAGGTAAGGCCAATGGCCACCCCGTCGTACTTGAGCTCACAAACGTACTCAGGATCATCGGTAAGCAGTTTCCTGACCCTTTTGTCAAAATCCCTTACTTCCTGTTCCGAATAGGTGTTTGATAGGGAAAGCATGGGATATCTATGGACCACCTGCCTGAACTCCTTTGTTATATCCCCTCCAACCCTTTTAGTAGGTGAATTGGGGTCGGCAAATTCCGGGTATTCCTCTTCCAGCTTTTCCAGTTCCTTAAGCATCTGGTCGAACTGGAAATCGCTGATCTCAGGCTGTGATTTAACGTAATAAAGATAATTATGCCTGTTGATCTCCCCGGTCAGTTTTTCTATGCGCTCTTTTGCTCTATCTCTGTACATGTTCCGGATTTTTTGAGGGATATTTCTCGGAATTCCTGTAAATATAAATCGTCTGGTTTGCATTGATGGGGTTCAACCAGTGTATTATTTTATCTACAAGGCTGGGTTCTATGGTGGCTTCATGTGTGATCTCGGGAAAGATCTCTTCCATTCTGAGTATACGTTTATGGAGGTTTTTATTCCCGTAGAAGAACACGAAGTCGGGTGTTTTGTATTCATCTCCCGCTTCGGTCCCGGGCAGATGATCAACAGGGTATTTCTTTGTTACCTGCACCACTTCCGGCCACTGCCGTGAATAAAAAAGCGGTATCATCGAAGCATGGTCACGGTTTGAATCCTCTGCAAGGACAAGTTCAACGTCGTTGAATTTTGCCAGGTATGCCGCCGATTCAACCCTGGCCTTTTTTGAATACATTGTAGTGAAGAAGAAAAGCAGGATCAGGTTCAGGGTCCAGAACAAGATCCACGATGCTCTCAGGAGTTGCCGGTTCCTGTGCCAGAAGTTAGAGTTGACCACCAGCCTTTCCCAACCGGCAATGCCTGTCGTGATCAACAAAGGAATAATGGGTATGATGAACCGCTCCTGCTTGTTGGGGAAATAGGAATGAAAAACCAAGAACAGGAATACCGGTACAAAGATCAAAAGGTTGCGTTTCCAGTTGTAGAAATAACCCACCATGATAAAAAAGCCAACCGGTATGATGATTATGCCGATGATCACCAGAAGGTAGGTGTACCAGGGAGATACGCTGTAATCGTACTGATGTTCGATATTATGCAGAAAGTAGGTTTTAATTTCAGCAAAGGGGTACCCCCAGATCAGCAGATCGGGTAATCCGTGAAAAAGTAAAAAAGGTATCATGATACCGGCACCAACGAGTAATGTTTCTGCCATTTTCTTTCTGTACAGGAGCACCAGTCCTGCACCTCCGGCAAGTATCAATGTCTGGAACCTTATGGAAAAGGCGATCCCGAGCAGGATCCCTGCCAAAAGAAAGACGTGTCTTCCTCTGTTTTCGTATTCATCTCTTACCAGCAACCAGAAGGCCCCCATAAGGAAAGGCAGGCAGACAACTTCAACGAGGTTGCGGACACTGAAGAAAGGCATGAACCATAGAAACGCCAGCAACAGACCGGTTTTTTTTGCAGCCTCCCTACTTCCCGTTAAATCAGCTATCCTGAAACCAAAAACAACAACCGGAAGGGATATGGCTGCATGGATCAATCTCACAACAAACATCTTTGCCTGTGGAGAAAAGATCCCCAGCCATTCCATCAAGGCAAAAACAAGGTAATGTAACCCGGCATAAACAAAGTTCAGAATGGTTGGTGATTCCTTGTATTCGCGTTCCCTGAACCAGTTATTGTAATCTGCACCATCCAGCCACGACTGGGCCGTTTCAATAACAAGGAAATGATCGTCGTGCATTCCATAGCCCTTCGCAAAGATCACTGCCAGGATTCTTATAAGGGCAGCGGCCAGGATTATGATTTTCAGAGGTTTGTTATTCCAGAGAGTTCTAAGGTTATCCATCCGGCAGTATAATGATTTCGAAATGTATAAAAATAAAAAAAGCCGGAATACCGGCCTTTATTTTATGCCTGAAATGGATCAGCGCCTTAAGTATATCTGGCCCAGGTATACCGGGTTAATACAGAATACCGGTATGGCTTTATTGTTATAGATGAGTGATTCACTCCAATGTGTATCATTAAAATCCGGGTTTTCAAGACTGCTGTTGGTCATCATCAGTAATGAATCAATTTCATTGGCATCTGCAAATTCAATGAGCTGATCAGTATAATTCAGCCTTTTTTCGGCCTGGTAAGTTTTGCATTCGATTTTTTCTTGCCCAAATGCTTTTTCAATCTGTTCTGTAATGATGTCAACCCTGCTGGCTTCTCCCGGATCTTCAAATTTCTGCTTGTAAATGAAGATCGTGCTGTTAAAGCGTTTGGCTGCCATAACCGCATACTGGACCTGCTGCCTGGGCTCGGTGTAAATGTTCACAGGGAAGAGTATTTTCCTTGGAATTGATATCCTGCTGTTTTGCTGAACCACCACAACCGGGCAGGCTGTCTGGGTTATCAACTTCAGGGCATATGATCCGAAGATATGCTGCAGCCCCTTCTTTCCGTGAGTGCCCAGCGCCATCCATCTGGGATTGATCTCTTCAGCTACTTCATTGATCACTTCAAAAATACTACCCTCTCTGGCGATAACATCCACTTCGATATTGAATTTCTGTGTGATATCGTTTTTTAGTTCATTAAGCTTCGCAAAAATAGTTTCAATACCCTTGTGCTCTTTCTTAAGGCGTGCCCTCGACTCTTTATTTATTACATGAAGCAGTACCACTTTCAATCCCCGGTAAGATGCTATGTTTACACCATAATCAATAGCTTTCTGACATGTTTCCGAAAAATCAGTGGGCACCAATATCGCCCTTTTGTCCTGAGTCGTCATAACTGTGTTCTTAAATTATAAGTAAAATGGTTTGGGGATGACATTAATGGTCGCTTTCATACAGGTTACCTTGGTACGATCTTTTTCCAGTTGAAGTCCCTGGGGTTAATGCACATTACCGGTATTTGCGAGGTATTGAAGATCAAGTCCTCATCGTAGCTGCCCAGGAAAAAGGATTTGAACCCCTTTTCAGGATTGGTCATGATCATTATAAGATCAGCATCGTTTGCTGTTGCATAATCGATGACCTGTTTTGTGAAATTGCCTCTTTCAGCAGTCACCACCTTATGTTTTACATCATTGACCTTAAAGTGGTTTGTTGTCATGGTTATTACATCCTCCAGGTCGTCGCCGGGAAGGAGGAACAGGATTATCTCAGAGTCGAATTGCTTGGAAATATAAGCTGCCCACTTTGTTTTGTTCCATGGGCCTGCATCACTTGTTATGGGTACCACTATACGGTTTATTCCTCCATGAAACCTTCTTTTCTGCACTACGATGGCAGGGGTCTCGGAACTGGTAATTACTTTAAGCGCAAAGCTGCCGGTAAGTTTTTGCATACCGGTTTTGCCATGGGTACCCAGAAATATGAGATTCGCTTTGATCTCTTCGGCTACTTCTGCTATTGTTGTGAAGATGTCACCTTCCCTGGCAATGGATCTTACTTTAACACCAAATTCTTCGGTCAACTTATTACCGAGTTCATCCAGTTTCTTGGTAATTGTTTCCGGGTCTTTACCTTCCTTTTTCAATTCTGCCTTTGTGTTCTTATCGATTACATGAAGAAGGGCCACCTCGAAGTTCAGGTGTTTTGCAGAATCGGCTGCCTGCACCGCGGCATTCTCTGTTACTTCCGAAAAGTCGGTCGGTACCAGAAAGATATCATTCGTTTTTGTTTCCATGAAATAAGAAGATTAGTAATTAGAGGGTTTGTATGCGTACAAATATAATTAATATTCAGTCAATTGAATTTTAAGTACATGTTATTTTTTAAACTGGCATATTTCCTTTATTTGATCCAGGAACTCCATTTTTTTATCATTTCTTAATTTATGGGCCGACTTTGTAAAATACTCGTGATTGGTCAGGAAATCCACTTGTAACTGGTACCATTCACGAAGTGTGGTGGGGTTTATTTGCATTGTATCCCACTCATATTTCAGGCTTAGAGAAAGTATATGGTAATCGTCCCTGCCAAGATAATCGAGGTCGGCATCGCAAAGTATCCGCTGAAGTTTGCTTGTGGCCGACTGCGGAATCCTTGTTGAGAGGATCATCTCCTTTATCTCATCTATATTCTCTTCCTTATATCCAAAACCGGGCAGTATCTCACCAGCCATTTCTGCACTTTCAACCTCGTGTTCTTCATATTTATGCAGCATACCGATATCATGCAGCAGGGCTGCAGTCTTCAGAAGGTCGCGGTTGTGGCCGTTAAGTTTCTCCATATCGGCAAGCCTCATAGCCGATGTCATAACATCAATTGTATGAGTGGGGCTATGGTAAGTAAGCCTTGGATCGAGATTCTCTTCCAGCAGTTCTATTATATACTTTTGAAGGCTTTCAACATACATAACCTGACAGGTCAAGTAATTATCTGGCAGCGAAAATACTATTTTTATGATATATCACTCTAAAACTTATGATCAATAGGCTCAGCGCCATCCCAGTCGTCGGGGACGCCCTCATCCAGGTATTTCCGGCATCTTTCCTTGTAGATCTTAGAAACCTGGTCTTGTTCGTTCTTAGTCAGCACTTCGGAAAACCCCTCCATTGCCTTTTTGAAAGACCTCTTCTTGTAAAGCTGCATAGCTTCTCCGTAATCCTTCAACGTACTGAGCTTTAATTCCCTTATTTCGTCAGGCTCGCCATCTACAAGCTCAAAAATGTAAACGGCTTCCTTTTTTCCTTTCACTCTCACGATGTCGAGGAACCTGAAATTGTACATTCCCGGGTCGCGTAACCTGATCAGTGTGTCCTCTGTAAGGATCACACAACTCCCATATATTTTGGTAAGACCCTCAATGCGTGATGACAGATTAACGGCATCGGAGATCACTGTTCCGTCCATACGCCCTTCACCGCCTACAACACCCAGCATAAGGGATCCTGAATGAATTCCGATCCCGCTGTTGATCTTCGGCTTATTGAACTGCGACATGATATGGTTGAATTCGGTCAGCTTGATCCTCATCTCAATGGCAGAATTCAGCGCGTGCTCTGAATTGACGGGAAAAAGCGCCATTATGGAATCACCAATGTATTTGTCGATAAATCCATTGTTATTACGGATAACAGGCTCCATGTAGCCAAGGTAATTGTTTATGAAATCAAAGTTTTCTTTAGGAGTCATGGTCTCGGAGATTGTTGTGAAATCGCGGATATCGGTAAATAACACCGTCATTTCCTTCTGCACCTGGTCTCCCAGTTTAATATCCACAATACTGTCCTTACCCAGAAATTCAAGGAATTGTTTCGGAACGAACCTCGAATTGGCCTTGTTGATATTATAGATATCCTGGATATATGATTTCAGCCTGACCGACATATCGTTGAAACCTTCTGTAAGCACACCTATCTCGTCGTTGGTCCTGACAATTGCGTAATTTTCCAGCTCACCCTGCCCGGTTTTCTTAATGTTCTTGAGAAGCTCGCTTACCGGGTAGACAATATCCTCCGTTGTCCATTTTACAAAGAAAACAAGATAAAGCAGTGCGATGAAAATGCCGGTTCCGATGCCGACAAACATTAAAATGCTGTCGATGGCATCCACGTAAAAAAGACTTGAGATGCTGTCGACAGTTATATCTGTGGTAACCATTGAATAACGTCCAAGAAGTATCTTCAGGTGTTCCTGTGTGATCTCATCAATTTCCAGGTCCTTGATAGCCGTGAGGCTCTGTATGAGATAAAAAGCAACGATAAGAAGAGGAAGCAGGGTAGTCATGGCCGAGGATATCCATAACCTGTTCCTGATCTTCCCTTCCTTCAGCTTGAAGATGCGTCTTCTCAGTTCTTCCTCCGTGAAAAGATGCTCAAGGTATCGGATATGCACCCTGTGTTTCTGCCAGAAATAGACAAAAAGGAGGATAAGTACCGCTGCCGTGAAAGAGATAAAGAAGAACTGGATGTAGAATTTCCTGTTTATTTCGTCGAGCCCTTCAGTGAACAACAGCATATACATCATGTAAAGGATAGTGATAAGGAAGGGCAGGCTGAGGATCCCCGTCATTATTACCGGGGTCTTCAGCAGGTATTTTTTGCAAAACCTGAATAGTTTCTCCTTAACAGGTTTGTTTTTTGCCTTTCGCCTGAAATATATTTTAAAGGGCAGGTTAAAGACAAAGCCAAGGATAAAGGCGACAAGGAGAAGACGGAGTAAAAGCCCCAGCGTACCGCCTATCTGGTTGTTTTCGGTTGATACGGTTTCCCGGGTTCCATCGTTATTGGTGACCTGTGTTTCGTCAAAACCGGTTATTACATCGGAAACGCCTGTAGTGTCCTGCCGGAGGTCCATTCTCGCACTGTCGGCAAGAGAGAGTTCTTCCGGCGACACCGGGGCTGATACATTTGTGGTATCAGTGCCTTGAAGGGCGTTTATATCCTGCAGGTAGGCAGGCAGGTTTTTGATCAGTAAGATACCTGCAACAGGGAAAACCAGCAAAAGGTAGAGCAGTGCGGATATTATGTAGATCCGTAAACCGAAATATTTAGGTACCCTTTTAGGCCTTGGTCGTCCCATCAGGAGGATTTTTCGCTAAGATAATTGAATTAACCCTTACGTTGAAAAAAGAACAATGCCATAAAAGTGTTAATAAAGAGTTAATGGCAGGTTGAGTGCAGTGTTGCGGTTTATGCCAGTACGTGGACAGGTTTTACAATTTCCAGGCCCCTTGAGATAGCCTTTTCATTGTCGGGGATCATATGATGATACCTTTTTGGCAGCGATTTCTTAAGTCCGAGTATCACATTCTCGAGTTCCACAAGTGGTTTGACCTTCAGGTAAGCACCGAGTACGATCATGTTGAATATCTTTCCGAGTCCAATTCTGGAAGCTTCGTCGGCAGCATCGACACGGTATATATTTATGTCTTCCCTTTCGGGGTGGCGTGTAATACCGTTGCCGTCGTAAAGTAGCAACCCTCCAGGCCTGACCGTTGGTTCGAACTTGTCCATCGACTGCTGGTTCAGTATGATAGCCGTATCAAATGTGGTTAGGATGGGAGAGCTTATCCTCTCATCGCTGAGTATTACTGTTACATTTGCAGTTCCGCCCCTCATTTCGGGGCCGTAGGAAGGCATCCAGCTTACTTCCTGGTCCTGCATGATCCCTGAATAAGCCAGGATCTTACCCATTGATAATACCCCTTGTCCTCCGAATCCGGCAATAATAATCTCTTCAGTCATGATATCTGGTTTAATCTTTTAATTTTTCCCAAATTATTAAGAAAGATTAATCTTTCTTCTCAACCATCTGGCCGTCAACTTTTAAATCACCGAGCGGGTAAAACGGGAGCATATTGTCGACCATCCACTGGTTGGCCTGTACCGGTGTCATTTTCCAGCCTGAATTACAGTTCGACACGACTTCAACAAAGTTCAGGCCCGGTTTTTTGTTGATCTGGTTCTCAAAGGCTTTTTTAATAGCCTTTTTGGTTTTTCTTACATTACCGGGTTTATGCACTGCCTGCCTGGTGACAAAATAGGTTCCGGGTAGCTGTGCCACCAGTTCGGTGATCTTCAGCGGGTTGCCCATCAGGTCGATATCGCGCCCGTAAGGGCTGGTTGATGATTTCATGCCCGGCAGGGTAGTGGGGGCCATCTGGCCGCCTGTCATCCCGTAAATACCGTTGTTAATGAATATGATCACGAACTGCTCACCCCTGTTGCATGCATGGATAGTTTCTGAAGTGCCTATGGCAGCCAGGTCACCATCGCCCTGGTAGGTGAAAATAACCTTATCCGGCCAGGTCCTTTTTATGCCTGTTGCCAGTGCCGGTGCCCTGCCGTGAGCAGCCTGCTGCATGTCGACATTCATGAATTCATAGGCAAGTACCGAGCAACCTACGGGGGCTATACCGATGGTATCCTCGGAAACACCGAGTTCATCAATGACCTCCATGATTATACGGTGTGCTGTGCCGTGTCCGCAGCCGGGACAATAACTCAACACCTTGTCGGTCATCAGGTCTGTTTTCCTGTAAACCAGGTTTTCGTCCGAAACGATCTCGTTATATATTTTTTCGTCCATTTTTTAACCTCCGATAATTTTTTTCTCAAGTGCTTCAACCATTTCATCCGGTGAGGGGATCACTCCTCCCATCCTACCGAAATGCTCAACGGGCACTTTCCCTTCAACGGCCAGTTGTACGTCCTCAACCATCTGGCCGGAACTCATTTCAACACTCAGGATACCTTTAACGTGGGAAAGCATTTCTTTGATCTTTTCTGCAGGGAAAGGGAAGAGCGTGATGGGCCTCAGTAACCCGACTTTTATCCCTTTTTCCCGGGCGATCTCAACGGATTTCTGTGCGATCCTTGCGCTCGATCCGTAAGCTATGAGGAGATATTCTGCATCCTCGCACCGGATCAATTCGAACCTTGTTTCTTTCTTTTTTATCTCGTTGTATTTTTCCTGAAGGTGTACGTTATGTTGCTCTTGCTTTAAAGGATCGAGGTCAAGGGAAGTGATAACATTCCTTTCCCGTCCGTTCTTCCTGCCTGTGGTAGCCCACGGTGTTTCTTTTTCTATCTGTTCTGTATCATTCCTGGGTACCGGTTCGAAGAGTTTAACCTTTTCCATCATCTGGCCGATCACGCCATCTGAAAGGATCATGACCGGGCCCCGGTACTTAAAGGCCAGGTCAAAAGCTGTTTTCACGAAGTCGGCCATTTCCTGAACCGAAGCGGGTGCAAGTACGATCATTTTGTAGTCACCGTGGCCGCCGCCTTTTGTTGCCTGGAAATAGTCGGCCTGCGACGGCTGGATAGTCCCGAGCCCCGGGCCGCCCCTTACAACATTGAGGATTACAGCCGGCAGTTCGGCACCTGCCAGGTAGGATATACCTTCCATCTTAAGGCTGATGCCGGGGCTGGAAGAAGAGGTCATTGCCTTTTTCCCTGCACCTGCAGCCCCGTATATCATATTGATGGCTGCAATCTCACTTTCTGCCTGCAGAACAACCATACCTGTTCTTTCATACGGCTTCTCCGCCATAAGGTATTCAATAACCTCCGACTGAGGGGTTATGGGATATCCGAAATATGCGTCAACACCAGCCCTGATAGCGGCTTCGCCGATAGCTTCATTACCTTTCATTAACCTGAGTTCGCCCATGTCTTGAAAATTAATTGTTTTATACGGGTACTTCTACTTTTTTCCTGTAAACTGTGATCACTCCGTCGGGACAGACGATCGCACAATTGGCACAGCCTGTGCAGGCATCCGCATTTTTCATGAAGGCATACCTGTAGCCTTTGCTGTTCACTTCTTCTGCCATATCTATAACATCCGTAGGACACGAGCCAACACAAAGTTCGCATCCCTTGCAGCGCTCTGTGTCGATCACAATCACTCCTTTAGATTTAGCCATTTTTTAAGAATTTATAGTTTCTGTTGAGTAACGTATTTTACTTCGCGAAGGTATGGAAAATTGATGAATTCATATTGTTTGAAATCCAATATTTAGACAGGTTTTAAGCTAATTTAGACTGGGTTTAAATCTATAGCCTGGCCTTGTTTTGGTGAGTGCGATCCCTACTGAAGTGGATCAGTCAGGATCCTGGAAAGACTGCATTTTCCTTCCGGGATGTTGTACGGGGCGCCTTCAATGCTCCATATGTAAAACCTCAGGTATGATGCATTTTGAGGGATGTCGTGCATAAGAAGGGTATTCGTTATCTTGCTGTCCCATTCTTTCCTCATCCAGTTTAGCTGGATGTATTCATACCTCAGGTCGTTCATCTGTTCGTCTTCAACTGAGAACACCAGCCTTGCCTCGAAAGGGGAGTCAGGGCTTTCAATGAGAAGGTCGAAGTCGAGCTGTATATCCTTACCGGCCAGGCTATCGGCATCCACGCCGAATACCAGGAAGTACTCGTGATCAGTTAATCCTTCAGTGGTTAAAGCAGGCCTTTTATTGATCATCGAAGTTCTTACAGGTTCTTTCCGTTTCAGGAGGTACCTTCCGTTGATCAGGTCATAATCAATACTTTCATAATACTCCTCCCAACCCGGATAAAGTTCCGGGTCTGTGATCACATAATCAGTCAGGTTTCCGGGATAATTGGAGTGAAAGATTGGTGCCACTGTGCTCCCGCCATTCACATAATCGAAATACGACCAAACAAAATGCCTGGTCCTGTACGTGCCGATCGTTGGAGGAGGTTCACCTGTCTCACGGGCACCGGCAACTCTTTCATAAAAGGTTTCGGGAATGTAGTCTGTTTTGTAACATTGAGCATGCGTCAGGTTCGTTTTCAGGATGAAATCTACGGGCAGCCACAGGAAAAGCAGTGCCAGTAAACCTTTCGGGCTGCTTTTTACCAGTACATCAAAACACATAAAAAACATCCCGGCAAGCAGGGGGTAAAAGTAGATCCCCACCCTGTCTTCAGGGTAATTGATCCCAAGGAATAGATTGAGGACTATAGTTGATATAACTGCCCCCCAGAAAAGCACGAAAAACAGGATTGGAGCGCTATGGGAAAGCAGCTTGCCGCGGTTCCTGTAAGCGATAAAAAAACCAGCCGGCAGGCTTGCCGCGATCAGGATGCCCCAGAACCATTCGTATTCTTTCGCCGGCGATCCCGAAAGCAGGGTGATGACGCTCCTGGCAGTGACTTTCCAGATACCGTCCTGAGCACCGTAATACAGCAGGTCCTGCTCCTTCATCATAAAAAGTATGATGGCAAAGAGCACCGATGGGAACATACCAAGGAGTGTGATCTGTATAAGGTCTGGCAATGTCTTTCTTTTTATCCTGAAGTTTGTTCCTGACAATGATTTCAGGGTTGCTATAAAAAGTATGAGCAGCGACAATATGTACAGGGAAAGATTTGAAGCGACTGCCAGGAGGGTAAAAATAAGTATTGCAAGAAGATCTTTCCGCCGGGCTTTTTCAAGATAAACAATGAGGTGGAAAAGGGAGGCTGTCATGAATCCCATCGAGAGTCCATAACCCCTGGAAAGGGCGAAGAACTCAATGAAATTGTGCATGAATGGAAATGCCAGGAGGAAAGCGACCTGCAGCCATTTATTCCGGATCTTTCTGGCTATCAACATCCAGTATATGGCCATGAGCGGGAAAGCCAGCAGGTTGGCCAGCCTGAACACCAGCTCGCTGTGGCCGAACAATTTGTAGAAAACCCAGGAAAAAGCGGAGTTGAGTATGTGGTTGTTTGCGTCCCAGTGGGCAATGGAAGGAAGGAACTCACCGGTCTGGATGTAATAATAGAAGGTTGCTATTTCGTCATGGGCCATCTGCACGTTCCAGGCCCTGAGCCAGAGGTATATCCATACCAGTCCGGCCACTGCCAGGTAGAGGGTTTCGATGGTCCGCCTTTGTTTGTCCATTTGCCGGATCAAATTTATCAAAATCCGGACACAGGAGACCGGACAGGCCCTTTAATATCTTAATTCCCTACCAACCGAGCTTTTTAGCCTTTAAGCTTTAACCACAGAGATAACAGAGAAGGCACAGAGGGCACAGAGATGTAGAATTGTAAATATGTAGCGATTTCATCAACTGGTAACTGATAACTGATAACTGATAACTGATCACTGATAACTGATAACTGATGATCCTGATATCGCGTCGCTCATCGGGACAGGCACCCACCATCAATGCTTCTCAGGATAGTAATCTATGAAAGAGAGATAGCCACTTAGCTTCAAGCAGTTAACGGTAATGGTTGTGCCCAGGATAGGGCTGCACAATATTTGATAGGAAGGAAGTCCGCAATCCCTTAATGCATATAGCCGCAAACCGGTTCATGCAATTATTGTTTTTATATCCATTTCTCGTAAATACCTGCCGCCCGTCAGGCGGGCATCTGAAAATTTCACTACTGTATATGAAATTAAGTAAGTTGCTTCAGGATTATGCCTGCTTGCCATGGGAAGGAAATCTGCAATTTCTCATACTATTGTATGTTTGCAAATTATTTATGAAATCAGAAAGAAAACCATGCGATACAATCGCGCGGCAACTATGAATAAAGATAAGTCAATTGATCATAAAATCAAAAGGAGAAACAATTTATATAAGTTCATTGTCAATCAGGAGGCGAAATTTTTTTATATGAGACTGTTTTTTACTATTCTTTTACTTCTAAGTGGTTACATATCATTCGCTCAGCAGGTTAACATCGACAGCCTTATTATAAAAGCAGAAACTGCAAAAGGTGAAGAAAAAATAAGGTTAATGTCTGATATTAGTTATTTTTCCAGTTTCAGCGACACTGAAATGTCGGTGGAGTATGGCCGGAAATGCCTGAAAGAAGCACACAATATTGGCGATTCGCTTCTGATTGCTGAGGGTTATAACGCATTGGGCATTGCACAATTTGCTCAAAGCAATTACCGCAGTGCGCTGGAAAGTAACCTGGCGGCATTAAAAATCCGGCTGAACCACGGAGACGATTATAGTTTACTGTCGAGTTATAGCAAAGTAGGAAATTGCCATCATGAACTGGGAAACCCCGATGAAGCCCTAAAATTTTATCTGAAAAGCCTTGAAATTGCAGAAGAAAATGAATTGTTGCAACAAAAGGGACTTTTGGCAAATAACATTGCTGAGATTTTTAAACTGCAGGGAAATATTCAGCGAGCTCTTGAATATTACATAAAGGCCATTTCAATTGCTCAACAGACCAACGATTCACTGGGATTAAGCAAAGCAATCACGAATCTGGGTGTGGCTGAGAAGAACAGAGGGAATTTTGAAATCGCTGATTCGCTTTACAAAAAGGCACTTCAGTTAATCGAAGGGAAAAATATTCGTGATTTAGAAGCCGGTTTGTATATCAACTTTGGTGCTCTCTACAAAGAGTGGGGACAAAGCGATAAAAGCATTCGTTATTACCGAGCAGCCGAAAAAATTTACAACAACACAGGTGAAATTCACGGATTGGCCATTGTAACAGCTAACCTCGGAAATTCTTTTCTTGAAACCGGGTTGCTGGATTCAGCTCGTTTTTATTTTGAAAAAGCATTGAACCTGGCCGAAGCAACCCATTCGCTGACACGGCAAGAGAGTGCCGCCAGGAGTATGGCAAACTATTATAAAGTAACAGGAAATTACAAGCAGGCATATCGTTACGACAGCATCGCCGGCACGTTGAGCGATTCAGTTTTTAATATTGAAAAGACACGGGTAATTCAGGAACTTAACACGAAGTATGAAACTGAAAAAAAGGAAAAAAAACTGGCTGAACAGGAAGTAAGGCTGGCCAATCAAAAATTGCAAATGCAACGCAGAAATATTCAGTTGGCAGGTAGTTTTACCGGTTTGTTTGTCGTAGTTCTTTTATCCTTTTTCTTTTATCGTGACCAAAAAAACAAACAGCAGAAATTGAAACAACAAGTAGCACTCGAAAAGGCAGAGACTGCCAATAAAATACAGGAGGAAAAACTGCGTATTTCGCGTGATTTGCACGATAACATCGGCTCGCAGCTCACTTTTGTCATTTCTTCGCTCGATAACCTGAACTACATCAGCGGGGATGAAAAGCGAAAAGAAAAACTCCGGCAACTTGCGCAGTTTACCAAAGAGACAATGGCGCAGCTACGTGAAACAATCTGGGCATTAAACTCCCGGTCGCTCAACTTGACCAGACTTACCTTAAAAATAGCAGAATTTATTCACCAGGCAAAAAATACATTCCCCGAAATCCAGTTTGAAATTGAGTCAACGGATTCCGACAAGAAACTGGAGGCAAACCAGGCCATCGCGGTTTACCGCACCATGCAGGAAGCCATAAACAATGCAATAAAGCATTCCGGTGCCTCGAAAATAACTTTTAAATCGGATGTTAACCAATTGTTTGTTAGTGACAACGGCACTGGTTTTGATACTCAAAATGTGCAGAGAGGTAACGGTTTATCAAACATGGAAGACAGGATAAATGAGGCTGGATTAAATCTGGAAATAATTTCAGAACCGGGCAAAGGAGCAATGGTTAAAGTGTTGTTTTGCTGAATACGAAAGTTGACGTATTTCAGGTAAAATGATATTCAGCTAAACTTGCAAAAAATTGTGTGATGATTAAAATAGCATTAGCAGAGGATAACAACTTTTTGGCACAGTCTATCGAGGAAAAGATCTCTTTTTTTGATGAGCTTCAATTCAAATTCAGGGGTAAAAACGGGAGCGAGCTGCTTCAAAAACTGGCAGAAGACCACAATATTGATGTGGTTTTGATGGACATTCAGATGCCCGGAATGAATGGCATTGAAGCCACCCAAAAGGTGAAAGAAAAATATCCCCAGATTCATATCGTTATGCTCACGGTTTTCGATGATGAAGAAAACATATTCCGGTCGATTCAGGCTGGAGCTGACGGTTATTTGCTGAAAGATGAGAACCCGAAAATGCTGCACGACGGCATCCTTGACATTATGAACGGCGGTGCTCCCATGACTCCTTCCATTGCGTTGAAAGCGCTCAAACTCCTTCGTAATCCATTTAACAATAATCGAAACGAAGCTACATCAAAATATGAATTAACAAGCCGCGAAACCGAAGTTTTGGAACAACTCAGCCGGGGCCTGAACTATAACGAAATTGGG
>CAZMOK010000021.1:17210-49055 GCA_964567785.1 uncultured Bacteroidales bacterium | reverse complement strand
GTTCTGAGTTCTGAGTTCTGAGTTCTGAGTTCTGAGTTCTGAGTTCTGAGTTAAATAATATTCAGTCTCTCATCCTATTTTACCCCAATCCATTAAGTGATTATATTCTTTTCTGAGGTGTTTTTTCATAGGCCGGTTAGACAGGGAGGAGAGCTCGGGGTCTTTGTCAAGTATCTCTGATGCAAGGTTTCGGGCATATTTGAGGATTTGCTCATCCTTAGCCAGGTCGGCCAGCCTGAGTTCAACGATACCGCTTTGCTGTGTGCCCTGCAGGTCGCCGGGGCCACGAAGCTTCAGGTCGGCTTCGGCTATGTCGAACCCGTTGGTTGTGCCGACCATAGTCTGGATCCGCTGGCGGGCTTCATTTGAAAGCTTATCGTGGGACATCAGTATACAATAGCTCTGGTCGGCTCCCCGGCCTACCCTGCCCCGGAGCTGATGAAGTTGCGACAAACCAAACCTCTCGGCATTCTCGATGACCATCACCGATGCATTTGGTATATCAACCCCTACTTCGATAACTGTTGTGGCCACCATGATCTGTGCCTGGCCTTTGATAAAACGGTCCATTTCATAATCCTTGTCCGCCGGTTTAAGCTTACCGTGCACGATGCTAACGGCATACTCCGGCGGGGGAAAGGTCCTGACAATACTTTCATACCCATCCACCAGGTCCTTGAGATCAAGCTTTTCCGATTCTTTAATTAGCGGATAAACGACATAGATCTGCCGCCCTTCCCTGATTTTCTCACGCAGAAAGCCAAAAAGTCTCAGTCGTGCAGAATCATAATAATGATACGTCTTGACCGGCTTACGGCCAGGCGGCATCTCGTCTATAATTGAAAGATCAAGGTCTCCGTAAATTGTCATGGCAAGGGTGCGCGGAATGGGGGTAGCTGTCATTACAAGTACATGGGGAGGAACCTTGCTTTTTCTCCAGATCCCGGCTCTTTGAGCGACACCGAACCTGTGCTGCTCATCTATTATCGCCAACCCTAAATTGTGGAATTGTACCTTGTCCTCAATCAGTGCGTGTGTTCCTATAAGAAGATTGAGCTCGCCGCTTTCCAGCTTTTCATGGATCTCTTTTCTTTCCGACCCTGGTGTTGATCCTTTGAGCAGTGCTATACTGATACCCAGACCTTCTATCATCCCGGATATTGTCCGGAAATGTTGCCCTGCCAGGATCTCCGTCGGGGCCATGAAGCAGGCCTGGAAACCGTTATCTACAGCAATAAGTACCGACATCAAAGCCACCAGGGTCTTGCCACTGCCTACATCGCCCTGTAGCAACCGGTTCATTTGCTTTCCCGAGCCAAGGTCTTTCCTGATCTCCTTGATCACTCTTTTCTGGGCCCCGGTAAGATCGAAAGGAAGCTTTTCCTTATAAAATGCATTGGTAAAGCTGCCCACTTCACTGAAAACCTTTCCCGGCACACTCTCCTGTCTGCGGATCTTTTCCTGCAGGACCTTCAACTGGATGAAGAAGAGCTCTTCAAACTTAAGCCTGGCCCTTGACCGGTTGAGGATTTCAGTGTTCTCAGGAAAGTGAATGTTGACAAGTGCTTTTTCCCTGCCGAGCAGGTGCAATTTATTAATTACCTCCGCCGATAATGTTTCTTGCACATTACCCGGTAATTTCAGCATAAGGGTTTTCAGCAGCTTTACCAGGTTTTTATTGTTGAGGCCACGGGCTTTCAGCTTTTCAGTAGAGCTGTATATCCCCTCCAGGGTCTGACTGATACTCTTCTCGTGTTCCACAGCCAACTCCATTTCAGGATGGGCAATATTGTAGCGCCTGTTAAAGATCGATGGCTTTCCGAACACAACATATTCCTGCCCCGGCTTCACACTTTCCCTGATCCATTTCAATCCCCTGAACCATACCAGCTCAATCTGGCCGGTATCATCATATAGCCGGGCAGTCATACGTCTGGCCCTTTTCTCCCCAATGATTTGGAGGTCCCTGATTTTTCCCTTTATCTGTACATAGCCCTGGTCTGTTGATATTTCAGCAACAGGCAGGTATTTACTACGATCGACATACCTGAAAGGATAATAATAGAGAAGGTCGCGGAATGTATGGACATTGAGCTCCTTTTTCAGAAGTTCAGCCCTTTTGGGCCCAACACCCTTAAGGAACTCAATAGGTGTATCTAAAAACTCTTCATGCATCAACAATCCCGTTACGGGACAAATTTAGCAAAAGGCAAAAAAAAACTCCCTGCCGGGGCAAGGAGTTTTTCATTATTTTGTTACGCTTTTTTCTAATATTCCCAGAGGCTGTGTTCAAACATCATCAGTTCGTCCTTGATCCTTTCCGATTCGAGCATGGCATCAAGGCCCTGAGCGTATTCTGAAATACGGCGGTCGTAAACATTTTGTTCTTTGTAAATATAACTGCTGAACATCCTTTTCATGAATACCTCATCGTAAGTTCTTCTTGCGGCATCATTCTGCCTGTTATACACTTCCGCTTGTGCAAATACATGTCGTGCTTCGGGGAAGTATATCCAGAAGAGCGGTTCAGTGAACTCCTCTCCCTGCCTTTCTTTGATCATGACCGGGCACATGCCGAGTATCCTTACCATCATTTGCGATCTTTTCTTGTCGAAGTACCAGTCTTCTTTAAGTCTGATACGCATGACCTTTGTGGGGTCAAACTCAGTGTAGATCACTGTATCATACTCTTCGTAAGGGGGATACGGTCGTGTTAGGGTTGTATTGAAGGTGTCGATCTGCCTTGTAATGATCTCCTGGTAAGTGAGAGGCACCAGGAACTCATCTGTGGCAGAAATGTCGTAGGCTGTAATGGATCCTTCCTTGAGTGCGTCCATCAAGACAGTCATAAAGTTCCTCCAGTCGTTGTGTGGCTCAATGGGATAATAGAAAGCCTGGTTCATTTTCTGCCTCATATCGAGCTCCCTCCAGATCCTTTTCGACCACATAACGTCGGCCTTCCTGAGTGAGGGATACGGGACGGGCTTAAGGTCTTCAGAGCTGTAATCCTCATAGATAAGATTCTGCGGAGTGTTATCAAGTATCTGTGCCTGTGAATTGAAACCAAGGCAAGCGATAAAAGCCGTAACAGTTAACAATAAGAATGATCTTTTCATTATGACCTCCATATAATCTTTTCTTTTCATTATTCTATTTCAAGGCTGATGGGTGACAAGCTTCTTGGAATCCCGTCGGGCCCTTCAGCAGTAATATTTTCGAAGAAGAATTTCTGTCCTCTTCGTGCATTCTGAATCATACTAACCATCTCGTCGGTAAAACGATTCCCGGCAGCCCTTTTAGAGATCCAGTCGCCACCTATAACGGTCGCCATCCTGAATGAAGTAACCGTAAAGTACAGTTCGAATTCAAAATCTTCCATAACAGGTATGATAGCCCCTGCAGCCAGCAGCGTATTTCTCTGCATTTGACCCTCAACCTGGCCTGCTATCTTTGCGACCGGATCGGGTACTTTCTTGACCCTGAATTCGGCTTCGCCCATTGGGCGCAGTTCATCTTCATAGAAAGCATTGACAGTGATAATTGCATTGTTCTCTCCAGTAGGCACCCTGACAATCCATCCTTCGCCCTCATCGTTGCGTTCCAGTGTTCCGGTCGAGATATTTGCACGCAGGTTGGCATCGGCGATACCGGGAACTGAGATAGAAACCGGGTTGTCGACACCCACATAGAATACATTCATCTTTGTTGCGGCAACCGTAAGTGATGGCGGAGCAACAACATATTCGTGTTCAAACGGGAATGTGAGAGTCTCCCCTTCAGGATCCTTGACCTCTATAACTCCAGCATATCTCTGGACGCCCTCCCTGTCGGCAGAGAAAGAAAACTTCACTGTACCTTCCTCACCTGAGATCCTCTGTGCCCTCGATTTGTTGTTTTCATTGATCTCGGTAGCACCCGGGAGCACGTATACATCAGGTTCCTGCTTTGTATCGTATGCAGCTACCAGCACTTCGGCCTCGTATTCTTCACCTTTCAGAATGTAATCAGTTTTCGGGATCACTTTTGCTTCTATCTTATCGAATTTGAAGTCCTCAAGAGTGATCTGGTCGAATAACTGTGAAACCACATCAAATTCCGCCGTTTGTATTTCGGCCCTTATCTTATTGAGTATGGTGACACTTGCAGCGAGGATGGTATGATAGAAATGATGTGTTTCCCAGTCTTCCGGGTCACCGTCGGCATCGTAGAAGGGGCCTTCAGTGTCGAGCCCTATCTGAATTTCATCCCTGTAAGCTGAATCAACCAGGTTATACATTGCATCCTTGAATTCATTGATCCGGTTTTTCAGCTCCCTTCCTTTCCTGGGTTCTTTCGGTTCACCGAAATAAGCTGTTGACTGGTCATACTTATCCTTTGTAGGCACTTTCGACATTTTTATTATGGGGACCTCTATTGTTTCCCTGGGGTTTTTCGGATCGGGCCTTTCCTCCATCTCACAAAACTCCTGCACTACTCCCAGGGAATCCTTTCTTTCTGAAAAGCCTACTACCTCGAACTTAATGTTATCGATATAGTCTTTCATTTCATTTGCCAGTTGCCTTGCTTCAAGAGCCCTTTCATAAAAAGGGCCTACTTTGTTTTGGTTGAGTTGGTACTGGTTGTCGAATTCAACATAGATCCCTGCAAGCTTATTGGCAAACGTTTCGTTAGTTTCTTCCATGCTCTGGTTTACCACAAGGAAGGCATTGAGAATATCCCTTGACACATTCAGGGCCAGCAGTGCGGTAAGCACCAGGTACATCATGGCGATCATCTTTTGTCGGGGAGTCTCTTTATATCCAGCCATAACAGTTTGTTAATTTGGTTCTATTTTAGTTTACCCTGATTTGAATATTTATGACTTGCTGCCTGGATTCATAGCAGACAACATACCTCCGTAGATATTGTTAAGGGCTGATAGTCTGTCATTCAGGTTTGTCATTTGCTCCCTGTATGAAGCCATCATTTCTGCCGATTCCTGCATCTGGTTAAGGAATTCCGTCATGGTTTCCCTTACCTTCTTGGAGCTCTCGACCTGCTCGTTACTGCTTTGCATCTGCAATTCATATACTGAGTTGAGAGCGGCCAGGTTTGAGGTGATCTTCTGCAACTGGTCATTATAACTTCCGCCATCTATCGAAGTGAAATCAAGCTTTTCAGCAGATTTTGAAAGCATTTCAGCCGATTTGGAATATTGTTCAGCCAGGTGGTTGGCCGACTGCATGGCTGTCTTTATACTATCTGTAAATTCCTTAGTGGCAGAGACGTCTGATTCCAGAGTTTCATTAGCTTTTTTATAAGAACCGGAAAGGCTATTGGCGCTTTCGGCCATTGCCCTTACGCTTGTTACGTATTCTTCTGAGGCTCCCGCATCCTTCTTCAGCGACTCTGAAGTGTTCTTATATGCACTTGTCAGTTCTCCGGCAGATTCAGAAGCACTTCTAATATTAGTGACATAATCATTTGTTGCTGCAGCGGCATCCGAAACATCGGCAAGCTTGGACGTCCGGTCGCTCAATGTCCGGAATCCCTCGCCCAATCGGGTTATCAGGTCCTGATTTATATTGGCTTCCTTAAGCATTTCATCCAATTCTTCAGTAGGTTTTTTCTTCACTTCCTCGCCTCCGCGGTACAATCCTGCAAGCTGAGGGTATACAAGGCTCCAGTCAGGTTCTACATAAGGGGGTTCAAAAGCTGAAAAGAAGAAAATAAGTGCTTCGGTACCGAGCCCCGCTATCAGCATATAATCGGCCCCGGGATAGTGGTTGATTTTAAAAAGCGCGCCGAGAATAACGACTGATGCTCCCCAGCCGTAGAGCTTGGACATAAAGTTTCTGAACCAGCGCGTTCTTACTAGATTGTTTAGACCCATGATGTTAAAAAATTAACGTTAATGTCTGATTTGATTTTTTAGTTATAAACCCTTGATGCCCTGGCGGGATTATCGTCCTTGTTCCTGCCAAGATAAGGAAGTATACAGCGGAAGCCCAAATAGCTTTTAGCTGTATCCTGGTATTCGTACTCTCTTGTTGTTACCTGGAGATAGTAGGCAATATCTTTCCATGAGCCCCCCCTGATAACTTTTCTTTTCAATGCGGGTGGATCATCGTCCTTCGCATTATAAGTATAGTTCGGATTCATGTCCCAGGTAAAGTTATAGGATGCCGGATCGTAGGCACTGTTGGTCCATTCTGATACATTACCGGCCATATCATACAATCCAAAATCGTTCGGGGGATAATGACCTACTATGACAGTCCTGAGACCTCCGTCGTTGATGTAATTTCCCCTGAGAGGCTTGAAATTCGCAAGGAAACAACCCTTTTCATTACGTGCGTAGGGACCGCCCCACGGATACGGGTTGTTGTCGTAGCCGCCCCTGGCAGCCCATTCCCATTCCGTCTCAGATGGCAGGCGGAAACTGGCAACACCGGGCTCACCTTCCTTCGTTTGAAGATAGCTGTTCATCAGCTCTGTGCGCCATACACAGAAAGCTTTAGCCTGTTGCCAGTTCACTCCAACAACAGGATAGAAATTATAGGCCGGGTGCCAGAAGTACTTTTCTGAAAGCGGATCATTGAACGAGTAAGTATAATCATGGATCCATGCGAGTGTATCGGGATAAATATTTATGATCTCCTTCCTCACGTAAACAGATCTGTCGCGTAAACCTTGCGGGCGGTTTGCAAAAGCACCGTTTTCAGGATTTGCTTCTTCAGTGAAATCCTTTTTAGCGGCTGCATGCAGGTCAACCCAGTAATATTCGTAGAAAAGTTTCCTGGCATCGATCTCTTTTCGTCTGAAATATCTTTCGTGCTCAGGAATGTACATCTCTTCGAGCGCATCCCTGATGTCCTGTTCTTCTGAGTCCCACTCAACATCTTCCTGCCAGTTCAGGTATGGTGGATCATAAATCTCACCTGTATTTTCATTCTGCTCAATGAGATACTGCTCGGGCCTGATATCGCCAAGAATACGCCTGGCAATCGAGTCCCTCACCCAGTGTACAAACTGCCTGTACTCATCATTTGTGATCTCTGTCTCATCCATGTAAAACGCTGAAACAGATACTGTTTTTGGCTCATATACATGCGAATATGCAATGTCTTCATCTCCAACACCCATGGTAAAGCTTCCCTGCGGGACGAATACCATACCAAAAGGATCAGGCTGGTAAAAAGGTCTGGTCTTTTTGGCCACACCTACAAGTTCGCCATTCCCCGAATTGTTGCAACTGAAAATAACGATGGTTAGAGAGAGAATCAGAAGGAACGATAGTCTTTTCATAAACTGTCTGATTTTTAGGCGAAATTATAACGAACGTCTGAATAGTTTATTTTATCGAATAATTTATAAAAGTGTCCAAAATTAAAAAAATATAATTTAATCACTAATAAATTTGAATTTTATAGGAACCTTACATTTTTATAGCTCTTTCTTCCTTTTTCAATTTCCAGCTTAAAGCAATAGCTAAGCATAACTTCGTGGGTACCTCCCCCTATCGGGAGTTTCAGCTTCGAAACATTGATATCGTAGGAATAACCAATTTTGAAATCTTTGTAGGCAACTCCCACAATGATCCCTATAGCATCCTGAAGCCTGTAGCTCACGCCTCCCCAGAAAAGATCCTTGTATTTCATCAGTGCTCCCACATCGACCTGAAATGAGGACATATTGGTGCGCAAAACCACCGAAGGATGGAGCTCGAAGTTAGGGTTGCCCCTGAAAACGAATTCATATCCGCCGTGAACATAAAATGTTCGGTCGAGCCTCATGCGCAGGTCGGCAGAAGAAGACGAAGCCAATACGCCCCCCCTCGACTGCAAAAGGTGCATACCTGATACACCTATAAAATAACTGCCCGGAACCCTGTAAAACAGGCCGAGATTAAAATCGATCAGCATGTCGCTCTCTTCCGCCAGACCATTGATTACAGGGTCGTTCGTATCAACCGGTTTGAATTTTGAAAAATCAATGGTTCTGTTATTGAAGGCGGCCTGGGTACCAATGCCCAGCTTTCCGAACCCCAGTTTCATCTGGTATGCATATCCAAGCCTGAAGCCTATAGTGCGGGTAAATCCTATATTGTCGTTTATTACGGTTGCCCCAACGCCTCCCCGGAGTATCCTAATTGGTGCATTAATCGAGATATGGAATGTTTCAGGGGCAACGTGATTGCCTTCTGCATCATTAAAACCCGCCCACTGATGGCGGTAGCCTCCAACGGCACAGATGGCATTTTCATTACCTGCAAAGCCCGGATTGTAGAGCATGTGGTAGAACATGTTCTGGGTAAAAACAGGCTCCTGCTGAGCTGATGCCCCGGGCGTAAAGACTGTTACCAAAAAGAAGGGTAGTAAAATTTTAAATATTGATGCCCCTACCTTCATTCAAAAATCATCCTTTTATATTGAGAGCGGTGATTCAACCGCTAAAGTAGTAATTTTTCACTCTAACGCGAATTGCTATATATTATTTTTCAAAAGTGTGCCCTAACTTGAATACTTCCCACATGGACTGTTTTGCTGCCTTCAGATTTTCTGCCGTCGTAAACCAGGTTCAACTGAAGGAATTTCGATAGGCTTTGCTGGTATGAGATGCTCCAGGTAGCATTGTTACCCGGCTGGAAACCCTCCAGCATTTCGAAGGCCAGCGGGGTATTTGGCTCACCGTTATAATTTATTCTTATAATGTTTGCACTCGCCTGCAAATTTCCCCTGTTCACGATCCGGTAACTTGATTCCACCCCTCCTTTATGCATAAGGGCCTTTTCCTCACCTTCACCAAATGTGTTTTTCTTTGACGAAAACTCATAGTTGGCCTCAATCCTGAGGGAGGTAGAGGGCTGCCAGGTAATTCCCGGCTTCAGGTCGTCAAGCTTCAGCGAATAATTATTACTCCCGAAAAACTCTGACCTTCTCTCGCTTTTTCCGTTGCTGTAGCTGAAATTAAATGTGAACGCCTTGTAAAAATTCCATCTCAGGTTGATTCCGTTGCTCATCACTCTTCTGTATTCGAATCCATTCACAAGCAGCGTTTTATTGTTGTTATTGAGGAAATTAAGGTCGGCCGAGAATTTGGTGTTCATCCTGTCGAAGTAGAAAGTATTCCTGAATGATGAACTGACAGAGACCAGGCTGGTGTCTTCCCACCGGGTGATCCCGGCGAGGGGATTGTACGCCAGTCCGGGCTCCTGGCTTCTTGAACGGCTTTCTGTCCTGAAAACAAACTGGTTGGAAAAGCGGGCCAGGAACTTCCTGATGCCTTCCTTCCCTTTCCATACCGCAGCCGGCTGGAAGTTGACCGATTCAGTAAACTTATTGTAATACCCTCTCACGAATTCATTGCTCTGAACGAAGGCCCTGACATAGTTTGCCTGGTCTTTGAAAGGCGCCACCTCAAATTCATTCAACTGCTCTACGCTGTCACCGTTGTAATCTATCCAGGTATATATTCCCTCTCCATCCGGCACTTTCAGGTAATAGAACTCCTGTTTCTTATCAAGGCCGGAGCCCAGTTCATAAAAAGTATTAAAGGTCACAGCCCCTTTCAGGAACCTCACAAAGTGTTCCAGCCTGCCCAGTAAATTGTCTTCAGGCGGCTGGTTAACCAGCGAAGTATCAATAACTGCCAGCGACCTGTAGGTGGAGCTCAGCGTCAATCGGTGCCCCGACCTGTTCAGCAGCCTGAGAGAGAAAGCAGCCTCTCTGCCTACAGAAGATCTCTCTAGCTTATTCCCATACGGAAGCTTGTCGGTACGCTGTTTATAGCTCAGCCTGAAAGGTGTTTTTGCGGTATCGGGCGTTTCCAGGAACACCTCCCATTCAAAAAACGAGAAACTCCCGGAAGTAAGGGAATCGGAGCTTTTCTCCCTGAATTCATTATCCTCAAGTTCTTCCCTGATACCCAGCGTGATCTTTTTGAAGTCTTTCGAAAGGGCCCCCTTTTGCCTTATGAACCTTGTAGACCGCACTTCCTGGTCTGTATTCAATATGCTGCCGTCAAAATCAAGATTGAATTTTTTAAATGTTACGTTTGTTGCTGCCCTGTTCCTGAACCCTTTATAATCTTCTCCCGACAAGAACGAATTAAATTCATATTCAAGCCTTCCTAGCTTCTCCCTGCTCAATTCAAGTCCCAGGGCCCCCAGATGTTGGTTGCTTTCGAAGGTTTGCTCGCCAAGGTTCCAGTCTCTTTCAAATTCCACCGCCCTGTAACGCTCAATGGGCTCGAACCGGCTACCGGTAAACTCATAATCCATTTTCCCTTTGAGCGACCATTCCCTGTCTTCTTTTCCGCCAAGCGGGATAGCATGGTTGAGGCCTATTCTCGCCCCCAATCCTGTATCATCCGGGTCACCCTCCTGAGAAAAAGTATTTAAGTCTTTGTCACTGATAGCCAGCTCGGCTGTTACCGATGTCCTTTCACTGAACCGGTGCTCCCCTCCCAGTACGAACATCTGAGTTTTCTTAGGAGTCACGAGCAACCTTACCGGCTCATAATTACCTTGCGGGATGCCGTTTACGGGTGCTTTCCATTCGTAGATCCTTCCATTTATCCCGGTATTCTTCAGTATATAATTCCCCTTACCTTGTCCCACGCGTGAAAAGGAAACCCTGTAAAGAGCGCTGTCGGTATTGGTTGAGTAAACAAACACTGAATCGTATACCTGGGAATTAATTACGGTATCGATCATCTTATACCTTATTTCCCCCTGTTCAAATCCTGTGCTGTCGAAACCCGGCCTGAAAGCGTCGTTGATATTATCGCCCAGGACCGACAGGAAAGATTTATCCTCATCCGACAAATCCTGTTCGAGCGACTGGTTCTTCAGGTCCTGCTCCGAATAGAAATTCAGCCGCACTTTTGTTTTGTTGAGGGTGAATTCATTTTCGGCAAACATCAGTGAACGGGCGTACCTCCTGTCGGAGTACTCAAATTCCACAACGATCCTCTTGTCTTTTGTGATCAACACATTGGGTGTAAAAGTGATCTCAGCGGTATTGTAGTCGATGACATAATCGAAGTTTTCTCCCCGTTGCATAAGCCTTCCGTCAATGTACACCCTTTCGGTGCCTGCCAGCACAATGATAAATGTCTCTCCGTCTGACCCTGTAAGCTTGTAAGGGCCCTGGTTCCCTTCCACGCCCTGTATTCTGTTACGGGCAAACTTGCCTTTGGAAAGGGCTGCAGCCAGCTTTACCCGGTAGTTGTAGTGTTTGCCCGGAAA
This sequence comes from uncultured Bacteroidales bacterium, assembly GCA_964567785.1. GTDB lineage: Bacteria > Bacteroidota > Bacteroidia > Bacteroidales > JAGOPY01 > CAZMOK01. Next base: position 37,825 of record CAZMOK010000021.1, on the reverse strand, counting down.
TTTCTTTTCGGCCATATTGACATCGGCCGAGAAAGTGCCTCCCTGGAGCCTTTTAAAAAAGTTCATGAAATAGCCCGGCGGCCTTTTCAGCTCAAAGTCGCCTGCAATAAGCTTCGCCCTGCGGTATTTCAATTGTATGAACACCTTATCGAATTCCTGGATAAGCTGGGAATTACCGTAAGGTTGTATAGGTACATTATTGTCGGTTATCGCTGCAAGGACTTCAACTTCGGGACCAAGCCTTCCCGAAAGCTGAAGGTTGAAATTGGAATTGACTACTACATCCTGGCTGCTTCCGAATGAAATCCCACGTGATATACTGCCGCTTTTGCTCAACCCGTCCATCCTGAACACCTCGTCGATATCATTACCCGGCTGGGACCTGAAAACAAAGGGATCTTCAAAGCCCGGCTGCTGCCCGGTAATATTCCTTACATCCTTCTCAAAATACTTTTTATCCAAATCTATCGGAAGCACCCGGTAAGTGACCTTCAGCATCGTGTCAGTAACAACAGACCGGTCGATGATCAGCCTGGCAGTCACCGGGTCAAAAGAGTATCCATTATCCTGAATGGTATCACCTGAAGAGTTCACGAGCACCAGTGAAACCGGTGAGATACTTAGGGAGTCGAGCCTGATGGTGTCGGCACCGATATTGATTTCCTTCATCTTCAGGTTGGAAAGTTCTTGCCCTGAAAGAGGCAATGCCGCCAGCAGCATCAGGAAAACATTTATTCGGGTCAGTCGGGACAATATTATGAAGATAGATCGTATCTAATTGAAATAATGCGAATTTATTAAATCTATTGTGCTATGAAAGAGTTTTGATGATTTGCAATTTACAGGTAATTCTGCCCGCTCAAATCAGGAAAAGGAAAAAGATCATCTGAAATGGCCTTCATAACCAAAGAAAAACTGTTCACAAGGAAATGGTTACCTACCTATGCCTTGATATTGATAGGATCGTTTATCATGGTTAACGGCTTTGTACTTTTCATCATCCCGTACAAGATCGTTCCCGCGGGTGTTTATGGTATATCCATTATAGTGTACCACCTGCTTGGCAGTTCTTTTGGTCGGGCTGTGAAAAGGTCACTGAATGATTACCTGAACAGCCTGATCACATCGTTCATATTGGCGAAGATCAGTAGGGCAAAAAGAAGTATCATACCTACTATCTGGGCATACTCCATGAACCTGTCGCCCGGTTTCCTTCCTGTTATGATCTCATACATGAGGAACATCACGTGTCCACCGTCCAGGGCAGGGATCGGGAGAATATTGAGGATGGCAAGCATTATCGACAGAAAAGCCGTAAGTTTCCAGAAAGCTTCCCAGTCCCATGTGGCAGGGAAAATGCTTCCAATAGTAATGAACCCGCCTACTGATTCATAGGCCTTAACTTCGCTGGAAAAGATAAGCCTTAGCTGTTTAAGGTAATCGGCTATGCCTTTGAATGCCATAATGAAGCCCTGCGGTACAGCTTCTCCCAGTGAATACGTATGCTCACTGAACTCGAAATATTTGGCAGGATCAGTGGATACACCCACAAGGCCGCTTTCTGGCACCGTCATGGCAAAATACAGGGAATCCCCGTTTCGCAGGGCGGTGATCTTGATCTCTTTTCCTTTGTTAGCCCTGATGTGCTCAACGAAATCCTGGAAATAGACCACTTTTTCGTTGTTAACAGCTATTACGCTGTCACCTTCCTTCATTCCGGCATCTTTTGCAACAGAGTTCTTTGCAAAGCCATCTATGCTCATGGGGAACCTGGGCGACAGGAACCGGGGGTTCCTTTCTTTTACCAGCCTGCTGAGAAATCCTTTAGGCACTTCCACTGTTTGCAGTGTGCCGTTCCTTTCCACTGTAACGGTTTTTGCTTCATCAAGAATAAGCACTGCCGGTATCTTATTGAACTCTTCAACATTTTCACCGCCCACTTCAAGTATTCTATCCCCGCTCCGGAGGCCCATTTCCATGGCGAGGGAATCGGCATGGATGCCATACTTGTTCACTTCAGCAGTAGGCAGGTACTGATCGCCCCAGACAAAGAGAATACCTATGTAAATGATGATTGCAAGGATCACATTCACAGTTACACCTCCAACCATTATAATGAGCCGTTGCCAGGCGGGCTTCGACCTGAATTCCCATGGTTCGGGAGGCTTTTTCATCTGCTCCTTGTCCATCGATTCATCGATCATTCCCGATATCTTCACATACCCGCCCAGGGGCAGCCAGCCCATACCATATTCAGTCCCTTTATATTTAATCCTGAATATTGAAAACCAGGGATTAAAAAAGAGGTAAAATTTTTCCACCCTGGTCTTGAATATCTTAGCTGCGATAAAATGCCCGAACTCGTGGAAAATAACGAGGATCGAAAGGCTTAGCAGCAACTGTAAGATCTTTATAAGAATTTCCATCTAAACTTGTATCTCCCAATCTTTAACAATTTCTTCAGCAGTGATACGGGCTTCTTTATCGGTACTTACATAGCACTCAAAATCCGGATCGTTTATATAACTGACCCTGAACAGGCTTTGTTCAACAATTTCAGGAATAGCCATAAATCCAATCCTTTTAGAAAGAAACGCCTTCACAGCAATTTCATTTGCCGCATTGAGGATGCAGGGTGCATTACCTCCTTTTTCAAGGGCCTCAAAAGCGAGTGCAAGATTACGAAATTTTTCCATATCCGGTTTATGAAAGGTCAATGGCGGCAAGGTACTGAAATCCACCCTGGGGATGGCCCCCTTTTTCCTTCCCGGATAGGCCAGGGCGTATATGATGGGCAGCTTCATGTCGGGGTTGCTAAGTTGGGCAATAATGCTACCATCGATAAACTCAACCATGGAATGGATAATCGACTGGGGGTGCACAACCACCTCGAGCTGTTCAGGTTCCAGGCCAAAGAGCCACTTTGCTTCAATAACCTCCAGACCTTTGTTCATGAGCGTTGCAGAATCGATGGTTATCTTATCGCCCATGTTCCAGGTAGGATGGTTCAAGGCTTCATTTATGGTCACTTTTTGAAGTTCTTCTTTAGAATGCCCTGAAAACGGACCACCCGAAGCTGTAAGCAGCACTCTTTCAAGGTCTTTCCGGTCTTCACCCTGAAGGCACTGAAAGATTGCCGAATGTTCAGAATCAACCGGGAGAATGGTAACATTCTTCTCTTTTGCAAGTGACGTCACCAGTTGGCCCCCTACCACAAGCGATTCTTTGTTTGCCAGCGCCAGGTCTTTGCCGGCCATGATAGTGCAGATGGTGGGTTCGAAACCGGCATATCCTACAATGGCATTCAAAACCAGGTCGATGTTCAGTTCGTACAATAGATCGCCCATTGGTTCCGTTCCTGAAAAAATGCGGATACCTGCACCATCAAGTAGTTTTGTAAGGTCTTCATGTAGGTCCTTTTCACCAATCACCACAGCATCAGGCCTGAATTCAAGGGCTTGCTTTGCGAGTTGCCTGTGCGAACTGAAAGCCGATAGCAGAGTCACCCTGTAGTTACCGGGATTTTCCCGTACAACGTCGAGGGCCTGGATACCGACAGAACCCGTAGATCCTAATATGGCAATGTATTTGGGCATGATTGATCAAAAGACCATAAGCTTTGCCGGATCAACGGGAACACCGTTATGCCAGATCTCGAAATGAAGATGAGGACCGGTGGAAAGCTCACCCGTGGTTCCTACCATGGCTATCGGCTCCCCGGCTTTTACAAAACTCCCCTGTTCCTTGAGCAAAGATGAATTATGTTTGTAAATTGATAAAATGTTATTCTTATGCTGAATACCTAAGACATAACCGGTTTCGAGTGTCCAGTCGGCAAATACAACTATTCCGTCGAGCGTAGCTTTTACTGCCTCATCTTTGCCAGTGACAATATCGATACCAAAATGATTCTCGACAGGTCTGAAGTTACCTGTGACCATACCGTTGAGTGGTGTGAAAAAATTCAAAGTCCTTATGGATGCTGCCGATCTGCCCCTGTTTTCTTCCCCTGAAAGAAAAAGATTATACATGCTGCGGTATTCAAAATCGGCCCTCAGTGCTGAATCTTCGCTTGAGGGCACAATCCTGATATCCTGGTAATTTGTGTCGGCCACGACGGTTTCGGGGATCCTGGCAACTGTATCGCCTCCTTCCAGTATTTTCTTAAGGTTGTAGACGTAAAGGTCTTTTTGCCTGAACTGTACCTCGAGTGAATCAGCTTTCTCCTCAAGTTCGTAAATGCGGTCGTAAAGGCTCATATCCGTATAACCCGGAATATATTCCCTCAGCGGCGTAAATGCAATAACAATGATCGTGAGGATGACAAGCAGAATACCGATAGTACTGACCACCAGGAATACATTCAACCGCGATAACCTTAAGGAAAGCTTTTCCTCGTAAGTTTCATCATTTAATATTACGAGCTTGTACTTGTTACGCAGCTTATCGGCCCACTTTCTGTTTTTGTTCTCACCATTTTCCATCGGTATAATTTAACACCCGCAAATATCGGAAAATTTCCACGAGTAACTTTATTTTTTACCTTTGCAAACCTCATATCCAGAAGGATATACAGGTACAAAATAAATAGCTGAAAATACAGTTATAAGTTAAGGAAAGGTAAAACCTGATCAAAACAATACTTCCTGAAGTTGAAGAAAAACCCCTTACATATCAGTTACAAGGCACTTGCCCTGATAATCCTGTCTGGCTTGATGCTGGGGTGTTCAACAAAGAAAAACACTTTTACGCGAAGGTTGTACCATAACCTTACCTCACATTACAATGTTTACTGGAATGGGCGTGAAAGCTTGAGGGAAGGGGTGGCAAACCTTAACCAAAAGGTAGTTGATAATTACAACGAGATACTGCCTGTATTCAATTACGGTACAACAAGCGATGCACAGTCAGTAAATCCCCAGATGGACAGGGCCATTGAAAAAGCTTCCATTACCATTCAGAAACACTCAATGGTATTCGGCGGGGAAGAAAAGGTAAACTGGATAGACGACAGCTACCTGCTTATAGGTAAAGCCTATTTTTACAAACAGGAATATTTCAGTGCCCGCAGGACCTTCAATTTTGTTATCAGGGAGTATCCTGAAAATGACATTAAATGGGAAGCTATGTTATGGCTTGCCCACACTTACAACCAGACTGAGGAATATGAAAAGGTGGAGCCTTTGCTGAACCTTGTGGCCAAGGATGTGGAAGAAGGGCTTGTGCCCAACGAAATCAGGAAAAAGCTCCCCCGGCTCTATGCCGATAATTATATCCGGCAGGGGATGTTCAACGAAGCAATAGATTACCTGTATGAAGCCATTTCATTCAATCCACCGAGGGATTTGGAAACAAGGATGCTTTTCATCCTTGGGCAGATATTCCAGAAGAACGACGATCTGACCCGGGCTACAAACCTTTACAGGCAGGTGATCAAAAAGAATCCCCCTTACGACATGGCTTTCCAGGCAAAAATAAACATGGCGACAGCATTTGACGCCTCTTTTGCCGACAGCAAGGAGGTAAGGAAACTGCTCGGGAAGATGCTAAGGGATGATAAAAACAAAGAGTTTCTTGACCAGATCTATTATGCACTTGCCGAAATAGACCTTAAGGAAGGGAAAACAGAACAAGGGATAGAGAACCTCAAGTTATCTGTGAAGGAAAGCGTTTCGAACAATTACCAGAAGGCCAAATCGGCCCTGAGGCTGGCCGATCTGTACTTTGAGATCCCGAAATACCAGGAGTCGCAGGCTTATTACGACACCGCAATGATGTTCCTGCCCAATGACTATCCTGATTACAGGAACCTTGATAAAAAAGCAAGTGTATTGTCCGACCTGGTTGTCCACCTCATCACAATCCAGCACGAAGACAGCCTGCAGAGGGTCGCTGCCATGAGTGAACCGGAACGGAACGAACTTATCGACGAAATAATCCTGGCTTATGAAGAAGAGCAGAGGCGACTGGAAGAAGAAAAAGCATTACAGGAGGCATTGCAGGAGCAGGAAAACCTGGCTGCCCAGACCGGCGGACAGGCTCCGGGATTCCAGAGTGGCACTCCCATAGGGGGCGGCAGGGAATGGTATTTCTATAATAAATCGACAAAAAACTACGGGTATTCAGAATTCATAAAGAAATGGGGAAAACGTAAACTGGAAGACCTCTGGAGGCTCAGTAACAAAAAACTGGTCACTTTCGGATTCGAAGAAGAACCTGCTCTTGCCACTGCCGACACGATCAAAGCCGATTCTGTTATTGCTGCCGAATCGGACCCGAGGCAGAGGGAATATTACCTTAAAGGCCTGCCGTTTACCGAAGAACAACTGCTTGCATCAAACGAAAAGATGAAGGAAGCTTATTTTGAACTTGGCAGGCTTTACCATGATGGCCTGGACGATATTCCTGAAGCAAGGGAAGCCTTTGAAACCCTTAATGAAAGATTCCCGGAACATGAAAACCTTCTGAGATCCTATTATTATCTGTTTAAAATATATGAAGAGCTGGGCGACAAAGAGAGAAAGGAACATTACAAACAGCTTATCATCAACAGGTTCCCTGACAGCGATTACGCAAAAGTGCTTACTGACCCTGATTATTTCCTGAAACAGGCCGAAGAAGAAAGCAAGGTGTCAGGACTTTATCAAGACACTTACAAGGCTTACCAGGAAGGTCAGTATTACATGGTGATTGCCAGAAGTGAGCTTGCTCTGTCCACTTATGGCGACACCGTAGAACTTGCTCCTAAATTTGAGTTTCTCAGGGCCATGTCGATAGGTAGGGTAGATGTTCTTGATTCTCTGGTTTCATCACTCAAAAATGTGATCCTTAAATATCCCAACAGCGAAATTAAAACCATGGCACAGAGTATTCTTACCAAGATCATTGCCGACCATCCTGAGTTTGCCGATGAGAATTTTGCAGCACCCGGGGTAGAGCCTGAGAAAAAGAGCCCTTACAATTACAGGCGGGGGTCACTTCACATGTTCATGATCATAGTGGAGTCAAAGTTTGTCAGGCTCAACCCGCTAAAGGTCAAGATATCAGATTATAACCAGAAATATTACCGGCTCGAAAACCTTTCCATCAACAGTATTGTGCTCGATAAACAACACTATGTGGTGACAGTGGGTAATTTTAACAATGCCGAAAAGGCAAGGAAATACTTCGATGCCATTACCCGCAGCGAATATGTTTATTCAGACCTTGAAAAGGATCATTATCAGAATTTTGTAATTTCAACAGAAAATTACCCGGTCTTTTTCAAAGACAAGCAAATAGAAACGTACGAAGAGTTCTACGAAAAGAACTACGCAAAGGATCAGTAAGACCGGTAAATCTATTAATCATCAATAACCATGGCTAAAAACAATATTGCGGAAACACCAACTGTAAACACCATTGGCAAAGGAACTTCAATCAATGGCGATGTAAAATCGAACGGAGATTTCAGAATAGACGGGGATCTTAAAGGCTCTATAAAGTCAGACGGAAAGATAGTGATTGGGGCAACCGGAAATGTTGAAGGTGAGATAAGTTGCCAGAATGCTGACATATCCGGATCCGTAAAGGCCAATATCAAGGTAAAAGAACTACTTTCGCTGAAAGCCTCATGCAACGTAAACGGTGAGATTGTTACTAACAAGCTTGCCATTGAACCGGGAGCACGTTTCTCGGGAAACTGTTCGATGGACAACCAGGAGAAGGCAAAAGATAACACGGTCCCTTCGAATGACAAAGGAAAACAACAAAAAAACGAGCAGGAACAAAAGCAAAAAATACTTGGATAATTATGCCAGGTACACCAGCATTGCCTTCCAAATGCTCGCGATCATATTGATCGGAGTTTTCGGAGGAATTAAGCTGGATGAATGGCTTGAACTTAAATTCCCTGTTTTTACGGTCATCCTTGCGATCCTTTCGGTAGTGCTGGCGATATACTATACCGTAAAAGACCTTGTAAAACCAGACAGGGACAAGAGAAAAGATAACAAAGAAAAATAATGGCACAAACCTACAGGTCTTTTCTGCTGAAGCTTTTCATATTTTCACTGTTAATAGGGCTGGTTGTTTTACTTCTGAATCTTATTTTGCCCGGCGATTTAGTTTCACCCAGCCTTCCTTATCTGGTCATCTACTTTTTCGTGATAACTGCGGCAGTCCATTATGCACTTGTCAGATCCACTGCTTATTCTGCACGCAGGTATGTATCGTATTTCATGCTGGCAACTTTTGCCAAACTCTTTATTTACGTGATTACCGTATTTGCTTATGCATATTTCAACCGCAGCGACCTGTTTCCCTTTGTGATAGCCTTTTTTATATTGTACATATTATACACGGTATTTGAAGTGCTGGCAATTATCAAAAAAACGTGATAAGCCGGCAAAAAACTTAGCAAACTATGAGTGACGACAGATTCAATGAGATGGCCAGGATCAACCTGATGGACGGGTATGAGAAAATCGACAGCTATAACGACGAGGCAGTTGAGCAACTATCGAACCATTACAGGTCGATAATCAATCTCATAGGAGAGGACCCTGACCGTGACGGGCTAAAAGACACTCCGGAAAGGGTAGGAAAAGCCATGCAATTCCTTACTCACGGATACTTCCTCGATCCTGAGGAAATACTAAAAAGCGCCCTTTTCAAAGAAGATCACAAGCAGATGGTAATTGTAAAAGATATCGAGATCTATTCCCTCTGTGAACATCATATGATCCCCTTTTTCGGAAAGGCCCATGTGGCCTATATCCCTAGCGGCCATATTGTAGGGCTCAGCAAGATTGCGCGTGTTGTGGATGCTTTTGCAAGAAGGCTCCAGGTCCAGGAAAGGCTCACCAAACAGATAAAGGATTGCATCGACAAGACACTGAATCCGCTAGGGGTTGCCGTTGTGATCGAGGCAGTACATATGTGTATGTCGATGCGGGGCATACAGAAGCAGAACTCTGTTACGACCACATCAGATTTTACCGGAGCATTCCTGAAGGAGGCTACCAGGGAAGAGTTTATTCACCTTATCACGAGTGACCTGCACTAACAGTCAGCAGCGGAGCGAAGCGACGTCCCGTATGAGCGAAGCGATATCGGTATCGGCAGCTCCTCACAGTATCAATACCCCAAAATCCTAAACTCTTAAATCTTACATCTTACATCTTAACTCCCGTTTCGCTTCGCTCACGGGATTCCGCTTAGCTCCATCTCAAATCTTAACTCTTAATCCTCCCCTGTCATTCCGTCAGTTTTCAGTCTGGCTTAGTTCTTGATAAAAAAATGTGACCTAAATGGACATAAAATTGTTATATAACCGTTAAAACAATAAATTTTTAAAACCAATGGACCTGAAACAATATAACAACGCCGGAATAACACGTGACGACGCTGAGGTTAAAAGCGTCAGCAACACGTTCATTGCCAATGTATTTTCATGGATGTTCCTTGCCCTTAGCATTACAGCCCTGACGGCATATATATTCAGCACGAGTGAATCATTCCTCAGCACACTGTTCAATCCCGAAACAGGAGGGCTTACGATGCTGGGCTGGGTCGTAACGCTTTCACCGCTAGGCTTTGTTTTCCTGATGTCGTTCCGGTTCCAGAAGCTTTCAGCCTCAACACTGATCCTGTTGTTCATCCTGTTCTCGGTACTGATGGGCATGAGCCTTAGTTTTATCCTGCTGATATACACAGGATCATCGATAGCCCTCACTTTTGTCGTTACAGCGGCAATGTTCGGGCTTATGGCATTTACGGGCTATACCACTAAGGTCGACCTGACAAAATTCGGGTCGCTTATGTTCATGGGGCTGATTGGTTTGATAATTGCTTCAGTGGCTAACTTTTTCCTTAATTCAGGTACACTGGATTATATTATCAGCTTTGTTGGTGTACTTGTTTTTACAGGGCTAACAGCCTACGATGTGCAAAGGCTAAAGAGAATAGGGATGGGGGTTGAATACGGTACTGAAACAACAAGCAAGCTTACAATAATGGGGGCGTTGAGACTTTACCTTGATTTTATCAATTTATTCCTATTTTTGCTCCGCTTTTTAGGGAACCGGAGATAATTAATAAAGAACTGTTATGAAAGCATTTATTTTTCCTGGCCAGGGAGCCCAGTTCTCAGGAATGGGTAAAGACCTGTATGAAGGATCAGCACTGGCCAGGGACCTGTTCAACAAAGCGAACAATATATTAGGATACAAGATCACCGATATAATGTTTGAGGGTACCGAGGACGACCTCAAGCAGACAAAAGTGACGCAACCTGCCATATTCCTTCATTCGGTGATCCTTGCCCGGATACTGGGTGGTAATTTTAATCCCGACATGGTGGCCGGTCATTCGTTGGGTGAGTTCTCTGCACTGGTTTCCTCCAAGACCATCTTATTTGAGGATGGCCTCAGACTGGTACTTAAGCGTGCCCTGGCCATGCAGGCAGCCTGTGAAAAAGAACCCTCAACTATGGCAGCCGTATTGGGCCTGGACGATAAGCAAGTTGAGATGGTACTCGGCAACCTCCAGAATGAAATTGTAGTGCCTGCAAACTATAACAGCCCCGGCCAGATCGTTATTTCAGGAACCGAGAAAGGTGTGAAAAATGCTTCTGAACTGCTCGAAAAAACAGGTGCCAAAAGAGTGATCCCTCTCAAGGTGGGTGGAGCATTCCACTCACCCCTCATGCAACCTGCCTCCGCCGAGCTTGCAAAAGCCATAAATACCACCAGGTTCTCGCGTGGGATATGCCCCATTTACCAGAATGTAACCGGCCAGTCGGTGACCGACCCGGAGATCATCAAGAAAAACCTTGTTGCTCAACTTACCTCGCCTGTGAGGTGGACACAGAGCGTTAAGAACATGATCGCCGACGGTGCACATACTTTCACAGAGGTTGGACCCGGAAATGTACTGCAGGGATTGGTAAAGAAGGTGAAAAGAGATGCAATCACAAAGAGCGCCAGTGCCGGCCTGTAAGCAGAACCTAAAGTGTATGGTTCAGCAGTTTACCGCTCCGGATAAGCCTGTCAAGTGACTTCTCAACCCTTGCCTGTTTCAGTGAATCAATGTACTTGTCGTTGTGGGCATCCGACCCGGCAAATTCAATAAGCCCCTCATCAATTAATTTTTCAGCAATTTTTTTCACCGGTTCGGGATAATGCCCTGAAAGTGAAACAAGGTTCAACTGAAAGAACACATCCCTGTCTTTGAGCTCGGTGAACTTTTTCCAGTCGTTAAACCAGTAAGAATATCGCTCCGGATGGGCCAGAATGACCTTATAGCCATCAACCTGGAGATCGAAAATGAACCCTTTCAGGTTTGGATGAGGATTGAAATAGGAAAGCTCAATAAGCACATAGTTATCCCCAAAAGTCATCAATTCGCCACTTTCACATTTATCCTTAAAACCATCGTCAAGCAGGTATTCTGCAGCAGCTTCAAGCTCTATTTTCAGTCCTTCACCCTCTATTGCCTCCTTTACCCTTTCCAGGCCTGACAGGATCAGACCGGGGGTGTTTTTATAATAATCCTGCTGAATATGTGGGGTAGTGATGAGTTTCCCGTACCCGAGTTCATGCATTTGCCTGATCAGGCTGATCGATGCATCAAGGTCGGGCGCCCCGTCATCAATGCCGGGAATGAAGTGTGAATGCATGTCGGCCCGGAGCAAAGACAGGTCGACAGGCTTTTTAAGTTTGCCGGATCCGAATATTTTCTTGAAAACCATTGAACTACCTCTTCAGGTATTGTTCTTCATAATATTTTTGGTATTCGCCTGAGGTTACCCTTTCCAGCCAGGCTTTATTTTCCAGGTACCAGTCGACGGTCTTATCGAGACCCTGCTCAAAATTTACGGAAGGCTCCCAGCCTAATTCCCTTTTGATCTTTGATGCATCAATTGCGTACCGGAGATCGTGGCCGGCACGGTCTTTTACAAAGGTTATGAGCTTTTCTGAAGTTCCTTCTTCTCTTTCCAGTTTATCATCCATGATGCGGCAGAGCACCTTAATAAGGTCCAGGTTCTTCCATTCATTGTCGCCACCGATATTATAGGTTTCACCGATCTTTCCGTCGTGAAATACCCTGTCGATGGCCAATGCATGATCTTCCACATAGAGCCAGTCGCGGACATTCTCCCCTTTGCCGTAAACAGGGAGCGGCTTGTTGTTCCTTATGTTATGGATAAAAAGAGGAATAAGCTTTTCGGGGAACTGGTTAGGGCCGTAATTGTTCGAGCAGTTTGAAAGGACCACCGGAAGGCCGAAAGTATGGCAATACGCCCTGATAAGGTGGTCGGAGCTTGCCTTCGATGCCGAATAGGGGCTCCTGGGATCATAAGGGGTTTCTTCGGTAAAAAAACCTTCCTCTCCCAGTGAACCATAAACCTCATCGGTTGAGATGTGGTAGAACCTTTTACCTTCCGTGTTCTCTTTCCACTGGTGCCTGGCAGCGTTCAACAGGTTCACTGTCCCTACGATGTTGGTATAGATAAATTCATCAGGGCTTGCAATGGACCGGTCTACATGAGATTCAGCAGCCAGGTGTATCACACCGTCGAAATTATACTTGTTGAAGAGTTCCAGCATACTTTTCGCGTCTGCAATATCAGCTTTTAAAAAGTGGTAATTGGGTTTCTCTTCGATATCGGCAAGGTTCTCCAGATTACCGGCATAGGTGAGGGCATCGAGGTTGTAGATGTTATATGACGGGTATTTGTTGACAAAAAGCCTTACAACGTGTGAACCAATAAAACCTGCACCGCCAGTGATCAGAATATTCATTATAATTAAGTGTTTTATATTGACTGAATCTTAACCTGATTTTTTCTGTAAAGATAACTATCCCGGCACAACGCACAGGCCTCTCAAAGTTTTCCTGCCAGTTTCAGCTCCCAGTTCCAGGCAGCGCGCATCATATCTTCCAGTCCTTTTTCAGCCTTCCATCCCAGCTCCCTGTTGGCCAGTTCCGTATCGGCCCAGACTTTCACAATGTCGCCGGGCCGCCTGTCGACTATCTTATAATTAAGCTTAACCCCTGAAACTTTCTCAAAAGCTTTTATCGCTTCAAACACTGAATAACCGCGTCCGGTACCAAGGTTGAATACCTCGCAATCTTTTTTGTTCTTTTTATCAATCAATCTTTTAAGCGCAACTACATGCGCTTTTGCCAGGTCAACTACGTGTATGTAATCCCTGATAGGCGTTCCATCCGGCGTATCATAATCATCACCGAAAACCCTCAGGTGATCTCGCTTACCTATAGCAGTCTGGGTAATGTAAGGCACAAGGTTATCGGGAATGCCTGACGGTGATTCGCCTATCTCGGCCGACTCATGTGCTCCGATAGGATTAAAGTACCGCAGGAGTATCGCTTTCAGCCCGGAGCTGCCGACAGTGTCGCCGATTATGTCCTCCATCACCTTTTTCGTATTCCCGTAAGGCGATTCCGGTCTTTTCAGAGGCGCTTCTTCAGTAACAGGCAGGATATCAGGCTGTCCGTAAACTGTACAGGAGGATGAAAACACAAGATGATCAACACCACCTGCCATCATACCATTCAGGAGATTTATTGAAGAAAGTATGTTGTTGTGGTAGTACCTGAGCGGTTCCTTCACCGATTCACCAACAGACTTGTATGCGGCAAAATGCACAACGGCGATAATATCAGGGTGTTTTTCAAAGAGTTGTTGTGCAAGGATAGTGTCACAAAGGTCAAAAACTTCCAGAACGGGCCGGGTCCCCGTTATTCTTTCAATACCGTAAATAACGTCCTTTTTAGAATTCGACAGGTTATCCACTATCACCACATCATAACCTTCCTGCTGCAGTTCAACAACAGTGTGTGAACCGATATAGCCCGTTCCGCCTGTTACTAAGATCTTCATTTTTAATTCCTTAATTCCTTCCCGCCACTAACTAATATTTATTATTTTACAAACTCCAGTAACTCAGTTCCGATATCTTGTTCCGGAAAACACCTTTAACATCTATCAAAATGCCTCCGGGAGCGGTGATAGTCTTGAAATAGTTTTCATCGAGTTCTTTATAGGGCTCATGGGCAACAGCAACAACCACGGCATCGTAATTATCCACCACATCGGTTGTGAGTTCAAAGCCATACTCTACCAGGAGTTCTTCTGAAGAGGCATAAGGATCCACAACATCAACGCCTACACCATAAGATTTCAACTCGTGGTAAACATCGGCAACCTTCGAGTTCCTTATATCACTCACATCTTCTTTAAAAGTGGCACCCATTATCAGGACATGGGAGTCCTGTACATTCTTGTTTGCCGCGATGAGCTTCTTGACAAGCTGCTTGGCGATATATCCACCCATGGAGTCGTTCACAAACCTTCCCGAATTGATGATCTGCGGGTGGTATTTGTATTCTTTTGCCTTATAGGTGAGGTAATAGGGATCCACGCCAATGCAGTGCCCGCCCACCAGGCCCGGGTGGAAATTCAGGAAGTTCCACTTGGTGCCTGCCGCTTTAAGCACATCGAAGGTATTAATGTCCATCCTGTTGAAGATGATGGAGAGTTCATTCATCAGGGCGATGTTCACATCCCGCTGGGTGTTCTCGATAATCTTGGCAGCTTCGGCCACCTTGATAGCGGGAGCCCTGTGGACACCGGCATCAACAACAATTTCATATACCCTGGCAATGATATCGAGTGATTCATCATCACATCCTGACACCACCTTTTTGATAGTACGGATGGTATGCACCTTATCACCGGGATTGATCCTTTCGGGCGAATACCCTACTTTGAAGTCCTCAATATATTTCAGCCCGGACCCCTCCTCCAGCAAAGGAATGCAATCTTCCTCCGTAGCTCCGGGGTACACAGTTGATTCATAAACCACATAATCGCCCTTCTTCAGGATTTTGCCAACCGTTTCAGTAGCGCCCAGAAGGGGGCTCAGGTCGGGAAGGTTCCTGTTGTCGATGGGTGTGGGTACGGCTACAACGTGGAATGTCGCTTCCCTGAGCTTCCCGGGATCGGATGTGAATTCAATGTCGCACCCTTCAAACATCTCAGGTTCCAGCTCATTGCTGGGATCCTTTCCCTGCTTCATCATTTCCACCCGCTCTTCATTGATGTCAAAGCCAATTACAGGGATCTTCCTTCCGAACTCCAGGGCTATCGGCAGCCCCACATATCCCAGTCCTATGACAGATAACTTAGCTTTCTTGTTGGTCAGTTGATCGAATAAGTCCATTTCAGTCAGTTGATATTTAACCCAATACTTTCTTCACAAAGGGATGGTAGTCGCCTTTGGGCCCAACAGGGCTGGCATTTCGTATTTCAAATACAATGTCGATGCTTTTCCTGGCGTCATCAACGCTGTAGCCTTTGTTATTCAGAATGTTCAAATAGCTTTCGGTATGCAGGTCGGAAAAGCCACCCGAAAACTCTATTTCTTTTCCTTCTACGGTGATCGACCTGAAAGTACGCTGTCCTTTATTGCGTATAGCAGGCTGAAGGACCTCTTCGTCGAGGCTCAGGAACCATCTCACCCTGGCCCTGTCGAGTTGCAGGAACCCTGCTGAAGTTCTGCTGTCCTGGTAATGAATGATGTTCTGATTAACATCACCGAATATCCAGGTGAGCATGTCGAAGAAATGGATACCTATGTTGGTTGCCACGCCCCCGGATTTATGGACATCCCCTTTCCAGGAAATGTAGTACCATTTACCCCTGCATGTAATATACGTAAGATCGATATCGTATATCTTGTCTTTAGGGCCGTTGTCTATCTGCTTCTTCAACTCTATGATACTGGGATGGAGCCTCACCTGCAAGATCACATTGATCCTCTTTCCTGTTTCCTCTTCTATTTCCTTGAGCGCATCGACATTCCAGGGATTGAGTACGAGAGGCTTCTCACATATGGCATGGGCTTCATTGCGTAGCGCCATCCTGATATGGGCATCATGCAAATAGTTGGGGGAGCATATCGAAACATAATCGATCTTGCGTGTGCCCCTCCGGCGGAGTTTGTCAAGGTGCCTGTCGAACCTTTCAGTCTCAACAAAAAAGTCGGCCCCGGGGAAATAACTGTCGATAACCCCTACGCCATCGTATTTATCCACTGCGGCAACCAGTTCATTACCGGTGTCTTTTATAGCTTTCATATGCCTGGGGGCAATGTACCCTGCAGCGCCCACAAGTGCAAACCTGACTTTATTTTCTTCCATTGTCTTCCCTGTTTTATCCAGTTAGTGCCTGGCTCACTGTTAAAGATCAAGAAGTTACTTTGGAAACCTTACCGTTTTCCAGTTTATACTTTTCCCTGCTTTCAGGGCATTCTGCCAGTCCGTTGCTGTCGAAACGCAGCCTGTGTCCGTATTCGCTCATCCAGCCGGTTTGTTTTGCGGGGTTTCCCAGAACGAGCGCATAAGGTGCCACATCTTTCACCACAACTGCTCCGGCGCCAATAAATGAATACTCCCCTAGGGTTATCCCGCACACTACGGTAGCATTGGCGCCTATGGTTGACCCTTTTTTGACAAGTGTTTCAACATACTGGTCGCGGCGAACAACAGCGCTCCTGGGGTTCCTGATATTGGTAAAGACCATTGACGGGCCCAGGAAGACGTCGTCCTCACAAACCACTCCTGTGTAGATAGAGACATTGTTCTGGACCTTCACGTTGTTGCCCAGCACCACACCGGGGGAAATGACCACATTCTGCCCCACATTGCATTTATTGCCCAGCCTGGAGCCCGGCATAACGTGTGAAAAGTGCCAGATCTTGCAGCCCTCCCCTATCTCACATCCATCGTCGATGACTGCTGTTTCGTGAGCAAAGAAATTTTCGTCCATAGTTATTTCCCGTTGACGTATTCAAGAACCGACGAGGTGATGAAACCGATCTGTTCCTCATCCAGTTCGGTATGCATAGGCAAAGATATCACCTTTCTGCTAAGTTCCTCTGTAACCGGGAAATCACCCTCTTTGTAGCGCACATCGGGGTATGCCTTCTGTAAGTGCATCGGTACCGGGTAATAAATGGCACAGGGGATGTTTTTCGACTGCAGGTGCTTCATCAGGCCGTCTCTGCCGGCTCCCTCAATTTTCAGGGTATACTGGTGATACACATGTGTTGATCGTTTGAACTCAACAGGGGTTTTGATTTTAGGGTTACCTTCGAAAGCCTTGTTATACATTCTTGCAGCCCATCTCCTCTTTTCCGCGTATTCGTCGAGATATTGCAGCTTTACGTTAAGGATGGCCGCCTGGATGCCGTCAAGCCTGGAGTTAACACCTACAAAATCGTGATAATACCTTGTTCGCATTCCATGGTTCACCACAATGCGCATCTGCTCTGCAAGCTCGTCGTCGTTGGTAAATATGGCTCCCCCATCGCCATAGCATCCCAGGTTCTTTGAAGGGAAGAAAGACATGCTGCCGGCATGTCCCATAGTACCAGCCTTCCTGGTGTTACCGCCAATGAAGGAATATTCAGCCCCTATGGCCTGGCAGGAATCTTCTATGACGAAAAGGTCGTGTTCCTTTGCGATGTCCATTATGGCATCCATGTCGGCACACTGGCCGAAGAGGTGCACAGGCACTATGGCTTTGGTTTTGGGGGTAATCGCCTTCCTTACAGCTTCCGGATCGATGTTGAAAGTATCGGGGTCCACGTCAACCAGCACAGGTTTCAATTGCAGCAGTGCAATTACCTCTACGGTTGCCACGAAGGTGAAGGATACAGTGATCACTTCATCGCCCGGCTTCAGGCCAAGGGCCATCATTGAAACCTGGAGTGCATCGGTTCCGTTGGCACAGGGGATCACATGTTTAACATCGAGGTACTCTTCAAGGTTCTTCTGAAAAGATTTCACAGCCGGGCCATTAATAAAGGCCGTCGATTGAATGACCTCCTGCACAGCCGTATCAACCTGGTCGCTGATGGTTTCGTACTGTGTTTTAAGGTCTACCATCCTTATCTCTCTCATAGTAATCAGAATTACATGTTTTCCGGTTTGCTGGCACAAGAAACAGGGCCTGCTACCGTTCAGTTTTTATTAGCTTAAACACTTAAGGTCTGCAAATGTAGCCAATAATAAAAAGGGTTTGAAGGGAAAATATTATGTAAATATTAAAAGTTCCTGAACGACAAGTGCTCAATTATATATCTTTGCTTGCAAATGAGGGTTTTTAAATTATTGATTGTCGCGATGATCCTGTTGGTGAGCTCTTTACCATCAACAGCCCAGATCAGCCTCCGTGATTCCTCGGTTACCATACCCATGGTGTATTTGGGCTACAGCCATCATTTCACGGCTGCCGATATGGCCGACCGCTTCGGGGCCAGCTCTTTTCTGTCGCCGGGCTTCCAGGTCAAAACTGCTTCACAATGGTTTTTTGGCGCGGAAGCAGGTTTTATCCTTGGTGGCAATTTCAAGCCGGGCTTCAGCATCTTCGATGACTGGATCAACAGTAACGGCAATATTATCAACGGCGACGGGGTCCCTGCCGTTGTGGCCCTTTTTGAGCGCGGTCTCATTTTTACCGGAAAATTCGGGCGGCTCTTCCCGCTCAGCAAGAAAAACCCCAACTCAGGATTGCTGGTAAGTGTTTCGGCAGGGTATCTTCAGCATAAGCTGAAGATAGAGGTTGAGAACAAGAATGTCCCTCAGTTAAAAGGAGATTATGCACGCGGGTACGACAGGCTGACAAGCGGCTTTACCATTGGCCAGTCGGTCGGTTATCTTTTTATAGGCAAGAGAAGGCTGCTCAATTTCTATTTTGGGTTAGAGGTTTATGAAGCATTCACCAAAAGCCGCCGCGAATACGTTTTCGACCTGATGGGCGCGGAAGAGGGGCAGCGTCTTGACATCCTCATCGGCCCGAAAGTTACCTGGATCATACCCTTCTATAAAAGGGCGCCAGAAGAGTATTACTTCTACTAAAAACATGCGACCTCTTTACGATATAGCTGTATACGCTTACCGTGCCGGCATATCGGCAGCCGCTCTCTTCAACCCGAAAGCTTCATCATGGGCGCTGGGACGGAAAGGCCTTTTTAATGATCTCCGCAGCCATTTTCAAAGCAGGCAAAATATTAAAACCATATGGTTCCATTGCGCTTCGCTGGGCGAATTTGAACAGGGACGGCCGGTAATAGAGGCTTTCAGGGAAAAAATGCCCGGATGGTCCATCCTTGTCACCTTTTTCTCCCCTTCAGGGTACGAGATCAGGAAAGGATATGAAGGCGCCGACATTGTGAGCTACCTGCCAATGGATACCCCCGCGAATGCAAGGAAATTCCTCGATATTGTAAATCCATCCATTGCGGTTTTTATCAAATATGAATTCTGGTACAATTACATGAGCGAATTATACAAACGGGATATTCCGTTTGTTTACTTTTCAACTATTTTCAGGAAAGGACAGCATTTTTTCAAATGGTACGGCGGCTGGTTCAGGAAAAAGCTGGCCCTGGCGGAGCATATTTTCGTCCAGGATGAAAGATCGAGGGAATTACTGGAAAAAAACGGGATCAAAAAGGTCAGCATTGCCGGCGATACCCGTTTCGACAGGGTGAGGGCCATAGCAGATAAGGCAGCGCCATACCCAACAGTTGAAAGATTCAAAAATGGCAGGAAACTTCTGCTGGCAGGCTCAACATGGCCCCGCGATGAGGAGGTGATCGCACAGATGAGCAAAAGCTTCAAAAGCCTGAAGATCATCATTGCCCCGCACGAAACAGACAGCCTTCATATCGTGGAAATTGAAAGAAAGTTCTCCGGCCTGTCAGTTGCCAGGCTTTCCACGCTTAAAGACGAAGAAGATCCGGCCGACAGGGATATACTGATCATCGATTCCATCGGTCACCTGATGCACCTTTACAGGTATTGCGACATTGCATACATCGGAGGTGGTTTCGGGGCAGGCATCCACAACATACTCGAAGCAGCCACCTTCGGGAAGCCCGTGATCTTCGGCCCCAATTACCAAAAGTTCAGGGAAGCCAGGGAGCTTATCGGCCTCGGCGGCGCTTTCACTGTTGATAACGCCGGTGAATTGAGTGAACTGGCAGCAAAATTGTTGAGTGATGATGATCTAAGGGAAAAAGCATCCGCTCTTGCAGAAAAATATGTGAAAGAGAACACTGGTGCAACAGGCAGGATCACAAGTCACCTGCTTGAACTTTCAGGTTAGCAGGCCTCTCCTGAAAACAATCTATCTTTGTACCTGTTTATTCCTAAAACAATAATAAAATGGTGAAAATAGGAGAAGGAAAAGGCAAAGCCGACAATGTGGCCTTCCTGGTAAAAAAAACCGACAGTCTCGATAAGATCGATTCGCTTTCAAAGAAGCAAAAAGATTACATAAGGGGTAAAAAAGACGACAAAAGGGAACAGTTCCTTTTCAACGAACTCGACCACCTGTTAATCGTCCAGTTTGTAAAGGATGAAAAAGATGATTCCAAAAGGCTTGAAGCCTGCCGCAAGGCGGGCGACAAAATAGCTGCCGCACTGAATGCGGAAAAGCAGAAAAGCCTGGTTATAGAAGATGTTGAAGGGCAGAAGAAAGAAACGCTGGCACTTGCCGAGGGCATCTCACTGGGGAATTACCAGTTCCTCCGCCATAA
>CAZMOK010000021.1:0-17110 GCA_964567785.1 uncultured Bacteroidales bacterium | reverse complement strand
CGCTGGCACTTGCCGAGGGCATCTCACTGGGGAATTACCAGTTCCTCCGCCATAAAAGCGATGCAAAAGACAAGGCCCACACCCTGGAGAACCTCGGCATCCGCTCTGCGAAAGTTACAAATAAAGATTTTGAAGAACTGAACATACTGGTTAGCTCTGTTTACCAGTGCCGCGACCTGGTCAACGAGCCCCTCTCCCATCTCAATGCTGTTGCATTGAGCAAGGAATTTGAGCGTATGGCAGAAGACGCAGGCATCAAGGTAGAAGTTTTCACCAGGAAGAAGATCGAATCGCTCAAAATGGGAGGACTGCTGGCAGTGAACAAAGGAAGTATCGACCCGCCTACCTTCACCATAATGGAATGGAAGCCTGAAAAGCCAAAAAACAAGAAGCCTGTTGTGCTGGTAGGCAAGGGAGTGGTCTTTGATACCGGCGGATTGAACCTGAAGCCGGGCAATTACATGAACGACATGAAGCTCGACATGGCCGGGGCCGCCATGATGGGAACAGCCATCTATGCCATTGCAAAGGCTAAACTCCCGGTTCACGTGATAGCACTCATTCCGGCAACTGATAACCGTCCGTCAGGGAACGCTTATGTTACCGGTGATGTGATCACAATGTTCGATGGCACAAAGGTGGAGGTTATCAATACCGATGCAGAAGGGCGCATGATCCTGGCCGATGCGCTGAGCTATGCCAAAAAATACGATCCCGAGCTGGTGATCGATGCAGCAACACTTACGGGCGCTGCCAGCCGGGCTATCGGGAAATACGGTCTTGTGGCCATGGAAAAGGATGCCACAAAGCAGATGCAGAAGCTGAAGAAGACCGGCGATAAGGTATATGAAAGAATTGCCGAATTCCCCTTCTGGGATGAATACGGTGAACTGATCAAGTCGGAAGTGGCCGACATCAAGAACCTTGGCGGCACGGATGCCGGGATGATCACTGCCGGCAAGTTCCTGGCCCATTTCACAGACTACCCCTTTATCCACCTCGACATTGCAGGACCTGCCTTTATAAGCAAGAAAGACGGTTACATCACTGCCGGAGGGACAGGTATGGGGGTCAGGTTGCTGTATCACTTTGTGAAAGAACTGTTCTAATTAATGAACAATGAACAATGAACAATGAGTAATGAATAAGGAAATAATAATTCGAAAAACGACAATCGACAATTATAAACCCCATTCACGACTCACGATTCACGACTCACGGTTTTGACACGTTTTCTCCAGCATATTTCACCCCGGGGGTTTCACTGGCGGGTAAGGACCGGTGAAAAAGTCATTTATCTGACTTTCGACGATGGCCCTACACGAGAGCTAACAACTGAAATTCTTAAAATACTAAGCCGTTACCATGCACAGGCCACTTTTTTTTGTGTAGGCCAGAATTTAGAAGAACTTCCAGATGTCTATTCCCGGATCATATCGAGGAATCATATTACAGGGAATCATACTTACCACCACCTTAATGGCTGGAAAACAGGCAAGTCGGCTTACCTCTCGAATGTAAGCAAGTGCGATGCCCTCATGGGATCCCCTTTTTTCAGGCCACCCTACGGCAAGATCAAGTTATCGCAGGCAAATGTCCTGAGAAAGCATTACAAGATCATAATGTGGGATGTGCTTTCGAGGGATTTCGACAGGAAAATGAGCAAAGAGGATTGCCTCCACAGGACCATTCATCTTACAAGGCCGGGTTCCATAGTGGTATTCCATGACAATATCAAAGCCGCTGACAATATGCTTTATTGCCTCCCGCGTTACCTCGAGTATTTCAGCAAGGAAGGGTACCGGTTTGAAGGGTTGAAGGAGGAGATGTTTTAGTTTACGGTTTACAATTTACAATTTACATTTTACATTTTAAAAAGGAGTTTATCTGGTAATTGATAGCTATTCTGGGTGATAAACTTTTGTTAATTTAAAGGGAACTGTATGTTTTCAACCAGAGTCCTCCTTCGAAAATTTTAAAGTGTAAACCGTAAACTGTAAATTCATTTTTCCAGTTGCCCGTAAAACCTTGCCCTGTCTATAGCTTCACCTGTTAGTAGCAGCAAAAGCACTAGAATACCGGATGCAAGGTCGATGAACGGGAAAAGAAGGAGGGGCAGTACAAGCCCGGCAGTGAGCCTTGTCACTGCCAGCGGATCTGTCAGTGTCTTTGATTGGATCTGCTGATAAATAAAAAGGGCTAGCTTCACCAGTAACATGATCACGACCAGGATCTCAGAACCGGCAAACCACCCGGCAAAGAGCAGTCCTGTCAGCAAGGTGTCGGCGCTATGTACTTTCAGCTTGTGTCCTTTTCTCACAACATCATACACTCTGTCAATACTGTAAAGTGCAGCCAGGCCGAACAACAAGGAAAGGAAGCCCAAAAAATCGAGGTGGGGTAAAAAGCCGTACCAAATTCCGGTGAGGAAGAAAAAAGCGAAGAATACGATTTCCCTGCTCAGCCAGGAGTCTTTGAAATGCACTGCCGAACGCCACGCCCTGCTTTTCTTTCCCAGGTGCAGTATTGAAATAATACCGGCCGCGACACCTGCTATAAGAAACAGGACAGGTGAGAGGGCCCTTTCCCCAGCCACCGCTCCTGCCACCAGGCCGGGCATCAGGGAAGCGATAAAGGTAAATACGGCCAGGGGCCATTCCTCTTTGATACTGATCTGGCTTTCTTCTTTCACGGCTTTCTTTTCGACTGTGCCGATATCTTCGGGGAAGTAATGCACTTCGGGGCCTGACGGAAGGCGGTGGGGAATGATGTTGACTGCCGGTTCTATGCCGTGGTGGTCGAAGCCCGGGGTTGGGGCAATCTTCTCCTCAATGGGGCCATAATCAAGGGCTCCTGTAGGACAAAGCAGGGCACAGGCAGGCTTTTCCCCATCGGTTATCCGGTCGAGGCAGAAAGTGCATTTCTCCACAACACCTTTTTCGACACTGTATTTAGGAGCATCGTATGGGCATGCCCAGGTGCAGTAACGGCAGCCGATGCATTTCTCTTCTTGGTGGACAATAGCGCCGGTGGCTTTATCCCTTGAAAAGGCTTCGGCAGGACAGGCAGGCTTACAGGGGGCAAGTCCGCAATGGTTGCAGGCGATGGAATAGTGAAAAACCGGTAAACCGGGGACTTTTTGCTTGTTGAATGTAGTTATTTCCCGCCAGTCTTCACTTAAAATACTTGAATTTTCTATGGCACAGGCCAGCACGCAGGCGCTGCAGTCTGTGCACTTGTTAAGGTCGATGATGAATCCTTTCCTGTTCATAGTTTTTCCACCTGCACCATGTTATCGTGAAAGGCCGTGCCGTGGCCCATATCGGTTTCCCTTCCCTTCGAGAGGAAATTGGGTGTTCCGCCTTCTTCCATCCATAGTCCATTGAATACAGCGACACATCCTTGCAAAATACCCGGATCGATATGGGCACTTATCCTTATTTCCCCCCTGCTGTTGAATATTCTTATGTTGTCTCCCTCTTCAATGCCCCTTTCTGTGGCATCTTTCGGTGAAAGCTGTGCCGTGGGCTCGCCTGCCACCGACCTGATCATTTGAAGGTTCCCAAACTGTGAGTGTATACGGTCCTTGGTGTTGGGGGTAAGAAGAAAGAGAGGAAATTCTTTGTCATTGTCTTCTGCCAGTTCACTGAAGCCCGGAAGTTCATCGGCACCCCAGAGTTTCCTTGCATTTTCACTGTACAGCTCGATCTTCCCTGACGGGGTTTTGAATTCCAGTCCCTGAAAAGCAATTTCTTCGTGGCGGGGAGGCAGTAAAGGGCCCTGCAACACCTTTTTCCATGATATTCCGGGTTGCTGCTGCACCTTATCGTTCAGGAAGAGCTCGATCCCATCGTCGCCGGGTTCCGGCAGGTATTTATCGATCATATCAGCATCAATGCCAATCCGCTGGGCCAGCCGGTAATAGATCTCGGTTTCGGGCATCACCTCCCCTGCCGGCTCAAGCACCTTAGGCTTGTACTGCACATAAGGGTTCCAGTACGAGCCTATAATGTCCGACTGTTCAAACATGTTCCTGGCAGGAAGGATAATATCGGCCTCCCTGGCCGTATCGGTCATGAACTGGTCGACCACCACCCGGAAGTGCAGTTTCCTGAAAGCTTTGATTATTTTGTTGGTATCGGGGTTTTGAGTGACAGGATTGCCTCTCTCCACCCAGATCATTTTCAGTTCCGGATCGCTGGTATTGAGCATGTCTTCCCCGAGGCGCGCCATGGAAATGCTCCTTCTGAAAATGCCATCGGGCTTCTCGGGCGGATAGTATGAGAGAGGTTCTTTTATCTTATCAAAAATATAGCTCTGGAGATTGGCATAGCCGAAGGTAGCACCCGGCTTGCCGATATTGCCTGTGAGCACGCTCAGCGCCAGCAGGGCCCTTATGGTTTGCCCGCCGTTGGTAAACCGCTGCATCCCGTAGCCGGGGATCAGGCTCATCGGTTTAATTGTCCCGATAAGGTGGGCCAGCTTTTCAATGTACTTTTCAGGTACCTTGCAAACGGCTGAAGCCCTCCCGGGGTGCCACTTCTCTGCCCTTCCGGCAAATGCCTCAAAGCCAATAACATTGTCTTTTATGAAACCATCATCAATAAGGTCATCCCTGATGAGGATATGGGCTATTCCAAGCGCCAATGCCGCATCGGTACCCGGTTCAGGCTGGATCAGCAGGTCGGCCATCTCGGCCGTCTGGGTGCGGCGGGGATCGATGACCACTACACGGGCTCCGTTCTTAACGGCATTTTCAATGAATACCACCTGGTGGATATTGGTCTCGGCAGCATTCTTGCCCCACAGGATGATCAGTTTGGCATTTTCCAGGTCCCAGGGGGCATTGTGGTTGTTCTCGCCAAGGGTGAGCCGCACCGCTTCGAGCCCTGCCGGCCAGCAAAGGTTACCATACATGGTAGTGGCCCCTCCGAAGATCCTCCAGAAATTAGTGCTGAATTCGTTCACCAGTCCCGACATACCGCTGGCAGCATAGAAGAGGATGCTCAGTGGACTGTATTTTTCCCTGAAACGGACCATTTTTTCGGCGATCTCACCCAGCGCCTCTTCCCATGAGATCTCCTCAAACTCATCATTGCTGGTCTTTCGCAACGGGGCTGTGATCCTCTCTTTAGAGTGCGCCCGTTCGAAGTAGCTGAGACCTTTAAGGCAGATTCCTTCAGGGGTTGCCCTGTTATCAGGAAGTGGTTCAAATCCTGTGATGCGGCCGTTTTCCACTGTTACCTCAAAGGAACAGGTGCTGTAGCAGTTACGGGGGCAGGCAGTGATGTATTGCGGCATCAGTCAGGGTTGTTTGATACTTTAAAAGTACAAATTTGAGTCAAATAGTAATTCATCCGGTGAAGATGTCTCAAATTAAGAAGGATAAATATTTAACAGATCATTAACAAATTGATCTGTAAGCATATATGTTTTCTCACGACTAAGAGGGTGATATATCAATTTATAACCATTTAATACATGTATTATGAAGAAAAACCTTTTATTACTGACGATTGCGATGCTGGCTGGCAGCATTATGTTCCTTACATCCTGTAAAAAGGATGAGGAGGAAGAGGAAAGCCCTCAGGAGGTGATTGCAGATGACAACACTTTCAAGGACTTCCAGAACTGGGTGCTGGAGGCGCAGGAACAGGGCCCCGATCCAGCCCTCGGCCCGGCCCACCAGGGCAATGACTCAACCGTGACCAGGTATGTGTACTTCAAAGATGGCCAGGACCCTGTTAACGGGACCTATCCCATCGGTACTATGATTGTCAAAGAATCGAAAAACCCCGACGAATCAATCCGTGAGCTGACAGCCATGGTGAAGCGCGGGAACGGTTTCGATCCCGACAACAACGACTGGGAATGGTTTATGTTAGCGCCGGACGGGTCGATCGCAAGGGATGAGAACAACGAGCAGGTAAGGGGTGCCATTGGAATGTGCACTTCGTGCCATATGCAGAATACTGCAACTGACTACGTTTTCTCGAAATGATGGTTTTTTTTAAGGTTATCATCCTCAAGCCGGTGCCTGAAGGGGTACCGGCTTTATTATTATTTAAAGCTATCCCTGAACACATATTGCATTCCGCCGGGCTTTTCAACCACTTCACTTATTGTATTTGCCTCAAGGAAATTTTCCACGTACCCTGCAATGCCGGTTTCATAATCCCGCGGTTCCAGAAGCAACCTGACCGGCGCCCTTTCGATCAACAGATAAAATGCCTGCCTTACCTTACCCGCTTTCTTAAGGTAGCTCTCACGATCGAGATAGTATAGCTGGTTCTCCACATTCTCCTGTCCTTCGCATAGCTTAAACCCCATAAAAGTATTATACCTGATGGCCCGCTTATTCGATCTGAGTATTCGTGCATAAACTTTCATTTCAAAGATCTCTACAAAAGTCTCGGAAAGTATCATGGCCACCATAATGGGTACGGGTGTGTTATAGACCCCTTCATCCCAGTAAAATACACCTGATTCACAGGATTTCTCCTTCCAGTTGATATCCCTGGCATTGATCAGGCCTATTTTTTTGTACTCGTGTTCAATGATAAAGTAAAGATTCGTATCGTTGTTGACAGACTCGTACCATTCTTCCTGTTGCTCACGGGAGATATAGCCCCGGTATTCCATATACCTGTTTATGGCAGGGGAATTCCTCCACTGGCGGACAAGCTCAATGTCCTCCCTGCGCAGCCTGATCAAACGAATCTTTCCTTTGGAAATGATCATAAAACCCTGGTGATGGAATAAGGAGGTTTTTTGTTCTGCACCATGTAGATCCTGCTAAGGTATTCACCGATAATACCAAGTGAAAACAGGATCAGGCTTGTGGTAAACAGTATGGCTACGATGAGCGACGACCAGCCCAGCGGCACATCGAACACCAGCTTGTTGATTATGAAAATCACGGCCATTACGAAGAAAACGAGTGATGAAAGCAACCCTCCGTAGATCATGATCTTGAGGGGTATGGTTGTGTAATAGATCAGCAGGTTCGAAAACATCCCCCAGAGCTTCAGGAAAGTGTACCCCGTCTGGCTTTCCTTTCGCTTTTCGTGCTTCACAGGGATGAAATTGATGTTGTCGGTATACCAGAGAAGCAACTCATCAATAAAAACAAAGTTCTGGTGATGTACCAGCAGCTTTTCTATCACTTCCCTGTCGATCAACCGGAAAGAGGAGCCTTCGCCCGGCCTGCCGTACCAGCTCGCACTTCTTTTGAGCAGCTTGCTGCCAAGGTTCCTGGTACGGGAATGTTTTTTCTTCTGATAAATACCATAGACAAGGTCGAAACCGCCCTCTTCCTGCGAAGAAACCAGTTTAACCATTTCCTCAGGCGGGGTTTGCAGGTCATCATCCAGTGTAAGGATGAATTTGCCCCTGGCAAAATTAAAACCGCAGAAGGTGGCGTTGTGCTGACCGAAGTTCTTACTGAGGTTGACGGCAGTGACAAGGTCGGGACTGGATTTCTTGATCTCCTTCAGTATCTGCCAACTCTCATCCTTGCTTCCGTCATTTACAAAGATGATCTCATATCCTTTGCCGGTGCCATCGAGCGTCTTTTTTATACGGTCGAAAAGCTCATCGAGGGTAGGGCTGCTGTTGTAAACGGGCACTACAACAGAGTACTGTATCTCATTCATATTGATAGTTTTTTAACAAAAATAGTAAAGGAAACGACTTCATTGAAAAAGCCGCCATTGCAAGATACAAAGAGTGTCCTTTAAAACCACTCCTTCGGGGAAAAAGGTTACCTTTGTTCTTTAGAATCATTACAGATTACAGTGAACAGATCCGGCAGGAAATTATTGCTTATAAATCCTTTCACCAGGGGTAAAAAAGATGCATTCCTTGATGTTCATGCACTGTCACCACCCCTGGCGCTCGGGATCATTGCGGCGTTGACCCCTGACGACTGGGAAGTGGAGATCCTGGATGAAAATTTCGAGGATTTCGAAGCCAGGGATGCCGACCTCGTTGGTCTGACTGCAATGACAGCCAATGTTAACAGGGCTTATGAAATATCGGCAATATACAAGAAAAAAAACATCAAAACGGTTATCGGAGGAATCCATGCTTCCATGCTACCTGAAGAGGCGGGAAGGTACGTTGATTGTGTGGTAACCGGTGAAGCGGAAAGTGTGTGGAAGGCCCTCATAAATGATTTTGAGAAGGGCGAACTGAAGCCTCTTTACGAAGGAAAGCTGCTTCCGATGGAACAATCGCCTTTTGCCCGCCGCGACCTGTTCCATCCGGATTATTCTTACGCCAATATCCAGACCACACGGGGCTGCCCCATGAAATGCGAATTCTGCTCAGTCCATACCTTCAACGGCCAGCACTACCGCGAAAGGCCGGTGGAAGATGTACTCGACGAACTGGAAACCATAACACACGATAAGGTCTATTTCGTTGATGACAACATAATTGGGTACAGCAAAAAGTCGAAGGAAAGGGCAAAGAAGCTTTTTAAAGGGATGATCGACCGCGGCATTAAAAAAGACTGGTACTGCCAGGCTTCCCTCAATGTGGCCGACGATGAAGAGGTGCTCGGTTACATGGCCGGTAGCGGCTGCAAGATGATCCTGATCGGCATCGAATCGGAAGACGTACACGCCCTGGAGGAGGCCAACAAAAAGCTCAATATCAAAATGGGCATTGAAAGCTATAACAGGGTGTTCGACAGGATCCACAAATACGGCATCAGTGTGCTCGGGGCCCTCATCTACGGGCTGGATTCTGATTCGGAGGAATCCCTTTATGCCCGGACACAGTTCGCCATACAGAGCCGGATGGATGCCATGCAGGCCACCATCGTCACACCCCTTCCGGGAACCGGACTGTACCACAGGCTGAAGGAAGCGGGGAGGCTCATCTATACCAATTACCCCGGTGACTGGGAAAGGTACCATTTCATGGAAGTGGTGCACAGGCCCGGAAAATTGAGCCAGCAGGAGTTGATGGATGCCATGTGGAAAAACTGGGATATCCTTTATGACCACAAAGTGATGCAAAAGAAAATGCTGGAAACGCTGAAAGCAACCAGAAACCCCCTTTCGGCTGCATGGTCGTACCTTTCAAACGTGGAGAGGCATAACGTGGTGTTTATGGGGACCAAAGAACCCATCGATCCCTCGAAGTATTTACAGGGCATGGAAAAAATAAACTCACTTTGAAAGCCTCCGGGGAAGAAGAAATAAAGGTTGCTGAAATTGAACCCGGAAAGGTCAGGGACACACCAATGTTTTTCATCGTGGGCCGCCCGCGTTCCGGCACTACTTTGCTCCGCACCCTTTTCGACGCCCATCCGCAGGTTAACATTCCTCTCGAATGTAAGTTCGTGCTCGATCTCTATCCCCGCTATGGAAAGGTCAGGGACTGGACAGTAAAAGACCTTGAAAATTTCCAGAAAGACCTTAGTGAACAACTCCTTTTCAAAACCTGGAAGCTGGATGAAAAAGAACTGGGAGCGAACCTCCTCAGGTGCGAAGGGGAAAACAGCTATGGCACGGTCTGCAGGATAGTTTATGCCACTTACCGCTCCTTCTTTGATAAAGAGGAACTGAAATGGTTCGGCGACAAGAACCCCGGATACACTATCTATACCAAAAAATTGCTGGAAATTTTCCCGGATGCCAGGTTTATCTACATTGTAAGGGATTACCGCGACAACCTGGTATCGATCAAGGATGTGGATTTTGAATTGCCTTTGCCCTCCCTTGTAACCATGAAATGGAAGCTGTTTTACAGGAAGTTCCTAAAAGACAGCAGGGAGAAGCCTGAATCGTATTATGTGATCAGGTATGAAGACCTTGTAAGCGAGCCGTCTGAGGAATTCAGGAAACTCTGTGATTTCCTGGGGCTGCCTTTCGACGAATCAGTGTTTGAATTCACTGACAAGAAAGATGAGATCTTCAAGACCTATCCAAAGGAATTCGTGACCACCTACCACTCCAATTTACTGAACAAGGTGAACAGGTCAAGGGTTGGTGTATGGAAGGAAAAACTCACTGAAAAGGAGGTCAGGGTTTGCGACCATACCGCAGGTGACCTTGCAGAAGAAGCGGGTTATAATAGAAAATATAAAAAGGCTTCGCCTGCCACAAGGATCAGGGCCCTGCCGGGCATATGCATGGCTCGTTTCCTGGCCTTTCTCACGGTCCTTGTCGACCGGCTCCCCTACAAGCTCCGCATCAACATCCTCAACAGGTGGCCATTAAGGATCGCATTGTTTTACATGAAGATCTTCAGGCCGGGGAAAGTGAAGGAGGTGCACAGGGAGATCTTTAAATAGAGTTGAGAGCTTAGAGTTGAGAGTTGAGATTGTTATCAATTATCAGTCTTCAGTCATCAGTTGTCACTATATTTACTTCCACCAGCCAAAAGCCATCAGTCAGCAGCTCGCAGCCTCATTGAATCACCCCGCCGAGGAGGATGTTGCTCCCTGATACCCACCTTGATTCATCGGCGAGGAGGAAGAGGATCACGTTGGCCACGTCGGCCGGCTCTCCGATGCCCATGGGGTATTTCTGGAGGTACTTCTGGATGGATTCGTCCACGATCTCAGGATTGCCTTCTTTTGCCGGGTCGGTGAGGATCTTTGTCCGGACCAGTCCGGGAGACAGGATGTTCGACCTGATGCCCCTGTTAACAAGCTCAAGGGCAAGCGATTGTGAATATGCTTCAAGGGCCGCCTTGGAACTGCCATAGAGCGCACCGCCGAAATAGGGGCTTTTGGTGGCCACGGAAGAGATGAAAACGATGGATGAATTATCCTTCAGTTTTTTCTTCATCAGAATTTTTCCGGTCAGTAATACCGGCACCTCAAAATTGATCCTGAAGAGCTTGTCGATGTTCTCCTGCCGGATGAACTTGGCCGGCGTGGGGCCCACGATGCCTGCACAGTGCACCAGCCCGTCGATCTCGCCCACATTTGCAGCCAGGGCGTCCACGTCACGCTCATCAGTCAGGTCGGTGACCAGCATCTCGTGATCGCTCCCTTCGAGGGAATCGTAAGTCTCTGAAAGCCTTTCTGAATTCCTCCCCGAAATGAACACCTTTGCACCCGCCCGGCTGAGACGTAACGCCGTCTCCTTTCCAATTCCGGAGGAGGCTCCTGTTATCAGGATATGTTTTCCGGTGAGCTTGCAGTATTCCATTTTATCAGATCTCGATTACCGGAGGACAGTAGATCCCGTCGGTCTCAACATACGCACTGCCCCACGACAACCCTACACCAAACCCTGAAAACAGCATCTTCAGCTTACCCGACCCGGCCTCTTCATTTATCATTACATTTATCGTAAGAGGAATGGAGGCTGAGCTGGTATTTCCGTAAGTGGCTATCGAGTAGGGATGCTTTTCCGCTTCAATTTTTAGTTTCTTGCGTATCGACTCGTTCATCAACTTATTGGCCTGGTGGAAGATGAAGTAGTCGATATCGCTTATCTCTTTATCAATTTTTTCCAATAAGGTAATCACGTTGGGCTGAACTTCACGCAGTGAAAACTGGAAAACCTTCATCCCGTCGAGGACTATGTGTAGCCGGTGGCGGATTATGCCCTCGTCTATCTTTTCTTCTTCGAACGTCTTTTCTTTCGAAGCAAAATTCCTTATGCCCCCATCGGGGATGATGATGGCATCATAACCGCTACCGTCGGTCTGGAGGTTGAATGCCATCGGTGGAGTATCCTTGTCGAACTCCAGTGCTGTGGCTGTACCTGCATCACCGAAAAGAGGATAAGTACTTTTGTCCTTGTAGGAAGTGTTCCTGGTGGATACATCTCCCACCATCAGCAGGCATTTTTTAACTCCCGATGTCGACATAAGGCTTGCAGCAACAGAGAGACCGTAAACATACCCCGAACAACCCAGTCCTATGTCAAAAGCCATACAGGTTTTGGGTATTCCCAGTTTATCCTGCAGGATGCCGGCTGTTGCCGGGATGATATAATCCCTCGATTGTGAAATGAAGATAAGGAGCTGTATTTCTTCTGGCGACCAG
This sequence comes from uncultured Bacteroidales bacterium, assembly GCA_964567785.1. Taxonomy (GTDB): domain Bacteria; phylum Bacteroidota; class Bacteroidia; order Bacteroidales; family JAGOPY01; genus CAZMOK01. The sequence goes on along the minus strand of CAZMOK010000021.1, from coordinate 5,094 downwards.
CCAAGGCCTTTCATGATATCCCTTGCAGCTACTTCGCACAGGTCGGAAGTGGCCAGCCCCCCAGGTGCCACACGGCGTTCCTCCACTCCTACGGTCTTTATGAAAAGCTCCCTTTCCTTCTCCCCGATCCATTCATAGTGCCTGTTGGATTCAACAGTTTTTGGTACAGCAGAAGCAATGCCTGCTATCCGTACATTTTCTGCCTGGAATAGGGCCATTTATTTAGATGCTGTGGCTTCTGCCTTTTCCTTTACAAGATTATAAAGGTCTTTAACGGTTTCTGAGTCGACGAGGTCCTGGGCAGTGATCTCCACGTTATAGTTCACATTAACGTGGGCAATGAAGATAAGTGCATTGATCGAGTCCCAGGTAAAGTGTTCCTGTATCACGCTGTCGGGCTGAAGGACACCATTCTCCATGTCTTCAAACTCTTCTTCAACCTTAACGATAAACTCTTTTATATCAACCATCATCAAAAATTAGCTTTTGCACAAAATTACGTTTTTTCAATTAAAGAGGGGTTATTTAAAAAGGATTTAAATAGAATGGTTAACTTTGTGATGCGGTAAGAGGTAAGAGGTAAGCGTGGAGAGGGGGGAGCGGAGTGGCAGAGTGGCGGAGAAGCGGAGTAAAAATCCAAATTCCCCAAACCCCAAACCTCGTACCCCGTACCACAAATAATCTAAGCAACAAGCACTAAGAACTAACAAATTTTGACTAAAACTGCTAAAGCACGCAAACTCCTCCTCATAAACCCCCTCAGCACAAACAGGGAAGGGCTTATCCTGCACAGCCATGTGATCTATCCGCCTATCGGGCTGGGGATTGTGGCAGCCCTCACGCCGGACCACTGGGATGTAGAGATACTGGATGAAAACTTCGAGCGCTTTGAATACCGTGAAGCCGACCTGGTCGCACTGACTTCCCTCACCAGCAGTGCAATGCGTGCTTACGAAATAGCAGCCGTTTACCGGAAAAAAGGTATCAGGACCATAATGGGCGGCATCCATGCCTCGATGGTCCCGGATGAAGCCCAGAAATACGTGGATGCGATAGTGACCGGTGAAGCAGAGGACATCTGGGGCAAAGTGATCAGCGATTTTGAGGAGGGAAAGCTGAAAAAAAGATACGATGCCAGGATACTCCCCTTCAAAAATGCCGTGAGGCCCCGGCGCGACTTGTTCCACCCCGACTACCAGTTTGCCAGCATACAGACTACGCGCGGCTGCCCCATGAAGTGCGAATTCTGTTCGGTGCATATGTTCAATGGCAGCAAGTACCGGATCAGGCCGGTTGAAGAGGTGCTCGATGAACTGGAAGAGATCCCGCAGGAGAAGATCTATTTTGTTGACGATAACCTGATAGGCTATGGTAAAAAGTCACAACAACGGGCCATTGAGATTTTCAGGGGGATGATCGACAGGGGCATAAAGAAACAATGGTTCTGCTCGGCCTCGATGAACTTTGCCGACAACGAAGAGGTGCTCGAGCTGGCCGCCAAAGCCGGCTGTGTAATGGTGCTGCTGGGCATCGAGTCGGAGCGTATCGACCAGCTTGAAGAGACCAACAAAAAGATGAACGTGAAGATCGGCATCGATCATTACGATGAGGTCTTCAGGAAAATACATAAATATGGCATCAGTGTGCTGGGGGCTTTTATTTACGGGCTTGAATCGGATACCCCTGAAACCATGAGGCACCGCACCGAATACATCAACAACGCCGACATAGATGCCGTGCAGGCCACCGTGCTCACCCCCCTTCCCGGCACACCGCTGTTCGACCGGATGATGGAGGAGGGACAGATCAAGTACAGGGATTTCCCGCACGACTGGCAATATTACGATTTCGTGGAGGTTGTATATAACCACAGGAACATGTTGCGCGAAGAGTTCATGCAGGAGGTAAGGGATAACTGGGACATTCTGTACAACGACAATGTGCTGAAGAAGAAATTCCTCCGCACACTGAAGCAGACCCGGAGCCCGCTGGCAGCGATCTGGTCGTACGGCTCCAACCTTCAGTATTATAACATGGTATACGAAGGCCAGAGGCCCAGGAAATACATTGAGGATATTTTCGGGCTTGGGGTAACAGACAAGGAACTGCTTAAATCGAGCCCTTTCAGGTAAACTATGGCAAAGAAGAGGTATAAACTGTTATTGATAAACCCTGTCAACAACAGGCGCAAAGGCCTGATGATCGACAAGGACTCCATATACCCGCCTATGGCGCTGGCCATCATTGCCTCACTTACCCCCGAACACTGGGATATCGAGATCCACGACGAGAACTTCGTGCCTTTTGAATACAAGGATGCCGACCTTGTGGGGTTCACCTCGCTTACGGCCACGGTGAACCGCTGCTACGAGATCGCGACCGAATACAGGAAAAACAGGGTGCCTACGGTCATCGGCGGGATACACGCCTCGATGCTTCCCGAAGAGGCCCTGAACTACGTGGATACCGTTGTTGTGGGTGAAGCAGAGAGCGTATGGCCGAAAATCATAGAGGACTTTGAAAAAAAGAGGCTCGAAAGGGTCTACAAAGCCGAACTCCCCAGGATCGTAAACTCGCCTTCCCCCAGGATCGACCTGTACCAGTCGGATTACAGCTTCGGGAGCGTACAGACCACCCGGGGCTGCCCGATGAAGTGCGAGTTCTGCTCGGTACATACCTTCAACGGCAGCAAATACAGGCTGAGGAGCGTGGAAAAGGCCGTGGAGGATTTTGCCGCTATCCCTCAGGACAGAGTATACATTGTAGATGACAATTTTGTGGGGTACAGCAAGAGGGCCCGCGACCATGCGGTTGCTGTCTTCAAGGGAATAGTGGAAAGGGGCGTACAAAAACAGTGGGCCGGCTCGGCCTCCATGAACATAGCCGAAGATGCGGAAGTGCTTCACTGGGCAGCCAAAAGCGGGTGCAAGCTGATCTTCCTGGGCATCGAATCAGAGTTGATCGACCAGCTTGAGCAGTCGCATAAAAAAGTAAACCTGAAAATCGGGACCGACCATTACAAGGAGGTATACGACAAGATCCACAAATACGAGATCTCGGTGTTGGGTGCGTTTATTTTAGGGTTGCAGAACGACACCCCGGAAACCATCCTGAACCGCACCAACTACATCCTGAATGCCGATATAGACATCATACAGGCATCGGTGCTCACCCCCCTTCCCGGCACCGACCTTTACAAGAGACTGGAGGCCGAAGGCAGGCTCATCCATACCAATTATCCCGAAGACTGGGAAAAGTACAACTATGCGGAGGTAGTCTTCCAGCCCGAAAAGATGTCGGTGAATGAGTTCGAAGCCGTAGTCAGTGAGAGCTGGGACAGGCTTTACAGCAACAAATCGTTGCAGAAGAAATTCCTGAGTACGCTCAAGCTGACAAGGAACCCTTCAACAGCCATATGGGCGCTCACCTCCAACCTGCACCTGAGGAATTTTGTTTTTGAGGGGACAAAAGAAAGGATCGCACCCAGGGATATCATTCCCCAACTACCCCAAATGCAAACCGGCTGAGTAACAATGGAAATGAATAAAGATTCCAGGCTTCAGAGACTATCTTCAACTAATGACCCGAAAATCCTTCCGGCAGGAAACCTTGTGGAGCTGTTTGAAATAAGAACAGGTGAAAGGCCTGAAAAAATGATCTACTCCTTCCTTGAAGACGGGCTGAACGTGACTTCAAGCATAACTTACAGGGAGATGAACAAACGGGCCAAAAGCGTAGCCGCTTACCTGCAGAAGCATTTTAAGAAAGGCGATCGCGCCCTTATGCTTTTTCCCTCTGGGATCGAATTCATCGTAAGCCTGGTGGGCTGTTTTTATTCAGGAATCATTGCGGTTCCGGCTTATCCGCCTAAGAAGAATAAACTGTTCGACCGGTTTGAATCCATTGCTAAGGATTGCGGGCCTGCTGTGATACTTACGACAGAGAAGATCCGAAATGACCTTGAAAAGAACCATGCCGGTGAGGAAGTCCTGAAAAACATTCGGTATGCCGTGTACGAGGATATCCTTGAAGAGGGTGCCAGTGAATGGGAAGGCCCGGATGTAACATCCAGCGATATCGCCATGCTGCAATATACATCCGGCTCGACCGGCAGCCCCAACGGTGTGATCCTCACACATAAAAACATCCTGTACAATTCGGAATTCATCAAACAGGCTTTCGGCCATGATGAGAACCTGGTGGGTGTCAACTGGCTGCCGGGCTTTCACGACATGGGACTGATCGGGGCATTGCTCCAGCCCTTGTATGTTGGAGGTTGCAACTACATCATCCCTCCCAGCGTCTTCCTGATGCGCCCGCAGAACTGGCTTAAGGCCATAGGCAAATACAAGGCCATAACTGCCGGGGGGCCCAATTTTGCCTATGAGTATTGTGTTGACAGGGTGAAAGATGAAGAACTTGAAGAAATCGACCTCAGTACCGTTGATCCTTTATTTTCAGGTGCTGAACCCGTTAGAAAGCATACCATAGAAAAATTCACAGAAAAATTCAAAAAAGCGGGCTTTTCGGGAAAACAATTTTATCCTTGCTACGGCATGGCCGAATCGGTGCTTATCATTACAGGAGGAGACCTCAATGAGCCTCCTATGTATTTTCATGCGGAGGTTGCAGGCCTTTTGAACAAGGTGGTTGCTGAAACAGAAAATGAGGACGGCGCCGCCACCTTTGTCGGCTGCGGCAGGCCCATGGCAGGCACCGACATAGCCATTGTCGACACCCGCAACCTTGATGTTGCCGAAAAAGGGATCGTTGGTGAGATCTGGGTGAAGGGTCCGTCGATTGCCCCGGGATACTGGGGCCAGCCGGGAAAAACGGAGGAAACCTTCAACGCCTTTCTCCCCGACGGGTCGGGCCCCTGGCTCCGCACCGGCGACCTGGGGTTCATTGAGAAAGGTCAGCTATTCATCACCGGCAGGATGAAAGACCTGATCATCATCCGAGGCCGGAACTACCACCCCACCGACATCGAGCTGGGCGTGGAGGAGGCCCACGAGGCTATAAACAAAGGTTCTGTGGCCGCTTTTTCGGTGGAAACAGAGAACGGCGAACAACTGGCCGTTGCGGCAGAGATCA
>CAZMOK010000020.1:0-49093 GCA_964567785.1 uncultured Bacteroidales bacterium | reverse complement strand
AAAAGATAAAAACCCTAAAGGGGGTGTCCGTCAAAGACGGATGCCCCCTTTTTTTATTGGATGATGTCAGCTTTTAGTAATTTTGCGGCCTGGCAGAAATATGTATTCACTCAATAACATAACAGTTTCTTACTCGGGAATCCCACTATTTTCACATGTATCTTTTCTAATTAACCAAAAAGATAAAGTAGGCCTGGTTGGTAAAAATGGAACCGGGAAAACAACACTTTTGAAGATTTTCTCAGGACTTTTGGAACCCGAAGAAGGTGAAGCTGTTGTGCCTCATGATAGAAGGATAGGCTACCTTCCTCAGGAAATGGAATTGAGGAATACGAGAACAGTAGTTGAAGAGACACTTACTGCCTTTGAGGAAGTGAACATGGTAAAAAGCCTCATTGATGATCTTAACAGGGAAATATCAGAAAGGGAAGATTTCCATTCAAAAAAATATAAGGAACTCGTTGAAAACCTGGTTGAGTTGAACGACAAGTTCCAGATGATCGGGGGTCATGATATGGAAGGAGAGACCGAGAAAGTACTTATGGGCCTTGGTTTTATGAGGGAGGACTTTGATATGCCGCTGAATACATTCAGCAATGGCTGGCAGATGCGGGTTGAACTTGCAAAGATCCTGCTGAAAGACCCCGACCTGCTGCTGCTTGATGAGCCCACCAACCACCTCGACATAGAATCCATACAGTGGCTGGAAAATTTCCTGAAGGAGTTTAACGGAGCAGTGATACTTGTTTCGCACGACAGGGCTTTCCTTGACAATATAACCTCACGGACCATTGAAATAGAGCAAGGCCAGATATACGACTACAAAGTTTCTTATACCGGCTATGTTAAGCTCAGGGAGGAAAGAATTGAGAAACAGATAGCAGCCTACAATAACCAGCAGAGACAGGTACGGCAGATAGAAAGGTTTATTGAGCGCTTCAGGTACAAAAATACCAAAGCAAGACAGGTACAGTCGCGGATAAAAATGCTAAACAAAATGGAAGAGATAACGATCGATGACTTCGATATGTCTTCCATCAGCTTCAAGTTCCCGCAGGCAACACCAGGTGGAAAAGTAGTTGTAGATGCCAAAAACCTTAATAAATCGTATGGAGATAAGAATGTGCTGAGAGGCCTCGATTTCTCCATCATCAGGGGTGAAAGGATTGCTTTTGTGGGAAAGAACGGCGAGGGAAAAACCACGCTTTCTAAAATTATCGCCGGAATACTCGATCATGAAGGGCAGTGCAGGCTGGGATACAATGTCAGCCTGGGCTATTTTGCCCAGAACCAGGATGAAATGCTCGATAGCGATCTCACCGTCCTTGACACCATAGAAAATGTTGCCAGGGGGGATGTAAGGACTAAAGTAAGAGATATTCTCGGAGGTTTCCTTTTTGATGAGGATGATATAGAGAAAAAGGTAAAAGTGCTGTCAGGAGGGGAAAAAACTCGCCTGTCGCTTGCGAAATTGTTGCTTGAGCCTGTGAACCTTCTTGTGCTTGATGAGCCAACAAATCACCTGGATATGCGCTCCAAGGATATCCTTAAAAATGCACTATTAATGTTCCAGGGTACACTTATTATTGTTTCTCACGACAGGGATTTTCTGCAAGGGCTTACCAATAAGGTATTTGAGTTCAGGAACAGGAGTATCAAGGAGTATATAGGAGATGTTTATGAGTTCCTGGAATCCAGGAAAATATCAGACCTTGGGGCATTGGAGAGGGGAAAAAACGAGAAACGGGAGCAGAAGAAAGAGGTGTCGGATAACAAGATCATTTTTGAGAAGAAAAAGGAACTAGACCGGGCTATAAGGAAGGTCGGAACCAGGATCGGTCAATCTGAGCAGGAAATTGAGGAAATGGAATTGAGGTTAAATGTGATGGACAAAGAGATGGCAGATCCTGAAGGTGCTGAAAATTCTGTATATGAAGAGTATGGACAGTTAAAGGAGGCATTGGAGCATAAAATGGAGGAATGGGAAGAGCTGAGTTCAGAACTCGAAAAACTCGAAAGTGATAAAAGAGAACTTACAGGCAGCTAGATCAGTGATCCCTGGTTGCGATCATCCCGGCAAAGGATCTCATGATCTCTTTCCTTTCATCAGGTACTGATATTTTACCCAGGTGGTCAATTGCCTGGTTGTAATACGTATTTATCATCGTTTCAGTCTCTTCCCTGATCGAAAGCTTATCGAAAATACCCTTTACAGTCCTTATCTTATCTGCCGGATCATCCGGAGTTTGTGAATACAGGTCAATCAGTGTTTTATAGTCATCGTTGCTTGCTGTTTCCAATGCCTTAAGAAATAAGTAGGTTTTTTTATTCGAAACAATATCACCGCTGTCCTGTTTTCCGAATTTTTCACTGTCGCCATAAACATCGAGCAGGTCGTCGCGAAGCTGGAACGCAATGCCTAAGTTAATTCCAAAATCGTAGAGATCGTGGTGATCGTCTTTTCCTGCACCACCTATAATAGCCCCGGTTTGCAGGCAACAACCCAGCAGCACCGCAGTTTTCAGCCTGATCATTTCGAGATATTCTGCTATAGAGACGTCGTCTCTCTTTTCAAAATTCATGTCGTGCTGCTGGCCCTCGCATACCTCGGTTGACGTACGGTTGAATATCCTGAGAATTTCCCTGATATCTTCAGTGTGAAGCTCCAGCAGCAGGTCGTATGAGAGGGAAAGCATGGTGTCACCTGCAAGTATGGCAATATTGCTGTTCCACTTTTGGTGGACCGTTTCCTTGCCGCGCCTCAGCGGAGCAAGGTCCATAATATCATCATGAACAAGGGTGAAATTATGAAATACTTCCATTGCCAGGGCAGCAGACATGGCTGTTTTATGGTCTTTACCAAACATTTCGCAGGCAGAGAGCACCAGTACCGGCCGGATCCTTTTACCACCCAGGTTCATTATATAAATTATAGGTTCATAGAGCTCTTTCGGATGGCTTTTCAGTTTCCACCCCTGCAGCGCTTTTTTGACCTCACCCGTAAGATACTCAATGGATTTCATCGCTTATTGATTTAATTATTGGTTCTTGACAATGGAAACAAGGTATTCGCCATACCCGCTTTTCATCAGAGGCCCGGCAAGCTCAAGGAGCTGCTCTTTAGTAATGAAACCCATTTGATAAGCCACCTCTTCAATACATCCGATCTTGAGCCCCTGCCGGTGTTCTATTACTTCCACAAATTGTGAAGCCTGCAACAGGGATTCAAATGTGCCGGTATCGAGCCAGGCAGTACCGCGGTCAAGTATCCCCACCTTTAAGTTACCCTGGTTCAGGTAATGCTTGTTCACATCGGTAATTTCATATTCACCACGGGCACTTGGTTTTATGTTTTTGGCAACTTCAACAACAGAATTATCATAAAAATAAAGACCAGGGACAGCAAAATTTGATTTAGGCTGCTTCGGCTTTTCTTCGATCGAGATCGCCTTGTTGTCCCTGTCGAACTCAACCACGCCATACCGCTCGGGATCCGATACATGGTAAGCGAAGACAACGCCACCGTCAGGATCGTTGTTTTCGAGCAGTGTGTTCTGCAGACCGGTACCGTAGAAAATATTGTCTCCGAGTACCAGTGCCACTTTATCGTTGCCAATGAAATCCTCTCCTATGACAAAGGCCTGCGCCAGTCCGTTCGGCAGAGCCTGCTCAGCATAACTGAATTTGCAGCCATATTTCACCCCGTCACCCAGTAAGTGCTCAAAGTTTGGCAGGTCGTGGGGTGTGGAAATGATCAGTATCTCGTTGATCCCTGCCTGCATAAGAACAGATAAGGGGTAATAGATCATTGGCTTGTCATAGATCGGCATCATCTGCTTGCTGATTGCCATGGTAATGGGAAACAGCCTTGTTCCTGCACCTCCAGCTAAAATTATCCCTTTCATAAATTTAATTATCAGTTATCGATTAACAATTATCAATTATCTCAAAACTCAGCTCTCAACTCTCAACACTGATTATGCGCTTCCCCTCGTATCCAGCTCTTCAATCTCAAGTTCTTCCAGTTCAATATCGATCTCTTCATCGAAAATGTCAAGCAACGGTTCGCTGAATGCTTTCGTCGTGATCCTCCTGTCGAGAGAAAGAAGCAGTGTGGGAAGTACGAAAAGGTTCGACAGGAGCGCCACTACCAGCGTGAACGAGATCAGGTAGCCCAGCGCCTGTGTCCCTCCGAAAGAAGAGGTAATGAATATTGCGAAACCAAAGAACAATACCACTGATGAATAGATCATGCTGTAACCGGTCTCCTTGAGCGCCGAAATTACAGATGATTTGATCTGCCAGTTATTGAACTTCAAATATAAGCGATATCTGGATAGGAAGTGAATGGCATTGTCTACAGAAATACCAAGTGCTATGCTGAAAATGAGGATAGTTGAAGGCTTAATCGTAATAGCAAGGAACCCCATCAGGGCAGCCGTCATGATCTGAGGAATGAGGTTGGGAACAAGTGAGATCAGTATCATCCTGGTGGAAGTGAACAGCAGGGCCATAAGCAGGGCTATTATCGTGAGTGCAAGCAGGAGGCTCATGGCAAGGTTCCTGGTAAGGTATTTTGAGCCTTTCAGAAAGATCACACTTGTCCCGGTCAGGGCAACATCGTACCTGTCGGATGGGAATATACTGTCGATCCTGGGTTGGAGGTCATCTTTTATCCGCTGGATCTCATAAGTGCCTATATTTTTCATCTGTGCACTAATCCGTGTCACCTGCATATTCGAGTCGATGAAGGCGTTCATGATGTTTCTGCTGTCACCCCCCAGGTCAGGCATGTACCGCATCATAAAGTTCAGTTCCTGCTGATTCGGGAGTCCGAAGAAACTCGAATCACCCCTGTAGAAAGCCTGCCGCGATAGTTTTACTATTTCGGCAAGTGAAAGGGGTTTGGAAAGCTCGGGGTATGTTTCGAGTACATCCTGAAGCCGGTCGATCCGCTCAATGCTTGAAAGCCTGATCGCTCCTCTTTTCCTTTTCGTATCAATGGAAATTTCCAGCGGCATCACCCCTTTGAAATGCTCCTCGAGGAACATCAGGTCCTTATAGATAGGGTCACGCTTCGAAATATCATCGACAATGTTCCCTGTTGTGCGCAGTTGCATGATACCAACTATGCCTGTGCCGACGAAAATGGCAGTTATTGCGTAAATCGCGGTCCGTTTGTTTTGTACAAGGTATACGATCCTTTCAAGGAGCTTGCTTACGTTACTTTCTTCCAGGTGCCTGATGTGGCGTTTCCTGGGAGGATTGAGAAAACTGAAGGTGATGGGAATAAGAAAAAGGGTGAAAAAATATGCCAGGAGGATACTGAGAGAGGCGATAATCCCGAACTGGACAAGAATATCGTTCCCTGTTACGATAAAAGCAGCAAAACCCGCGGCTGTGGTCGTGTTTGTAAGGAAATTCGCATTGCCGATCCGCTGTACCACCCTCGAAAGCGCCTTGATCTTGTTTCCATGGATCCTGAATTCGTTGTGGTACTTGTTAAGCAGGAATATGCAGTTTTCCACAACAATTACGATGAGCAACGGCGGCAGGATACCTGTTAGTATCGTTATCTCGTAATCGAATATGGAGAGAAGTCCGAGCACCCATACAACATTGATACCCACAATGATCATGGTAAAGAATACCACCTTAAACGATCTGAAAAAGAACAGGAGTATCACCGATGCGATTACCATGGCCAGTATCACAAACCGCATCAGTTCCTTTTTGACTTTTTCAGAGGTTTTTGTGCGTATATAGGGGAGCCCTGAGTAATGGACTTTGATATTGTTGTTCTCACTGAACTCGTCTGCTTTGTCCTTGATCCTGTTCACCAGGGCAACACGGTTGCTTGTATTGAGCATTTCCTTATCGAGGGTGATGAGCATCAGGGTGGCATGAGTTTCAGGGTTCACCAGCAGCTCACTGTAGAAAGGCAGGGAATAGATGACCTTTCTGAGGCTGTCGACGGTTTCCTGTTTTTCGGGCTTTTCCTTGACCAGCAGTTCGAAGCGGAACTTTTTTTCTTCGTCATCCTTTACAAGCTGGTAGGCCTTGGCTATTGATACAACTTCGGCAACACCCTCAATATTTTTAATGTCATAAGTGAGATCGTACCAGTCGTTGAATTCTTCCAGTTCGAAAAGAGACTCGTCCTGGATTCCTAAGAACATTACAGCACCGTCTTCCCCGAAAGTTTCTTTGAAATCAGCGTATTCAATGAAGCTTGAATCACTGTGAGGCAGCATCTGGGCAAATTCATACGACAACCTTACTTCAGTTGCACGGTAACCCATATACACTGTGGCCAGGATAATTACAATCAGATGGACAACCCGGTAACGTAATATAAACCCGACCAGAAATTTAAACATTTAAAAAAATTATTGAGAGATGATGTGTTTTAGCACAAAATTTGGAGCAAAAGTAATGATTTATGAGAAGTTACCACATTGGGCGGGATTTCGTTCCGGTTGACCCGGTCAGTCTTTAAATTTTTATCAAAATGAACAAGATATATTCAATAGCGCTTATTCTTTTTCTCCTTCCGGTCATGGTTGTCAGGGGGCAGACTTCCGAGCTGGATGAAAGACTCCAAAAACAGGTTGATAAGGTGTTCAGATACCCTTCAAGCAAGAAACAGCTTGATAAGTTGTCGTTCTACTACCATGAAGCCAATAAGAGAGACCTGTCGTATTTGTATGAGCTGAAGGAAAGCGGTAAGCCGGATATCTGGTATGAAGTTTACCTGATATACAACAGGTTATCGAAGCGGCAGGAAAAGGTAGGCAAACTACCACCCAGGTCACTCGAAGGGATAAACTTTGTAAAAAAGGACTATTCCAATGATATTGAGACATCCGGAAAAAAAGCGGCAGCCTTCTTTTATGCCCATGCAACCAAATTGGTGAATACAGACGATAAAATGAAGGCTCAACTGGCCTACGACGAACTTTACCTGGTGGCAAAAATGTTTAAAGAATACCGCGACCTGGATCAATGGATCAGGCAGGCTATTTTAAGGGGGGCCAATAACCTGTCCCTTGAAGTTCGCAACAAAACCGGTAAAAAGATCGATCCTGAAATTGTGAACAGGTTCGAGAATGCATTTGAAAATGTTATGCCCGCACCAAAAGATAAAAGGGCCAAAGAATATGATTTCACCATAAGCATCATACTGGATGATATTTCTGTCACTGAACCGCAATTCAAAACTGAGAGATACATTGAAGAGAGAGATGTCTTCAACGAAAACGGAAACGTGACCGATACGATCAGGTGCACGGTAACTGAGAATTTTCAGCGTAAAGCTTCAAGGATAAAAGGAAAGGTGCTGTATGTGGATGAGAATAAAAGACAGGTGGTGAACAGCGTTCCCGTCAGCGTTGAATCGATCTTTCTCCACAAATATGCCACTGTTACCGGAAATATTGATGCCTGCGGCGAAGAGACCCGTAAGATGCTGATGAACAAAGAAGTTGAGTATCCCGGCGATAAAGGGCTTATAATGGATGCAGTGAAACTCTTCAACGAGAGGGTATCAAAGATCATTTCCCCTTCAATACCTCAAAGTAATAATAAGTAATAATCTTATACTATTGATGGACTGAAATTATTGCCGACTGCCGACTGTCAACTGCCAACTGCCGGCTGATTTACTGCCAACCCAATATCTTCTTTAAATCGTAAAACTCAGGATTGGGAACATACGCCTTTGCTGCCTCGTAGTCAGCTTCTGAGATATATTGCAGCCCGTCTTCGTAAATGATTTTGGTCTTTTGTGATTCAAGGTTGACAAGCCTTGGCTTAACCTTACCGTGTTCGTCTTCGACATCTTTCAGGAACAGCGGAGCCACATCGCCCTTGGGGTCGGAAGTGACCATGCAACCGGTATAACCTTCATCAAAGAGCTTTTTAACACCATAGCCGAGTAATGAACAGTACATCAGGTCGAAAGCGGTGGGATGTATACAGCGTAGCTCATATCCCAGCTCTTCGGGCCTGCTTTTTACGTTCATTCCCAGCTTTTTCAGTTCTTTTTGGAGCAGGATGTTGAAAATATGTGCCTTGCTCACATTACCAAGCTCCGGGTGGCCGTGGTCATCGTACGTGAAGTTTATATCAGATGATTCGATCTCCTGATCGGTCATAAAGTGGAATACACCTTCACTTACTATTACCACACCATAACCTATGCCTTCGACCTTTCTTTTGATTATGGCCGAAATAATAAGCCTTATGATCCTGTCGAAGGTAACCTCTACCTTATTGAATATTTCTGGGATTATGATCATGGGGAAATGACAGGCTGCACCGATTCCGAAAGCCAGGTGGCCCGCTTCCCTTCCCATGGCAGATATTATGAACCAGTTGCCGCTTGTACGCGCATCTTCATAGATTGTGGAAGCAATTTCAACCCCGGCCTGCTTTGCTGACTGGTAGCCGAATGTAGGCTGTCCTTCGGGCAATGGCAAGTCGTTGTCTATGGTTTTGGGCACATGGATATTCTGGATGCTGTGGTTATTATCGGTGAGGAACTTTGACAGCCTGTTGGCCGTGGAGGCGGTATCGTCACCACCGATGGTGATAAGGAGCCTGATATTGTTCTCAATGAAGAAATGTGTGGTGAACTCCCCGTCCTTTGGTTTATGTCGACTCATCATCAGAGCAGATCCTCCCTGATTCTTGATCTGGTCGGCAAAACGGAAGTCGATCTCCACAGTGTTCGGATCATCAGCAAGCAAGCCTTTATATCCCTCGTGGATACCTATTACACGGTAATCGTCCTTAAGGAATATTTTAGCCACTGAACTGATTACTGAATTTATACCCGGTGCGGGACCGCCCCCGCATAATATTGCTACTGAACCTTTCATGATCAATTAGTTGATTTAACTGGATTTAGGCTGGCAAAAATACGAGTTTTTACTGATAAAAAAAGTTTACCTGCAGAGTGATTTACTTATCCTTTTTCTCCGGACTCCATGACATATTGCACGGTATCGGAACTCCTTTGTTGCATTAATATGTTTTTTCCAAGGGTCACTTTTTCAATGTCTTCCTCGGTGAAGTGCCTGATAGTGGCGACCTCAAGGCCTTTTGTGCAGTAGGTTTTGAAACTTGCATCCAGGTTCTTCAGTAATTCCCCTGTTTTATCAATGTTGTCGGTGATACAGAAAGAAAAACGGAAAGCCGTATTCTGCATAATATTCACTGACAGGGCATATTTATGCAGCAAGATGAATATTTTGGATAGGTCCTCGGAAGTGATGAACGAAAATTCTGAAGGAAAAACGGATACCAGGGCCTGATCTTTTTTGACCATAAATGAAGTTACCTTGCTTACATCTTCTGCTTCACCATGTACTTTAGTGCCCTCGCCTCCGGGGTTGTAAAAAGACCTAACATAGAGCGGGATGTTTTTTCTCTGCAACGGTCGGATGGTCTTCGGGTGTACTACCTTGGCGCCGTAATAGGCCATCATCATCGCTTCATGATAGGATAACCTGTCTATCTTCTTTGCATCTTTGAAAAGGGCTGGATCGGCCGTCAAGATTCCGGGTACGTCCTTCCAGATGATGACCTCAGTTGCATCGAGAACATAAGCCAGGATTGCAGCTGTGAAATCAGATCCTTCACGGCCCAGGGTCGTAGATTCGTGTTTCACTGATGAGCCTATGAAACCCTGCGTGAGGATCACTTTCTTTTTCCCGGTTTCTTCCCTGAAATAGGTTGAAAGATTCGCACGTACTGCCTCATCTGTCAATGGCGTATTTACCCGTGCGGCACGGAAGTGGGAATCGGTTTTGACCAGGTCACGGGCGTCAAAAAGCTTGTGCTCAACTCCAAATTTCGATAAAGCGCGGCTGATAATGGCTGATGATAGCTGTTCCCCATAGCTCACTATCTGGTCATATTCAAAGTTATAAAAGAACGCCGTGGGAGTTTGCATATATGTTTCCAGCTCAGTAAACATACGATCCAGGTCTCTGAATATCTCGTGGTTTTTATTCTTGAAAAGCCCCCCGGCAAAAGAAAAATGATAATCCCTTATTATTTTGAACTTCCCGGGAATTGCAGCAGGATCGTTCACATAAGCATTCACAAGATCCTCAAATGCATTGGTCATTTTGTTCAAAGCCGAAACCACTATCACCAGGTCATCATCACTGTGACCCTTTATAATGGCTGCCATTCGTTCGGCAGCATCCGGGTTGATGATTATCCCACCACCGAATTTGAGAACTTTCATAACTGCTTCAGTTTGTTAGATTGACCCGGCTGAAAAAGCGACCCGGCAAAAAACTCCATATAAGACCAAAAGTAATAATTTTGCAAAGGATCAGCATTGCCGGAACTGGATTGCGGGTCAGTCTGCTTACAGCAATGTAAACGATAATCTGAAAGGTATATTTTGAAGCTCAGGGAACTAACGGAACTATTCTCAAATCACGAAAACAGCGACAGGATCATAGGGTTTCATAACGATCCGGCTGTCTCAAAACTGCATCTGAAGGGGCTTGTAGGTTCCTCAAGGCCCCTTATCGTTGCCGGCCTTTTTAATGCCCTGAAAACCGTCCAGGTGATCATTTTGCCCGATAAGGAAACAGCAGCCTATTTCTATAACGACCTTGAATCGCTTTTCGGCGAAAAAGGCGCTCCCTATGAAAGAAAAAGGGTATTGTTCCTTCCCACTTCTTTCAAAAGGCATTATAATGAGGACGAGATCGACAGTACCAACCTTCTTTCGAGGGCTGAAGTATTGAACAGGATAGGGACGACGTCCCGGAAAACGATGGTGGTGACCTACTCGGAAGCGCTTACCGAAAAGGTCATCACCAGGCAGTTCCTTTCAAAAAAGGTGCTCAAGATCAAAAAGGACAAGGAATACGGGCTCGACAGGCTTGTAGAGGAGCTCTATGAATTTGGTTTTGAAAGGGAGGATTTTGTTTACGAACCCGGTCAGTTTTCCCTCCGGGGGGGGATTGTCGACATTTTTGCCTACTCCAACGATCACCCTTACCGGATTGAGTTTTCCGGCAATAAGATCGGCTCTCTCCGAACCTTCGACCCGGTAAGTCAGCTATCTGTTTCGCAACTTTCTTTCATAAATATCCTGCCTAATGTCCAGGACCGGACCGTAAGAGAAACCCGGTCGTCATTCCTGTCGTTTATCCCCGGTGATAGCCTGGTATGGTTTGATAATGTATTGTTTGCAAGGGATAAGGTTGATGAAGAATTTCGCAGGGCGGAAGAGCAATTTGAAAACCAGGAGGAAGAGAACGAAATACAGGCCCCGGGAGCCCTTTACGTCACAGGGGAAGAGATTATAAGCGACCTGGAACAGATGAAGGTGGTGGAGTTTGGAAGGCATTTCTATTTCGACAGCGACAACACTCTTCTTTATGACCAGTTGCCCCAACCTTCATTCAATAAGAACTTCGATCTTCTCATAAGCAACCTCGAAGAGAATACAAAAAACAGGATCTCCAATGTGCTGCTTTCAGAGAACCCGAAGCAGATCGAAAGGATCTACGCAATCTTTGAAGATATTGAAGGAAACAGGGAAAAGGCACATCGCTTTGATTTCACCACTATGGGTATTTCGCTGCATGAGGGCTTCATCGACAACGACCTTAAACTGGCCTGCTACACCGACCACCAGATATTTGAGCGGTACCATCGCTTTCACCTGAAGGAGCGTTTCAGCACACGGCAGGCTATCACCCTTAAAGAGATCTACAACCTGAACCCGGGTGATTACGTAACTCATATTGACCATGGTGTGGGCCGGTTCGACGGGCTGGAAAAAATTGAGAACAACGGAAGGGTCCAGGAGGCAATCCGGTTGACCTATAAGAATAACGACCTGTTGTATGTGAGCATCCACTCCCTGCACAGGATTGCCAAATATGTGGGTAAAGAGGGTACAGTGCCTTCCCTCGACAAGCTGGGGTCAAATGCCTGGAACAGGCTCAAGGCCAAGACCAAGAAGAAGGTCAAGGATATTGCCAAGGATCTTATTAAGCTTTACGCAGAGCGAAAGAAGAGCAAAGGTTTTGCCTTTTCGCCCGATACTTACCTGCAGACAGAGCTTGAGGCCTCTTTTATTTACGAAGACACGCCCGACCAGCTTAAATCGACGCTCGACGTGAAGGCCGACATGGAAAAAGATTACCCCATGGACCGGCTCATCTGCGGAGATGTAGGGTTTGGCAAGACCGAGGTGGCTATCCGGGCAGCCTTCAAAGTAGTTTCGGAAAGCAAGCAGGTGGCGGTGCTAGTGCCTACCACCATTCTTGCACTGCAGCATTACAACACATTCAGGGAGCGTCTGGGCGAGTTCCCCTGCTCGGTAGATTATATCAACCGTTTTAAAAGCCAGAAGAAGCAGAAGGAAACCCTGAAAGCGCTTGCGGAGGGGAAGCTCGATATCCTCATCGGGACCCACAGGTTGCTGGGAAAGGACATCAAGTTCAAGGACCTGGGCCTTCTCATTATTGACGAGGAACAGAAATTCGGCGTTTCTGCAAAGGAAAAGCTGAAGCAACTCAGGGTCAATGTAGATACACTCACATTGACGGCCACCCCCATTCCCAGGACACTCCAGTTCTCGCTGATGGGAGCGCGCGACCTTTCTATCATCAATACCCCGCCTCCCAATCGTTACCCGGTACAGACCGAGATCAGGCCCTTCAACGAAGAAGTCATCAGGGATGCCATCTCTTACGAAATATCAAGGGGAGGGCAGGTATTCTTTGTACATAACCGGATACTGAACATTCACGATGTTGAGAACCTGATCAGGAAGTTCGTTCCGGGCGTTTCCGTTGCCGTTGCCCACGGGCAGATGGAGGGGGCCAAACTCGAAAAAGTGATGCTCGACTTCATCGGGGGGAGGTATGATGTGTTGCTCTCAACCACTATAATTGAATCGGGGCTCGACATACCCAATGTGAATACCATAATCATCAACGATGCCCAGAATTACGGACTTAGTGATCTGCACCAACTCAGGGGAAGGGTCGGGAGATCGAACAAGAAGGCTTTCTGCTACCTTATGGCGCCCCCGCTTTCGGTCCTTACACAGGAAGCCAGGCGGAGGCTGAAGGCCATTGAAGAGTTCTCTGCGCTGGGAAGTGGCTTCAACATAGCAATGCGCGATCTCGATATCCGTGGGGCAGGGAACATACTTGGGGCTGAGCAAAGCGGCTTTATCTCCGAAATAGGCTTTGAGATGTACCATAAAATACTCGATGAGGCCATTCAGGAGCTTAAGGATGGGGAATTCAAAGATTTTTTTAAAGAAGAGGGCAGGAAAAGGGATTTCGTTACCGATTGCCAGATAGAATCTGACCTGGAGATCCTCATCCCCGACAGTTATGTCACCAATATCAGTGAACGGCTGGCGCTTTACAAGGAGCTCGACAATATAGAATCGGAGGAATACCTCACACAGTTCAGGCAGAAGATGACCGACCGTTTTGGCCCTGTACCGAAGGAGACAGAGGAGCTCTTCGATGCCATACGGCTGAGGTGGATGGCCCGTGAACTGGGGTTTGAGAAGATCATCCTGAAAAACAACAGAATGAGCGGTTATTTTGTCAGCAATCCTGACTCCCCCTTTTACCAGTCAGAAGCCTTTTCAACTATTATTGACTATATAAGGGACAATCCGGGCCGTTGCCAGATGAAGCAGGTGAAAGAACGCCTGCGGCTTACGTTCAGGAATGTTGCTTCTGTCAACAGTGGAATTGCCGTGCTGTCACCTTTACGCGACGTGGTTTTGGAGTTAGAATGACAGTCCTCCGACCGGATGGACGATTAACAAAAAGGTAACCTGATTTTCCATTAATTTGCGCTTACATTATTATTAAATTTGCCATTGGATGCATCTAAAAATTCAGCTATGAAAAAACTTATACCTCTTTTTGTTTTGATCTTTGCGTCACTGGGGATCATGGCCCAGGATTGCGAAGACCTGTTTATCTCTGAATATGTGGAAGGCTCCGGGAATAACCGGGCTTTGGAGATATACAACCCTACCAACAATCCCATCGACCTTTCGGATTACCAGCTTGTAAGATACCGGAACGGGGGATTTACTGCCAATGCCGTGCAACTAGAAGGAATTATCCAGCCGAAGAGCACCTTTGTGGTTGTTGTGGACAAGCGGAACCCCAATGGTACCGGTTTCGAGATCCCTGTCGATTCTGCCCTGCAGGAAAAGGCCGACCTGTTCGTCTGCCCTGTCTATGAAGTGAACAAGATGATGTATTTTGACGGGAACGACGGAGTGACCCTTGAAAAGATCACGGGCGATATCGTTGACATCATTTGCAAGATCGGCCCACCGATAACTTCGGATGATACAGGATGGGGAAATATCACTGATACAACCATAACCTGGAACAACCAGGGAACCCTGGAGGAGTATACGATAACTGATTACATAGTAGGACCGCTTTTCTGGCTTTCCTGGACGGAAAACCAGACACTCATCAGAAAACCGGAAGTAAGCCATGGCGTTACCGAAAACCCGGAGGTTTTCATGGTGCACATGGAATGGGATTCACTTCCGAGAAACACATTCGATTCGCTCGGTTTCCATAATTGTGAGTGCACCACTTTCGGTATCGAAGACAGGATAGTTCAAACATCGGTTAAGATCTATCCCAACCCGGTGCCGGCGCAGCAGTTCACGGTAAGCGCCGAAGTTCCCTTTACACAGGCAGAGGTTTACAACCTCCTGGGAGAATCGATCCGCAGGTTCGCGGTTGATGCCCCGGTGAGCGAATATACCTGCAGGCTGAATAAAGAGTTAAGCGGTATTTACTTTGTCAGGCTGACACTCGAAAACGGCCGGGAAGCAACCAGGAAACTGATTTTCAGATAGCCTGGATGCCCTCCGCGGAAATATGAATCTTCCAGGAACTACATTCCTGAACCTAAAGGTTATCAGATGAAAAGAATTTTCATAGCTCTTTTTTGTGCCTTATTGCTGCCATTAAGCCTATTAGCCCAGAAGCAGACCATTACGGGCGCCGTCAGGGACAGAAGTACCGGTGAACTGCTAATAGGTGTAAATGTAATTTACGCTCCGGGAAAGGGAACGGTCACTGATATCGATGGCCGTTTCAAGCTCGAGCTAGAACCCGGGACCTATACACTGGAGTTCTCCTATGTTGGTTTCGAAAAGGAAACCAGGGTGGTTTCCCTGGGGGAAAAACCGGTTTTTCTTGATGTTGAGATGAAAAACGTTACACTGAGTGAGGTGGAGGTTGTGGGTGATGTTGCCCGCACCCGCGAAACCCCGGTGGCTTTTACCAACATCCCTGCGATCAAGGTCCAGGAAGAGCTTGCTTCACAGGATATCCCCATGATACTCAATGCTACGCCCGGTGTTTATGCCACACAGCAGGGTGGAGGTGATGGCGACGCAAGGATCAACATCCGTGGCTTCAACCAGCGGAATGTTGCCGTGATGCTCGACGGGATCCCTGTGAACGACATGGAGAATGGATGGGTCTACTGGTCGAACTGGTTCGGGCTGGATGTTGTGATGAGATATACACAGGTGCAGCGGGGCCTTGGCGCTTCCAAACTGGCAATACCCTCGGTTGGGGGTACCATCAATATCGCCACTAAAGGTATTGAAGAGAAAAGAATGATCACGGCCAAGCAGGAAGTGGGTAACGACGGGTACCTGAGGACATCCTTCGGCTTTAATTCGGGAAGGACTAAAAAAGGCTGGGGGGTAACAATGGCTGGCTCTTACAAGAGAGGCGACGGCTGGGTGGACCAGACCTGGACCGAGGGCTGGTTCTATTTCCTGAGGGTTGACAAGGAACTTGGCAATCACCTGGTCAGTGTTACAGCAATGGGAGCGCCCCAGGAGCACGGCCAGCGCCGGTATAAGCGCCATATCGCCACATACGACAGGGAATTTGCAAAAAAGGCCGGAATGACCGACACCTGGATCGACAGCCTGTCCAATCTTGGACTGCCCATCGACATGGGGCTGAGGTACAATCCCAACTGGGGCTACCTCGAGAGGATCGATGTAGTTGAAGGGGACACCATTTACCCCGGAAGGCAACCTGAAAGCACCGCCTACAATTATTATCACAAGCCCATGTTCAGCCTGAGGGATTTCTGGAGGGCCAGCGACAAATTATATATTTCAAATATTCTTTACCTGTCAATGGGAAATGGCGGAGGGGGCTCTTTTTCAACCACCCCGGTGTTTGACCAGGAAAACTACCAGCAGGATCTGCAATCAGAATACAACTCAAATAAAAACCTCACACCTCCATATTTCAATATAAACCAGAAATCTTCAGAGATAATGAGGAATGCTGTGAACAACCACATCTGGTATGGCCTGCTATCAACATTCGACTATAAGATAAATGATGAGTTCGAGGTTTCAGGTGGTATTGACCTCAGGAGCTATAAGGGAGAGCATTACCGTGAAGTTGCCGACCTTTTCGGGGGTAAGTTCTATACCGATGACGGAAACCAGAATGAGTCAGATACGATCAAAAAGTATGAAGGCGATAAAATAGGATATAATAATGATGGCCTGGTAAGGTGGGGAGGCCTTTTCGGGCAGGTGAAATACAACCGCGGAAATCTTACGGCTTTTCTTAACCTCACAGGATCCTATACGGGATATAAAAGGATTGATTATTTCATTAAAAAATCCCTCACAGTGGGTGATACTACCTTGCTGATAGGATATGAGGATGAGATGGAGTACAACGGGACAGTCTACAACAGGAACTCTTCCGGGCTTGAGACAAACCAGACCGACTGGAAGTGGTTGCCGGGCTTTACGGTTAAAGGGGGGGTGAACTATAATATCACTGATTATGCCAATGTTTTTATGAACCTTGGATACCTTTCGAAGGCGCAAAGGTTCAACAATATATTCGATTATAACAATACCCTGTTCAGGAACATACAAAATGAAAAGGTCCAGGCCATAGAAGCGGGGTTCAGTATTTATAAGCCCCGGTTTACATTGAATGTGAATGGTTATTACACAGTCTGGAGGAACAAGCCTTCCGACAGGGGACTTTCATTTACCGATATTGAAACCGGCAATACTTTCAGGGTCAACATCAACGATATGGATGCACGCCACATGGGCGTGGAGTTCGAATTTGCCTTAAAGATACTGGAAAACCTGACGTTCGAAAGCCTTTTGTCGATAGGTGACTGGCGATGGACTTCCAGGGATACTGCACGTGTTTACGATGATAATGGGATATTCCAGGAGGCTGTTCCTTTTGATGCCCGGGGACTTCACGTTGGTGACGCAGCACAGGTACAGAACCGGGAAAGCCTCCGTTGGGAAATCATCAGGGGCCTTTATGTGAAAGGGGTTTTTACGCTTTTTACAAAGCACTTCTCAGAGTTCAATCCTTTTGATTACCAGACAGAAGTGAACCCGTGGGCCTTTGATGATGATGGAAACCCCAGGCAGTCGTGGAAGATACCGGGGTATTACCTGCTGGATTTCCACGCAGGTTATTCATTCATGCTAAAGAAAGTAAGGCTTCAGATCAGGGGCAGTGTACTGAATGTGCTCGATGAGATCCATATAACCGATGCCCAGAATAACGACCCGTATCTAACTATTGACAGTGAGCTGTTCAATGCCAATTCGGCCGGTGTATTTATGGGCATGGGAAGACGCTTTAATATATCTTTGCAAATCACTTTATAACAGAGACTATAATTCTGCCAGACGGCAAAAAACCACAAGAATGAAGAAACTATATTTCCTTGCAATTTTACTGATCGCCTGTACAATAACCTATTCCCAGCCGGCCGGCTATTACAACGGGACAGACGGAAAACAGGGCGATGAACTGAAATCAGCCCTGAATGATGTTGTCAGCGGCCATACAGAGTACTCATATTTTTCGTCGAAATACATTTTCCGCCAGTCGGATGCCGACCCGGAAAACCCCGACAATGTGATCATGGTTTACACAGGAAGGTCACATCCAAATGATGATTACGGAATAGGCGGCGACCAGTTGAACCGTGAGCACGTATGGGCCAAATCACACGGGAATTTCAGCGACATAATGCCCATGGACGGCGATGTCCATAACCTGAAGCCGGTGGATATGTCGGTCAATGCCGACAGGAGCAACCTCGACTTCGACAACGGGGGGACCCAGCACCCTGAAGCTACCGGATGCTATTACACGAACGAAAGCTGGGAGCCCAGAGACGAAGTCAAAGGTGATATTGCCCGTATTCTTTTCTATATGGATACGCGCTATGAAGGAGAGAACGGAGAACTCGACCTTGAGGTGGTCGACTACCTGAACACCTTTCCCGATCCGGAGCACGGCAAGCTTTCAACCCTGCTGCAGTGGAACATGCAGGACCCGCCCGATGACTTCGAGATGAACAGGAACAACGTGATCTATGATTACCAGAAGAACCGCAACCCTTTCATAGATAATCCCCACCTGGCCAACCTGATCTGGGGGGATGCAGTGCCTGCATCAGTTGTGATCAATTCGGTGGAAGCCAGCCCAGAGATCCCGGAAGGCAATCAACCTGTTACTGTCACTGCTGAGATTACCTCTGCCCAGGGATCAATAACTGAGGCAAAGGTCCTCTATGGAATTGAATGGGACAACCTCGAAAACAGCATCGACCTGGAGGGGCCGGGCAGTATGTTCACTGCCGAAATACCAGGGTACGGTGAAGGAAAAACTGTCTATTTCAGGGTTTGGGCCACCGATGGTGTGGATACAAACCAGACGGCTGTGTATAATTACTTTGTCAGGAAGACCTTCACAGGAACACTTACCTCCATTTACGATATCCAGGGACAGACAGAGGAATCGCCCTACCTGGGCCAGGTGGTGAGCACAAGCGGGGTGGTTACTGCAAATTTTGGGGAAAATTATTACATCCAGGACGGCGAGGGCGAATGGAACGGGCTTTTCATCTACGATCAGGGCAGGAACCCCAGCATTGGCGACAGTGTTATCATCACCGGTACCATCGAAGAGTATTTTGATAAGACGGAGATGAAGGATATTATAGACTACTATTTCGTATCCTCCGATAATGGCCTGCCTGAGCCTTCACTGATCATGGCTGCCGATGCAGGTGAGGCTTATGAAAGTGTGCTGGTCCAGATTGACAATGCAACCTGTACCGACGACAATTACCAGGCCAATTTTTATATGTGGACGGTGACCGATGTAACAGGTGACCTGCTGATCCATAATACGGCTATATTTGAATTTGAGCCGGAACTGGGCGAGGCGTATAAAATAACGGGCCCCCTGAACTACGACTTCGATGAGTGGAAAATAGAACTCAGGTACGATGAAGATGTCAAGCCTGCCGATGATAATACCGGCCCGCTTTTAATGGATATCATCGTGCTCAACAACACGGCACTTCAACTTGAATTCAATGAAGCACTCGATGAGGAATCCAGTGAGAATGCCGACAATTACTCGATCAGTAACGGGGTGACTGTTGAAGCTGCCAACCAGCACGCTTTTGTCAAGTCTAGGGTTGTGCTTACAGTTGAAGGGTTAGGCACAGGTGAATATGAGATCACGCTTGAGGGCATCAAAGACATTAATGATAATGTCATGCAGACGGTAACAGTCCCCTTCTCGATCGAAGACACAGAGGCGCCCACTGTCAATGCTGTTGAAGCTGCATCAGCCACAAGTATTACCGTTCAGTTCTCAGAGCCGATGGACAAGACCACTGTGGAAATGACGGCTAATTATTCGGTAAGCAGCGGTGTCACAGTGCAAGATGCCACTCAGGATGATGCGGACGAATCAATAGTGAACCTTACCGTCACTGAAATGACAGAGGAGCAGTACGAACTCACGGTCTTCAATGTAAAGGACAAAGCAGGCAATCTTATCAACCTGGTTACGGTGCCTTTTTCGGTTACTGCGATTGATGAATATCTCAACGGGGAAAAAATCAGGGTTTATCCTGTGCCTTTCGAAAATCAGCTTATCGTGGAGTTCTCATCAGAGGAAAACCGTAATGTTGAGATCACTGTTTCCGACATTTCCGGGCGTGTTTTTTACACCGAAATGATGTCGGGTTCAGGAAATATGAGAAAGCACACTCTTAACGGAAGTGAAATGCCTGCGGGAACATATATACTCAGGATCAGCGACGGAAAAGATGCCGCAAGGTATGTCATAGTGAAGAAGTAAGTCCTGAAATACTAAAATCCACGATCTCCATAAACCTCTTATGCAGGTGCCAGGGTCACTTTGACAGTGCACTCCTTACCCCTGCTGTTTTCTTTCAGGAAGGAATAGGGTATGACTGCTGATTGCTGCCCGGTCTCACTATTATTAAAAACAGTACCGTTCACGGTGATCTTTTCAATGTAATGACCAGGGAATGAAGTCTTTTGACTGTTCTCAAATTCCACCGTCAATTTAAGGTCCCTGAATCCCCTGCTGATGGAAGCAATACCTGATTCGTCAAAGAATGAACTGTTTAATTTAGGATACAGTAGCAGGTCTCCGTACAGTCCGTCAACGCCGAAGATCTGGGTGGTCAGGGTAAGCAATAGCCAGGCGGAAGACCCGGTAAGGTATGCATAGGCCCCCCTGTCGCCCGGTTCAAAATAGGATGTAATACCCGGGAAAACCAGCGAACGCGAGGAATTGGTGCTTAAATTATAGATGTCCTCAAAAAGTTCCAGTCCTTCTTTTGCAAAGCCACGTTTATACAGGCCGTACATGAGCATTATGTTCTGCTGGCTCCATTTGCTTCCATGTTCCTTGTGTCCATAGGTAAAACCTGTGATCCTTCCGATGTCCAGGTCGATTTTGTCGAATTCCGTGCACAGGCGCAGCCCGGGGGCTTCTTTGTCGCCAAGGTACTTCCTGGCAGATGAGTACAGTTCCTTCACCTGTTGTTTAGAAGCCATATTGAACATTACCGGCATAACCTGTGAGGTAAGATCCATGCGCACCCCCTTATCAGTGTTGCCATGAACGGCCCTGCCATTGTTGTCGTAATGACCATTGAAGAAGCCGGTGCCTCCTTCTGCTTCGAGCCATTCATTTTTCCTGATATGGCCTGCTACATGATCCGATTTTTCCCGCAGATCTTTGATCAGGTCATTAATATCAACCTGTACTTTGGTTTCCGAAACAGAATGCTGAATTTTCCGAAAATACTCGCTGAGCCTTTTTTGTTTCTCTGAGGGCATACTATAATCAACTTTCTGCCCGCCCGGCAGCCTGTCGAGTAACAATACTATTTCAGGCAACAGGTTTACCGCTATTCGTCCATTCTTTTGAAGTTTTTCCAGGAGAGAGGCAATGGTGGAAAGATTGCCCCCGTAGAAATTATGGAAGCAGACCGATTCCCCTTTTTCACGGGCCATATCGAGTGTATCGTTCCAGTCACCCCCTTCCAGCAGCAGGTTGTTATGGTCACCTACATTGAAGAATGCAGTAAGCTGTTGCAACAACATATGCTCGAGGATACTTCCCTCATATATGTTTCCATTTTCATCAAGCTGGCGGAATCCCCGGGATTCTTCCCACCGGGGGTCCTTTTGCCTGCTGCGGTGTGAAAAGACATCTTTCCAGTACGGCATTTCCTGCAGAAGGATCTCTGTGTCGCCGGTCTGCTGAATGTAAAAGTCGACGACAAAGACCGGCCATGCACCGTGGTCGCACCATGTACGGGGAATGTTGTTCCTGTCGGCCTTGAACTCACCGGGCCTGGTACCTATAATTGTGGCATTGGAGCCATCAACCCTGATGCCCATGAAGTTATTCAGGATCTCTTCCCTGGCTCCTGCAGGATCGATCAGGAAAATGGAGATAAGGTCCTGCCACAGGTCACGCCAACCCCTTCCTCCTCTACCGTATCCGAAATCGGGGAGGTATGAATTACCGAATATCTGCCTGCATTTCAACTGAAAGGATATCCACTTTGTCCAATTGTCAAAATCCGGTTTTCCGGTTTCGAATGAAACTGAATTTGCAGTGGTTTGCCAGAAATTGAGTGTATCTTGAAGAAAGCGGTCAAAGCTTGCAGAGCTGCCGTATTTTTCTTTCCATAACCTTAAATCATTTTCCTCATTTGTTATACCGTGCAGGATGACATATACGGCGGTTTCACCCGGCTTCAGTGTCTTTTTCTTATAACGCAAGGCGCCGATGGCTTCCCTGCCGTCTGCCCTTCCATGCTCATAAACAGGAGCGGGCAGGTCATTGTAAACTGCCTCAGGGTTATCGAGACTGCCACCTTCACCGATAAAATCAGTCATAGCTGCCCAGATACCCTCAGGCCTTCCGCCATCCTCTTCAAATCCCAGGACTGAATAACTGGTTGCATTTACAGAGTGCCCCTTCTCATCATGAACGATGCGGGGTTTTACTCTTACTCCGTATTCTTCCACGAATACCTGCTGGAACATTGTTGTTACCTGCCGGTGGTCGCGGAAATTATCGGCATGACGGCCGAATATGGGAGTGGCCGATGTTGGAATGAATGAAATCTCCTTATCGGAAGTGTTCTTAATGCGAACCTGCATTAATTCAATAAAATCTTCGCTTTCGGGAACAAATACTGTGATCTCGCTTTCAAGTCCGATCTTACTGTTTTTCCTCCTTGAAATAAAAGCGCCTATTTGTCCTTCTACCTCAGACTCATCCGCATCGTCCGACCATTTGTCTTTCTTCTGGAATGCACTGTTGCCGGCAGCAGACCAGGGGTCGTAACCGGGAACGTGTATCCAGAAATTTCGCCCGGAGACATTTCTGTGAAGTTCTTCCGTTACGGTGGCTGCTGTAAAGTAATGCTGGAATGATGAGCAAATATCCCCCTTCA
Organism: uncultured Bacteroidales bacterium; assembly: GCA_964567785.1. Lineage (GTDB taxonomy): Bacteria > Bacteroidota > Bacteroidia > Bacteroidales > JAGOPY01 > CAZMOK01. The sequence continues at coordinate 26,206 of CAZMOK010000020.1, read as the reverse complement.
GTTCAGGGGTAACGGAACACTTCATTCCATAAGTATTCATCAGGGGAAAGTAAAGTCTTGAAATATAATCGGCATAAGGAGCTAAGAATGAACCGTTTTTACCTGGCAGGAAGTACCAGAGGGGTCCTTTTTTCTCTCTTGCGGCTATACCGCCTCCATATCCGCCATGTTCTTTGTGTCTCATAACTGATCATGATTATTCTTAAAGAGTGCTGCAACTTTTATTTTACAACCAGAAATGGGATATTGGCAGTTGCAGCGTTGTTGTGACCGTCATAGGCATAAATAAATAACCTGTATTGTCCGGGGTTTTCAGGTGATTTGAAAGCAATTTCGTTATCGTTGGAGCTTTTCTTCATAACACTGAGCGGGCGCTGTTCGAAGTCCCCACCATCGCTTTGCATATTTTCGGGTACCTCGGGAATTATCTCCCAGGAATAGCTTAGCTTGTCATCGTCCGGATCTTCAACAACCACTTCGGCATTGTATGTAGTTCCTGTTTTAAGTTTTATATTGTCGTATGCCGTTTTACCTTCGAGATGGAATTTTTTGAGCATGGGCACCCTGTTTTCCGGCCATTCGCCTGTCCACATGTACTGCATGACATCTATCGATTCGGTATTCTCACCTCCTTCGAGGAACATACCATACCAGGTTGGGGTCCGTTCCTGTTTCTGTCCCCAGAGAAACACAAAAGAGCCTATGCATTGTTCGGGTTGGGCTGCAATTACTTTTTCATATCTTTCTTTATAAGCCATTGCTTTTTCGTGGCTGGTTTGTTCTATAGGCCTTCCCCATTCTGTCCTGGCAACCTCCCAGTGCCCTGTGGCGCCCCATTCGGATACAACAAAAGCCCCTTCGTAGCCACTTTCTTCAATATATTTCGGCAGGTTCACTATGTCGCCGTAAAGTTGAAAGCTTAGGAAATCAAGCGATGGGCACCTTTTTGTAACTTCATCAACAACATCCTTTTGTGCCCCGGCCAGCATGGTAGTTGTAGGATGGTTCGGATCAACCTGGTGGATCATTTGTGAGATCTCTTCCACTGCGTCCCAGACTTTCGGGTTGGAATAGTGCAGGTTCAATTCGTTTCCGATACCCCAGGCAAGCAGTGCCGGATGGTCCTTGTACTTTAAAACCTCACTTTTAACATATTCAAACTGCTCTCTCACAGCAACTGAATCATTGTAGTCAAAGCCATGCCTTTCCCTGGCTATTTCGATTCCCATACAAACCATGATGCCGTTAGCATATGCCTGATCCAGCACCTCCTGGCCGGTCCTGAACATATTGTCTGTCCTCCATGTCCTCATAGCATTTCCGCCGTGAGCCGATAACTCTTCGATACTTCCGCCTTCGAGCCCTGCACCGAGGATATAAAAGGGCTCATTGTCCACCATCAGCGTGTACTTATCCGTTTCCTTTACCAGCTCAACTTTTGCAGGTCCGGGTGAATTTTCCTCAGTATTTTTGAAATGGCATGATGCAATTATGAGTGGGATGGTTGACAGTAGGACTATGTTTATTAACTTTCTCATCAATACTATTTTTTTCAATGATTTCAATTCTTTTGGTTACTTAAGGTGTCTTGCTATATTGCCGGTTGGTTTCTTTTTATGTACCAGTAAGACCTCCAGTTCTTCAAGTGATTTATTCTTGGTTTCGGGTAAAAGCCACATGAGCAGTCCGAGTCCTAAAACGGCAAAGAGGCCGTAGATAAGGAAAGTCATCGAATTTCCCAATACCGAAAGTTCCCAGGGGAAGACAAGTTGTACAAGGAAGCTTACCCCTGAATTGACAAATCCGGCCAGCGAGATTGCCAGCCCACGCACATAATTCGGAAACAGCTCTGAAAACAATACCCACATAACAGGCCCGACGGAAATGGCAAACGATGCTACAAAGCCGATGATCCCAAAAAGAATTAGCAGGGAATTCATGTCTATGGCTGCCGTTATCAGCCCTGACTCCACTTTCTTCGCCTCAACAGTGCCAAATTCTTCCTCTATTGCCCTTTTGAAAGTCACATCACTATTAAAAGTTTTGCCAGAGAGGTTTCCTGCTTTTGTTTTGTCGATGTGAGCAGGTAACGTTGATACAGCTTCTTCGGTTATGGTGTAGGTTGCAGAATTAAAACCATAAGCAAGAATAAACATGCTTATGGCAATTCCTGAAAGACCGAAAGCCAGCAGGATCTTACGTCCGAAACGGTCGATAAAAAGTATCGCAAGTACTGTGAACACAAGGTTTGTGAGCCCTACCAGTATGGCTTGTGAGAAAGAGGCATCAGTTCCTATGCCCGATTGTTCAAAGATCATGGGGGCATAGAAAAACACTGAATTGATGCCTGTAATTTGTTGAGTTACGGCAATGATAAGGCCAATTGTCAGAACCAGCCTCAACGAGGGCTTAAACAATTCTGATACGCGTACTCTCTTCTTCCCGGTATCTTCGGAGAGGCTTGCCTTGGCAGCTTCTATGTCACGAAGTGCCTGCTGTTCTGACGAGACCCGTTTAAAGATCTTAAGGGCTTCATTTTCTTTTTCTTTCATTATAAGCCATCTCGGGCTTTCCGGAACTATGAAAAGCAAAGTGAAGTATAATACAGCGGGCAATAGTTCGAGGCCAAGCATCCACCGCCACTGGTGCTCATCAATAAGCAACATTTTTGTCCATGCTATATCTGATTCCCCAAGCCTGAGGATAAGATAGTTGGTGAAGAAAGCTATTGAAATGCCCAGAACAATATTGAGCTGGTTAAACGACACCATCCGGCCACGCAGGGTGGGGGGTGAGATCTCGGCGATGTACATCGGCGCAATGATCAGCGAAGCGCCTACACCGATGCCACCTATCATCCTGGCGATCACCAGCGTGATAAAATCAGGTGCAAGCGCCGAGCCAAGGGCTGATACAGCATACAGCGCCGCAGTGATCTTCAGCACAGGTTTCCGGCCATAGGCGGTGCTTAAAGGCCCTGCCACCATCATGGCGAGGGTTGCGGTAAGGGTAAGTGAGCTGACAGCCCAGCCCAATTGTAATTTCGACAGGGCGAACTCGGGCTCAATGAATTTCACCACTCCGGAAATAACTGAGGCGTCGAATCCCATCAGAAAGCCGCCTAAAGCAACTATGAGGGATACCTTGATAGTGTATTTCTGCTTTTCGTTCATTTTATTCCCGGATCAATTTAAACATTGAATTCATTTCTGCTTCAGAACTACCACCGATCCATACCATGAACACTCCCGGCTCGATAAGGTAATTCCCGTCTTTATCATAGAAACCAAGATGCTGTGGCGTTAATTCAAATTGAACTATACGGGTTTCCCCTTCCTTCAGAAAGACTTTTTTGAAATCCTTCAGTTCTTTTACCGGCCTTGTGACGGATGCCACCATATCGCGTACATAAAGCTGTACCACTTCGTGTCCATCATAGTCACCGGTATTTGTTAGTGTTGCTGTGATTGAAAGTGTATCATCGATGCCAATGGATGCTGAAGATAGCTGGAGGCCCGAATAATCGTATTCAGTATAGGAAAGGCCAAAACCGAAAGGGTACAGTGGTTTGAAGCCAACATCAAGGTAATGGCTCGTATTTCCGATGGAAGTCTGGAAACTTCTCACCGGGATATCGTCAATATGCACAAAAGACTCTTCACTGGGGGGCCGGCCGGTATTTTTATGTGCGTAATATATAGGTATCTGGCCTGCGGCTTTGGGAAAAGTCACAGGCAGTTTACCCGACGGCGATTCAACACCGAGTAACACGTCTGCCAGCGCCGGGCCGGCCATGGTACCGGGATGCCACGCATAAATTACGGCATCTGCATATTCTGATATTTCACCAATGGTCAGCGGCCGGGGTGTCATAATAACGAGCACCAGTGGTTTCCCGGTTTCAGAAACCTCTTTTATCAGTTCATTCTGCGCACCGGGCAGGTTGAGGTATGCCCGGCTGTGTGCTTCCCCTGTGATTATAGATTCTTCCCCTGCGAAGATTATTGATACATCAGCTTTTCTGGCGGTACGCCTGGCACTTTCAAATCCATCACGGCCATATGACCTGGTAGTTTCCAGGCCTTTTGCATAACTTATGCGGTCATCCCCGAGTGCTTCCCTGAATGCCATTAATGGAGTGATACTTAAGTTGGTATCGCCGTCGAATATCCAGGTACCGAGCTGTTCATACCTGTCGTCAGCCATTGGTCCTATAACGGCTATTTTATCTGTGTTATCCAGTGGAAGTGTGTTTTTTTCGTTCTTGAGTAAAACAAGGCTCTGGACAGCCGATTCTTTTGCCAGGTTGAAGTGTTCGGCAGGAGGTTCTGAATTGGCTTCATTCGGATCATTATAGGGTTCATCAAACAGCCCAAGTTCGAATTTGACCTTGAGGATCCGCCTTACGGCATCATCCAGCATTTCTTCTGTAACAATCCCTGTTTCAATCAGCTCGGCCAAATGATCCCTGTATGAGTTGGTAGCCATTTCCATATCCAGTCCTGCCTTCATGGCTTTGGCAGCAGCTTCCTTATCGTCAGCGGCAAAGCCATGTACCCTCATTTCCGTTACCGAAGCCCAGTCGCTGACTACGAACCCCCGGAAATCCCAGCGTTCTTTCAGTATATCCCGCAAGAGTAATTCATTTCCTGTTGCAGGTATACCGTTCAACTCGTTAAAGCCTGTCATGAAGGTGGATACACCTGCTTCATTCAATGCCATAAAAGGCTTGAAGTGAATATTCCAGAGTTCCACTTCAGGTACGCTGGCAGTATTATAATCCCTGCCTCCTTCGGTGGCTCCGTATGCGGCAAAATGTTTGGCACAGGAAGCCATACGGGGCTTTTCACCCTCCCCCCTGTAACCATCCATCATTGCAAGGCCCATCCTGGTAACAAGCAGGGGGTCTTCACCAAAACTTTCTGCCATCCGTCCCCATCTCGGATCACGGGCAATATCCACCATTGGTGCAAAATTCCAGTTTACACCGGCGCTGGCAGCTTCCAGGGCAGCTATATCAGCCCCTTTCCGGACCAGTTCCGGATTGAAAGACGCTGCCAGGCCGATATTGATCGGAAAGACCGTTTTGAAGCCATGTATTACATCCCTGGCAAAAAGCAAGGGAATACCCAGCCTGCTTTGTTCAATTGATGCTTTTTGCAACTCAAAAATTACTTCGGGCCTGGTTTCATTAAGTATTGCCCCGGCCTGTCCCTTCTTAATTATATCCTTCAGGCCCGACATGTCAGCGCCTCCGGGACTTTGATATAGCTGTGTCTGCCCTATCTTTTCCTCGAGGGTCATCCTGCCAAGGAGTTTTTCGACCTTATCATCATGCTTATCCATATTTCCCTTGCAACCCGAAAGTATAACAGCAATTAAGAGGAGCAATATATTAAGTACAGTATTTGGGATATTGACTAACAAGGCATTATTTGTTTACCGTTACTATCAAACGATTGTTCACAGGGGCATGTTACTGTTAAACCTGTATGTTCAGCAGGGTTTTCAGTGGTTTAGTAGCCCTGATTTTGCGTGAATGTTCCACCCGACAGGTCCACCTCGGTTTGTGGTATCGGCAAGAACCCTCCTGTAGCTGAATTAAAAGTTACGTCAAATAGTATCTGGTCACCGATGTAATCGGGCCCCCTGACGCCTATTACTGTGAGTTCTTCACTTGCCACAGCCATACCTTGTCTTATCAGATCGAAATAGCGTAAACCTTCCAAAGAAAGCTCAAGCCGTCTTTCCCTCATTATATTTTCCATTGTTGCAGGCACGCTGGGCAAACCTACCCTTTGCCTTACACGGTCGAGGTATTGCTGGGCATTCCCGCTGCCAAGCTCTGCTGCCATAAGAAGTACGTCTGAAAACCTGATCACACGGTGGTTACAGGTCCTGTTAAGTTCAAACTGGCCGTCAGCACCCCAGTGTTCAGCATCTGAGCTGTACTTATTTGAATAATATCCTGTATGCTGATAACCCTTAACCAGTTCTCCGTCGAGGCTGTCTTCGAATAGCACAGTATGATACAACCTTGGGTCTCCCTCAAGGTCGTCAACCAGTTTCTGGCTCACTGTACCGAAGCTCCAGCCCCTGTTCCAGTTGTCGGAACCGGTAACCCTAGGTCCCTGCATTTGTGCCGTCAGGTTTCCTTCGCCACCGCGGACATAATCCCAGTCCCACCAGGGAGGGGTATCACCGTAAGAGATCTCAAATACGGATTCTATGCCATATTCCCCTGCAAGCTTAAAATTAGTTTCATAGTCAGGGAAAAGGTCGTGGCCACTATTATTGATAAGTTCTTCGAGGTAGCCAAGCACTACCGAATTGTTGATTTCCTGTTCACCGGCTTGAAGTTCAGCATTATAAACCCCGTTATAAAACAGGTAAACACGCGCCAGCAACGCTTGTGCCGACCATTTGCTTGCCCTTCCGGCATCATATGCTGTGATTACCCCGGGCAGATTGTTAATGGCATCTACCAGGTCGAGTGCGATCTGGTTATACACATCTTCCGGGGGCGCCTGGGGCTGGTTATATTCTGAGGGGCCCTTGATAGTTTTGGTAAGCAATGGAATGTTTTCAAAAAAGCGAACCTGTTCAAAATAGAAGTAAGCCCTCAAAAATTTACATTCTGCAATGATGCGTGTTTTGAACTCGTCCGAAGCTTCAATACCATCTATCTTTTCCAGCAGAAGGTTTGCCCTGTATATTCCCGTGTAGTTCTTGAGCCATGTAGCATGGACCAGCAGATTAGTTGCAGGTATTTCAAAATTGTTCAGTTCATCTTCATCCTTACCATCGTTAGCATCGGCTCCCCCTGCATAGGAATCATCAGATAAAACATCAGAAACAAGGACGAACGGGGCCCAGGAAATACCCGGGCTTGATTGGTATCCAAGAACATCATACACGGCAACCAACGCCTGCATGGCATCCTCTTCTGTCTGGTAGAAATTTGATGACACTTCCTGGTCAAGTGGCGTCCGTTCCAGAAAATCCTTTTTACAGGAATATAAGAACGAAGCAAAAGCCAGTGATATAATAAATATGATTCTATATTTTTTCATAGTACCTTGGTTTTCCTGTTAAAATGAAATAGTGGTTCCAAACCTGAAGATCCTTGCAAGAGGATAGATACCCCTGTCGATACCGATATCGAATGAGCTCATGGCACCGATCTCCGGATCTGCGCCGGAATAACCTGTGAAGGTGTACAAATTCTCAGCCGAAACATAAAAGCGCCATGTTGTGGCACTTATCTTATCGAGAAAACTCCTGGGAAGAGTGTATCCAATTTGTAAATTCTTAACCCTCAGGTAGGAACCATTTTCGATATACAGGTCCGATACCCTGTAATTATTGTTGACATCACTCCATGTGAACCGTGGAATTTCGTTCGATGTTCCCTCACCGGTCCAGCGGTCGAGGATCTTGGTTGTCCTGTTCGTAAAACTGAGGTCCTGACGCTGGGAACCATTGAAGACCTCTTGTCCGAAGGCTCCTGTAAGAAGCATAGAGAAATCAAAATTCCTGAATTCAAAAGAGCCATTGAATCCCAGTGTCCAGTCCGGGGTGGGATTTCCGATGAATGTTCTGTCATCAGGTGTTATTTCATTATCACCGTTGACATCCACAAACCTTACATCTCCCGGTGAAGCCTGGGGTTGCAATAATTCACCGTTAGAGCCTATATGCTCAAATACTTCTGTCTCATTCTGGAAAAGGCCATCTGTTTTAAATCCATAAAAATAGGCAATAGGGAGGCCTTCCTGAGCGCGCGTAATAACACCTGCAACCGCCCATGATGCTCCATTGATGTATCCTTCCTCGTTGCCTATCTTAGTCATTTCGTTCTTATTGTATGCAGCATTCAGTCCGACTGAATACTTAAACCCACTCACGAAATGGCGCCAGTTGACCGACATTTCCACGCCGCGGTTTCGCACACTTCCGACATTGGCAAAAGGTGGATCGTTACCCACATGGCCCGGAATTGGAATTACTTCAAGAAGGTCTTTAGTGGTTTTTACATAGTAATCAAATGTGGCAGTGAGCCTGTCTGAAAACAAGCCAAGGTCAATGGCGATATCAAGCTGTTCAGACTCTTCCCATTTGATATCGGCGTTTTCAATAAAAGAGGGTGAGGCTCCTGTAAGTCTTCCACCGCCGAGTATGTAACCACGGCTCTTGTCAATGGTGGATACGTATTGGTAAAGTCCAATATTCTGGTTTCCATTGACCCCCCAAGAACCCCTGATCTTGATAAAATTTATGGGGCCAAGGTCCGGCATGAATGGCTCTTCGGAGAGCAGCCAGCTTACACCCACTGAAGGGAAGGTACCGTACCTGTTATTAGCACCGAATCTTGAAGAACCGTCACGTCGGATAATACCTGTGAATGCATACCTTCCCTTATAGTCGTAGGTAACCCTGCCGAACAGGGAGAACAATGCAGCCGATGTAGCTCCGCCGGTTGCTACCCAGGCGGTGTCGGTAGCCATGTTAAGGTAAACATTATCGGGGTCAGTGAGAGGGACCTTTGCGTTGAAACCTGTAAGGTCTTCAAAATTCTCTTCGTACGCTGTTGTTCCCACCAGTAAAGAAAACTGGTGATCCTCGATCTGTTTTGTGTACGATAGTGTATTCTCCCATTGCCAGTTAAAATATCTTTCCAAACTCTTATACACGCTTGTCTTTTCAGTATTATTCTGGGCACCGTTGAGGAAGAAAAGGGGTGTATATGAATCAAAATTTACATATGCCAGGTCAATACCAAAATTAGTCCTGAACTTAAGGCCTTCGATTATTTGCATATCTGCAAAGATATTTCCCACAAACTTATCGACCCTGGTTATTCCGTTTTGTATCTCCAGCAAGGCTAAAGGGTTGACTACTTCTCCAGGCACAAACCTTGAAATACCATATACATTTCCATCAGGATCAGTAACCACCGGGCTGTTCGAATACGGGGGTATTGAGAGCTCGTCAGGATCGGTTTCAAAGACAGGTGTCAAAGGGTCGAGGTTTAAGGCACTGCTGAAAGCACCATTGAATGAGGTGTTGCTGGCTATCCCTTTCCTTTCAATATTAGAATAAGCAAAATTGTTGCCAAAACTCAACCACTTTTTCACTTTATGCTGGCTGTTAAACCTTGCCGTAATACGGTCGAACTGTGATTTTTCGCCGCCGATTATACCTTGTTGCGAAAAATATGAGAGAGAGGCAGCATAAGACGAAACCTCATTTCCCCCTGTAATATCAATATCATGGTTCATTATCGGGACGTTGCTCTGGAAAAGTTCTTCCTGCCAGTGAGTGTCATGGTCGGGGATCTCATTCAGGTCGAATGGCTCAGTTTGATTTGCATTCCTGGCCCCTTCATTCTGTAGCTCCATGTATTGCTGGGCATTCAGCATTGGTATTGTCTTCGAAACATTTTGAATACCGTAATAACCAGAATATGTCAGGTTCATTTTCCCGGGTTCTCCTTTACCGCCGCTGATAGTGGTGATAAGTACCACTCCGTTGGCTGCCCTGGCCCCGTATATGGCTGCAGAGGCAGCATCTTTTAATACATCGATCGACTCAATATCGTTTGGGTTCAGGTAATCGATATTGCTCACCGGCATGCCGTCAACAATATAAAGCGGGTCGGCATCCCCGGTAGTTCCGGCGCCACGGATCCTGACGGTGGGCGATTCACCCGGCTGTCCCGACATTTGGGTTACCTGGACCCCGGCAGTCCGACCCTGCATTGCCTGTTCAGCCCTGAGCACCGGGATCTTTTGTATATCTTCCGCTTCCACAGTTGAGATGGCCCCGGTTACCACTTTTTTCTTCTGGACGCCGTAACCGATCACTACTACTTCGTCCAATTCTGTGAATTCAGAACGCATTTCGATGTTCACGTTGGATCGACCCATTACCGGTATTTCAAGAGTTTCATAACCGATATATGAAAACTGAAGCGTGTCATTCTCACTTGAAATTGTAAGGCTAAAACTGCCATCAATATCAGTGATGGTTCCATTTGATGTGCCTTTTTCAATCACTGTTGCACCAGGAATACCTAACTGGTCAGTTGCATCTATCACCGTTCCGGTAACTGTGAACTGTGCCATGATACCCGTGGCGAAACAAATGAACAGAGCGGGCATAATAATCTTGTAGAGAAATACTTTCATTTGATCAGCTATTAATTAATGTTGATTAGAAAATTGCAATTCCCGAGGAATTGTAACACTGTCCATGAAGCAGAAAAACTACGGAAGGTTCTATTCTTCCTGGAAAACTCGTACGTAATCCACTTTCATTGCCTGGGGAAATTTGGTTGTAGCGTCAGGATTTCCCGGCCATGTGCCACCAACAGCCACATTGAAAATGAAGAAGAACGGCTGGTGGAATTCGCTCATTCCGGGACCTGTTATAGAAATTTCATTATATAATTGGTCATTGACGTACCACCTTATAAAGGATTCATCCCAAATTATAGTGAATACGTGATAGGCATCTGTAAAGGTTTCGGATGGAAGGGTATAGCTTTGACCATAATTTGCATGGTTTCCACTGTCATCCCAATGGACAGTGCCGTGAACCTGGTTTTCCCTGCCGTCGCCGCCGATCATCTCCATAATGTCGATTTCACCGCACCTGGGCCAGCCTACCGAGCTGATATTTTCTCCAAGCATCCAGAGAGCAGGCCAAAGGCCCTGTCCTTCGGGTAATAATGCCCGTATGTCGACCCTTCCGTACTGGAAAGACCTGTTGCCCTGCGTAATTATTCGTGAAGAAGTGTAATTTCTGCCTCCGAAACTTTCCTCTTTGGCTGTTATTGTGAGCGCACTATCAGCTACCATAGTGTTTTGGGTCCGATAGTACTCAAGCTCATTGTTTCCCCATCCGCACAGATCCGGGCATCCGTCTCCTATTTCAAAATCCCAAGCTTCTGTATCCAGGTTGTTTCCATTGAACTCGTCCTGCCATACAAGTGCATACCCTTCATACTCAAGCGGTGTAAAATAGCCTTTGCTAAGGGGAACAGGATCTGGTTCTTCCTCTGAGGTTAAATTTATCTGTTTACTGTCTTTAAGATACCTGCCAGATTCTCCGTAAGCCCTTACAACAATGGTATATTCGCCTTCTTCTTCGAAAGTATATTCAAATAATCCTGTAACATTTATCTCTTCGGGATTTTCAGAATCGCCCAGGTAAAAATGGTATTGCACTGTATTCTCAGCGTTCGCCCGGATCGAAACTTCACCGGTTTCCTGGTTTACTGAAAGGATTTCAATAGTCAGGTTTTTCGGGTCTCCGGTATTTCCATCATCCTCCTGTTTATCGCAAAAAGAAAACAAAAATAAAATCACAGGAATTAAAAAGAGGATCTTATTATTCTTCAACACTTTCATAAGAGGTTAGATAAGGGAGCTATGACCACCCATTAGGAACATAGCTCCCGAAACCATTATTAAACTAATTGAAAACAAAATTCCGGACGTAGAAAGTGCCCTCGTCTTCATGTCCTGCCCCTCCTAATGAGATGGCAAAGAAATCAAGATCTGCCCTTTCATAAGGTGTATATCCTCCCGGACCACTTGTAGGTGAATCCAGTTCAAAGGTATAGGTTACCCATTCGTCCAGTACGTCTGCAGTGGCATCATATTGGATGTGGCCTGTCCACCACTCTTCAGTCTGACTGTTCTCTGCAATTATCAGGGCGATGTCCTTGGTCAAAGATCCTGAGTAATCATTTGAACTCGGCATATAAATGTCTACTGACATAGTGGTGAAATTATCAAATTGAATGTCGTATTCCATCATGAACTGGAGTTCCTGGTAGGTTCCCCACCTTATATATTCACCAACGTTAGTAGCACCGCCGGCAGGATCGGCAACACCAAGGTTAAGGGTCATATTGTTTGCAGCTGTTGTATCAAGGAGTACAAAACTTGAAGCAGTTTCAAATGTATTGTACATTTCATCAGGGGTAAGGTCAGGTAAGTCTTCACCGAATGGAGGTTCTTCTTCAACTACTTCTGGTTCCAGTGAAGGATCTGAATAACTTGCATAAACAATAGTCCAGAACCCGCCATCACCGTAATCAAAAGTTACCGTCATCAGGTCATAGTCTGTTTCCTGGGTTATTTCAACATTGAAAGTTGTGCTTTGTACCGGGACAGTAGTTTCTCCTGAAGTGGTAAGCTTGGGGATACCTATCCAGGCTCCCAACCCCTCAAGAGTAGCTGTGCCGGCAGAAGGATCATAAGTAAATGAATGTACGCCTGAAAGCCATGCGCTTACATCCTCATCATCCTTGTTGATCATGTTTTCCGGTGTAGCTTCAAAGCAGATCTCAAAGTTCCACTTACCGTCGAATACACCAAATTCACCCCAGAACATACCCTTGTCGTCAAATTCATAGGTGCCGTCGAAGAAGAAGGTAAATTCCTGATAATATAAGCAAGGTCTTGCACCATCGTTTTCCAGTCCGGCCCACCACCCTGCGGGGTCGCTGGCATCCGGGCCCAATGACATGGATACGCCTTCCCTGTATAACTTCCAGGTTTTTGAAACCTCTCCGGTCAGAAGTTTGAATGCTTCATCCGGATCAGTTATCGTAATTGCCTCCGAGTAATCGGCACTTACGCTTGCATCATTTGAAGCAGTTAGTTTTACAGTGTAATCACCTGCCTCGGCATACACGTGTACGGGATCTTCTTCAGTTGAGGTTTCCCCGTCACCGAAATCCCAGAGATAGCTTGTGGCATTCTGGGAGAAGTTGGTGAAAGTGACTTCCAGGAAATTGGTAGGACTGATTTCATACTGGAAACTTGCGACCGGGTCACTCGATTCAGGTTCTTCCTCCTCATCTTTTTTACAGGAATTGAGGGAGACTAATGCTACTACTCCCAAAAGGAGGAAAGACATGATAATCCATTGAAAATTTCTTTTTCTCATAATTGTAATTTTTGAATTTTTGTGATGTAGATATCCAAAGAAAAGATCAATAAGTAAGATTCCAAAATAATCAGCATTCGCAAAAACTCAACACTATCCTTTTGTGACTACATCATTAATACATCATTAACAGATCAAATGTCAGAATATCAACATGATAACAATTAGCTAACATTTTCTCACCTGCCTGACGACACTTCTTGTTATCACAACGGCAGATATTGAATTTAAGAAAAACGATTTATGAAAATTTGCAAAGGTCCGGCTATCAGAATAACAGCTTTAAAGTGTATTGCCGGTTACCTTCATTCACATTTAAAAGATAAATGCCGCTTTTCTGAATGTGTATGAAAACTTCACTGCCTGAGATGTTTTTTCTGTCAATTAATTGTCCGTTAAGAGCGAAAACCGAAAGATTTCTTTTCCTGTTCTCAAAGAATTCGATCTTGTAACGGTTCGCTGAGATCCTGAGCATTTTAGGTCTTGGCTCTCCAACAGCCGTTATTCGCTGTGACTGGTAAGGTATCCTGACCGGTATGGAAGCCTCAAGTATCTTTATCCCTGAATCGTTGAATATACTGGCCATAAAAGTATAATCCCCTTCCTCTATTAAGTAATCATCCGTCAGAAAACTGAAAGTAGCAGGCTCGCCGGCTTCTGAAGTAAAAACACCTTCAGGTAACGGTACAGAGTTCATACCTTCTAAAGAAAAAATCACATCATGATCATTACCCGGATTTGTCATAAAAATTGAAGCGGTGAGTTTTTCAGCACCTTCAGCAGTATGGTCAAGATGTACTGCCCCCAATTCAGTGACAAGAGTCGTAGATTCCAGTCCAACCGTAGGAAGGTAGGTTTCTTTGAACGAGATTATTTCATCAGGCTGCAGATAGGCATCCTCGAAAAACTGAGATGACAGCCCCGACCAGAGTTCAATGTAGGGTCTTGCGATATCATGAAAATCGAAAGGATCGGCATTCAGTCCCTGGTCTGCACCCCAGGTCCAGAATTTCATGCCGTTAGTAATGACAGAATTATCGGCAACCCTGAAAATGCCTTCGGTGTTTTCATGATTGATCACGCCATAGTAGCCTGCTTCCATTGCCGGAAAAGCATACCCTATTCCCATATTCTCCCAGTTATCGTATATGGCCAGGTTATTATATTTGAAAACGTGATTTCCCTGGCTATATGCAGGCTTTTCAGCATTTCCCATCCAGCTCCACCAGTCATCTTTGAGGTAAATATAATCAATAGGCGCTACGATTTCTGAATTTGCCGGAGTGAAAGTGTTTTCGGGATCCGAACCGGGGGCGAGGGTAAGGCATGTCCAGTATTCAAATGGAACAACAGACTGTTTTGTGTTTTCAATATCGTGGTAAAATTCGAAACAGGTTTTTCCTTTCCGGAGCGTAACAGTTGAAGTGCAGCGTACCTCCGTCATTCCATTGTTGAATTTACCGGGGTGGAACGGGTAATTTACCGTATCCTGCAACTCCATTTTCAGAGAGACCTTATCGGCCGATACTTCTGTTAGTTCCCATTGCCATTCTGAAAACCAGGTCTTTCCGTGCTCAGGTTCTGGAAATGTAGGGAATACACCTCCGAATACCATCAACCAGTCGTAATAAAAATTTCCTTCATTCATCCCATAGGGTGTACCGACGGGATTGACGTAAAACTGTTCATGGCCTGTGGGCTTGAAAAAGAATGAAATGACCCTTGCCCCAAATTCAGGTAATACGACCAGCCTGACATATTCATTTTCTATAACAACACCATTGCAAAAGTCCTCAACAATTTCAGTTGTGCTGTAGCTGCCCATTCCGTTATTTTCATCCAGTGTGTAATCAAAGTGTTTCCATGAGATTACCGTATCACGGTAGGTTACCTGGCCATAAGTACTTACAGCAAAAAATACTAATAGGATTATGAATAAATTGCAGCCGGTTTTGAGGTCAGGTATTTTCATTGTTTTTTGGATTTTTATCCCGTGAAGGAAGACAATTTATTGGAGCCATACTGTTGTCAAAATGTCATAATAAATTCGGTAAGATTCTCTTCACGGTCGAGGCTGAGCTTTTTACGAAGCCTGTAGCGGCTAATCTCTACGCCCCTTGTTGATATATTCATGAGTGTTGCTATTTCCTTGCTTGAGATATTAAGGCGCAGATAAGCACACAGTTTCATTTCACGCGGTGTAAGATCAGGATATTTTGCCTTAAGCCTGTTTAGGAATTCCTGGTGGACGCTTTCAAAATGTTCTTCAAATACTTTCCATTGGTTTTCCGTGTCGATTTCACGGTTTATTTTCCGGACCATTAGACTGATATGGTTCTGTATTAGCTCTTCATTTATTTCTTTCGACAGTTTTTTCAGTTCCTTCTTGATTGCGTTCAGGGAATTACTCTTTTGGATCATTTGCATGGTGTTGTTAGCCAACTCCTTGTCTTTCTGCATCATTTCGTCCCTCAACTTCTCATTCCTCAGTTTGATTATCTCTTTTTCTGCTTCAAGCGCCTCGTTTTCAAGTTGTTTTTCGCGTTCCCTGAATAATTGCTTTTGCCTCTCTTCTTCCTGTTTCTTAGATCGCTTTATCCTGTACCTGATGTATTTTACAATGACCAGGAAAAATCCTGCCACTGCAAGGGCATAAATTAAGAATGCCCACCATTTCAGATACCAGGGAGGCAAGATCTCAAAGTTAACAGTACTTACTTCACTTTCGGTACCAAAAATGTTTCTGGCTTTTATGTGAAAGGTGTGGATTCCATGCCTGAGATTTGTGAATTCCCTTATTGACCGGCTTTGCCATGCCGACCAGCCGTCGTCAAATCCTTCCAGGAAGGTGGAATACAAAATTTGATTCGGGTTTTCAAAGTCATTGGCCGAAAACTCGATCTGTAGCTGGTTGTATTTGAAGGGAATTTCGGGTAAAATGTTCTGAGATTCGATACTGCCGAAAAAGAGAATGGAGTCAATATTAAGCAACTCCAGCCTGCGTATAAAGGCATTTAGTGGTTGTTTGTAATTTTTTGGAAACCCTGGTGTATAATGTACAAAGCCATCCTGGATGCCAAAAAAAACATTTTCATTATCCAGCGGATAGACAAACTGGAACCATTTTATGAACCTCCCTTTAAGCTCCCTGAAAGGCACATCTACATCAACATAGCTGCCATCTTCCTGAAGCCTGAAAACTCCTGTTCCATCCTCTGTGAAATACCATATATTTTCTTCTTCGTCCTCCTGAAGCCCGTAAATGATCTTCCCTTTAAAAGTGTTGTTAAGCTCGTTGTCGGGGATGAAGGTATTGGTCCTTGCGTCATACTTATAAAAACCGCTTTCTGTTGTAAAGACCGGCCTGTTGAACACTTCAAAAACACTTACGTTTTTATCGGACGGCAGGCCATGGTTGCTGTTGTACAGCTCAACTTTCCTGACACTGTCGTAATTTTCATCCAGGTGCAGCCTGAAAGCCCCGAGATAACCATGCGTCATCCATATCTTATTGTCACCCGCATCTGTCAGAAACCTCGATGACTCGTTGAATCCCCCTATTTTTTGTCCTTCCTGCCACTCACCGTTTTTTCTTTCAAATTTGACAAGGTTTGTATATGTGCCGCATATCAGGAGGTCATTTCTGTTTTCAGGTCGCAGGAATGTCCATCCACCCTGTACATCAGATGCTTTTCGTGCATCGATGCCTTCAATGATGAAGATCCCTGAGTTATGGCCGCAAAAAAGAGTGCCATCCACTAATTTCAGGTCCCACACTTGTCCCCTGGTCCCTGAAATAATGTCAAATTTCTGGTTACCCGAACCGCTTTTTAGTTTTTGCCAGTCGTGATAAAAGACACCCCTGTTTGTACCGAGGTATAATATACCTTTATGAAGTACAGCAGTGTATCCGGCACTGAGGCTGTTAAAGTGAGTGAAATATGTGAGGGGTGAGTTGATCTCTACGTAATCCAGGCCGTTATCCTCGCCAAGCCACAGGTTGCCGTACTGGTCGGTGTCGATACTGAGAATGGTGTTGTTCTGGAGCCCCTTGTCAATATTAATATGTTGTATAATATTTCCTGATCCGTCGCATATGATCAGCCCGTCCTGTATGGTTCCGAAAGCGTAAATATCCTCCTCTATTTTCAGGCCGCTGTATATCTGGCTTTGCCTTAAGATCTCCGAAGCCGGTGTGTCCCATTCTTTCAGTCTTAATCCGTCAAATTCATAGACTCCCTCATCAGCGGTGGCTATCAGGATATTGTTATCCCTGGGTAACATAGACCAGATCAGCTTACCCCGGAGCGAAGCAGTTCCCGGGATCTTGATAAGCCTGTCGTGCGCCAGGCGATGCAAGCCTTCCTCCTGGTCATTTATATATAATTCATTATTTACTAGGTAAGAGAAGTGGAAGGTTCCGGGTGCCGGAATAACATTTATAGTGTTGTTCTGGTAGATCATTATTTGTTCATACGACTGAAAGACAGTGCCATAGGGGAGTTCATAGATCTTCCATACTTCGCCGTAATCTTTGTGGACATTAGGAACGAGTTGCTGCAGTGAACTGTAGTTGAGCTTGCCCCTTTCGTCGGGTGCAAAAAAACCTATCTGGTTGAACCCTCCTGCATAGATCCTGCCATCGTCAGTTGCCTTTACCGATCTTACCACTATACCGCCCGGCAATGGATATAAACGCCAACGACTACCATCGAACTCCAATACCCCATCATTATTTGCAAAGTATGCCAGACCATCCTTGCCGGTATCTATCATCCATGTTTGTGCCCCGGCTCCGATTTCCGAAGAGTGGTAATTTCTTACAAGGGGGATGCCGATCTTTTTTACCTGTGAAAATGAACCCAAAGAGAAAAAGGAGAAGGCACAATGCAGAAAAAACAAAAATACCAGTGGTTTACGTAACATCCTGAAGAAAACAAATTATACTGCTGATCGTAAAGTTAACAAAATAAAAGAAGCCCATGTGGTGGCCTAACCCAAAGGAACGGATCCGGGCTTAAATTTCGTTAAAAATTTTTTTCTTATCTTTCCTTGGTGTAACTTCGCCCTTTAATAAGCTAAAAGTGTCAGACAGTCTTGTAATTATTCCGACTTACAACGAGAAAGAGAACATCGAAAAGATAATCCGCTTCGTGTTTTCTCTTGAGAAGGATTTTCATATCCTGATCGTGGAGGATAGTTCCCCCGACGGTACTGGCGACATTGTAAAATCCCTGATGAAAGAGTTCCCCGATAGCCTTTTTATTGAAGAAAGGAAAGGAAAGCTTGGCCTCGGAACTGCTTACATCCATGGTTTCAAATGGGCGCTTGAAAAAGGATATGAGTTTATCTTCGAGATGGATGCCGATTTTTCCCATAATCCGGCAGATCTGATCAAGCTTTATAATGCTTGCGCTAAAGAAGGCGCCGACCTTTCCATTGGCAGCAGGTACATCAAGGGGGTCAATGTCGTTAATTGGCCAATGGGCCGTATTTTGATGTCGTATTATGCTTCGGCCTATGTTAGGTTTGTTACCCGGATCAAGGTAAGGGATACTACAGCAGGTTTTGTTTGCTATAGGAGGGAAGTGCTTGATAGCATCAATCTCGACCGGATCAAGTTCATCGGTTATGCCTTCCAGATCGAAATGAAATACACAGCCTGGAAGCTTGGCTTTAAGATCGTTGAAGTACCTATAATTTTCACCGACCGTACCGAAGGCGTGTCAAAAATGAGTTCAGGGATCTTCAAGGAGGCTTTCTGGGGAGTCATTAACCTTCGTTTCAGGAACATCAGGAAGGTCCACGCTTAAGGTGACTAAACCGCAGCCTGTATGCTTTGCAATTATCACATTACCAATGCACGTATTGTAAATGAAGGAAAGATATTCAAGGGAGAACTCCTTGTATGCGGAGGACGGATATCGAAGATCCTTCACGAACATGAACATTTCCGGCCTTATTCCACCGAGCAGGACATCATCCGTATCGACGCAAGAGGAAAATACCTGATACCGGGTGTAATCGATGACCAGGTTCATTTCCGCGACCCGGGACTGACACATAAAGGTGATATTTATACTGAAAGCAAGGCAGCCGTTGCAGGCGGGGTGACTTCCTATATGGAAATGCCAAACACAATGCCGCCGGCCCTCTCACAGGAACTACTGGAGGAGAAATACCTGATGGCATCGGAGAAATCCCTGGCAAACTTTTCATTCTATATGGGGACCTCGAATGAAAATATTGATGAGGTCCTTAAAACCGACCCTGCAAAGCATTGCGGGATAAAGATATTTATGGGGGCTTCCACCGGAAACCTCCTTGTGGATAACCCTGAAACCCTTGATACCCTTTTCAAAAAGGCACCAACACTGGTAGCGGTCCATTGTGAAGATGAGTCGACTATAAAAGAAAATTCTGCAAGGTTCAAAAAGAAATACGGAGATGACATCCCCGTAGAGTTCCATCCTGAGATTCGCAGTGAGGAGGCCTGTTACCGGTCTTCTTCACTGGCCGTTTCACTGGCAAGGAAACACAATACCAGGCTTCATGTGCTGCACCTTTCCACAGCCAATGAAATGGTGCTGTTTGAAGAGGATGTCCCGCTGAAGGAAAAACGGATCACAGGTGAAGCCTGCGTTCATCACCTCTGGTTTTCTGATGAAGATTACAAAAAGCTGGGTGCGAAGATAAAATGGAACCCTGCAATCAAGTCGGCCGCTGACCGTGATGCCCTCTGGCAGGCACTTAAAGAAGGCAGGCTTGATGTGGTGGCTACCGATCACGCCCCACATACCCTCGAAGAAAAATCCGATACTTATTTCAAAGCACCTTCAGGCGGACCACTTGTACAACATTCGCTTACAGCCATGATCGAAATGGGAAGACAAAGGGATTTCCCGATAGAGAAAGTGGTTGAGAAAATGTGCCATGCCCCGGCCGATTGTTTTGGCATAGAAGAAAGGGGATATATCCGTGAGGGTTATTATGCCGACCTGGTGCTGGTCGATCCTGACAGCGAATGGAAAGTCAGCCCTGATAATATTTTGTACAAATGTGGCTGGTCACCTTTCGAAAATGTTACTTTCCATTCGAGGATTACACATACCTTTGTAAACGGAAGGCTCGTTTTTGATGCTGACAGGAAACTCCTGGACGATGTTTTTGATGAAAAAGTAAGAGGAGAAAGACTAACATTCAACCGATAGAAAGATGAGATATATACCATTGTTCTTAGTACTGGTATTTCTGGCCTCCTGCGGGGAGAAACTAGACGAGGTCGTTGCCGAAACGCATAAAGACGGATCCACTAAAAGAGTTCAGTATTTTAAGGGTGAAGGTGAAGACAGGTTCCTGAGGAAGGATGTGTTTTATTATGAGAACGGCCAGAAGCGTGTTGAAGGGGAATACAACAGGGAAGGAAAAAAAGACGGTAAATGGACATACTGGTATGAAGATGGTAACAAATGGAGTGAAGGATATTTTAAGGACGGCCTCAATCATAAGGAACGCACAACATGGCATGAAACCGGTGAAATGCATTACACCGGCAACTACGAGATGGGAAAGAGGGTAGGTGTGTGGAAGTTCTACAATGAAGATGGAGAAATGGTGAAGGAAATAGACTACGATAATTTATGAGCTTTGCACTTACCGCTTACCTTTGCGGCATCATAACAATCGCATAATGGCCCCCACAGTCCGCATAGACAAGTGGCTCTGGTCAGTCAGGATCTTCAAGACACGCAGCAAGGCTACGGATGCCTGCCGGAAGGGCAAGGTGACTGTTGACGGACAGGAGGTGAAGCCATCCCGGGAGGTTAAAGAGGGAGATGAAGTTTCCATCCGGTTCGGGCCCGTGACCAAAACCCTGAAGGTACTAAAGCCTATCCAAAACAGGGTTAGTGCACGACTGGCCGGGGAAGCGGCTGAAGATATCACACCCCAGGAGGAATACGACAAAATGAAAATGCAGAAGGAACTGAATGCTGAATTCCGTCCAAAGGGTTTGGGCCGCCCGACAAAAAAACACCGCCGGCTGATCGATTACCTGAAGCAGAAAAAGTAAAAAACAATCGCAAAATGAGATTATACATATTTCTACTGACATTACTATTGTCATTACTACTGAGCGTCAATATCAATGCGCAGGACCAGAAGCTGATGGTTTTCTATAACCTGGAAAACCTGTTCGACATATATGATGATCCGGC
This sequence comes from uncultured Bacteroidales bacterium, assembly GCA_964567785.1. Taxonomy (GTDB): domain Bacteria; phylum Bacteroidota; class Bacteroidia; order Bacteroidales; family JAGOPY01; genus CAZMOK01. Next base: position 5,027 of record CAZMOK010000020.1, on the reverse strand, counting down.
TATCAACGATGCAGATTTCCTGCCGGGATCCAGAATTGACTGGACTGAGCAAAGATACCAGCGAAAACTTGACAACCTTACGCAGGTCCTGACTTCCATTGATGAAACTTATCTGCCCGCAATTATAGGGGTTTGTGAAGTTGAAAACGAAAGAGTGCTGAAAGACCTGAAAAAGCAGAAAAAACTCAGGAGGGCCAACTATAAGATCGTTCATCACGACAGCCCGGACGAAAGAGGGATTGACGTTGCACTTTTGTATGCAAGCTTTGAGTTCAAGGTGCTGGAAGACAAGGCTATTCCGGTGAGATTCCCTCATGATCCTGACGACCGCACGCGGGATATCCTTTATGTGAAAGGTGTTTTCAAGGAAGCAAAAAAAGATACGGTCTTTATCTTTGTGAACCATTGGCCCTCACGATGGGGCGGTCAGGAGAAATCAGAGCCTGACCGGATCACGGCGGCAAGGGTGCTGCGTGGTGTTGTTGATTCCATTTATAGTCACCACAAGGATCCCAATATAGTCCTTATGGGCGATTTCAACGACGATCCGGATAATAAGAGCCTGGCAGAGGTCCTTAATGCGGTTGAACCTACCGAAGAGCTTGAAAATGAACAGCTTTATAACCTTATGTTTCCTATGCTGAAGAGAGGGGAGGGCACCCTCTTTTACAGGGATTGGGATGTTTTTGACCAGATCATTGTTTCTGGTGCATTGTTAAAAAAGAAAGATGGTTTCAGGCTTGCCGATACCCAGGGAAAGGCTTTCAAAGCCGACTGGATGCTGTTTGAGGACGACCAGGGCAGGAAAAGGCCCAACCGAACAGCAGGAAGAAGCTACTATGGTGGGTACAGCGACCATTTACCGGTTTATATTTATTACAGGACCAGGTAGATGTTAAAAGTCGATCGGGCGATCCCCCCAGGCTTATCAACTATCCATCCAGACTTTAAAATCGCTTGCTCTTTCAATGCTTACCACAACCGGTCCTTCAACTTCGGGCTGTGGTTTTAGTTCCAGTTTTACCCTGCCCCTTGAATAAGCTACCATTCCAGATATGCTATTTATGTTTACAATGAATTTCCGGTTGATCCTGAAAAACTTTTCGGGATCAACCGTAAGCACTAATTTATCCAGTGATTGGTCAAGAGGGTATGAATGACCGTCGAAAGTTTTTAAAAACACATTTTTTTCAAGTGCGTAGAAATAGGCAATTTCTTCAGTTTCAACTTTTTTTATCCTTTCGCCATAGTGTATAAGGAACCGTTTTTTGAAATCAGGTTTTTTTCCCTGTATGTTACTTAAAAGCGCTTCAAAATCTATGTTATATACACTTTTCAAGTTTCTGTACTTCCTGATGCTTTCCTCAAGCTCGGATCTTCTGATAGGCTTTAAAAGATAATCTACGCTGTTTAGCTGAAAAGCTTTTATAGCATATTGGTCGTAAGCTGTTGTAAAGATGACCGGCGTGTTGACCTGAACCTGATCAAAGATGCTGAAGCTCAAGCCGTCGGATAGTTGTATATCGAGGAATATCAAGTCAGCCTTGTTTTGCAGGAACCATTTCACCGATTCCTTTATGCTGGTGGTTTTTGCCACCACTCTGAAGTCAGGTGCAACTTCTGATAATAGCAATTCCAGCCTTTCGGCTGCCAGTGTTTCGTCTTCTACTATTATTACATTCATTATTCAGGATTTACCATTGGCATCCTGACAATATAATAATTGTTTTCAATATCGAAGACAGGTTTCTGTTCGCTGATCATGGAGAACCTTTTAACCAGGTTCTTCTGTCCGAGACCTGTAGACCTTGTTGCTGATAACTTCCGCTTCATGTTATTCTTTACGACGAGCGACCCATTCTCTTCGTAGATTTGTATTGTCAGTCCTTCAGGTGGGTCTACTACATTATGCTTGATAGCATTTTCCAGAACAATCTGCAACGAAAGAGGAGGTAAAAGCTTTTTCAAGGAATCTCCGGAAAGCCGGATTTCCATTTGAAGTGATTCACCATATCTTATTTTTTGCAGAAACATGTAAGATCTTGCAAAATCCAACTCTTCAGAAACCGTGACAACATTCTTTTCAATGGTATCGAGCACATAACGGTAAAACATTGAAAATTCATCGATAAATTGCTGTGCTTTAGAAGCATCTTTACCTACAAGACTTGAAAGCACATTCAGGCTATTAAATAGAAAGTGAGGGTTAACCTGGCTTTTAAGGACTTCGAACTTGATCTGGGTAAGTTCTTTTTCTAAGGTTTCCCTCCGTTTTTCCAGTTTTTTTCTTTCCCTGTAAAAAAGCCATGCCTCCAGGGTTACCATCAACAAAATATTGACTACAGAGGCAATCAGTAAATTCGATACAAGGATCCCACCAAGATCTTCGGTGTATGGCGCTAAAGTGTTCGACAGAAGAGTGAGCAGAATAGAATAAATGCTTGAAATAGTTATGGTAAGAAGGATTTGCAGAGGCACCCTTCTTAAGATCATCTTATCCCAAGGAAACCACCTGTTCATCAGGCGGATTAAGAAAAGGTCGGAATAGATAAGTGCCAGTGCCACTGCAAAAGTCAGGGAAGTGCCGTAGAGTAACCTGAAAAATATACCCGCTGCACCGGTGTATTCTATGAAACCCGTTAGCATGTTATATGTTATCACTGTGGCCTGGAGCAGGAAGGCAAGTATAAAGGCAAAAAGCAGAATATTTCTGACAGGGATATTCGTTTTTTCAGAATTATGTTTCATTTGTTCATTAATCAAGTGTTAAAATAAGTGAATAATTAGGAATGAACAAAGGCTACCAGGCATTCTGTTTGCCTGGTAACCCTTCTTAATTTGTCATTATCGCTGATTAGTCCGGTACCGGTGGCAGTTTTTAAAATATTCCGTAATGTATTGAAATACCGGCTGTATAAGTTTCGAGAATGTTCGTGTTTACTTCAAGCATTTTTACCGGGGAGGTGAACCTGTAAGTGGCCTGGAGACCTATCCACCATTTGTCGCTTAATCTTGTTTTAAATTCCAGGCCGGGCTCAAGTACCGAATAGGTTGTCCTGTCTGGTATTTCCTCTGTCCAGGTGAGCTCTTCGGAAAATTCTTTATGATACCTGTATTGAACAAGACCTGACCCTGAAAGCAGGGAAAAGTTAAGTTTGACCCTGTTGCCCAGGGGCTGGATATACTCAAGTACTATTCCTGTATATCCGGCTTCCAGCCTTACAGGCCTGTTATCTTCCTGTAGATAGGTTTCATGGTCGTAAGATACGGCCTTGCCTGCCAGACCTACCCCGAACCTGTTGTCGAATACAAGAACTGCCTTTGCACCAAGGTTATAGGCGTCTTTTTCCCTTATCGGTGAATAACTCAAATTGATGCCTCCATATAACCCTAAAGTGTGTTCTTTTTTTTCTCCCTCGTAGGTCCAGATGTGATCCTGGTATTCCCTGTTTTGGGCAAAGGAACTTGAGATGAACAAGGTTGCGATTGCTGCGATGATCATTGTTTTTGTTTTCATGGCTCTTGATTTTTAGTGTTGTGTTTTAGTTTATGCAGCAAATGTATGGGGGCGGTTCCCATTACAAAAACAAAAGAGGATGAGCCTGCATATTCTTATGACCAACCTGTTACCAGGCTGGATGAATGTGAATACGGCGGGCCCGGGTTACTGGAAAGAAAACGGATCACTTCTTCCTGATATAGATCTCCATGGGCACTCCTGAAAAATCAAATTTCCCCCTGATCTTGTTTTCCAGGAACCGCTTGTAAGGATCTTTTACGTATTGTGGGAGGTTGCAGAAGAAGGCAAAGGCCGGGAAAGGTGTTTTTAGCTGTGTGATGTACTTGATCCTGACCACCTTTCTTTTTACTATAGGAGGAGGTGAGGCTTTTATCAAGGGAAGCATTACACCATTCAGTTTGGAAGTGGATATACGTCTTGAGCGGTTTTCGTGGACTCTGGCTGCAAGCTCAATGGTTTTGTAAATGCGCTGCATTTCTGTGACCGAGGTGAAAACTATGGGTATATCAGAAAAAGGCGCTATCCTGCTTTTTATCACACTTTCGTATTCTTTCATCGTGTTCTGGTCCTTTTCTACCAGGTCCCACTTATTGACAACAAGCACCAAGCCTTTGCGGTTACGCTCCACAAGGTGAAGGATGTTCAGGTCCTGTGCATCGAAACCTTCGGTAGCATCAAGCATAAGGAGACAGATGTCGGAATTCTCAATGGCCCGGATGGTACGCATTACAGAATAGAACTCGATGTTTTCCCTGACCCTGCTTTTCTTTCTGAGCCCGGCGGTATCAACCAGCAGGAACTCAAATCCGAATCGGTTATACGGAGTGTATATCGTATCGCGGGTTGTCCCGGCCACCGGGGTTACAATGGTCCGGTCTTCTCCAAGCAGGGCGTTTATCAGTGATGATTTACCCACATTAGGCCTGCCTATCACGGCCATCCTTGGAAGGTCGGGCAGGTCTGGGGCTGTCTTTTCCTTGAGTTCGACGACAAGTGCATCCAGTAGTTCTCCCGTGCCGCTGCCATTCAATGAGGAGATGCCATATATCTCTCCCAGGCCCAGTGAATAGAATTCATTTATATCATTGATCCGCTGGCTGTTGTCAACCTTGTTGGCTACCAGGAAAACAGGCTTACGGCTTTTCCTGAGGAGTTCGCTTACATCCTCGTCCATACCTGTAAGCCCGGCTACAACATCAACCATGAAGAGGATCACATCCGACTCGCCGACGGCCAACTCCACCTGCTTGCGGATCTCTTCTTCAAAAGCGTCTTCCGAACCTTTCACATAACCACCTGTATCGATAACCGAGAACTCGACGCCGTTCCAGTCGGACTTACCGTAATGCCGGTCGCGGGTAACACCACTGGTCTCCTCCACAATGGCTTGGCGTTGTTTCACCAGTCGGTTGAACAGGGTAGATTTCCCTACGTTGGGGCGGCCTACTATTGCGATAATATTGCTCACGATCGTCAGTTATCAGTTATCAGTTATCAGTTATCAGTT
>CAZMOK010000019.1:2126-52446 GCA_964567785.1 uncultured Bacteroidales bacterium | reverse complement strand
TTTAATTCATTGATAGTTGATAATCGATAATTGTTAATTGCTTCCTGCTTCTTACCTACTGACTTTCAGTATTTTAATAATTAATTATTAACTATTAATTATTAATTGTTCATTGTTCATTTATCATTTTGTGCTTTAAGAAAGAATTACTACTTTTGCACTTCCAAAAAATTGAAGTACTATGAAACGGACATTCCAACCATCAAAGAAGAAGCGTAAGAACAAGCACGGGTTCAGGTCACGGATGGCCAGCAAGAACGGAAGGAAAGTGCTTGCAAGGAGAAGAGCCAAGGGGCGCGCCAGGATGAGCGTTTCCGACGAAAAATAATCACGGGATATACATATCCGTTATAGTTATTGAAAAGAAGATAAATTCACTTTATCTTCTTTTTTTTATACTCATTAGTCGCTAAAAAAGTAAATTCGTGTCAATTATACACTTTTGAGATTATGAAGAACAGCCCATTGGAAAAACCATTACTCAAATCGCTATACCCGCATCTCATTGCCATTGTGGTATTTCTTGCAATATCTGTCAGTTACTTTTACCCCGTCCTTCAGGGTGAGCACTTGCTGCAGCCCGATGTAACCAAATACAAGGGAATGTCGAAAGAGGTCTCCGATTATCGTGAAAAGACCGGGGAGGAAGCATTGTGGACAAATTCGATGTTCAGCGGGATGCCGGCATACCAGATCTCTGTTAAGTATAAATATAATTTTAAAAGCTATCTGAACAGTATTTACCAGCTCGGACTGCCTCAACCGGTCAAGTACCTTTGGCTCTACCTGATAGGATTCTATATACTTTTAATTTCCCTGAGAGTTAACCCCTGGATCAGCATAGCAGGCGCCATTGGCTTTGCCTTTTCCACTTATTTTCTCGTAATAATCGCAGCAGGACACAACACAAAAGCCCAGGCCATAGGTTTTATGGCGGTGACACTTGCTGGTATTTTCCTGGCATACAGGGGAAAGTACATCCTGGGAGGGGTGGTCACCACACTGTTTCTGGCTTTTCAGATCGGTGCCAACCACCTCCAGATCACCTATTATCTTTTGATAATAATCCTGTTCATCGCTCTGTATGAGTTTTTATATGCATGGTACAAAAAGAAGATGCCCAACTTCCTCAAGGCTTCCGGGGTCTTGTTGATAGCGGCTACCATAGCCCTGTCGACAAATATCAGTAAACTGATACTCACCTATGAATACGGAGAAGAAACAACCAGGGGCCCCTCAGAACTGACTATTAACCAGGATAACAAAACCACCGGTCTGGATAAGGATTACGCAACAGCCTGGAGTTATGGTGTACAGGAAACATTTACATTTCTGATACCCAATGCAAAGGGAGGGGCCAGCGGTCCGCTGTCGGCACATGAAAGCGCCCTCGACAATGTTGATAACAGGTACAGGCAAATAGTTTCGCAATTCGATTCATACTGGGGAAACCAACCTTTTACCTCAGGCCCTGTTTATATAGGGGCATTCCTGATGTTTCTCTATATCCTCAGCTTTTTTCTTTTGAAGGGTAAATTCAAATGGTTCATGCTTGGGGCAGTATTGCTTTCTGTCATGCTTGCCTGGGGTAATAATTTCATGTTCCTTACCGACTTCTTTCTGGATTATGTGCCGGGATACAATAAGTTCAGGACGGTTTCGATGACCCTGGTAATTGCAGAGCTGATCATTCCACTGATGGCCATCCTCGGGCTTTATAAAATTTACAAAGAGCCCGGTATCTTTAAGCTCAAATCGAGGGCATTTTATGTAAGCTTCGGGCTTACAGGGGGGTTACTGATCCTTTTCTACCTGATTCCAGATACCTTTTTTGAGTTCATCAAGACATCGGAATACGGACAATTCAGAAATTTTGAGCAATCAGGAGCAACGCCACAGCAGGTAAGTGATATAAGAAATAACCTTGAAACAGCAAGGATCAGCATTTTCAGACAGGATACCCTCAGGAGCTTGCTGATGATACTCCTGGGAGTGGCCGGATTGTGGCTCTTCAGTATAAATAAACTTAAAAAACAGTTTTTTGTCATCTGGATTATTGCTGTGATAATGATCGACCTGGTACCTGTCAATTGGCGTTATCTTAATGATGATAACTTTACCCGCAAATCTCAGGTCGAAAGACCATACAAAAAAACTCCTGCCGATGAAATGATACTGGCCGACAAAGAGCTCTATTTCAGGGTATTGAATCTGACGGTCAGCACATTCAATGATGCCAGCACTTCATACTTCCATAAATCCATCGGAGGATACCACGGGGCCAAGCTCAAAAAATACCAGGAGCTCATCGAATTTCACATACAGCCTTCCATGAGCAGGATCATTGATGAAATAAACAACAACGCTGGAAAGAACCTTGACCGCATACTTGCTGATGAAGCAGTGTTGAATATGCTGAACACTAAATATCTGATATTAAATCCCAATTCAGCCCCATACCTGAATAACCACGCCCTCGGTAATGCCTGGTTCGTTAAAAATCTGAAGGTGGTGGAAAACGCGGATGCAGAGATCTTTGCGTTAGAAAATTTCGATGCCGCCAATACTGCTGTAATTCGGCAAAAGTTTGTCGATAAGGTCAGTAAAACATCTTTCAGTAAAGATACAAATGCAGTGATTCAGCTAACTGACTATTCACCAAGGCAACTGAACTTTATTTCAAGCAACCCCGAACCCGGATTTGCAGTATTCTCGGACATCTATTATGACAAAGGGTGGAAAGTATTCATCGACGGGCAAGAGCAGGAGCATGTCAGGGTCAATTACCTTCTCAGGGGTATGGAGATCCCCGCCGGTGACCATGAAATTGAATTCAGGTTCGAACCGCAAAGCTATTACATAAGTCAGGCAATCATGCTGGTTGGTTCCATAATCCTGCTGATTGTTGTATTAGGTGGGTTTTTCTTTGAGACCAGGCGTTACCTGAAAGGTGATTAAGTGAATGAAGAAAGTATTGATCATATCATATTATTGGCCCCCTGCCGGAGGAATAGGGGTACACCGCTGCCTTAAATTCACCAAGTATCTCAGGGCTTTCGGATGGGAACCTGTGGTATATGCTCCCGAAAATGCCCGGTATCCGTATGTCGACCCGGAAAATGAAAAAGACATCCCGGAAGGCGTCACTATCATAAAAAGACCTATCAGAGAACCGTTTAAAGCCTACAAAATACTTTCAGGAAAAAGGAAAAAGGATGCAGTAACAGGTAATCCCGTCCATGTAAGATCCAACAAAACAAGCATCATTGACAATATTGCAATATGGATCCGCGGAAATTTTTTTATTCCCGACGCCCGGTCGCTATGGATCAAACCCTCTGTTAAGTATTTGACAGGTTATCTTAAGGAGAACCCTGTTGATGCCATCCTGTCTGATGGCCCTCCACACACAAATACAGTCATTGCATGCAGGCTTAGCGAGAAACTTGGAATCCCCTGGCTTGCCGACTTTCAGGATCCGTGGACACAGATTGATTATCACCATCTTTTCAAGTTAACATCATGGGCTGAGAAAAAGCACCGGAAGCTTGAACAGGAAGCTTTTCGAACTGCCCGAAAGATCACAATAGCCAGTCCTACCTGGAAAAAGGACCTGGAATCTATCGGGGCAAAAAATGTAGATGTGGTTTTCTGGGGATATGATGAAGATGACTTCTCAGAAATAAAACCCCCGGATCTGCAGGAAAAGAAATTCATAATTTCACACGCCGGCTTGCTTGGCTACGACCGCAATCCGGAAAACCTCATTAAAGCACTCAGCAACCTTATTCAAAAAGAAAAAGGATTCAAAGATGATCTCTCGATTATCCTCGCAGGCAGTGTTGATTTCCTTATCAAAGAATTGATCGAAAGGTATGGATTGAAAGAAAAAACTGAATACCTGGGACAAGTTTCGAGGAAGAGGGTGCTGAAATTAAATGCCGACTCGGCCATCCTGCTGCTCCCGCTGAACAAAGCAGCCAATGCTAAAGGCAGAATACCCGGGAAATTGTTCGAATACCTGAGGGCTGAAGTCCCCATACTTGCACTTGGCCCGGCAGACAGTGATGTAAATGAGATTTTGGATAAGACCGCCAGGGGCACCTCCTTTAAATACGATGATCTTAAAGGGATAGAAAACTATATTTTTGAGATCTATGAAAGATATCGTGAAGGTAAAAAACTCCTCGACAATCCGGCAGAAATCAGCGAATACAATGTCAAAAACCAGACTGGAAAAGTGGCGGAGTATTTGGACCAGATAGTTTAATATGAAGAAGGATTTGAACAAACCTCCATATAAAGTACTTTGTTATCTCGACAATGATATCGGACGTGACGTGGAGATAATGTTTCCGGTAGTCTATTTCGCTGAGAAATATCTTGACTGCGAAATTGAATTCGCATTTGTCTGGGATATTCATGCCATTTACCGGAAGCAGCCCGACCTTGTTCTTATGCCAAATACAATCGGTTCACTCTGGTTGTTCTATATTTCCAGGTATGCACATCAACAAGGAATCAAAGTATTCGCTCTCATTTCTGAAGGGAACTTCAGGACCAATGGCACCTTTAATTATTGGGGATATAACCGTGACAAGGTTTTCTATCAGGAATTTATTTGTCATTGGTCAGAAAGAACCAGGAAATTCCTTTCCGATGAGCTGCCGGGGTACAAAGACCGTATGGTATTCACCGGGGCAACGGGTTTCGACAGGTACAGGATCTATAAATTCATGGACCGTGAGAGCTTTTTCAGAAAGTATGGGCTAAAGAACTATAAAAGAGTTATCGGCTACGCAGGATGGGCATTTGGAAAGTTATTCAATGAAGAAATGCGCAGGGAGATCAGCTATCTCCATAAAGATAATCCTGACAGGCTCAATTGGATGGAGGAACAGATGCACCTGGTTTCGGGAATTCTTGAAAAACTGGTGGATAACAACCCCGATACACTATTTATCCTTAAAAGGCATCCGAGTGAAGTTCATCCCCACCTGATCAAGGAAGACAGGAATGAAATGGCTGCTCTGAGAAACCGTCGTAATGTAATATATATCGTGAATGAGGAAAATATTCATGATCTGATCAATATTTCCGATCTCTGGCTTGGATTCGAAACCACTACCGCCCTGGAAGCATGGCTATTGAACAAAACAACCATCCTTATCAATCCCGATCCTGATTTTAAAAGAGACGAAATACACCGGGGATCGATCATTGCCCGAGATTACGAGCAACTCATGAATTATATAGAGGAGTTTTACAGAACGGGCCTTGTGGCTGATTTCGAATCAGAAGAAAAAAAGAAAGTGCAGGCCCGGCTTATCTATGACACAATAGGTTTTGGCGATGGATTAAACCATTTAAGGACAGGCCTGTACCTGAAAAAAACCCTTCAAAAGATCAACAGGAACCGCAAGAAAAAGGTTTTCTCCTTTCGCTTTTTCTACATGTACTATCTGATGCAGATAGGTAAGTATTTCTACAACAAGAAAATATTTGAACGTTTACCTTACTTCAGGAAAACTATTTGGATATTTGAAAGACGAAAACTAAAAAACCTTCCCTCGCTGAAAGAGAGGTATTATAAATTTATGGATGAGTTCTACAAAAGGGAAAAGATAGAAGAGAAACTGGACGACCCCGGTTTACAGGAGACTCTCTACAAGCAAGCAATCAATAAATAAATGATGAATAGAATAGACCTGAACGGAAAATCACTTCTGATTACCGGAGGAACCGGATCTTTCGGTAAAAAATTCGTTGCCACAGTTCTTCAGAAATATCCGGATATTAAACGACTGGTTATTTTCTCGAGAGATGAACTGAAACAGTTCGAGATGTCGCAGGTATTTTCTCACGACAAGTACCCGGCAATAAGGTATTTCATAGGCGACATAAGGGATAAGGAAAGATTCCGAAGAGCGTGTGAAGGAATTGATTTTATAGTCCATGCCGCAGCGCTGAAACAGGTTCCCACTGCCGAGTATAACCCCATGGAATTCATCAAGACCAACATCCTTGGTGCAGAACATGTTATTGATGTTGCACTTGATGCGGACGTAAAAGCAGTAGTTGCGCTTTCGACAGATAAAGCCGCTGCTCCGATAAACCTGTACGGCGCAACCAAGCTTTGTTCAGATAAACTCTTCATAGCTGCAAATAACATGAAGGGAAGCAGGGAGATACGCTTTAGTGTGGTAAGGTATGGAAATGTAATAGGTTCCAGGGGTTCAGTGATCCCATTCTTTATTTCTAAAAAAGGTGAAGGTTCACTCCCGGTTACTCATCCTGAAATGACACGTTTCAATATTTCACTTGAGGAAGGGATCGACCTTGTCCTGTACGCACTTGGAAATTCACTGGGGAGTGAGATCTTTGTGCCAAAAATACCTTCGTACAAGATACTAAATGTGGTTGAGGCTGTTTCGCCGGGGGCAAAGATCGAAATAGTGGGTATCAGGCCTGGTGAGAAACTCCATGAAGAGATGATCACTGAGTCGGATTCTCTTCACACGCTCGACATGGGGAGTTATTATATAATCCTTCCCCCTATGAGCCAGGAAAAGAAGCAGAGATATATGGATCACTTCGGAGCAAAGACTGTTCCGGTGGGATTCAGGTACAGCTCGGGCAAGAATGATCAATGGTTGAGCGTTGAAGATATCAGGGAGCAGATCAGGAAACATATTGATCCCGGTTTTAAGATATAATGAAGAAATTTTATCCATACGGACGGCAGCATATCACAGAGGATGATATCAGGCAGGTAGTTGAGGTCCTCAGGTCGGATTACATGACCCAGGGCCCAAAGATCGGAGAATTTGAGTGTAGTTTTGCCGGCAAAGTGAATGCAAAGTATGCCGTGGCTTTTAATTCAGGCACCTCGGCGCTGCATGGGGCCTACTTTGCCCTCGGGCTTGATCCAGGGGCTGAGTTCATCACCTCCCCCATCACCTTCGTTGCCACCGCCAATGCAGGGTTATACCTGCAACACAAACCCGTATTCTGCGATGTTGAACCTGATACGGGTAATATAGATGCAGACCTTATAGAAGGCCTGATTACTGAAAGAACAAGGTTTATCGTCCCGGTCCACTTTTCAGGGCACCCCTCTTATCTTTCAGAAATAAAACGCATAGCGGATAAGTATGACCTGAGGGTTATTGAAGATGCAGCCCATGCCACAGGGGCGTTGTACGAAGGAAAAACCATTGGCGACGGCAGTTTCTCGGATATGGCCATCTTCAGTTTTCACCCTGTGAAACACATTGCTACCGGTGAAGGCGGTATGGTGGTCACCAACAACGAGGAGTACTTTAAACGGCTGATGGTATTTCGAACTCACGGGATCACCAAAGAGGATATGCTGAACCAGGATGAAGGCGACTGGTATTACGAGATGCACCACCTGGGATTCAATTACAGGATGACCGATATACAGGCTGCCCTGGGGCTCTCACAAATTGAAAGACTGGATGAAAATATTTCGAGACGGCGCAGGATAGCTGAGCTTTATAGTGAATTGCTAGGTGATAACCCTTATTTTGACCTGCCGGTCGAAAAGGACTACGCAAAATCGGCTTACCACCTCTACCCTGTCAGGCTGAAAGAACATCTTACAGGCCGGAAAAAGGAGGTCTTTTCCGCTTTGCGCAGTGCAGGCCTCTGGGTGCAAACGCATTATATCCCTGTGCATATGCAGCCTTATTACAGGCAAAATGGTTATGAAGGGTTGAGCCTGCCGGTATCCGAAAAGTATTATCACTCAGAAATAAGTATACCTATGTACCATGCCCTCGAGGAAAGGGATGTTCGTGAAATCTCAATGAGAATATTCACTGTATTTAAAAACTTTGATGAGGCATGAAGACCGGTGTGATCATACAGGCCAGGAACTCCTCCACAAGGCTTCCGGCAAAGGTATCGATGGAACTTCCTGTTGGTAGCGGTTTAACTGTCATCGAGCAGGTGGCCCGCCGGGCCATGGCATCGAAAGAGGCTGATGAAGTAATCATAGCTACTTCCACAAACAAGGAAGATGATACCATTGAGGAATTGTTTTGGGGTAAAGGGATCCCGGTATTCAGGGGCAGCCTTGAAAATGTCCTCCAGAGATATTACGATGCGGCCACCAAACACAAAATAGAGCGGATCGTTCGTATTACAGGCGACTGTCCGCTAATTGATCCCGGGATCATCGATCTTGCCATCAACCGTCATATTGAAACCAATGCTGATTTCACCACGCTGGGGGCACTTGAACGGACATTTCCTATAGGGATGGATGCTTCTGTATTCAACTATGAAGCGCTCGAAAGAGCCTTCCGGGAAGCTGAACAGGATCATGAGAAGGAACATGTGACCACTTTTTTTTATAAAAGCAGACCGGGGGAGTTCAGGATAGAGTCAGTTTCAGCACCGGAAAAATTTAATGACCCCTCACTCAGACTTACCCTTGATACCTCCTCGGACTATGCCCTGATAAACATAATTTATGGTCATTTATACGCAAAGGATCCCTTATTCGGGCTTGGGCAGATAATGGGGCTTATCAATAAAAATCCATGGATAAGGGAGATCAATAGTTCTGTCTCTCAAAAGAAAATTCATACAACTTTCAAGAGTGAATTAAAGGAGCTTTTAAAGCTTGCTGAATTGCATGAACTGAAAAGATCGGCAGAATGGCTGCAGGAATTTATTAAGTCCGGTTCATGAAAATATTGAAAGCCTATATACGAGCCGATGCAAATGAAAAGATCGGCAGTGGTCATATTTCCCGAACAAGGATCTTAGCATATAGCCTTAGTGAAGCAGGCTTTAAAGTACATTTTCTTTGTAAAGAGATAACAGATCATTTAAAAAATTCAATTGATGCCGAAGGCCATAGACTTTCAATCATATCATCTGACCTGGAAATAACCGACCTTTTAAACAAAGAATCTGATTTCAGTAGGATTCTCATTATTGACAGTGATACAGAAAATTATTACTCCACTGATTTTCAATTAACTATACGCAGCACTGGTTGCAAGTTGATGTTCATAACATTTTACAGTGATTATAATTTTTACGCTGATATAGTACTCAACCAGAACATTCTGGCTCTTAGCCAGAATTATTCTATCCTCCGGGAAACAAAACTTCTCAGGGGACCAAAATACCTAATAATGGATCCCCGATTTGATCAATTAAAGTCGGGTGTAGAATTAAAACCCTTCGTTGAAAAGGATGATGTGTTTATGTTGGCCTTTGGAAATGCTGATGTTGAAGAAAGGCTGAAGGTTAGCTTTAACGCTCTTACCAGGCTTAGAAAAAAACCTGACAAAATAATAGTAATTACGGGGGATCGTTTTAAAGGCACCCTAAATGGAAATATCCATTCATCTACCCCTACAGAAATATACTCATTTACGGAAAACATGCCCCTGATGATGTCAGAAGTGAAGTATGGGATTAACTCGGGAGGGCTTACAGTATGGGAGTTTGGTTCGTTAAATGCCCTCAATATCATAATTGCCAATTCTAAAAGAGAAAAAATAAGTTCAGATAATTTAAAAAATAATAATTTGGCATATTATCTGGGCACTGTGGACGATTTATCGGCTGAAAAACTAACTGGCCATCTGGATAATATTATGTCAGATGAAGCAAAAAATACGGAGATGGTTGACAAACTCGCTAAAGAAATCAACACAAAGGGAACAGAACTGATAATTAAGGAGATTATTCGATTATTCAATGCCTGACAGCAGTAAAAAACATACAGCCCCATCAGAGATCGTACGTCTGAATGAAATCCTGGAAAAAAATAAGAAATCACCGGGACTCGATAAAATATCCCAGCCCCCTGTGTTCATATTGGGAGCACCAAGATCAGGAACCACCTTATTTGAACAAGTCTTAGTATCTTCATTTACACTTGGCTATATTGACAATATCACAGCGAGATTTTGGAATTCTCCTTATACTGGCATGGCTCTATCAAATGAAATAGCCCCTTTCAGTGAAAGAATACTTAACGACTTTAACTCAGATATAGGTTTTACCAAAGGGCCCTTAGGACCGCATGAGTTTGGATACTTCTGGCAAAAATGGTTGAAGACGGGAGAAACTCACGAGGCAATAAATACTCAGGATGAAAAAATGATAACGGGCCTGAAACAGGAGGTATATGAGATGATCAATGGGATAAGCCTTCCTCTCATACTTAAGAATACTGTAATGGTGACTATAAATGCTTCATTACTATCCCGTATCTTCCCATTTGCACTGTTTATTTATATTGAAAGAGACCCGGTCTTTACTGCCCAATCTTTGATCATCAACAGGCAAAAACTTTTTGGGAATATAACTGAATGGTTTTCGGCTAAGCCGGAAGAATATATGGAGTTATCGGAAAAAACCCCGGCTGAGCAGGTTGTTGGCCAGGTCTATTATTGTATTCAGAGGATTAGAGAAGCCCGGTCGGGCATTTCAGAAAAGCGAAGATTCCTGCGGGTCGATTATGTTGATCTTTGTGAAAGGCCTGTGGAAGTCATGAATATTGTGTTTGATTTTTTCAATGCTAACGGATATACACTGGAAAGAAAACCTTATGATTTAAAGCAGTTCGAATCAACAGACAGGCAAAAGATTGATAATAAGGTTTTTTCGGATATCAAGAAGTATTCTAATAAGTATTTTAAAGAATAAGGATGATCATAGCAATAATGCAACCGACCTTCTTTCCATGGATTGGCTATTTTGACATGATCGATCATGTAGACAGGTTCATATTTCTTGATGATGCCCAGTTAGTGAAAAGAAGCTGGGGTGTGAGGAACAGGATTAAAAGTAATAATGGGCAACTATATCTGACAATGCCGGTAAAGAAAACCGGATCGAGGGATGATACCCTGTACGCCAATGCTTTGATAAGTGAAGATGAGAAGTGGAGGAAGAAACACCTGTCTGCTTTTCTTCACTGCTACAAAAAGTCACCGTTCTATCAGGAAGTTTTCCCTATTCTTGAAAGCGTATATCATGCTCCTGTAAACCTGGTGTCGGAATTCAATATTTCTGTAATTAAAGCTCTTTGTGAATATATGTCTATCGATACCCCTTTTGGACTTTCTTCTAAAATTGAAGGAGTTACCGGAACAAGAGACGAAAGATTGGTCAGCATATGCAAACAGGTCGGCACAAAACAATATCTCGCAGCCTTTGGTTCCAGTGATTATATAGAGAAGGAAAACGAAGCAGGAGCATTCAAAAACTCGGGTGTAGAACTACTTTACCATAACTACTTGCATCCGGAATATAACCAACTGTTTGGGGAATTCATCTCCTATTTGTCGGTGGTTGATCTCCTGTTTAACTGTGGACCTGAAGAGAGCCTTAAGATCATCAGAAAAGGGAGGAAACAGCCGTTAACCCCGGCCGAAATCAGAATTGATCTCAATTCAAAATGAATACGATAAATATTTTTAACAGGAAAATTGGCAGCAATCAGCCCGTCTATATAATAGCCGAGTTATCTGCAAACCATAACCGGAATTTTGATCTTGCTGTAAAAACCCTGGAAGCTATGAAGGAGGCAGGAGCCGATGCTGTTAAGATTCAAACCTACCAGCCTGGTTCCATAACCCTCGATTCTGATAAACCCTGGTTCAAGACAAGGGAAGATAGCTTGTGGGCAGGCCAAAAAATGTACGACCTGTATAAAAGAGCATCAACCCCATATGAATGGCACCCTAAACTAAAGAAACTTGCTGAAAGCCTGGGACTGGACTTCTTCTCCTCCCCTTTTGATCTGGAGGGTGTTGATCTACTGGAGTCATTAAAAGTACCTGCATATAAAATAGCTTCTTTTGAAATAACTGATTTACCTCTGATCTCATATGTTGCATCTAAAGGGAAGCCTGTTATAATATCAACAGGCATCGCCAGGATTGAAGATATTGAACTCGCTCTTGAAACCTGTTATGAGCAAGGAAACAAGAAAGTGGCACTTCTCAAATGCACCTCTGCTTATCCTGCTCCTGTTGAGGAAGCAAACCTTGGTGCAATTCCTTTCCTTAGTGAAAAATTTGGCGTGGTCACAGGACTTTCAGACCATACACTGGGAATTGAAATACCCATTACCGCAGTAGCACTGGGTGCCAGGATAATCGAAAAACACTTTATCCTGGATAGGTCAATTAATACCCCGGACAGTGAATTTTCGCTTGATCGCCGAGATTTCAAGAAAATGGTGCTGGCAATAAGGAAAATTGAAAAAGCTATTGAACCATATAATTACCAGGTAACAGAGAAGATGAAATCAGCCATGCACTCTGCCAGGTCATTGTTTGCTGTAAAGAATATAAGGCAAGGAGAAGAATTTTCAACTGAAAACATTTCTTCTTTACGTCCGGGACTTGGGCTTCATCCAAAATACTATAAAGATATACTAGGTAAGAAAGCGGCCAAAAATATAGAAAAAGGAACACCACTAAACTGGGACCTAATCTCTGAATGATAATGGGAATAGTACAGAAACAAACCATTATAAATACCATTATCACCTATACTGGTGTTGCTGTTGGTTTTGTCACTTCCGCCCTTATTTTCCCAAAGGTACTTGGTGCATCGCAAATCGGGCTGCTGAGTATTTTGGTTTCATACTCGGTTATATTCGCCCAGTTTGCCAGCTTCGGTTTCAATGTCACCACAATTAAAGTCTTTCCGGTATTCAGGGATAAGAAAAAAAAACATAACGGTTTTCTTTTCATATCCCTGGCAGTGGCACTTGCAGGTTTCTTGGTGGCAATGGCAATATTCTTCCTTATTAAACCGGCACTGATAGAAAACACAGCCGGGCGCTCACCTCTTCTCGATAAATATATTCTTTATCTCATTCCCCTGATACTCTTTACAATTCTCTTCAAGGCACTTGATAGCTATTACAACTCCTTGTTTAATGCTGTGATTGGACTGGCAGCCAAGGAGTTCATTCAACGGCTACTTATATTTGCCATGATCATCCTCTACTTTTATGAAATTATCAACTTCCCAACATTCGTTCTGCTGTATGTTACCGCCCTCTGTTTACCCACTATAATTCTTGCTTTCGGGCTGATCATCCAGGGTGAATTCAGCCTCAAACCCTCATTCAGCCTGATCGATAAGCCCCTTGCCAGGCATATGATATCTGTTTCTCTCTTTGGCACCATCAGCGGTTTTGCAGGCATAACCACCTTCAATATTGACAAAATTATGGTGGAGAGATTTCTCGGTCTGGGACAAACCGGCATCTACACAACGGTTTTTTATTTTGCCACCCTGATCGTTCTGCCTTCAAGGGCCATGCTCCGGATAATAAGCCCGGTAGTTTCCGAAGCCTGGAATGCCAACAACAAGGCTAAACTTTCGGAGATCTACCACAAATCAGCATTACACCTCTTTATTGCCGGAGTGCTTGTTTTTGCCGGGATATGGGGAAATATAGACAATATATTCAGGATACTTCCTGATCTCTATGCACAGGGTAAATGGGTCATCCTCTTTATCGGTCTGGCCTATATTTTTGATATGGCCTCAGGTGGGGCAATAAGCATTCTTATAAATTCAAAGCAATACAGGTACCAGACCTATTTCATGGTCCTTCTCATAGTATTGATTGTTATCACTAACCTTACTTTTATCCCATGGCTTGGAATCACTGGTGCTGCCATGGCATCAGCTATATCAAAATTTATTGTCAATACCGGCCGGTATGCATTTCTGAAAAAACGTTTCAAGCTGGAGCCATACAACTACAGGTTCCTTATCGTTCTCGCAGCCGGTGCAGTTGCTTATGGCCTTTCTTTATTAATACCTCTTTTCGACAGCCTTATTATGGATATTCTCATAAGAAGCCTGGTGATTCTTTTGGTCTTTACTTTAATAATTGTGCTTTCGGGCATATCGGAAGATATTAATAAGATATTGAAGAAGATAATAAAGCTTCCCGGCACCAAATAAACCTTCCCCGATGATATCGAAGAAAATATTGTATAATATTCTGGGGGTTGAAAAATACCTGCTTATTATAAGCAGGATATTCCTGAAACTATACAGCATGGGCCTGCTTAAGGGATACCCCCAATTCGACTGCCATTATTATGTAAAAAAACTTATCAGCCAGGGAGACGAGATAATTGATATCGGTGCCAACCTGGGCTATTATAGTGTAATCTTCTCAAAACTTGCAGGCAGTGAAGGAAAAATTCATTGTATCGAGCCTATCGGATTGTTCCGTAAGATCCTTAAAAAAAATACAGCAAAGCTGAGGAATACGATCATTTACCCCTATGCTTTGGGCGATGAAGAGGGCCAGGAGATAAAAATGGGTGTTCCCAAAGGGGAAAAACATTTCAGGCACGGCCTGATGCAGGTTATCGAAGGTAATGATATTTCGGGCTATGAGCATGTTTCGACTGCTGAAATGAGGAAACCTGAATTACTTTTTGCAAACCTTGAGAGGTGCGATTATATAAAATGCGATGTGGAGGGCTATGAGATGCATATTTTGCCAGGGATGCTGCCGCTTATTGAGAAATTCAGACCGAGCCTGCAGGTTGAAACTTCGAAGGAAAATAAAGACAAACTCCTGGTTCTGTTAAAAGAACTCCAGTATAAAGCTTTTTATGTTAAAGATGGTAACCTGATAGACATCAGCGACGAAGGGCAATATGGTCAGGGGGACATCTTTTTTATAAGTTCACATAGAAATAATAACTGAGATAAAGTCACCAAATCATTAAACCAAACTATAGCTCAATGATCCTGAAGCATTCGAATGGAGCTCCGCTGCTATAATTTATCCTTACCAGGCTATAACAATTCTGCTTCAATCATACAAAACCAAAAAAGCCGCCCGGGTAAACGAACGGCTTTGCATTTATAATCTGATTTTCAGTTACTTCACAAACCTGAAATCCTTTCCGGGATAGTAAGCTGTGCTTCCAAGCCTCTCTTCGAGCCTGAGCAACTGGTTGTACTTGGCGATCCTGTCGGAACGGCTTGCCGAACCGGTCTTGATCAGGCCTGTGTTCAAACCAACTGCCAGGTCAGCAATAGTTGTATCTTCTGTCTCGCCTGAGCGGTGACTGATCACTGCAGTATACCCGTTGGTATAGGCCATGTTCACGGCGTTGATGGTTTCGGTGAGGGTGCCTATCTGGTTTACCTTGATAAGGATCGAGTTGGCTACCCCCTTGTTGATCCCGTCCAGTAAACGTTCGGTATTTGTAACAAACAGGTCATCGCCAACAAGCTGCACATCCTTGCCCATGGCATCGGTCATAAGTTTCCAGCCGTCCCAGTCGTCTTCATCCATACCATCCTCTATTGAGATGATTGGGTATTTGTTCACCCAGTCTTTCCAGAAATCCACCATTTCCGAAGGGGTAAGCTTATCGCCGGTCGACCATTTGAGATGATAAACATTCTCCTCTTTCACATAATATTCCGAAGCGGCCGGGTCGAGGGCAATGTAGATATCTTCACCGGGCTTGTACCCTGCTTTCTCTATAGCTTCGAGCACAACCTTAATGGCCTCTTCATTGGATGAAAGGTTGGGGGCAAAACCGCCTTCATCACCCACATTGGTTGAATGGCCCTGTTTCTTAAGCACGGCCTTGAGGTTATGGAACACCTCGGCGCCCATTTGCAGGGCTTCGCTGAAGGTGGAAGCGCCTATGGGCATGATCATGAATTCCTGAAAGTCGATGCTGTTATCGGCATGCGATCCCCCGTTCAGGATGTTCATCATAGGGATAGGGAGGGTATTTGCATTAACACCGCCTACATAACGGTACAGGTACTGGCCTGTCTCCATGGCAGCGGCTTTTGCAACAGCCAGCGATACTCCAAGGATCGCATTGGCGCCAAGTTTCGATTTGTTGGGCGTCCCGTCCAGCTCTATCATCCGCTGGTCTATCATGTTCTGCTCGTTGACAAAATAACCTATCAGCTCATCCTTGATCACGTTGTTTACATTATGAACGGCTTTGTGAACGCTCTTACCGAGGTAGATCTCCTTGTCGCCGTCTCTCAGTTCAACAGCTTCGTGAACTCCGGTGGATGCTCCTGAAGGCACTGCTGCCCTGGCAACAAGGCCTGTTTCAGTAAAAACGTCAACCTCTATGGTGGGATTTCCCCTTGAATCGAGGATCTGTCTTGCAAAAATATCGCTTATGGTACTCATATCTTATTCTTTTTCAATTTTATATATAACAAAAAAGGATAAAGCCTAAAACCTTATCCTTTATTCTTTTGCAAATTTAAGTATCTTATTTAATTAAATACTACTCTTTCTTTTCTTTATCATCTTCCCCTTCGGACTTGTCTTCTTTCTTATCCTCAGCCTTAGGTTCTTCAGACTTCTTTTCTCCGGCTTCCGGTTTTTCTTCTTTCTTCTCTTCCTCTTTGGCCGGTTCCGCTTTTGCTTCAGGCTTTTCTTCCTTCTTCTCTTCCTCTTTAGCCGGTTCTTCCTGCTTCTTTTCTTCAGCTTTTGGCTCCTCCGGTTTCTTATCTTCCTTCACCGGCTCCTCTTCAGTAGCGGCCTCCGGTTTATCCTCCTTCTTTGCTTCAGGGGCAGTCTTTTCTTCTTTCTTTTCAGCTTCAGGCGCCGGTTCCTCTTTCTTTGCTTCGGGCTCTGCTTTTTCCTCTGCGGGCTTTTCAGCTTCGGGCTCTTCAACCTTGGTTTCGGGCCCGGTGGCTACCTCTTCAGCAACATCTTCCTCTTCAGGTTTATCTGTTGCGGCCGGTACTGCGGTTGCACCGGTTTCCGCTGCCTTTTTCTTACCTGAACCACGACGTCCGCGGCGTGTTGATTTTTTCTTCGCTGCACCTGTTTCAGCAAGAAGGTTTTCGTTGAAATCGACCAGCTCAATGAGGCACATTTCGGCATTGTCGCCCAGCCTTGGCCCCAGTTTCAGTATCCTGGTATATCCTCCCGGGCGTTCGGCAATTTTCTGCGAAACTTCCCTGAAAAGCTCCTTGACTGCATCCTTATTCTGGAGATGCTTGAACACCATTCTTCTCGAATGGGTATTGTCTTCCTTCGACCGGGTTATAAGAGGTTCCACAAAACTTCTGAGTGCTTTGGCCTTCGCCACAGTGGTTTTGATCCTCTTATACAGGATCAGGGAAGAAGCCATATTGGCCAGCATTGCCTTTCTGTGGGTGCTGGTACGGCTCAAGTGATTAAACTTTCTCCTGTGTCTCATCGCTTCTATTCCTTGTCTAATTTATATTTCACTACGTTCATTCCAAATTCGAGCCCCTTGTTCTTTACGAGCTCTTCCAGTTCGGTAAGTGATTTCTTACCAAAGTTCCTGAACTTCAATAAATCGTTCTTGTTGAACTGAACCAGGTCGCCCAGTGTGTCCACGTCGGCTGCTTTGAGGCAGTTGAGCGCCCTTACCGAAAGGTCAAGGTCTATCAGCTTTGTTTTCAGAAGCTGCCTTGTGTGAAGCGAGCTTTCGTCAAACTCTTCGGTAACCGATTTCTCTTCGCTGTCGAGGGTGATCTTCTCATCCGAAAACAACATAAAGTGATGGATGAGTATCTTGGCTGCCTCTTTCAACGCCTCTTTCGGTTGTGTCGATCCGTCGGTTGTGATCTCCAGCACCAGCTTTTCGTAGTCGGTCTTCTGTTCAACCCTGTAGTTTTCAACGTGGAATTTCACATTCTTGATGGGGGTATGGATCGAATCCAGGAAAATGGTATTCACATCGGCGTTGAGGTTTTTATTCTCCTCAGCGGGAACATATCCCCTGCCTTTGTCGATCGAAAGCTCCATTGTC
The DNA here is from genome assembly GCA_964567785.1 of uncultured Bacteroidales bacterium. Taxonomy (GTDB): domain Bacteria; phylum Bacteroidota; class Bacteroidia; order Bacteroidales; family JAGOPY01; genus CAZMOK01. Next base: position 34,627 of record CAZMOK010000019.1, on the reverse strand, counting down.
AGCTTCACTGAGCTGTCCATATGGCAAATCTCCTGTTCCGGGTTCAGTACCTGGAAAACAGACAGAAACTTATTTATATCGCCTGCCTTGAAAACCTCCTGCTCGCCAATTACTACGTTTATCTTTTCACTGTTTTCATTTTCGATCTGCCTTCTGAAACGGATCTTCTTAAGGTTCAGGATTATGTCAGTTACGTCCTCAACAACGCCTTTCATTGTGGAGAATTCGTGTGAAACTCCTTCTATCTTAACTGATGTAATGGCAAACCCTTCGAGAGATGACAGCAATATGCGTCGCAGGGCATTGCCTATAGTTACGCCAAATCCCGGCTCAAGAGGTCTGAATTCAAAGGAACCTTTGAACTCATCGGCTTCGAGCATGATTACCTTTTCAGGCTTTTGAAATGCTAAAATGGCCATAGAGTGTTTTTTCTTTTATTGATAAATCTTTGCTTACGATTACTTGGAGTACAACTCAACAATGAGCTGCTCCTTGATGTTTTCGGGTATCTCTTCCCTTGTGGGATAATTGATGAACTTTCCGACGAGCTTTTCCTCGTCCCATTCCAGCCAGGGGTACTTATTCGCCCTTGAAGCAAGTGAATCGACTATCGCTTCGAGCGATTTGGATTTTTCCCTTACCCCAACAAGATCACCTGCTTTCACGTCATATGAAGGTATGTTCACTACACTACCATTCACCGTGATATGCTTATGGTTTACAAGCTGTCGTGCTGCCCTCCTGGTGGGTGCAATCCCAAGGCGGAAAACAACATTGTCGAGCCTGGCTTCAATAAGCTGAAGCAGGATCTCACCGGTCTTACCTTTCCTGGCTGATGCCTTTTTGAAGGTATTCCTGAACTGCCTTTCAAGGATCCCGTAGGTATATTTGGCTTTTTGCTTCTCTGCAAGCTGCAAACCATATTCCGATTCTTTCCTTCTCCTTTTATTTGCGCCGTGATGGCCGGGAGGATATGGTTTACGGTCGAGTGCCTTGTCAGGGCCGAATATGGGGTCCCTGAACTTCCTTGCGATTTTCGATTTAGGTCCTCTGTATCTAGCCATTTCTTATTCCTGTGATTGATATATTCTTTATTGATTATACTCTTATACTCTTCTTCTTTTGGGTGGCCTGCAGCCGTTATGCGGTAGAGGCGTAACATCTTGTATCTCTGTTACTTCAATACCATTTGTGTGCAGTGTTCGGATGGCCGATTCACGACCGGCACCCGGGCCCTTAACATAGACCTTTACCTTTCTGAGCCCCATGTCGTATGCCGACTTGGCACATTCCTCCGCAGCCACCTGGGCTGCATAAGGCGTGTTCTTCTTGGAACCCTTGAATCCCATCTTGCCTGCCGATGCCCAGGTAATAACCTGGCCATTTGAATTAGTAAGGGTAATTATGATGTTGTTAAATGATGCATTAATGTAAGCCCTTCCTGTAGGCTCAACACTTACTACCCTCTTTCTTGCAGATCTGGTTGTCTTTGCCATTCTTGATTCTTTTTTATATGATCAGCTACCGGTAACCAGCGCTAACTGTTAATTGTTAATTATTAATTACTGATTACCAATCACTAATTACTTTTAACCTTTAGGTGCTTTCTTCTTGTTAGCAACTGTTTTTTTCTTACCCTTACGTGTACGTGCATTGTTCTTTGTGCTCTGTCCCCTTACCGGTAAGCCGATACGGTGACGGATGCCGCGGTAAGAACCAATGTCCATCAAACGCTTGATGTTCATCTGCGTTTCTGAACGCAGCGCACCTTCAACCTTGAACTCATCGTTAATGATGTTCCTTATGGCATTCTGCTCATCATCGTCCCAGTCCTGAACCTTCTTGTTCCAGTCCACACCGGCTTTGGTGAGTATTTTTTCGGCAGTGCTCCTGCCTATGCCATAGACATAAGTGAGGCTTACAACGCCTCTTTTATTCCTTGGAAGATCTATTCCTGCAATTCTGGCCATATCTATTCCTATTTATATTATCCTTGACGTTGTTTTAGTTTCGGATTTTTTTTGTTGATAATGTAGATTCGTCCTTTTCTCCTGACGATCTTACAGTCAGATGACCTTTTCTTTATTGATGCCCTTACTTTCATGATAATAGTTATTTATACCTGTAAGTTATCCTGCCTTTAGTCAGATCGTACGGCGACATTTCAAGTTTCACTTTATCACCAGGCAGTATTTTGATGTAGTGCATCCTCATCTTACCGCTGATGTGAGCAGTGATAATGTGCCCGTTTTCCAGTTCCACCCTGAACATTGCATTTCCCAGGGACTCAATTACTGTTCCGTCTTGTTCGATCGACTGTTGTTTAGCCATGTATTATTATTTACTTGTCAATGCTTCTTCTATATAATCAAAAGTTGAAAGGATCTCTGCTTCCCCTGACCTTACCACCACATCGTGTTCGTAGTGGGCTGAGGGTTTCCGGTCGGCTGTCCTGATGGTCCAGCCATCTCTTTCCTGCACCACAGCCCTGGTACCGAGGTTGATCATCGGCTCAATGGCCAGTACCATCCCTTCTTTCAGCTTCGGCCCGTGGCCCCTTCTTCCGTAATTGGGCACTTCGGGTTTTTCGTGCAGTTCCTTTCCGAGACCGTGGCCTACCAGGTCTCTTACCACCGTATAGCCGTATTCTTCAACATATTCCTGGATGGCATGGCCTATGTCGCCAACCCTGTTGCCTGCCACCGCCTTTTCAATACCCTTGTAAAGGGATTCCCTGGTGCGCTGCATAAGCAACTGAACATCCTCCGCAACATTACCAACACCAAAAGTGAAGGCCGAATCGCCGTAGAAGCCATTCATCAGCACACCGCAATCAATGGATGCTATATCACCATCCCTAAGATGGTCCTCTCCGGGAAAACCATGTACCACCTGCTCGTTCACTGAGATGCAGAGTGTATAGGGAAACCCGTGGTATCCTTTGAACCCGGGAACTGCGCCATTATCCCTTATGAACTCCTCAGCCATCCTGTCGAGTTTCAGGGTCTGCACACCGGGTGCAATGTGCCTGGCAACCAGTGCCAGGGTTTTTCCAACAAGCAAAGAACTCTTTCTTATCAGTTCAATTTCTTCTTCTGTCTTAATAGGTATTAACATTCAATTACCCCATACTCATTGCTGTTCTACCTTTTATCCTGCCCGACTTGGTAAATCCGTCGTAATGCCTCATCAGCAGGTGACTTTCTATTTGCATCAGTGTATCGAGCACCACGCCAACCATAATGAGCAGCGACGTTCCGCCGAAAAACTGTGCAAACTGCTGGTTCACACCAACATTCACTACAATGGCCGGAAGTATGGCCACTAGCCCGAGGAAGATCGACCCAGGAAGCGTGATCTTCGACATGACCCCGTCGATAAAGTCGGCTGTCTTCCTCCCGGGCTTCACACCGGGTATAAATCCCCCGTTCTTCTTCATATCCTCTGCCATCTGGTTCGGGTTGATCGTAATCGCCGTATAGAAATAAGTAAATATTATGATCAGGGCGAAAAAGACCAGGTTATACCAGAAGCCCCAGGGGTTTGAAAAAGCAGCCGCAAAAGCCGAAACATTGGCTGAATTGGCAAAACCTGCTATGGTGATGGGCAGGAACATGATAGCCTGTGCAAAGATGATGGGCATAACACCTGCAGCATTCACTTTCAGTGGGATATACTGCCTTACGCCACCATACTGCCTGTTCCCGACTATCCTCTTCGCATACTGCACGGGTATCTTACGGGTCCCCTGCACAAGCAGGATGGTGAGAAGAACGACAAATATCAGAACCACGACCTCAAGAACGAAATAAACGAGCCCTCCACCCTGTTCTTCCATCCTGGAGACAAATTCACCTGCAAGGGCAAAAGGAAGCTGGGCAATGATACCGATCATGATTATGAGTGATATACCGTTACCGATACCTTTATCGGTGATCCTTTCACCAAGCCACATAATGAACATGGTACCGGCTACGAGGATCACTATGGATGAAAACCAGAAAAAGGCCGAAGGACTTGTAACATTAGGGTCGAACGGCGCAACTGCTTCAGGCGGGAGGTTTGTAAGGATAATACCCCTGATGTATCCCGGTGCCTGGAAAGCAGTGATGAGCACTGTAAGGTACCTTGTGATCTGATTGATCTTCTTCCTTCCGCTCTCACCCTCTCTTTGCAGTTTCTGGAAATAGGGTATGGCCATACCGAGCAACTGTATCACAATGGATGCCGAGATATAGGGCATGATACCGAGTGCAAAAACCGAAGCATTTGAAAACGCGCCCCCGGTGAACATACTCAACAGTCCGAGCAATCCGCCCGAAGTCTGGCTTTGCAGTTCGGAAAGCATATTCGGATCTATACCCGGAAGGACAACGTACGATCCAAGGCGGTAGATCAGAATGATGCCAAGGGTGTACAATATCCTCGCCCTGAGGTCTTCAATCTTGATAATGTTCCTTATGGTCTGTATAAGTTTCTTCATCAGTCAAATTAGATTATCGTTGCTACACCACCTTGAGATTCAATGGCCGACTTTGCCTTTTCAGAAAAAGCATGGGCAGTTACTTCAACTTTTGCAGTTAACTCTCCCCTGCCCAGTATCTTAATGAGATCTTTGTCATCGGCAAGTCCATGGTCAACCAGTACAGCAGGATCAATCTTATCCATCTTATGTTCATCAACCAGCTTTTGAAGTGTATCGAGGTTGATGCCATGATAGGCTATCCTGTTACGGTTTTTAAAACCGAACTTCGGTACGCGCCTGAAAAGAGGCATCTGTCCGCCTTCAAAGCCGGCTTTTCTGCTATATCCTGACCTGGATTTTGCACCTTTATGTCCCCTGGTGGCGGTGCCGCCTTTACCGGATCCTTCTCCGCGACCGATACGCTTACTGCTTTTCGTAGATCCTTTTGCCGGTTTGAGATTGCTCAAATCCATATTATCGAGTTTGTTAAATGTTATTTACTAATTTCTTCCACCTTCAAAAGGTGTGATATTTTGTTTACCATACCTATGATCTGAGGAGTGGCTTCTTTTTCCACACTTTGATGCATCCTCTTAAGCCCTAATGCTTCCATCGTCCTTTTTTGCCTTGCAGGCCGGTCGATGCAGCTTTTCACCTGGGTAATCCTGAGCTTTTTCATTACCGTACTCATTTTAACCGTTAAAAACTTTTTCTACGTCAACATCCCTTAGCTGGGCTACTGTATATGCATCCCTCATACTTGCCAGGGCGTTGATGGTTGCCTTGACAACTGAGTGGGGGTTAGAAGAGCCCTTCGACTTGGCGAGCACATCGCTGATACCCACACTGTCGAAAACTGCACGCATAGCACCCCCTGCAATGACACCCGTACCCGGCGCGGCAGGCTTAATGAATACCCTTGCACCGCTGTACTTTCCGGTACCCTCGTGAGGCACTGTTCCTTTGAGGACCGGCACCTTTATAAGGTTTTTCTTGGCATCGTCGATACCCTTGGCAATTGCCGAGGTAACCTCCTTGGCCTTTCCAAGTCCGTAGCCAACAACACCATTTTCATTGCCAACCACTACAATGGCTGAGAAACTGAATGTCCGGCCCCCTTTGGTCACTTTAGTAACACGCTGTATGCTTACAAGGCGGTCCTTGAATTCTATTTCACTGGATTTGACTCTTTTTACGTTCAGATTTGCCATATCTCATTTAGAATTTTAAGCCATTTTCTCTAGCACCTTCAGCTAAAGCTTTAATACGGCCGTGATATAAATACCCGTTTCTGTCGAAAACCACATTTTCGATACCGGCCTCTTTCGCTATTTCAGCTATCGTTTGCCCTACGAGTTTCGCCTTTTCGGTTTTGTTGACCGGCTTGTCTGCTATTCCCTTCAGCTGTGAAGAAGCTGAGGCAAGCGTATTTCCTGTAAGGTCATCTATAAGTTGGACATAAACCTGCTTGTTACTGCGGTATACCGATAACCTGGGTTTTTCTGCCGTGCCCTGAAGGTTTTTCCTGATCCTGTATTTGATCCTGTACCTTCTGAAGGACTTTTTGTTTTTACTTCTGATATTTTTAAGATTCATGGTGATCCGATGAATTAAGCTGTTATTACTTTTCTGCTGCTGCCTTTCCGGCCTTTCTCCTAATGTATTCACCCTGGAATTTAACACCTTTGCCCTTATATGGTTCTGGTTCCCTCAGCGACCTGATCTTCGAAGCAACCTGTCCGACCAGTTGTTTATCGTGGGAAGTAAGTGTTATAACCGGATTTTTACCTCTTTCAGTTACCGTCTCCACCTTTATTTCGTCGGGGAGTTGCATATATATGTTATGTGAAAAACCGAGGGATAATTCCAGCAACTGGCCTTTTGCCTGGGCTTTGTAACCTACCCCTACGAGTTCCTGGACTATTTTGAAGCCTTCAGAAACCCCTTTGACCATATTGGCTATCAGCGCCCTGTAGAGGCCATGGAGTGATTTATGACGGGTGCTTTCGCTCGGGCGGCTCAGCAAAACAGTACCATCTTCAACCTTCACTTCTATATCAGGATCGACAGACTGGTGCAATTCTCCCAGCTTTCCTTTCACCGTTACGGTATTATCGTCTGAGATCTTAACCTCAACACCATCTGGTATATTTACCGGAGCTTTACCTATTCTAGACATTTTCTTATCTTTTTAACTTATGTAACACAATACTTCACCCCCCATTTTCTCCTTACGGGCTTCCTTATCGGTCATAAGCCCCTTTGAAGTGGAGAGAACGGCTATTCCGAGTCCGTTCAACACCCTGGGCAGGTTGTCGGCCCCGACATATTTCCTTAGGCCGGGCTTGCTTACCCTTGTGAGTGAATTTATGGCCGGTTGCTTTGTAACCGGGTGATATTTCAGGGCTATCTTTATATTAGTCTGCCTGTTTTCTTCCTTTCCTTCAACCTTGTAGTTGAGGATAAATCCTTTATCAAAGAGGATCTTTGTGAGTTCCTCCTTAAGATTGGACCCCGGAATCTCAACCACCCTGTGGTTGGCCATTAAGGCGTTTCTTACCCTGGTCAGATAATCTGCAATAGGATCTGTCATCTTTTATTCATCTATTAATTATTACCAACTAGCCTTTTTAACGCCGGGTATAAGCCCATTTCCTGCCATCTCCCGGAAATTGATCCTGGAAATACCGAATCTCCTCATATATCCCTTGGGCCTTCCCGTCAATTTGCATCTGTTGTGTAGCCTTACAGGTGAAGCGTTCTTGGGGAGCTTCTGAAGTGCAGCATAATCGCCGGCAGCTTTCAGTGCAGCCCTCTTCTCGGCATACTTGTCGACAAGCTTTTGCCTTTTAACTTCCCTGGCTTTCATTGACTCTTTTGCCATATTTCTGTTTTATTTTTGATTCCTGAATGGTAAACCAAATTCCTTAAGCAGTGCAAATGCTTCTTTATCTGTACTTGCGCTGGTGACAAAGGTGATGTCCATACCATTGATCTTATGTACCTTATCAAGGTTGATCTCGGTAAATATGATCTGCTCGGGTACGCCGAAGGTGTAATTGCCCCTACCGTCGAAACCTTTGTCGCTGATTCCCCTGAAGTCCCTGATCCTCGGCATAGCAACCGATATCAGTCTCTCAAGGAATTCATACATTTTATCATCTCTCAGGGTAACCCTCACTCCGATGGGAACGTTCCTTCTTAACTTGAAGTTTGAGATGTCCTTCTTCGACTTTGTGGCAACAGCCTTCTGGCCGGTGATCAGGGTCATCTCCTCGATTCCCGCGTCAATCAGCTTTTTATCGGTGATAGCGTCTCCAAGTCCCTGGTTCAAAGAGATCTTGAGGAGCCTGGGCACCTGCATGGAATTCGTGTATTTGAACTGTTCTTTGAGAGCAGGCACGATTTCCTCGTAATATTTTTTCCTTAATGCCGGAATGTATTCCATGACTTGTTTCTCTTCCATTACTTGATTACCTCCCCTGTATTTTTAGAATAGCGGACAAGCTTTTCTGACTTTTCATCAAGCTTTCTGCCGATCCGTGTCGGCTTACCGGAGCCGTCGATCACTTTCAGGTTAGAAATGTGGATCGGGGCTTCCTTTTTAACAATGCCACCCTGGGGGTTGTCGTTGGTTGGGCGCTCGTGCTTTGATACCATGTTGACTCCTTCAACAATGGCTTTCTGATTGCGCTTGTCAACCATAAGCACCCTGCCCTGCTGGCCTTTTGCATTCCCTGCAGTGACCATCACGGTATCCCCTTTCTTTACATGTAGTTTATTGTTCATGATCAATATTATTTATAACACCTCGGGTGCAAGTGATACTATCTTCATATATTGCTTATCTCTCAACTCCCTGGCCACCGGGCCGAAAATACGGGTCCCAATCATTTCACCTGCGTTGTTAAGCAGAACGACTGCATTGTCGTCGAAGCGGATATAGGACCCATCGGGCCTGCGGATCTCTTTGTTGGTACGTACCACAACAGCTTTTGCAATGGTCCCTTTCTTGATGTTTCCTGAGGGCATGGCGTTCTTAACAGTGACAATGATCTTGTCACCGATGGAAGCGTACCTTCTGCCGGTACCACCAAGTACCCTGATGCAAAGAACTTCCCTTGCACCGCTGTTATCCGCTACCGCTAATTTCGATTCCTGCTGTATCATAATTATTTAGCTCTTTCAAGTATTTCAACTAATCTCCAACGTTTCCTGCGGCTCAATGGCCTCGTTTCCATTATTCGTACCGTATCCCCGTTGTTGCATTCATTCTTCTCGTCGTGGGCAACAAACTGGGAGGTTTTCTTAACAAACTTCCCGTAAATGGGGTGCTTGACCTTCCTGCCAATTTGCACAACAATAGATTTGTCCATCTTATTACTGACAACCAGGCCGATACGTTCTTTTCTAAGATTTCTTTCCATCGGGTATCTTATTACTTATTTTCTCCTTCTATTTCGCGCTTTCTCAGTTCCGTCATCATCCTTGCTATCGTCTTCCTGTATTCCCTGATCTTATTGGGATTTTCCAGGGTTGAGACAGTATTGTTCAACTTCAGTCTCGTAAGCTGTTTCCTTTCTTCTTCAAGCCTTTCGATGATCTCGTCGGTACTGAGTTCTTTAATTACTTGATTCTTCATGATCAGTTATTAATCTCTTCAACATAATCTTTTCTTACTACAAATTTTGTAGTGACCGGTAATTTCTGGGCTGCCAGCCTGAGGGCTTCACGGGCAACTTCCATAGGCACACCTTCAGCTTCGAAGATTATACGTCCGGGGGTCACCCTTGCCACAAAATATTCAGGGGCACCTTTACCTTTACCCATCCTGACCTCAGCCGGCTTCTTTGTAATAGGCTTGTCAGGGAATATACGGATCCAGAGCTGTCCTTCACGTTTCATGTGACGGGTAACAGCCTGACGGGCCGCCTCGATCTGGCGACCGGTGATCCATTCAGCCTGAAGAGACTTGATCCCGAATGACCCAAAGGCAAGCTGGTTGCCCCTCTGGGCATTTCCTTTCATCTTGCCCTTCTGCTGTTTCCTGTATTTTGTCTTTTTTGGCTGTAACATTTCTATATAGTATTATCAGTTACTTCTATCTTCTTCTTCTTGGGCCGCCACCTTTTCTCGGCCCCTGCTTCTTACCACCTTCTCCTGGTAAGGGTACCAGCTCTGGCTTTCCGTAAATTTCGCCTTTGCAGATATAGACTTTGATGCCAATACGGCCATAAGTGGTATGCGCCTCGGTGTTGGCATAATCGATGTCAGACCTGAGCGTATGCAGAGGGATACGTCCCTCTTTGTACATCTCGTTCCTGGCCATTTCGGCTCCTCCCAGTCGCCCGGCTATCTGAACCTTGATCCCTTCGGCACCCATTCTCATGGTGGAAGCAACGGCTGTTTTTATTGCGCGACGGAAAGATATCCTTCCTTCGATCTGTCTTGCAATAGTGTTTGCCACTATCATAGCGTCAAGCTCAGGGCGCTTGATCTCGGAGATATTGATCTGTATCTCCTTGTTGGTCAATTTCTTGAGCTCTTCCTTCAGCTTGTCGACTTCCTGTCCGCCTTTACCGATGATTATACCGGGCCGGGCAGTGTTAATGGTCACCGTGACAAGTTTCAGTGTCCTTTCGATCACGATCTTGGAAATACCTGCCTTTGAAAGACGGGCATTGAGGTACTGCCTGACCTTATGATCCTCAATGAGCTTGGCGCTGGTATCCTCACCGCCAAACCAGTTGGAATCCCATCCCTTGATGACACCGAGCCTGAGCCCTATTGGATTCGATTTTTGTCCCATTAATATTCTCTTTGTTAGTAATTTCTAAGCTTCAATTTCTTCTTCTGTCCTGCTGGCAACCGCAAGCGTAACATGGTTAGATCTCTTCCTGATGCGGTAAGCCCTGCCCTGGGGTGCAGGCCGGATCCTCTTAAGTACCCTGGCGCTGTCGACCATCACCTCTTTAACATACAGGTCGCTTTCTTCCAGCCTTGAACCCTCATTCTTGGTCTGCCAGTTGGCAATTGCCGAAAGGAGCAGCTTCCTGAGCCTGCCGGCAGCTTCCTGAGGAGAGTTTTCCAGGATATGCAATGCCATCTCAACACTTTCGCCACGGATCATATCGGCCACCTTCCTCATCTTCCTGGGTGAGGTAGGTACATTCCTGAGTCGTGCAAAGTACCTGTTTTTGCGGGCTTCTTTGAGTTCTTCAGCCCTGTTGTGTTTTCTTGCTCCCATTATATTGATCCTTTATTTTTTGCCTTTGTCTTTTTGCCCTGCATGGCCCCTGAATATACGGGTCGGTGCAAATTCACCAAGCTTATGGCCTACCATATTCTCAGTAATATATACCGGGATGAACTTGTTCCCGTTGTGGACTGCAATTGTCAGACCCACAAAATCGGGTGAGATCATCGAGGCCCTCGACCAGGTTTTAATGACTGTCTTCTTCTTTGTCTCGGCCGCTTCCAGCACTTTCTTCTCCAGCTTGTAGTGGATATACGGTCCTTTTTTTAATGATCTAGCCATTCTCAGTTATTATCTTTAATAATTACTATTTCTTCCTTCTTTCGATGATATATTTGTTCGATTGCTTCTTCACGGCCCTGGTCTTCTTGCCTTTGGCATAAAGGCCTTTCCTCGACCGTGGGTGGCCGCCTGAAGCCCTTCCTTCGCCACCGCCCATCGGGTGGTCAACCGGGTTCATGGCAACACCCCTGGTCCTCGGACGCCTGCCAAGCCAGCGCGACCTGCCTGCTTTTCCTGAGTGCTCAAGACTGTTGTCGGCATTCGAAACCATACCAATTGTGGCACGGCACGATTGCAATACCATCCTTGTTTCACCCGAGGGAAGCTTGATGATCGCATATTTGCCGTCCCTTGAAAGGAGCTGCGCATATGATCCTGCACTTCTGGCCATTTTGGCACCCTCTCCAGGTTTAAGCTCAATATTGTGAATAATGGTACCAAAGGGTATCTCTTTCATATAAAGAGTGTTCCCTATCTCAGGGTTGATTCCCTTTCCTGAAACAACCTCCTGGCCCACTTCCAGCCCATGTGGTGCTATCATGTAACGCTTTTCCCCATCCTTATAGTGGAGAAGTGCAATCCTGGCAGTCCTGTTAGGATCGTACTCTATCGATTTCACAGTTGCAGGAACGTTTTCCTTGTCCCTTTTGAAATCAATAATCCTGTACTTCCTTTTATGCCCGCCACCGAGATAACGCAAGGTCATTTTTCCCTCGTTATTCCTTCCGCCTGATTTCTTGCCCGCGGCAAGCAGGCTTTTTTCCGGTTTCCCGGCAGTTATGTCGTCAAACGCACTAACAAGTTTGAAACGTTGGCCGGGTGTTGTCGGTTTATACTTTTTTAAAGCCATTTATCTAAATATTGCTGTAAAAATCAATTGTTTCACCTTCTGCTAAAGTCACGATCGCCTTTTTCGTGGCGTTCGTCCGGCCGGTTATCAGGCCCGACTTTGTAAACCTCGACTTGGCCTTTCCGGGATGGTTCATCGTATTGACCGAAACCACCTCAACGCCGTAAAGATCTTCAATAGCCTTTTTTATCTCGATCTTATTGGCTTTAATATGCACAATGAAAGCATACCTGTTCAGCTTTTCGCCGAGGTCTGTCATCTTTTCGGTAATAACCGGTTTTATGATTGTTTCCATGATATGCTATTTTGTTTCAGATCCTAATAGTTCTTCAATTACTTTCACCGAATCCTCGGATATCAGTATCCTTGTGGCATCCAGTATGTCGTAGGTATTGAGCTTATCTGCCCTTGTCACCTTTGCCCTGGGGATATTCCTTGCAGACAGTACCAGGTTCTGGCCGGTTTCGGGTACAACCAGCAGTGTTTTCATTCCGTCAAGCTCAAAACTGTTGAGAAAGCTGGCGTATTCCTTCGTCTTATTGGTCTTAAACTCGAAATTCTCGACGATGGTAATTCCCTGTTCCTTGGCCTTGTATGCAAGAGCTGACTTACGGGCAAGTTTCTTTACCTTTTTGTTCACCTTAAATCCATGGTCCCTCGGTTCGGGGCCAAAGGCCCTTCCACCGCCACGGAAAATGGGTGATTTGATATCTCCCGCACGTGCGGTACCTGTCCCTTTCTGACGCTTGATCTTTCGGGTACTGCCCGTTATTTCGTTTCTCTCCTTGGTCTTATGGGTTCCCTGACGCTGGTTTGCCAGGTACTGCCTTACATCCAGCCAAATAGCGTGGTCGTTGGGCTCAATCCCAAAGACAGCATCGTTGAGCTTTACCTTCTTTGCCGTCTTCTCACCGGTTATTTTATATACTTCTAACTCCATCTTTCAACAATTACATATGAACCATTGGGACCCGGAACAGCACCTTTGACAAGAATGAGGTTCCTGTCCGGAATAATCTTAACTACCTGAAGGTTGATCATCTTAACTCTTCCGCCACCTGTGCGGCCTCCCATGCGCATTCCTTTGAAAACCCTGGAAGGATAAGATGAAGCACCGATCGATCCCGGTGCCCTGTTACGGTTGTGCTGACCGTGCGTGGCATCATTCACACCGCTGAAGCCATGACGCTTGACAACGCCCTGGAATCCCTTCCCTTTGGAAGTGCCAACAACATCAACAAACTCACCTTCTTCGAAGATATCTACGGTTAAGATGTCACCGAATTTCTTCTGGTGGCCACTCTCAAAACGGGTAAACTCACGTATGATCCTTTTGGGAGTTGTGCCCGCTTTCTTGAAATGACCTATTTCAGCTTTTGTGGCAGCCTTTTCCTTTTTCTCATCGTACGCCATCTGGATAGCCGTGTATCCGTCGGTTTTATCCACCTTTATCTGCGTGATCACGCAAGGACCGGCTTCTATAACCGTCACGGGAACATTCTTTCCTTCCTGGTCGTAAACGCTGGTCATTCCCACTTTTTTGCCGATTAGTCCTGACATTTTATTTCAGTATTACTGATTATTACCTTTATTATACTTTGATCTCAACTTCGACCCCGCTCGGAAGCTCAAGCTTCATAAGCGCGTCGATGGTTTTAGAGGTGCTGCTGTAAATATCGAGCAATCTTTTGAAAGTGCTCATTTCATACTGGTCCCTTGATTTCTTGTTCACAAAGGTCGACTTGTTAACGGTAAAGATCTCCTTCTTTGTAGGAAGAGGGATTGGTCCGCTTACCACAGCACCGGTTGACTTTACTGTTTTAACGATCTTTTCGGCCGACTTATCGACCAGGTTATGATCGTATGATTGCAGTTTTATTCTAATCTTTTGGCTCACGTTATTACAGTGTTTATTTAAATAAGTTCACTACGTATCCTTTGATCTTGTATAAAATATCTTCCACGAGTTCATCCGGCACAACATCATATTTCAGGAACTCCAGGCTCGAGGTTGCCCTGCCGGAGGTTATAGTCCTCAGCGCAGTGACATAGCCGAACATTCCGGCCAGCGGCACACGTGCTCTCACAACCTGGTATCCAAGCTGGGTTGATACATTTTCAAGGTGTCCCCTGCGCTTGTTGAGGTCACTTGTTACATCACCCACATACTCATCAGGCGTGGTCACATATAGTTTCATTATGGGCTCAAGCATAACAGTACCCGCTTTTTTACAGGCTTCCCTGAAAGCTTGCCCGGCAGCAATCTCAAACGCAAGTGCATCTGAATCGACAGGATGCGTACTTCCATCAACAAGCCTCACTTTAAGGCTCTCGAGAGGAAATCCTGCCAGCACACCATTGACCATTGCATTGCTGAAACCTTTCTCCACGGCTTTGATGAATTCGTTAGAGAGCACACCACCCCTGGTCTCATTGATGAATTCGAGGCCCTTCTTGTCGGGGCCGGCGGGTGAAACTATCACATCTATATCTGCAAAGCGTCCCTTGCCGCCCGTCTGTTTCTTGTATATCTCACGGTGCCTGACCTCCTGTGTGATGGCTTCTTTATAAGCAACCTGGGGTTTACCCTTGTTTACCTCAATGTTAAATTCCCTTCTCAGCCTGTCGAGGATGACTTCAAGGTGAAGCTCACCCATCCCGCTGATCACATTCTGTCCGGTCTCCTTGTTATAAGCCATGGTGAAAGTCGGATCCTCTTCAGCCATTTTGCCAAGAGAAACTGTCAGACGATCGACATCGTCCTGTTTTTTAGGTTCTACCGCAGCACTGAGTACCGGTTCGGGGAATTCGATATTTCCGAGTACGAGGGGGTGTTTTATGTCGGTAAGAGTGTCGCCTGTGCGTATTTCCTTAAAGCCAACAGCAACACCAATCTCTCCCGTACTTATGTGATCGATTTGTTTTCTTTTGTTGGCATGCATCTGCAGGATCCTGGCAAAACGCTCTTTCTTGTTGGTATTTGCATTGAGTACAACCGAGCCTGCTTTCATTTCACCCGAGTAAACCCTGAAATAGGCAATCCGTCCAACAAATGAGTCGGTCGCTATCTTGAAAGCGATTGCCGTGAACGGATCTTCCGGTGAAGGGTACCTTTCCTCTTCCTTATCAGTGAAAGGGTTGATACCTTTTACCGGGGGCACATCGATAGGTGATGGGAGGTACCTTACCACGGCATCGACGAGTTTCTGAACTCCTTTATTCTTGAAGGATGATCCGCATAATACCGGGGTGATCTTATTCTCGAGGGTGGCCTTTCTTACTGAACTGATAAGCTCCTCTGCTGTAATCGATTCAGGATCGCTGATAAATTTTTCAAAGAGTTCTTCGTCTTCCTCGGCTGCCCCTTCTATGAGTCTTGTCCTGTAATCTGCAACGGTTTCACGGAGGTCTTCCGGGATCTCTCTTTCGTAGAATTTTATACCCAGGGTTTCATCGTCCCATCCGTAGGCTTTCATTTCTACGAGGTCGACCAAACCTTCAAATTCATCTTCGGAACCGATCGGTATCTGAAGAGGAACGGGTGTAGCTTTGAGCTTATCCTTTATTTCGTCGAGTACCTTATAGTAATCGGCACCCTGCCTGTCCATTTTATTAACATAACTGATCCTCGGAACTCCGTAATGGTTGGCCTGCCTCCATACTGTTTCCGACTGGGGCTCCACACCGCCAACAGCACAGAAAATGGCTATGGATCCGTCGAGCACCCTGAGTGACCGTTCCACTTCTACAGTAAAGTCGACATGGCCCGGGGTATCGATGATATTGATCCTGTATTCGCTTCCGTCCAGTTTCCAGAATACGGTGGTTGCTGCCGAGGTGATCGTTATGCCCCTCTCCTGCTCCTGGATCATCCAGTCCATGGTGGCAGTGCCTTCGTGCACTTCACCAATTTTATGGTTGATACCGGTATAATACAGAATACGCTCCGTCGTCGTGGTCTTGCCCGCGTCGATGTGCGCCATGATACCAATATTCCTTATATGTGTCAGTTCTGTTGACATTCTGTATTATACAACTGTTTGTTTCTTCTAAAACCTGAAATGGGAGAATGCCTTGTTGGCATCTGCCATTCTGTGTGTATCTTCCTTTCTTTTAAAAGATGCACCTTCTTCCTTATAGGCAGCAACGATCTCGCCTGCCAGTTTTTGTTCCATAGATTTTTCGTGCCTTTTGCGGGCAAATCCAATCATGTTTTTCATGCCTATCGACATTTTCCTGGAAGCCCTGATTTCTGAGGGGATCTGGAAAGTAGCGCCTCCGATCCTGCGGCTTCTTACCTCTACTGCTGGTGTTACATTTGCCAGGGCTTTTTTCCATACCTCAAGCCCATCTTCCCCTGTTCGTTCCGACACAATATCGATGGCCTCGTAAAACACTTTATAAGCAAGGCTTTTCTTGCCTTTCAGCATCATGTTGTTCACAAACTTTGTGACCAGTTGATCATTATATTTGGGATCCGGAAGTATGATCCTCGGTTTTGGCCTGCTCTTTCTCATTATCTATATTATTTGTTCCTTATTTCTTCGGACGTTTTGTACCATATTTCGACCGGCGCTGGGCCCTGCCGTCAACACCTGATGTATCGAGCGCCCCACGGATAATGTGATACCTTACACCCGGCAGGTCCTTTACCCTGCCACCCCTGATAAGCACAATGGAGTGCTCCTGAAGGTTATGTCCTTCACCCGGAATGTAGGCGTTAACCTCTTTACCGTTCGTAAGCCTTACCCTGGCCACTTTTCTCATGGCTGAATTAGGCTTTTTGGGTGTTGTTGTATAAACCCTTACACAAACCCCGCGACGCTGCGGACATGAATCCAGCGCAGGCGATTTGCTTTTTTCGGTCAGTCTTTTTCTGCCTTTTCTGACTAACTGTTGAATCGTTGGCATATGTAACCTGTTACGTTAATATATCTTTAAATTCTGCTCGGAATTTGATAAAGGAGGGTCTCGGTGAGACCGGTATGCTTTTA
This sequence comes from uncultured Bacteroidales bacterium, assembly GCA_964567785.1. Classification (GTDB taxonomy): domain Bacteria; phylum Bacteroidota; class Bacteroidia; order Bacteroidales; family JAGOPY01; genus CAZMOK01. The sequence continues at coordinate 17,780 of CAZMOK010000019.1, read as the reverse complement.
GTGTTTGCCTACCGCCGGACCTTTAACGTCTCGCTTTATCAGGTTCCTCAGGCTTTTCAGAGCCTTTCACAATTTCTCTCAAAAATCGGGCTGCAAAGGTATAAATTGATTTTATAATATCCAAACACCCGTAAAGAAAAACTTATTTTTTTGTTAAAGAAAATATAATGGCTGATAGCTGCTGGCTGATGGCTTTTAGGTTACAGCAGTATAAAAAGTGTATGGCACTCCCCTCCCCGGGTGGCCGGGGGTGGGGCTCATGGCTTTTACTTTCCAGCAGCATAATCAGGATAAGACATCTTGTATAATGTAATCCGAAAATTGAAATTCCCCTTACCTTTGCTCATTGCTTTTCCATGAAAGAAAAATATTTCGATATACAGAACATAGGCAAGGTAACATCTCAAATTATTGAGGGCATTAAAAACATTACCCCCCGGGAAAAGAAATGGGAACCGGCAGGCAGGACTGCACTGCTGGTCGCCGACATGCAAAATTTCTTCCTGTACGAAAAAAGTCATGCCCACATCCCGTCAGGTGAAGCCATTATACCAAATATCAACCGATTGATAAAAGCTTTTGACCAAAAAGGAGCTACTGTCATCTTCTCAAGGCATTTCAACAACCGGGAAAGTGCCGGCATGATGGGTAAATGGTGGAACGACCTGCTTCAGCGTAACACCCCGCTATTCGAAATATATAATAAATTGGAGGTACCGGATTCGGCATTGATTATCGATAAACAGCATTACGATGCCTTCTTTGATACCGGCCTGGAAGAATACCTGATGAGAATGGATGTATCCTCCCTCGTGATCACAGGAGTTATGACAAACCTTTGCTGCGAAACCACCCTTAGAACTGCCTTTATCAGGGGATTTGAGACTGTGATCCCGGTGGATGCCACTGCTGCTTACAACAGAGAATTTCATACCAGCACTTTCCTTAACCTGTCGCTGGGGTTTGCTCCTCTGGCGACGACAGGGGAAGTTATCGAGAAGCTAAATTATGATCCCTGAAAAAAAAGTGGCAATAATCGGTGCCGGTCCTGCCGGCATTTCCTGTGCCATACAGCTCAAAAGGCACGGTATCAATCCGGTCATCTTCGAAAAAGAGGAACCGGGAGGGTTGCTTCATAACGCTTCGGTAGTTGAGAATTACCCGGGATTCCCGGAAGGCATCCTTGCCGAAGACCTCATCTCAAGGTTAAAGCAACACCTTAAAAATTCAGGTATAGAGATCATTTATGAAGAGGTTGTGAATGTCTCCTACACTGATGGTGAATATACAATCTTTACAGAAAGCGGCAGAACAACCGCAGCCACCGTTGTAGTGGCCAGTGGTACCCGTCCCGTTATACCGGCGATAGCCCCGGAAAGCACACTGGAAAACCCCCTTATAAATTATGGTATAAAAGAACTCAAAGACTCATCTGAAAAGAATATTGCGATAATTGGTGCAGGGGATGCGGCATTCGACTATGCCATAAACCTCTCCCGGAAAGGCAATAAGGTTTCGGTTTTCAACCGCGGAACGAATGTGAGGGCCTTGCCGCTACTACACCAGCGGCTTAAAAAGGACCGGGATATTGATTATAACGAAAACCACGAACTGATAAATATAGATGTTGAGCATGAATATGCCAGGCTGGAACTTTCTTTCAATGTTGAAAACTCAACGGTAAATTATTGCTGCGATTGCCTTATTTTTGCAACCGGAAGAGTACCGGCATCCGGCTTCATAGATCCATGTGTTTCAGATATAAAAGAGAAGCTTGTTTCTGACGGAAAACTATTCTTCATCGGTGATGTTAAGGGGGGGCGATACCGCCAGGCAACCATCGCAGCAGGAGAAGGCATAAGAACAGCAATGGTCATTTTCCATGAAAGTCATTAAAAGAACCCAGCTAAATAAAATAGCCACTGTTTTCATAGCAGAGACCGGCAAAGGCAGGCCCGTGGAATTCGTTGAATCGGTGCAGCCTCCTTTTTCCTTTGAGGACAAATGGGTGGTCATTATTTCGACCCTTTACGGCTGCCCTGTTGATTGCAGTTTCTGTGACGCAGGCGGTAATTATGCCGGGAAACTGACCCCCGAAGAAATGTTCTTTCAGATAGACCACGCAATATCACATAAATTTAACGGGGGAAAGATCGGAACGAAAAAATTCAAGATACAGTTCTCCAGGATGGGTGAGCCTTCATTCAATCCTGGTGTACTGGATGCACTGGATGAACTAAGCAGCAGATATGCGGTACCTGAACTCATCCCCTCATTATCGACGGTTGCCCCCCTGGGTACAGACCCCTTCTTCGAAAGGCTGTTCAGGATCAAAAAGCAACATTTCCGCCATGAATTCCAGTTGCAGTTTTCACTGCATTCAACCGATACATCTCAAAGGGACAGGCTGATACCGGTAAAGAAACATGATCTTTCCCGGATAGCCGCTTACGGAAAAGAATTCTATGACCCGGGGGGCAGGAAAATCACCCTCAATTTTGCCCTTACCGAAGATACAATAATAGATGAGAAGGTGCTTGGCAAGCATTTCCACCCGGACATCTTCCTTATTAAAATAACACCCATGAACCCGACTTTCAAGGCAAGTGAAAACAAGCTAAAATCGGTATTGACAAAGGGGAATGAAGACCATCCGGTTATCGACCGGATCAGGGATGCCGGTTACGAAGTCATTGTCAGCATTGGCGAATGGGAAGAGAATACCATCGGGAGCAATTGCGGACAATATGTTGAAACCTACTTGAAAGAGTGCAGGAAACTCGAAAACGGGTATGCCCCGGTGATTGAAAATCTATAAAGCAACTTATTTTGGCTGAATTCCTTAAACAACTGAACGAAGCACAGCAAAAAGCAGTACTGAACATCAACGGTCCGTCCATGGTGATTGCAGGCGCCGGTTCGGGAAAGACCAGGGTCCTGACCTATAAAGTTGCATACCTGGTCCATCTTGGTATCGATCCTTTTAACATACTCGCGCTGACTTTTACAAACAAGGCCGCCAGGGAGATGAAAGAGCGGATCACTACCCTTGTGGGTGGAGAGGCCAGGAACGTCTGGATGGGCACCTTCCATTCCATTTTTGCCAGGATACTGAGGATTGAAGGGAACAAGCTGGGCTATACATCCAATTATTCGATCTATGACACAGAAGATTCGAGGAAGCTGCTTCGAACGATAATTAAGGAAATGGACCTCGATAAGAAAGTCTACACACCCAATTTTGTCCATCACAAGATATCGATGGCAAAGAACAATCTCATCGCACCTGTTCAATACAACGACGACCCCGAGATCCAGTCGGCCAACCGCATGAGTGGCAAGCCGCATATAGGCCAGATCTACACCACATATAACAAAAGGCTTAAAAAGGCCGATGCCATGGATTTCGACGACCTACTCTTCAATACATACCTTCTTCTCGAGCACTTTCCCGAAATGCTCCATAAGTACCAGCACAAGTTCAGGTATATCCTGGTCGACGAGTACCAGGACACGAATATCGCGCAGTACATGATCATTAAGAAACTTGCTGCAAACGATGAGAATATCACGGTAGTGGGCGACGATGCCCAGAGCATTTATGCCTTCAGGGGCGCTAACATAAGGAACATACTCAATTTCAAATCTGACTACCCCGATTACAAGATCTTCAAGCTGGAACAGAACTACCGTTCCACAAAAAACATTGTAAATGCAGCCAACAGCGTCATAGCTATAAATAAGGATCAGATCTTCAAAAAAGTTTGGACCGATAACGACGAAGGTTTGAAAATACGGCTTCTGCGTGCCAACAGTGATACCGAGGAAGGCATCCTGGTCGTGAATTCGATCTTCGAAACAAAAATGAATGAACGCATAGGCAACAACGCCTTTGCAATCCTTTACCGCACCAACGCTCAGTCGAGGTCGTTTGAGGAATCGCTGAGAAAACTGAACATACCTTATAGAATTTACGGCGGGCTTTCCTTTTACCAAAGAAAGGAGATCAAGGACCTGCTGGCCTATTTCAGGCTGACAGTTAATCCGAAGGACGAAGAGGCACTGATGAGGGTAATCAACTATCCTGCAAGAGGTATCGGCAAAACCACTACCGAAAAGATCACCGTAACGGCGGGCCGGCAGGGTACCAGCCTTTTTGAAATAGTGGAAGACCCCATGAAATATCAGCTTCCCGTCAATTCCGGGACAAGGTCGAGACTGGCTTCCTTCTCCACTATGATCAAGAGTTTCGGCGCATTGCAGGATAAAAAGGATGCATATGAGCTTGCCAGGCATATTGCCAGTTCCTCGGGTATATTGAAAGACCTGTACGAAGACCAGACACCGGAAGGGCTGAGCAGGTATGAGAATATTGAGGAGTTGCTGAATGCCATCAAGGAATTCACTGAGCAACCTGCACCTGAAACCGAAGAAAGGGAAAATACTGCCGGCAAAAGGCGTTTATCAGAGTTCCTGCAGGATATTGCATTGCTGACGGATGCCGACGAGAAAGACAAGGAAAACCCGGACCATGTTTCATTGATGACCATCCATGCAGCAAAGGGGCTTGAATTCCCTTATGTTTATGTTGTCGGGCTGGAGGAAAATCTCTTCCCCTCCATTCAGTCGTTGAACAGCCGGACCGACCTGGAAGAAGAGAGAAGGCTTTTCTATGTTGCAGTTACACGGGCCGAAAAAATGCTCACCATTTCGTATGCCGATCACAGGTACCGCTGGGGCGACCTCACCATTTGCGAACCCAGCCGTTTTATTGATGAAATAGAGGAGGAGTTTCTTGAAACACCACACAAGGTGCCCATACCCGGAAGGCCGGGCAGGTCAGGATCTTCTGATAACCTCAAACCGGGTGACATACCGGACATCAAGAAAAAGAACCTCCGCAAAATCGATAAAAATGAAAGCAATGGCCGGCCGGACGCGTATACCTCCCCGAAGGGGATCAAAGCAGGAATGCAGGTAGAACACCAGAAATTCGGCCATGGGAAGGTACTTCATATAGAAGGATACGGAGGCAGCGAAAAGGCCACAGTATTCTTCCCGAGCGTAGGACAGAAACAGCTATTGCTGAAGTTCGCAAAGCTGAAGATAGTTGAATAGGATTAGGATCAGGAATAGGAGTAGTATTATGTCCGATTCACGACTCACGACTCACGGCTCACGAATAAAAATAAGTTTGTATCTTTGTCGGCGAAAGAAAATTATCCAGATCCGGTACCACCTGAACAATATTTTCATAAAATCTTCGTAATTACCCCGGAGCTGTTAAACAATCATTGTCAATGGAATACAATACACAACGTAATAAGCTCGTGATCCCTGAATACGGCAGGAACATCCAGAAAATGATCGAGCAGTGCATTGCTATCGAGGATCGGAACGAGAGGACCCGCTTTGCCTACCTGATCGTAAACATTATGGGCCAGATGACCCCTAAAGGAAAAGAATCGGGCGATATGAAACAAAAGCTCTGGGACCATCTTTACATTATCTCAGATTTCAGGCTGGATATTGATTCACCCTATCCTCCACCGAATAAGGATGTACTTCAAGCCAGGCCCAAGCCTCTCAGCTATTCAGAAGTTGATTTCAAATACCGTCATTACGGAAGGAATATTGAGAAGGTCATAAAAAAAGCTGCCGAATACCCGGAAGGCCCGGAAAAGGATGCATTGGTCAAGATCATTGCCAACCATCTCAAAAAGTCATACCTGACCTGGAACAGGAACTCTGTTGACGACCGTCTTATCTTTGAGAACCTTGAAGAGCTGAGTAACGATAGGATCAAGGCAAATGAAGACCTTCAGCTCAACCATACAAATGAGATCCTCCGCAGCTCCAAGAAGAAATCCAAGTCGGGTCCGGGAGGTCAAAGAAACGGTAAAAGAAGGTAATGGGCTCTTTCTCCATATCGGGGAATAATAAACTATCCGGTGAAATAATACCACAGGGGGCCAAGAATGAAGCCCTCCAGGTAATCTGTGCAACCCTTCTTACTCCTGAAAAAGTCAGGATCAATAATATACCCGATATAAGGGATGTCAATATTCTGATCAACCTGCTGAGGGAAATGGGTGTTTCGGTAACCAGGCACAACGATACTGATTACACTTTCCAGGCAGGAGAAATTGACCTTGATTACCTCAAATCAGCCGATTTTAGGGAAAGGGGCTCAAGGCTCAGGGGCTCTGTAATGCTTCTGGGTCCGCTGGTGGCGCGGTACAACCTCGCTTACCTGCCGCAGCCCGGTGGTGACAAGATAGGCCGGCGGAGGCTCGACACTCATTTTACAGGGTTGAGGAACCTTGGTGCAAAGTTTAATTTCATCGCCAAAGAGCAACTTTACCAGATAGAAGCCTCATCGCTCAAAGGAACTTATATGTTGCTGGACGAGGCCTCGGTTACCGGAACTGCGAACATAGTGATGGCTGCCACTATGGCAAGGGGCACTACAACTATATTCAATGCAGCCTGCGAACCTTATCTGCTTCAACTTTGCCGGATGCTCAACAGCATGGGCGCCAATATCAGTGGTGTAGGCTCAAACCTGCTTACGATAGAAGGGGTGGATTACCTGGGCGGATGCGAGCATACGCTGATGCCCGATATGATCGAAGTGGGAAGCTTCATCGGCCTTGCTGCCATGACCCGGTCAGACATTCTGATAAAGAACGTACAGCTCGATACACTGGGTCTGATACCGGAAGTTTTCAGAAGGCTTGGGATCACTATCACTCAGAAAGGCAACGACATACAGATCCCCGAACACAACGAATACTTCGTGGAAACCTTCATGGACGGCTCGATCATGACAGTCGCCGACGCTCCATGGCCGGGCTTCACCCCCGATCTCATAAGTATCGTGCTGGTTGTTGCTACACAGGCAAAAGGAAGTGTGCTGGTACACCAGAAAATGTTTGAAAGCCGTCTGTTCTTTGTCGATAAACTGATTGATATGGGTGCCCAGATCATTCTTTGCGACCCTCACCGGGCTACGGTCATTGGCCTCAACCGCCAGCATCTCCTAAGGGGGATCGAAATGGTTTCGCCCGACATACGCGCCGGTGTTGCCCTGCTGATAGCAGCCCTTTCGGCCGAAGGCCGGAGCATTATCCACAATATAGAACAGATAGACCGCGGTTACCAGAAAATAGATGAAAGATTAAGGAAAATCGGCGCAGAAATTACACGGTTGTAACCCCTCTTACAATTCATTCCAGTTTCTTCAGTTCTTCCGACAGTTCATCCAGGCCACCCGGTTTGGCAATAATCTCAAGATCACTGTTCACAAGGAAAAGGGTGGGAGTAGCATATACATAATATTCAGTTGCTGTTTTCCCGTCCCATCCCTTTAGCTCGGCAACATTGGGCCAGTCTACCTGCTTATCCTCCACCGCTTCTAACCAGTCTTTTCTGCTGTTATCAACCGAAACACCCACAAATTCCACTTCACTGCCATATTCATCATAGAGATCATTGAGCCCGGGCATCATGTCGGAACAATGAGGGCACCAGCTCGACCAGAAAACGATAAGGGTATAGTCTTTTTCCTGGGCTGATAATCGCAAAGGCACCCCCTCTGTGTTCTTCAGTTCAAAATCCGGCACTTTTTTCCCTTTGGCCATTTTCTTAAACCCTTCAATACGAAACCTGAGCTTTTCCTGCTCCTGGTCGCTCACACAAGTATTGTCGAGCACATAATTTTCCACAAGATGCGTCATCACCTTCTCAAAGCCATACATCTGAAATCCGTCGATCAGGTAGTTGATGACCACCTCCTGCATCGAATTGTTTCCGGAACACCATTCCATAAGGGCATCCACCCCGGCAATGAACTCTTTTTCCTGCGACTCTCTTGAAGTCCCCGGCATCACGTAAAGGGAGAGATAATCGATTATCCTGACAGGCAGGACAGGGGTACGGATCATAACAGTATCACTGTTGCTTACGCTTTCGAAATAATGTTTTTTGTAAAAGTCCCTCATGTCGGGATCCATTTCCCTTACCTCGAGATCGGGAAGTTGGTCCCAACGCATGATGACCGGCGCAACGGTGATATCTTCGATTTGAAAGACTGAATCTAGATATGAACTGTACTCTTTCTCAAGTTTTAAGTATTCTTTTTCTGCCACTTGATAGAAATCTTCACCCTGGGGGTAATACATCACTATCTGTTCTAGAAGCGACAACCTGTTGCCATAACTGTTCTTTGCAGCAATGTAATCGTAGAACACTTTATTCTCCAGTGATCTATGGACTTCAACCGAGTCGAGCCAGAAATGCCTGTTCACGCTCATGCTCACATCCTCATTGTTGAAGATCACATCAAGACCCTGCTTCCTGTTTACCTCAAGGCGGTACATCCCAGGCTGATAAGCCAAACCCATTTCGAAGGTGCCTTTCCCCTGCTCATCGAGTACCAGGGAGTCAACTCTCATTCTGTCATGCCCGTAGTACTCCACCAGGTAAATACCCGTACCGCTCAGGCCGTCAACCTGAAGATCGATTTCATAAACATCCCGGTCCTGAGCCGTAAGAGATGAAGAGGCTAAAACTATGAGCAAGAGAGCAAGTATCAATATACCTGATCTTGCATTATCAATAAATACTATTTTACTGGTCATCATTATTTAATAAAAATAGTTTTAACGTTTACGAATTCATGGATACCCTGCTTCGACAATTCCCTGCCATATCCTGACCTCTTTGTGCCCCCGAATGGCAGTCTTGGGTCAGATTTTACCAGCTCATTAATAAAAACGGCACCGTCCTCTATTTCTTTTGCAAGTCTTTCGCCCTTTTCGGTATCTTCAGTGAATATTGTCGCCCCCAGTCCGAAAGTTGTTTTATTCGCCATAATAACGGCTTCCTTTTCATCGCTGACAACGCAAATGGAAAGAACAGGTCCGAAAACCTCCTCGTCCATTACGGGCATTCCGGGCCTGGCACCTGCCAGTACTGCAGGCGCAATGAAACAGCCCGTCCGGTCACCCCCTGTTATGAGCTCCACACCCATCCCGACCGATCTTTTAAGTTGCTTTTCCACCTCGATTGCCTGCTTTTCTGATGAAAGTGGTCCTATATCGGTAGCAGGATCCATGGGATCACCAACTACCAGCGCCTTCACTTCCGTTACGATCTTTTTCCTGAACTCCTCGAAAACATTTTTACTTACGATGAATCTTTTCGCTGCAATACAACTCTGGCCGGTGTTCATCATCCTGGCCTTCACTCCGGTTTCAACTGCCTTGTCGAGGTCGGCGTCGTCAAGCACAATGAATGCATTACTGCCACCAAGCTCCAGCAGTGATTTCTTGATATTTCGGGACGCTGTAACAGCCACATCAATTCCTGCCGCTTCACTTCCCGTCAGGCTCACAGCTTTTACAGCAGGGTTGTCGATAATGCCCGCCACCTGGCTGCTCGACACGGGGATATTCTGAAATACGGATCCCGGCAGGCCCGCTTTCAGCATCAGGTTTTCGATGGCCGATGCACATCCCTGCACATTTGAGGCATGCTTAAGAAGTGCTGTGTTCCCGGCCATTAGGGTGGGGGCTAAAAACCTGAATACCTGCCAGAAGGGAAAATTCCAGGGCATAACGGCCAGTATGGTGCCAAGAGGTTCAAAAACCACGTAACTTTTCAAAGCATCAGTCGCTATCACTTCCTTCTCAAGGAATTTCTCCCCGTTTTCGGCGTAATACCGGCAAACCCAGGCGCATTTAAGCACTTCGGCCTCTGCCTCACCAATGGGTTTTCCCATTTCCGTCGTGATCAGCGCGGCATATTCGTCTTTATTCCTTTCCAAGAGCCCGGAAGCGTTTATAAGAATATTCTTCCTCTCTTCAAAAGAGAACTTTTTCCAGGTCATGAAAACTTTATCAGACCTTTCAATTGCCTGCTTTACCTCTTCCGGTTCCCATTCGTGATGATCTTTTATTATCTCCCCGTTATAAGGATTTATGCTTTTAAGTGCCATTGTACAAAGGTAAGAATAGAGTTGAGATCTGAGAGTTGAGTGTTGAGATGGGCCGGGAGTTTTTTAAATTCTTAATTTCGCAGGCCGAAACTGCCATTCTGTCCTTAAAAGACTAAATGGCAAATTATTTGTAAAAAGGTTACCCGATTAAGTAAGGAACAATATTGAGATATGATGGAAGAAGAAAGAAATAAGGACCACGAACAGCAAACCACCGGTAAAAAGACAAAGGGAAAGAAAACATCATCAAAAAAGAAGACCGGCTCAAAACAAGATAAGAAAGAAGAAAAACTGCAGGAAAGGATCAAAGAACTTGAGAATGAGGTTCAGGAGTCAAAAGACAAATACCTCAGGATTTATTCGGAGTTCGACAATTACAGGAAAAGGACCCTCAGGGAGAAGATCGAGCTGAGTAAAACTGCCTCTGAGGAAGTCATTGCCGACCTTCTGCCTGTAGTGGATGATTTTGAAAGAGCCATTAAGTCGATGGAAGAGCAGGAAATGCCAGAAACAGATGGCATTATGCTGATATATAATAAACTGAAAAACATTCTTGAACAAAAAGGCCTGAAAAGCATTGAGGCTATGGGGCAGCCTTTTGATGTGGATTACCACGAAGCTGTCACAAATATCCCCGCCCCCTCGGAAGATTTAAAAGGAAAGGTAGTTGATGTGATAGAAAGGGGCTACCTTCTCAACGACAAAGTGATAAGGTACTCCAAAGTAATTGTGGGGCAATAATATAAAAAGTAACATGTAAGCTGCTGGCTATTACCTTCCATAAGCTCACAGCCGAAAGCGAACAACGACATAATGACGAAAAGAGACTATTACGAAATACTGGATGTTTCCAAGAATGCTTCGGAAGCCGAGATCAAGAAAGCTTACCGTAAGATGGCCCTGAAGTACCATCCGGATAAAAACCCCGATGACCCTGAGGCCGAAACAAAATTCAAGGAAGCAGCAGAGGCCTATGAAGTATTGAGAGACAGCGATAAGCGCTCGAGATACGACAGGTTTGGACATGAAGGTGTGAAAGGTATGCCCGGAGACGGATTCAACATGACCATGGACGACATCTTCAGTAATTTCGGGGATATTTTCGGAGATGCGTTTGGTGGTGCTTTCGGTGATGCTTTTGGTTTTGGTGGTGCGAGAACCAGGGGTGGCAGGCGTGTCAACCGGGGTTCCAATATCAGGGTAAAAGTAAAACTCACCCTCGAGGAAATTGCCCGGGGCGTAGAGAAAAAGCTGAAAATAAGTAAGTATGTCCCCTGTGAGACTTGTAACAGTTCCGGTGCCAAGGACGGCTCATCTTACAGTACCTGCTCCACCTGTCACGGCTCGGGCCAGGTAACAAGGGTCACCAACACTTTTTTGGGACAAATGCAAACCACCTCCCCATGCCCTTCGTGCGGTGGTGAAGGACAGACTATTTCGGCTAAATGTCCCGATTGCGCCGGCAATGGAATCGTTAAAGGAAGTGAGGTAATCAGCCTGAAGATACCTGCCGGTGTTCAGGATGGAATGCAGCTATCTGTTTCCGGCAAGGGCAACGCCGGGGCGCGTGGTGGCATTCCGGGTGATCTTATTGTGCTTATCGAAGAAACTGACCACGACAACCTGGTAAGGGATGGCCAGAACCTGCTTTACGAACAGTATATAAGCCTCCCTGACGCTGCCCTGGGTACAGAGATCGGTGTTCCCACCCTTGACGGCAAGGCAAAGATCAAGGTACCGGCAGGTACACAAAGCGGAAAGGTGTTCCGGCTCAGGGGAAAAGGTTTGCCCGACATAAACAGATACGGAAACGGCGACCTGCTGGTGAACATAAATGTCTGGACACCCAAAAACCTCACTGCAGAAGAGCAAAAGATCATGGAAAAGCTCAAAGAGTCGGAGAATTTCATTCCCAATCCTTCAAAGAGGGACAAGAATTTCTTTGACCGAATGAAAGAATTTTTCAGTACTTGAAATAACTTAATCTGTTCAAATGAACTTGCTGGAAACCTGGCAGATAAATAAGAACTTTTCGGGACACCAGGCTCTCACCGATGTGTCGATAGAGGTCCCTCAGGGCAGAATTTTCGGGTTGTTGGGCCCCAATGGTGCCGGCAAGACCACCCTTATAAGGATCATCAATATGATCACCGCCCCTGATGATGGAAAATTGCTCTTCGAAGGCAAGCGAATGAGGCGGAACGATATAGACAAGATAGGCTACCTGCCCGAAGAACGCGGGCTTTACAAGAAAATGAAGGTCGGTGAACAGGCCCTTTATCTTGCCCAGCTCAAAGGCCTTTCCAGGCATGAAGCAAACATCAGGCTTAAAGAGTGGTTCGAAAAATTCGATATACTGGGATGGTGGAACAAGAAAGTTGAAGAACTTTCAAAAGGGATGCAGCAGAAAGTGCAATTCATAGTCACCATAATCCACAGGCCGAAGCTCCTGATATTTGATGAACCTTTCAGCGGTTTCGACCCCATCAACGTAAACCTGTTGAAAAAAGAGATCCTGAAATTCAGGGATGAAGGTGCCACCATTATCTTCTCAACACATAATATGGATTCGGTGGAGGAACTTTGCGATGAAATAGCCCTTATAAACCGCTCCAAGACCATATTGAAAGGTGATGTCACCAGCATCAAGAAAGAATACAAAAGCGACAACTACCTGATTGAATTTTCGGGTGCAGAGAGCCTTAACCCCTACCTTGAGCGGGAATTCTCCATACTGGAAGAAAAAAGGGCCAACGGCCACGCCACGGCACTTGTGAAATTAGGGCCCGGCGCTAAGGCAAATGATATGCTGAATGCCATTATGCCTCATGTACACATTCACTCCTTTGAGGAAAAGCTGCCCACCATGAACGACATCTTCATAACAAAAGTCAGGGAGGACGCATAATGAGCAAAACAAGCCTTGTTATAAAAAGAGAGTACCTGACCCGGGTCAAAAAAAAGTCGTTCATTATTATGACCTTCCTGGGGCCTATACTAATGGCCTCTGTGTGGATCATCCCCTTCATCCTGATGACCCAGTCGGAAGGCACCAAAGTAATAGAAGTGCTCGACGAAACAGGGATCTTCATCGATCAGTTTGAAAACACCGACGACATACAATTTGTCTATGTTTTTGAGGACCTGCGTTCTGCCAGGCAAAACCTGGCTGAAAACGAAAACTTCGGGATCCTCCATATTCCGAAACGGGAATACGCCCTGCCAAAGGAGGCCATACTTTACTCGAACGGAAATCCCGGGCTGAGCATGAAAACCTATATACAAAGCTCGATAAACAAGATCATCGAGAATAAAAAATTACTGGATGTATATGGCATCGACAGCCAGGAGCTTGCTTCAGTGAAAGGAAACATGCGGCTTTCGGTCAAGGACCTTGAAACAGACGAAGAATCGTTTACTGAAGCGAGCTGGGCAGTGGGATTTGTAGCCGGCTTTCTAATTTATATGTTCATTTTTATGTACGGTTCCCAGGTCATGAGGGGAGTGATCGAAGAGAAGACAAGCAGGATCGTAGAGGTGATCGTATCTTCAGTGAAGCCCGTGCAGTTAATGGCAGGTAAGATTATCGGCATTGCACTGGTTGGCCTTACCCAGTTCTTTCTGTGGATCATACTGACATTAAGCATAATAGGTGTTTTTTCCGTAGCATATTCCTCACAACTTGAGGAGATCGGAAGTACGTCGACCCTGAGCAGTCCCGGGCAGCTTTTTCCCGCCGAATCGATGGAGGGACAGCTCGAAGAGTCAACTTTTAACATTGAAGACAGTGATCAGCTTGCCAGGTTTATGGAGATCTTTTCATCAATAAATTTCGGGCTGATTCTCGTTACCTTCCTGTTTTACTTCATAGGCGGATACCTGCTTTACGGCTCATTATTCGCAGCCATCGGCTCTGCCGTCGACAGCGAAGCAGACACACAGCAATTCATGTTCCCGGTAACTATTCCACTGGTGTTATCGATCATAGTTGGGTTGTCGTTCGTACTGAACAATCCCGACGGGCAGGTTGCATGGTGGTTCTCTGTTATCCCCTTCACCAGCCCGGTGGTTATGATGATCAGGATACCTTTCGGCATCAATCTGTACACAGACCTTTTACCCTCCATAGCATTCCTGGTAGCAGGATTTTTATTCACTACCTGGCTTGCGGCAAAGATCTATCGTACCGGCATCCTTATGTACGGAAAGAAAGTGAGTTATAAGGAACTTTGGAAATGGATAAAATATCAGTAGGATTTTACAGTTTACAATTTACAGTTTACATTTTACAAAGTAGGTTATTGAATATAACTAAATGATTTCCGATAAATACCCACTATTATATCAAATCAATACCCGCGTGTGGCTAAGGGAGAAATGGGGACCGGAAGCCACGCTAAAGGATATCCCTGATGAAGAGCTGGACAAACTTGCCGGTAAAGGATTTGATTGGGTTTACCTGCTGAGCGTATGGCAGACCGGGGAAGCCGGAAAGGAAATGTCGAGAAAGAACCCCCTGTGGACCAATTCTTACAGGGAAGAACTCCCCGACCTGAAAGAAGAAGACATCTGCGGCTCGGGTTTTGCCATTACCGCCTATGAACTTAACACAAGGCTTGGAGAACCCGAGGAACTGGTATCACTGAAAGAGCGGCTTAACGCCAGAGGTATGAGGCTCATGCTCGATTTTGTGCCTAACCATGTGGCCATCGACCACCCATGGACAACAGAGCACCCGGAGTATTTCATCAGCGGCTCAGAAAAAGACCTTGAAGAGCACCCCGACAATTTTACCAGGCTGGAGAAGCACCCGCAAAAGCCTGTTTTTGCTTATGGAAGGGATCCCTATTTCAGTGGCTGGGTGGATACACTGCAGCTTAATTATGGTGACCCCGGACTACGCAAAGCGATGCTGGAAGAGTTAATGAGGGTCTCTGAACTATGTGACGGATTGAGGGTTGACATGGCAATGCTCATTACCCCGGGTGTATTCAAAAAAACGTGGGGTATCGACATTCCCCCCTTTTGGCCGCAGGCCATTGAAAAAGTAAAAGGAACTGATAAGGATTTTACTTTTTTGGGTGAAGTGTACTGGGACATGGAATGGGAAATGCAGCAGCAGGGATTTGATTTTACCTATGATAAAAGGCTATATGACCGGTTGCTTCACAAGCAGGCCACTCCTGTGCGACTTCACCTGAAGGCAGCACCGGATTTCCAGGACAAACTTTGCAGGTTCCTTGAAAACCATGATGAAAAAAGGGCCGCAAAAGAATTTGAGATTGAGGTGCATTTCGCTGCTGCCATCATAACATATCTCACACCGGGCATGAGGTTCTTCCACCAGGGGCAAATGCAGGGCTGGAAAAGCAAGCTTTCGGTACATCTTTGCCGGCGGAAGATCGAAAAGGGAGATCGTGATATAAAAGGATCTTATAATAGCCTTTTAACACTTTTGAAAAATGACCTCTTCAGGAACGGAAAGTGGAAACTGCTCGATATTTCGGAAAAGGATGGTCAGGAAATCACAGAACCATCCCTGATTGCCTTTGAATGGACGGGAAAGAAGGATAGGACTGTTGTGGTTGTAAACTACAGCCCGGAAGTTGCGACAGGGCTTATTGAGATGGGAACAGGAACAGGAACAGGAGAAG
>CAZMOK010000019.1:0-2026 GCA_964567785.1 uncultured Bacteroidales bacterium | reverse complement strand
TAGGAGTAGGAGTAGGAGTAGGAAATGGAGGTGAAGGTACCAGAGAGGTGATAATTAAAGGTGGGAAAACTGCGTTACACCTTGAGCCATGGGAGGTCAGGATATTCAGTTTGAAGCACTAGCAGGTAAGGACCTTACCCCTGAAAGGTTTACACAGCATGGTTAATAACTGCGTTCTTAGTGAAAAAGCTTAGTCCATTCTCTTTTGTTACGGTTTTTCCAGTCTCCCTTGTGATAAAGAAAACTGGCAATAAGCGGAAGTACGGAAGTTGCCTCGGCGTAAACCATTTGTTCGTAAACAGTATCAACCTTTCCCCACGAAGCAGCCTCCTTGAGTGTTGAGCTTGAACAAGCGCCATCCCTCACATCTGCAACGGTTATCTGAACGGCATATTTGTGCATCGGAACATCCTTGCCGAGTATCTCAGCACAAATCACTGTATCCTGGATGAAGTTCTTCGGCACTCCCCCGCCTATCATGAACAGCCCTGTGGTTCCTGCTTCCATTTTGATCATGGTCAATTCACGGAAGTCGGCCACCGCATCTATGGTCAAATGGTTATCCGGGCGGTCCCACTGGTGTTTTACCAGTCCGAAACCGGCGCTGCTGTCGGTAAAAGCAGGACAAAATATGGGTACATTGTTTTCATAACATGCCTGGACCAGGCTGTCTTTTTTCTTTGCGTGAGATGTAAGGTATTTCCCCATTTCCCGGATGAACTCTCGTGATGAATAGGCACGAGGCTCAAGTGAATCGGCAATTTCTTTTACCGCCATGTCGCAGGCCTGTAATTCCTCTTCATCAATGTAAGTGTCGTAGATCCTGTCGATATAGTTTTCGCGCAGCATTTTATCGTCTGTACCGGGTGTACCCCTGTAATGTTTGTAGCCCAGTGCCTCGAAAAAATCCATGTCAACAATGGACGCACCGGTGGCCACAATAGCATCCACCATGTTATTCTTAACCAGGTCAACGTAAACCTGCATGCAACCCCCGGCGCCGGTACTGCCGGCGAGGGTGAGGATCACGGAACAATCCCCGTCATTGATCATTCTGTCGTAAATATCTGCAGCAGAGGCTGTTTCACGTGATGTAAACGACATCTTACGCATCGAGTCAATTATAGGTGTTGAATCAAATGACTTGATATCCACATGCTCGATTGTTTCTTTCAAAAGATCTTTCTTATCCATTCTTTATTTATTTAACTGATAATCACTTAAACCTGTAGCTTAGTATCTGGTAAATCAGTTTTGCCGCAAGGAAATCAGGAGCCCTGTTACCAGGGTCAGGCGCCAGTTCCACCACATCAAAACCCACTACGTTTCTTTTATCTATTACTTTCCTGACCAGGTTCAGGACTTCTTGGTAGGTCAGGCCACCCGGTTCAGGGGTTCCGGTTGAAGGCATGTAAGCAGGGTCGAGCCCGTCGAGGTCAATTGTAACGTACACATTACCGGTCAGTTGCTCTACAACCTTTTCCATCCATTCCGGGTTCTTTCCTGCAATTTCAGATGCAAAGAAAATTTTTCCTTGTTGTATATACTTCTTCTCCGAAGCATCCATACTCCTGATACCTACCTGTACAAAAGGACAAAGCTCCCTGACCCTTGCCATCACGCAGGCGTGGTTGTACCGGCTGCCAAGGTATTCGTCCCTCAGGTCGGTATGGGCATCGATCTGCAAGACCGACAGATCATCAACCTTTTCTGAAAAAGCCTTCACCGATCCTATCGTCACCGAATGTTCACCGCCCAGCAAAACAGGGAATTTATCCTTTTCAAGCAAATCCCTCATCCTTTCATAAACGGCATCCGACATCCCTTCGGGTGATGAAGCTTCCGTAACAGCTTCAGCAGTGTGGATGCCTTTCAGGTAAACCTCACTGTCGGTCTCGATATCGTAGACTTCCATGTTGGCAGATGCTTCAATAATAGCTCCCGGTCCCTGGTCTGCGCCCTTGCCCCAGGTACTGGTGCCATCATAAGGGACCGGCAGGATCACGATCCGCGAAATATTGAATCC